>NZ_JBVIRL010000048.1:0-33280 GCF_055576085.1 Kitasatospora sp. NPDC033851 | reverse complement strand
CGGGGCGGAAGCCTGCGGCTTAAGCAGGGCCTGGCGGCCCTGCGGCGGTGCTGACGCACCGCCAGGTGCGGGGGTGCCGCCTGGCGGCGTCACCGCGGGTGGTTGCCCGAGGCTGCGCCTCGGGGCCCGGCTGCGCCGGGCGGGGGTGGGGCCATTCGCCTGCGGCGAATTGGCTTTGGGGTGACGGCCCCTGGCGGGGCCTTAGTTGATGGGTGGTTGGGCACGGGCCTGCGGCCCGCCATGAGTGGCGTTAACGATGTGACGTGAATTGCGGGTAGCAGGGCCTCCCCTGCGGGGCGGCCCCGGGCGTTGACGATGTGGCGTGAATTTCGGGTGGCAGCCCTCCCCTGACGGGGAGGGGGATATCCGGAACGGTGCCCGTTGACGATGTGGCGCGAATTGCCGACGCCGGCGTCTCACCCGGGATGAGGCCCTGTCGGGGCCCACCGGTCCGGTCCTCCGGCGACATCGGCCGGCACCCCGTCCAGACGCCCGTGCCGGGCCCCCGGGCCAGCCTCGGGGGCGACCGCCGGGCGCAGCGCGGCGGCCTGCGGCCGACAGCCCCCAAAGCAGGCCTCTCGCCCCGTGCCAGGGCCGGGGTTCGAAGATGCAAGAGCTGTCACGGCCTTGCCCCGCGCGCAGGCCCGGCCCGGACGAGCACACCCCCCAGTCCTGACGGGGCCAGGGCTTTCCCCGGCACACGGCAGAAAACGCCGAGCACACCACCCCGGAAAGGGGCGCCTGGAAGTCCGGGAAAAGCCCCTGCGGCGCACCGCACCCCACCCCGCCTAAAGGCGCCGGGGAGAGGGGCGCAGCATGCGGGGAAAGGGGCGCAGCACGAGGCTTCCGAGACCGCGTGGGACGGTCACCTGAGCCGCCCTCACAACGTCCTGAGAACGCCACCATGACACCGCACGGAACACCCCGGAAAACCCGCCCGTCTGCCTGGATATGACGCCCGCTCCACCGAACCACGAAATATCCAGTAAAAGGCGCCAGAAACGATGCTTCCTTCCAACCAGGGCAGATCTTAGATCGTAATACCACCTTGAGCACTAACCCGCTACCGGCATCCGACCGTGAAAAACACGGACACCACTCTCCCGAAAAGCGGGGCGCAGCACGACACGGAACAACAGGAAAAGAGGCTGCGGGCCTTCGGCAGGGGGTCGGGGCCTGGCGGCCCCTTGGTGGTGGTCGGGGGGTGGCGTCTGCGGCGCCACCGGGAGCCGGGGGCGGGGCCTGCGGCCCCTCCGGAGGGCGGTGGGAGGAGAGCCGGGAGCGGGGCCTGGCGGCCCCTCGGGAAGTGGCCAGGGGACCGGGGAAGTCCGGGTGAGGCTGCGGGCCCCTTTTCGGGCGGGCGGGGAGCAGGGCGGAGCGGGCGGGCACGGTGGCCTGCGGCTCCCTTCGGGCCGGGCCACCGGCACACAGGACACCAGGGACGGGCCTACGTCCGAGACCGCCGGCCGACGAGGGCACAGTTGTCGCACCCCGGCCTGTCGCACCCCTGCCACACACAGGGTTTCCCGGGTCCCCGCCCACGTCACACCAGATGACAACACCCCACGCGGCACCCCGACGCGACAGCACCCGCGACAGCCGGGACGGCCGCCCGGCGGCCAGGACGGCGGCGGCGCAGCAGGCGCCAGCGAGGACGGGGCGGGCGGCGGCCACGACGGGCGCCGAGCGGGACGCAGCGGCCCGAGGACGGCGGCCGCGACGAGCGAGGCGGAGCAGCGGCAGGCTCGTCACCCGTCGTTCCAGATTTCTGGAACGACCCCGCTGCGCCGGGGCAGGCCCGGAGACGGGGACGGGACGGCCGGAACGAACGAACGGGCGCCGAGGACAGCGGCCAAGGACCAGCGGGACGGGGCGTCGGGGGCAGGCCCGGGAACGTCGCCGAGCGGGCCGGGCAGGGCCGGGCGCAGCAGCACGGGCCCCCGCGGCCGGCCGCCACCGAGGCAGGCCCGGACAAGCGGCCACCGAGACCGACCGGAGCAGAGCCGACGCGCCGAACCGGCGGGCGCCCAGGCCGGTACCGAAAGCAGACACAGACACCCCAGAAAACCCGGAAAACCCGCACGGAATTCACCGACGAAATCCCCTGGAACAAGCCAGGAAAAACAGCCGGAGAGCACGCCAGAAAACCCGACACATTGCCAACCCGACAGCCGGACCCCTGGGCGGCTTGGCATGCCTACTACACACACGGGAACGTGACCGGGACAGGCCCGGAAACACCACCCCGAACCCACCCCCCACCTACCCCTGACACCACCCCCAACTGGTCCAACCAGCACACCACAAAACCCTCAAACACCCCAATACGAACCCGACAGACCACGACAGGTCACACCGGGCGAGCGACCAGAAGGGTGATGATGGGATGTCATGCCGCCCTGCCGCCGCCTGAGACGAACGCGCGTCTGCGACGCTGCTCTTTATGGCTCTCCCAAGCGTGATCGCGTCTATTGCTGCCGCAGGCAGCCTGCTGGTCGCCGGTGTCGCACCCGCCCAAGCGCTCGGCAACGCGGCTGGCAAAGCCGGCTGCGTGAACGTCGGCGGTACCACCGCGGAGGGCGCGGCCATCGGATCCCCGGGACTGTTGTCAGGAAACCTGGTCCAGGCCCCGATCAACATCCCGCTCAACCTGTGCGGCAACACCATCGCTCTGCCCGGTCCCGGCGATGGCGGTGGCGGTGGCGGTGGCTGAGAGATGTTGGGCAGGGGGCTCCCACGCGGACCTTTGTCCCGCTGAACATACCGACATCCCCTAGCGCGAGCCGGGACACAGCAGAACATCGCCAAGGGACTCAGGGCCCAGCAGAGCCCCAGCCGCGGGCCAGGCCGGCACCGTGGTGGAGGGTGCGGATGCCGTCGTGCCGGGTCCAGCGCAGCCACATCGCGCCGCGCACCAGTGGGGAGTCGAGGATTGCCCGGCCCAGGTCCCGGTCGGCGGGCGCGGGCTGACTGCGGGAGGCGGACAGTTCCAGCCGCGCGGGTGCGGCGGCGTTGGCGACAAGTCTGCTGTCGAAAGGCGCAGGCGGCCTGGCCCGGGAACGAGGGGCTGCGTTCCGCGCGGGCCCGGCCGGTGGGAGGCCAGCAGCGCCGACAGGAGACGCGGCTGCTCTGCTCGGCGGCCCGGTGGGCGCTGTGGTGGGGCCGCCGTGCCGGGAATGCTAGACCCGCCGATCAGCCGATGCCAGGCCTTTGACCTGCGAAATTTCGGCCGCGAACATGCCACCCAAGAGCGGCCCCTTTGCGATGGCACGCAGGGCGGTTGCGGGAAGCGGCGCGGGTGAGGAACACCGGTCCGCTGCCCGCTCGGGGGTCCGGACGCGGACCGGCCTGCCCTTCCAGTCTGCGCGGGCCCCGGCCGCGCTGCCGCCGGGGTCGCTCCCGGTGGACTCAGAGGTATCGCCCGACCGGTCCCAGCGGGCTGGATCCGCAGACGGGGCTCATAGTGGGCCCGGCCACCAGCACCATAGCGGCCGATCTCGGCGCCCAGGCAGCCCTGAGCCCCTGTCCCACCCGTCTGTCGCACCCCACCACACACGGGGGTCCCGGCACCCACCCACGTCACAGGCCCGCGACAGCCCAACGCGACAGCACCAGACCACAGACACCCGAGGCCACCCCGTGACGGCGAACGTTTCTGAACACCCTCCAGCCACCCACACCAGACCACCGGCCCCGGTGCCGGGCCTGCGGCGAAGCGGCCGCAGGAACAGCGGGCTCCTGACTGACACCCGCGACCAGCAGCGGGGCACAGCACGGAACGGTGCAGCGTCTCCTGGACGACTTGCACGGCGGGCCGACGGCCTCCTTGGCTTTTCGGAGGGTGTGCGCAGCCCGGGCACTCCAGCCAGTCCGAGCCACGACGCCGTGGCCCTCCTCCAGCAGCGCAATCCCCGGCCGCCCGAGCTGTCGCCCGGCAGCTGGACGACCCGGCCACGGCGGCCAGCCTGCTCGCGACGAGGCGCGAACGCCAGGGCCGCATCGACGAGGCGATCGCCCTGCTCCGCACCTGGCCACCCGTCATCCAGCCGCGCCCGAGGGCGCTTCCGCGGCGGGCAGAGCTTCGCCTGCAGCACCCCCACCACGGATCATCCGGGGCAAAGACCAGCGCGGCAAGCTGCTCACGCTTGGTCAGCGTGGGCAGCACCAGCCGGCCCAAGTCCTGCCCGCGGTGCGGTCCCGCTCGCACCGCGGGCACTCCAGCCGGTCCGGGCCGGCCTTCTCGGTCAGCTCCAGCAGCAAACCCTCCTTCCCGCCAATCGAGCCCCGGCACGTCCAACACGGGCGCAGCAAGCGCTCGCCGCCCGGGCGATCTGGGGTGCGCGCTTGACCGACAGGGCGGGAAAGCAGGTGGGCAGGGCGGAAAGAAGAGAACTGCCTTCGGGTTCTGCTGTTCTCCGCGAGGCTGGGCCATGTTTCCCGGATCTTCCGTGTGTCTCCGTTCACGGAGAGACGATCTCCTCACTCCTTGGCCCGGGTCACCGCCCTCTACGGCTAGCCGCACGGCCCGCTGCGACACACGTGGTATCCCATCGCCTCGCTACCTCGAAGTGATCGGATCAGGGCATTTAATGATGTTTTGTCCTGAATTTATGTCAGGCATCCAGTCATGCCCGCGACTTGCAACGTGAGGGGCGCAGGGCGCTTCGCTGTGAGGAGAGGTGAACCCGCGGATGAATGCTCGTACGCGTGGACAGGGCGATCTGCCGTGGTACCGGGTCAGCCGTCAACGGCCAGTGGCCGAGTTCAACAGGACCCCGGCCGGTGGGACGACCCCGGTCCGTACCGCCGTCGCGTCCGACCCGGTTGGCTCGGGTGAACGACGTGGGGAGCGCCGCGTGGGGGTGGTATCGGTGGGGAGCGCGCTGCTGTCCGGTATGGCGCTGCTGGCGGCCACGGCTCCACCGGTGGCCGCCGCACCAGTGGAAACCATGCCAGTGCGGGCGCAGCGGGCTGATCCGTCGCAGACCTTCACTTTCACCGGCGCTGCGCAGACCTTGACGGTTCCGGCGGCGGCGGTGGTGACGATCACCGCGGACGGCGCCGGCGGCGCCGACAACACCGGCACCGCCTGTTCGGTCACGGGGACGGGCGGGACGGGGGCGCAGGTGGTGACCACCCTGCCGCAGACCACCGCCCCGACGACGTTCACCATCGACGTCGGTGGCACCGGCGGCAAAGGCTGCAACGGCAGCGGGAGGGGTGGTGTCGGCGGGTTCAACGGCGGCGCCCCGGGCGGGGCCGGCGCGGCCAGTGGTGCCCAGTTCGAAGGTCCGGGTGGGGGTGGAGCTTCCAGCGTCAGCGCGGGCGGCTCCTTGCTGGTGGTCGCCGGGGGCGGCGGTGCCGCCGGCGGCACCGGAGCGGGTTCTGCGGGAGGGAACGGGGGTAACGGCGGAACGGCGGATGCCACCGGAGGTACCGCGGGAAGTGCTACCGGCTCTGGGGCTTCGCCGGGGCAGGGCGGGGACGGTGGCAGCACCAGCACGAGCACCGGTGGCGCCGGCGGGGCCGCCGGCACCGCTCCACTCTGTACGGCCACGAATGGCGGGCCGGGAGACGGGTTTGCCGGCGTCACGGTCGGCACCGGCGGCACCGGCGGTACCTTCGACGGCGGCTGCACCGCCACTACCGGTGCCGGTGGGGGCGGTGGCGGCGGGTACTTCGCCGGCGGGGGCGGCGGCAGCGCCACCGTCAACAGCAACGGCACCTCGGCGGGTGGGGGTGGAGGTGGTGGGGGCAGCAGCTTCGCCACCCCCACGGGTATCCCCACGTCCTACGCGCCGTCGACGATCGGGACGGCGAACCACAACGGCCAGGTGACCATCTCCTACACGGTGGTCACCCCGTCCTTGACCATCGCCAAAACCCACGGCAGGCACTTCACCCAGGGGCGGGACGGCACCTACACCATCACCGTCGGCAACGCCTCCGGGGCCTCCCCGACCGACGGCACCACGGTCACCGTGTACGACACCCTTCCCGACGGGCTCAGGGCCGACAGCATCAGTGGCACGGGATGGAACTGCGCCCTGACCAACCTCACCTGCACCCGTAACGACGTCCTTGCCGCCGGGAGCAGCTACCCGCCCATCACCCTGAAGGTCGACGTCTCCTGCGCCGCCCCGCGCGATGTCACCAACATCGCCACCGCCATCGGCGGCGGCGACACCGCCAGCCACATCGCCGCCGACCCCACCAAGATCAAGCGCCACGAGCACGACGAGCGCTGCGAGCGCCACGAGCACTGGTAGACCGACCGACCCGGGCCAACGGCGGGGCCGTCCATGAGGACGGCCCCGCCGTCAGGCATGCGCCGCTGATCAGTGGCACCGGATGCGACAACCCGCCACTCCACGCCCCCACGTGCCAACAGGTCACACTTAGCGACCCTTGGCCGGATGGAGCTTCGCGCGCGCACCCGCGCCTCCCACCACGGATCGTCCGGAGCAGACACCAGCGCGGCCATCAGCTCCCGCATGGACGGGGCGGGCAGCACCAGCGGGCCCAAGTCCTGCCCGCGGTGCGGTCCCGCTCGCACCGCGGGCACTCCAGCCGCTCAGGGCCGGCCTTCTCGGTCAGCTCCAGCCCCCCCGATGGAGCCCCGCCCGGCATGGCCCGGCTGGCGGCCGAGGGCCTGGCGGAGTTCGTGACCCTGCCGCAGGCCGGCCGGGCGAAGGCCTGGCACCTCACCGCGGCCGGCTCCGCCGTCACCGCCACCTTCCCCGAGGCCCTGCGCCCGGGCGTCCGGGTGCCGGGCCCGGACAAGCGCCGCCGACCCTGCACGCCGACCCCTTGTCCGCGCTCTGACGGCACCCCTTGTCCCGCCCCTTTGTCCCGGGCGCCCGCCCCGAGGTAGCAGCGACCGGTCCCGTGTGTCCGAACCCGTCGCCGCAGACGGTCACCTCAGTGCTCGCCTACGACCGGACCGGTCGGCTGTCGCGCATCCGTTCGTCCCGAGGCTCGGTGCCGGCCCATGCCTGCGAGGGCGGCTCGGTGCGCTCCAGCAGGACCAACAGAGGGCCCGTCATCGCGGTGGTGACCAGGGCCATCACCACCATGAGCGAGTAGAGGTCTTGGCTGAGCAGGCCCAGGTGGAGGCCGACCGAGAGCAGGACCAGTTCGGTAAGACCACGGGTGTTCATCAACGTGGCGAGGACAGCTGCCGAGCGGGCCGGCAGGCGGCTGAGCCGCGCCGCGGCGTAGGTGCCGCCCATCTTGCCCGCGACGGCCGTCACCACGATCAGAATCAGCTCCAGCAGTCTCTGCCAGTCCAGGCCCCTCAGGTCCACCGCCAGGCCGCTGAGCACGAAGAACGCCGGCATCATGAGCGAGGCGGACTGGTCCACCGTTTCGCGCAGCCGGTCATGCTCCGGGGAACCGGCGGGGGAACGCGGTGTGATCAGACCGAACAACAGGGCGCCGAAGATGAGGTGCAGCCCCATCACCTCGGTGGCGGCTGCCGAGAGCAGAGCACCGGCGATGAGGACCGGCGCTCCTGGCCGCCGGGGGGAACGGGCCAGCAACGGCCGGACCACCAGCAGCATGAGCAGCAGATAGGGGACGAAGAGTAGGATGCCCGCCTGCCCGTCCGACACCATTGCGGTGACGGCGGCGAGCGCGCCCCAGGCCAGCACGTCCACCACTGCGGCGGACGCCATCGCCACGGCACCCTCGCGGCTGGCGGCCAAGCCCCGGTCCGCCAGGATCCGAGCCAGGACGGGTAGCGCGGTGACGGAGAGGGTGAGGCCCAGGAACACAACGGTTGCCATCCGGTGACCGTTGGAGCCGCCATCGGTGAGCAGCAGACCCAGTCCTGCGCCGAGCACGAAGGCAGGGAGCGTGGCGCCCAGGGACACGGCACCCGCGGTCCTTGCCTGCCTCCGCAGGGACGACGGTTCCAGGTGCAGGCCAACACCGAACATGAACAAGGCGAGCCCCAAGTCGGCGACCCCTGTGAGCAGCGGTCGCACACCCTCGGGGAAGAGCAGGCTGCCGACGGCTCCGCCGAGGAGTGTGGGGCCCATCAGCACCCCTGCGGCGATCTCACCGACCACGGGCGGCTGCCTAAGCCGAATGGCAAGGCGTCCGGCCAGCCGGGACAGCAGTACTGCGGCGGCGAGCCCCACGAACAGGCGTACCAGGTCATGACTGGACACGGGTGTCCTCCGGGACGGGTGAGGCCGGCGTACCCGCCCGGGGGTTGTGCGGGTACGCCGGTGCAGGGGGGCGGGGTCATGCGGGATCGGTCTCTGCGGAGGCCATTTCCCCGTCCTCGGCGGCGGCCTGGGCCGCTATCGCGGCCATCGACTCTGCCTCCATCGCGGTGAGGGTCTCCAGGTCGATCTCGCCGCGGGCCAGCTTCGTCTCGATGACCTTCTCGTAGCGCGCCCGGATGCTCTCGATCATGCCCTCTTCACCCATCGGGTCGAAGGTGACCAGCTCCGGCAGCGCGCTGACGCCGGAGATGAGGCTTATGAAGCCGACCCGGGAGTTCTCGGTGTAGGTGCGGCCGATGCCTTGGGCCCGCTCCATGTACTCCTCCTTGAGTCGGGTGGGATCCATGAAGAACCGCACGTAGGCGAGGATGTCCTCGAAGAGCTGGCGGTAGAGCGAGGCGAACCGGTCGAGGGACTGTTGCGCGTCGGCGGGGTTCTTCAGCGCCACGTCGAGGGAGCGGGCAGCGAGCCAGGAGCCGGAGGTGCCCAGCCACACGCCGGACGAAAACAGCGGGTCGATGAAGCAGGCGGCATCACCGACCGCGAGCCAGCCCGGCCCGTGGAACGCGTTGCTGACGTGTGACCAGTCGCGGGCGGTACGCAGTTCACCGTCCTCCGTTGCGTTCTCGACCATGCCCTTGGCGATCCGGCTGGAGGCGAGCCCCTCCTCGAAGACCTCGCGTCGGCTGCGGCCGTCCTTGGAGGCGTCCTTCAGCTGGTTAGCGGGCATGACGTAGCCCAGGCTGAGCTTGGTGTCGGAGACCGGGATGCCCCACATCCAGCCCCCCTGGTCCAATGCCTCCACCAGGATGTCCTGGGCGAACTCGAGCGGCTCGTAGTCGTTGTAGTAGGTCCACACGGCAACGTTGCGCAGGTCCTCCTGCCAGGTGACGGTGGTGAGGTTGCGCGTCAGCAGGCGGCTCTGGCCCGAGGCATCCGCCACGTAGCGGGCCGCCACCTGATGCTCCACACCGTCACAGGTGTAGGTCACGCCGGTGACGGTGCCGGCCTCGTCCTGAATGACGGAGGTGACGTGGGCCTCCTCGACCACATCGGCGCCGAACTTGCGGGCGGTGTCCAGCAGTAGCTGGTCGAACTCGTCGCGGCGCACGTGCCAGGAGTGGTCGTAGAGGCCGCCGGTGGCGGAGAAGTCGGAGCGCCAGGGCTGCGGGTCACTGCCCCACACCAGGTTGATACCGCTCTTGCGCTGGAAGCGGGTCTCGAGTTCGTCCACCACGCCGAGTTCCTCCATCACCGGGATCATGCCGGTGACCAGGGACTCGCCGATGTGGTAGCGAGGGAACCGTTCACGCTCCAGGACGAGGACGCGGTGTCCGTCCTTGGCCAGCAGCCCGGCCAGGGTGGAGCCGGCCGGGCCGCCGCCGACGACCACGACGTCATACGAGGAGGCTGCAGACGTATCTGCGGACATGGGGAAGTTCCTTTCGGGTACTGGACAGTCGTGGAGCGGAGAGGCAAGCAGGTGGCTCAGTAGCCGCGGAGCACGTCGGTCATGGGAGAGGAGAGGTTGCGCGCGGGGACCGCGGGGTCGATGCCCGCGTCGATGAACGCTTCGGCGACGATCTCCTCGACGGGGCCCGCTTCGGCCACCGGGAGCAGGGCATGGCGGACCAGCGCGTCGGCGAGGACCTGGGTGCGGTGCTGACCGAAGCTCATCTCGCGCCGGGCCGGCCTGGGGTCGTCAGGCTCGAAGGCGCAGCCGACGGAGCTGGTGATCGGCTGTGCGAACGGCGAGGTGCCCTCGCCCAACAGGCCGGTGGACTGCAGGAGTTCGGCGCACGACTGGGCCTGGCGCCAGCCGGGCCGCGGCAGGTAGACCACTAGCGCGTCATTGCGCGGGTACAGCTCGAGGGAGGAGGAGATCTTCGCCTGCCACGGAACCCCGGAATCTTCCAGGTGGTCGACCAGGGCGCGCCACACCTCGGGCGCCGCGTCGGGGTCCTCAATCCGGGCATAGAGCCGAAGCAGCGCTCCGCCCGCCTTCAGCGGTCCACGGGAGGAGAAGGTGAGAAAGAAGCCAGGGGACAGGCCCGGCCGCGAGGTGGGGATCCGCACGGTTGCCTCGGTGCGCGGGCCGTCGCTGCTCTGGACTTCGGCGCGGTTGTCAATCGCCTCGGCCGGGACCCGGACCCGGACACCGTCCATGGAGACCGTGGCACCAGAGGCCGTTTCGGCGAGGACACGAACCGGCAGCCGGGTGTGCCGGCCGCCGACCGCCTGGGTGAGCACCTCGTCGAAGGCAGGGTCGCGCCACGTGCGGCGGACGCTGTCGATCGGCTTGTCCCGGCCGACGTGCAGCGTCTGGTAGAGGGCGGTGCCCAGGCTGCGGGAGAGCGCCTGCGGCGTCTCACCCTCGTAGATCTCACCGGCCGTCTCGGCTTTGAGGGCACCGGGCTGGACGTGGATTCGCTCGATCAGGGCGGCGACCCGCGGGGAGAGTTCCAGGTGTCCGTGCATTTTCACGCCTCCAGACCCAGGGACGAGGTGAAGTCGGCCGGGGAGAGCAGCACCGTGCGGCCGATGCCTGCGGCGGCCTTGTTCACCGCGGAGAGGTGGGCGGCGTTGCCGGCCGCAGCCAGCATCCGGTCGAGCATGTGCCAGCCAGCGTAGGCGGCCGCGCGCGCCGCGAGGCCCTTGTCATCGTGCACCCGGCCGGGGGCGTCCTCCAGATAGGCACTGAAGAACGCGCGAACGTAGGGAGCGCGTTGCTCGATCTCGGCGGCACCAGTGGCGATGATCTCCTCGTGGGTGGCGACATGGCCGAAGGACGAGGCCTCGGCCAGCTTCGCTGGGATGCCGACGACTGCGTGGAAGAGCCACTCACCGGCGAACGCGCCGATGTCGCGGGCGGGGTCGCCAGCCCGGAACTCCTCGAAGTCGGTGAGGTGCAGCTCGTCGCCGGAGAGCAGGAACTGGTCCAGGCGCAGGTCGCCGTGGATCGCACAGCGTGAGGGCACCTCCTCGGTGTCCGCGGCGCGCAGCGCGCCCAACGCCTCGATCAGCGGGAGATCGGCCTGCAGCAGCCGCCACATGGACAGTTCCGCCGCCGAGGCGCGGCGGTAGTAGTCCAGCGACAGGGCCTCCAGCAGCGGCAGCGGTGGTAGCGGGTGGGGCGAGGTGTCCAGCTCCTCGACGTCCAGCCCGTGCAGGACCGCCAACGCGCGCCCGGCGCGGGCACACAGATCCTCGTCGAACTCCTCATCGCCCAGCAGCTCGACACCACTGCGCGCATCGGGCACGTGCTCGAACACCAGCAGGGCGTGCTCGGGATCGGAGCCGATCAGACGCGGGGTGCTCAGCCGGCCGTCGCAGGCCCGCCAGGCGGACTCGGTGCGGCGTATCCGCTCGTCACTCTCTCCATCGAGGAGTTGTTTGACGAATACCCGTTCACCACCGCGGGTCGTTCCGGACCAGTTGTTGTTGCGCCCCAGGGCCGCGCTCACCGTCGACGGATCGAAAGGCCCGACATTCAGCTCTTCAAGGAGAGCGTCGACATGCGGGACCTTTTGCAGGTCCACTGGCTGAAATTGGGGCCGCTTCGCAGATGCACGCAGTTTGACCATGACCTGAACCATAGGCGGGGGGATTGGCCTTGGGCAATGCTCAATTTTGCGGGTTTTTTTACTCGGCAGCAGGTTGTGGGGCGCCTACCTGCGCATTCCTCACCCACCGTCTAACCATAGCTTGATGCCGGGTACGGGCTGTGATTCTATTCGGGCATGCCGGAGACCATCCTTGAGACAACCATCGACAACGGATTGAAAGTAGTGGCATGGGGAATTCCCGGCGTCACCGGAGTGGGCGTTGCTGTGAATTATGGCGTCGGATTCCGTAGCGAGCCGCCGGACCGGGCCGGTTTTGCCCACCTGTTCGAGCACATGATGTTCCAGGGGTCGCGGAACGTCGCAGCCGGTGAGCATTTCGCCCGGGTTCAGGCGCGCGGCGGAACCGTGAACGGCAATACGTTTCCCGATGTGACGGACTATCATCAGGTGGTTCCGGCCGACGCGCTGGAGGAGATCCTCGTGCTGGAGGCGGACCGGATGGCCCGCCTGGAGGTGACCGAACGGAACTTCGCCACCCAGCGTGATGTGATCAAAGAGGAGATCCGGCAACAGGTCACCGGCCGCCCGTACGGAGGGTTCCCGTGGATCCGGCTGCCCGCAGTGCTGTACCGGAAGTGGGAGAACACCCACAACGGCTACGGGGAGACACACGACCTCGACGCAGCGAGCGTCGCCGACTGCGCCGACTTCTACCGCCGACACTACGCGCCCGGCAACGCGGTCCTCGCGGTGTGCGGCGAGGTCGACCCGCAGGCCGTGCTGGACGCCGCACGCAGGATCTTCGCCGACGTGCCCGGACAGCCGCCGGCACCGCTCGCCGACGTCCGGGAACCGGTGGCCCAGGAGCAGCGAGAGGGCGTCTGCCACGATCCCTTGGCCCCCCGCCCCGCCCTCGCCATCGGTTGCCGATTGCCTGACGCGGCGGCCGACCTGGACGGCTACGCCGCCTTCGTCGTGCTGCAACAGCTGCTCACCGGTGGATCCAACTCCCGCCTCCGGCGGGCCTTCGCACCGCTGGGAGCACTGGTGGACTCCTCCGTGGGCCTGTTCGGTCCGCTGATGGTCAAGGACCCCGACACGTTCGTGATCGTCTCCCACCACCCTGAGGGCATGGCGGACCTCGTCCTGGAGACCATCACCGGCCACTGCACGGAACTGGCCTCCGGCTCGGCGCCGGGACTGGGCGAGGAGGTGGAGCGGTCGGTGGCCCGCGCGGTAACTGACCTGTATCAGAACCTCGACTCGCTGCTGCACCGGGTGCGCTTCCTGGCCCGCGGAACGTTGCTGTTCAACCAACCCGACATCGCCGAACGGCTCGCCGAGGCAGTAGCCCGAACCGGACCGGACGCGGTGGCCGCTGCGGCCGCCGCCGTGGCCGGCCGGACCGGCCGGGCCGTACTGACCCTGCTACCAGGGACGGTGCCGACGCCGCACCGACTCCCCACCCAGGAGAACGCCGCATGACCGCAGCCCAGACCGCCGGCTGGGCAAGGCCCGCCGCCGCAGCCGTTTGTATGCCTGCCGCCCTGACCAGCCGGCCGGACGGGGGACCCACCACGGTCGTCTCAGCGCTGCGCACGGTCCCCATGGTGCAGGCACACCTGGCCCTGCCCGTGGAACTGACGGCCGCCCGTGACCTCGCGGTCCTCGACGCCCTCGCCGCCTGCTGGCCCGACCTGCCACAGTGCGCGGCCTTCGAACAGCAGGGCGGCATAGTCACGGTCGCCCGTCGCAGCCACTGGCTCACCCTCTCGCTCACCAGCAGGGCGGACCGCCTGCCGGTGCTGCTGGACACCGTTGCGGCAGTCGTACGGGCCGACTATCCCAAGGAACGGGTCCGTGCCGCGACCTCCAAATCTGCCCAGCAGGCAGCCCTGGCCGCAGCCCAGCCGGCAGTGCACACCAGCCGCCGGATGTGGGAGCAGCACTACGGGGCTGTACCGCTGTTCGCGGAGCCGGCGCCCTCACCGCACGACGCCGCGTCGGTCACCGCGGACGAGGTCACTGCCGCCCACCGGGCGCAGGTCGTGCCCGGCGGCGCCCTGCTGGTGCTGTGCGGAGACCTCGACGAGGACCGGACCGCGGAGCTGGTCAGGGCACGGCTTGACGGCTGGGCCCCGGGCGCCGGGGCGCGACCCACCCGTCCCGCGCCGAGCAGTCGGCGGGAGGTGCGCACCGTGCGGGTCTCCGGGCTGGCGCAGGACCACCTCCGGCTCTCCGCCGAGTCGTTCCCTCGCACCGATCTTGCCCGCTACGCGGCTGCCCAGGTGGCCTCGCTGATCCTGGGCGGTTCGTTCTCCTCCCGTATCAATACCCTGCTGCGGGAGGAACTCGGCCTGGCCTACCGGACTGTGGCCCTGGTCGCCGACCATGTGGACGGCGACGTCTTCGCCATTGAGGCCGATGTGAGGGCGGGAGCTGGCGGCGAGGCCATGAATCGGCTGCTCGACATGCTCGACAACTTCGCCGAGCACGGCCCCACCGAGCGGGAGCTCGCCGAGGCAGTCGGACACATCACCGGCAAGTATGCGCTGAACCTCGGCTCCCAGCACGGTCGGGCGGCGTGCTTGCTGTCCTATCTGACCCTCGGGCTGCCCATCGAGGCCATCGCCGGACTGCCCCGGGAGGTGGCGAAACTGACCCGCGAGGACGTACGGGAGGCCGCCGGACTGTACCGGCGGGAGTTGTTGTCCGGGGTGCTCTGCGGGGACGGCGACGGCCTGGCCGAACGGTGGAACTGAAATACCTCGTCCCTCGCCACGCGCACCGGGCAAACGGCGCCACCACGCACCACCGAACGAAGAAGGAGGGATCCCGCATGCCCACAACCAGTGTCTTCTATCCCGTCATGCCCTTCGAGACGGGCTCCGTCTCCTCCTACGCGAGGCTCGCGGAGACCACTTCAGCGCGCCGCCTATGGGTCGGGCAGTCGCTGAACGTCGAGTCGCACCATATGTTCGCCGCACTCGCCCAGAGCGGCATGGACCTCGCCTACGGCACTGCCGTCACCGTGATGCCGCTGCGTCACCCGCTGACCGCTGCCGTCAACGCCCGGTCGGTCGCCCTTCTCTCCGGCCGCACCTACGTGGCGGGCATCGGCCCCGGCGCGGCAGCCCTGCAACGGAACATGCTGGGCGCCCCGTACGCGAAGCCGGTCACCGCGACCCGCCAGTACGTCACCATGATGCGCACCCTGCTGGACGGGAAGTGCGCCGTAGAGCCCGACGGACCGTGGGCCACCGACGGTCTGGAACTTCCCGACGTCGATGCCCCGCCGGTCGAGCTGGGCCTGGGCGTGCTGCGCGAGCCGATGGCCCGCCTGGCCGGCCAGATCGCCGACTGGGCGATCACCTGGCTCACGCCTCCCGCCTACCTTGCCGCACAGATCGGCCCTACCCTCGCGGCTGCTGCGCGGGAGGCCGGGCGCCGCACTCCGCGCATCGCGGCGGTGGTCCAGTGCGCCGTCACCCGGCCCGGACGAGACCTGGCCGAGATCGCCCACCACGCCGTCCGCAACCACCTGTCCACCCAGCACTACACGAACATGCTCAACCAAGCCGGCGTCCCGGTGGACCCGGCCGACCCGCGCACCGGCGCCCGACTGCTGGTGGAACACGGTGTGGTGGTCACCGGAACTCCCGACGAGATCGCCGCCCGGCTTGCCGAGTTCTACACGATCGGCGTCGACGAAGTCGTGGTGAACGTGGGGGGCGTGCACATCGGGGAAGGCCCCGGAGCGGCGGTCCGCGACCTGTCGGCAATCCTCGCCGCCGTCGAGCGGAGGGGAAACTGATGACCGCCCCCGCTTCCGGATCCCCGCTGACCGGCTCGGACTCACTGCCGCCGCTGAGGGCCAAGCGCCTGCTCTACGTCGCGACCGGCGGCATCCAGGCCATGTTCCTCCCCCAGTGGCTGTCCTGGTTCCGCAGCGGCTACCCCGGCACCGAGGTGCGGTGCATAGTCACCCCGTCCGCGCTCCGGTTCACCGGCGCCACCGCGATCGCCGTGGCGAGCGGTGCCGGCCTGCCCACCGTGGACATCTGGCCGGACCAGCCGGACCGGGCGCTGCATGTAGAACTCGCCGAATGGCCCGACGCCGTTCTGGTCCACCCTGCGACCATGCACTTCGTCGCCCGGCTCGCGCTGGGGTTCGCCGACACACCAACGCTGTTGGCTCTGCAGTGCACCCGGGCGCCGGTCGTCGTCTGCCCGGCGCTGCCACCGGGCGGGCATCTCAACCCCGCCTACCGTGCCCATGTGGCAGCCCTGGCGGAGCGGGACAACTTCGCGGTCCTGCCGCCGGTCAACGGGGTGAGTCTGACCACGGGCGAGGAGGGCGTCGGCACGGCCGCCCTGCTGACCCACGCCGTGGCAGCCCTGGACGACCTGTGCGCCTGGTCGGGGGGCGGGTCATGACGGCCGTCGAGGAGGAGCAGGTACTGCTGGAGTTCGGCACCGGATTCCAGCACACCCGAATCAGTGCGATCCCCGGCGGTGGTGTCAGCTGGCGGCGAACCCCGGGCCCACAGCGCCCGGCGCCGTTCCCCGTCCTGTCCGCCAGCTACGCCACAGCGCTCCGGGACGCCTCCGACGAGCGAGTGCGCTTCGCACGGCCCGTCGTGGCGGAGCCCGACGCCTACCTGTGGGAGGTGAACGGGCGGCACAGTTTCGGCGCGCTGCTCGAGGCGTCCGCCGCACCAGCCGAGGCCGGTGTGGAGCCAGGCCACGAACGGCTCCCGGAGTACGCCCGGGTGCTCGGCCTCGTGCTGCGTGCGCTGCATTCGGGCCCCGGGCCCTCACCGGCCGAAGAACTGCCGCAGCCGCCGGGGCCCCGGCGGCTGGCTCAGTGGCTTGCCACAGGACGTGGTCCGCGCGCCTCGGCGGGGTTCCACTACCGGCTGCGCTCCCGGCTCGGCACCGCCCGATGGCGGCAGTTGGCCGACCTGACCTACCTGTTGCTGACACCCGGTCCGCAGGAGGCACGGGTAACACTGCACGGCGGGTTCTCCCTGGGCGCGGTGGTGGTGGCCGATCCGGCCGGCACCGGCTCGGAGGCGTCTGCGGGTTCCGGGCCTGAGGTCTCGGTCCTGTCCGGTCCCGAGGCCGCCGCAGGCCGCCCTGAGGCGGACGTCGCCTGGGCGCTGGGCGAACTGACCGAGTACCGGGCCGCCGCCCAGCAGGCCGGCATCGAGTGGCCGCTGTTGGACGAGGTGCGCGAGAGCTTCCTGACCGCCTACGGGCAGGGACTGGACACCCGACTGCTAAGAGCGGGCGAGACGGTCCGAGTGGCCTGCCACGCCGCCGACTTCGCCTGCTACGTCGGCTGGGCCCCGCAACTCCACGGCTACTCGGACCTGCTGGTCGGCCTCCTCGACGGGATCGAGTGAACGCCAGCCACTCGGCCGGTCGCCGTCAACAATCCAAAACACGTGATTAGGGGGTCGCACGCCCAGTGTCCCACCGACCAGCGGTTTCCCCCGCGGAGAAGACGCGGCTCGTCCTGGACCTGCTCGCCGGGCGGATAACGCTGTCCGTGGCCGCGCAGCAGGCCGGGGTGTCGGCCCAGGCGGTGTCAGTGTGGCGCCGCCAGTTCGTCGAGGCCGGGCAGCACGGTTTGCAGCCGTCCCGAGGGAGCAGCGAGTCCGCCCGCCGCGAGCGGGAGCTTCTCAACCAGATCGACGGGCTCAAGGCTGCCCTGGGCGAGGCCCACCTCGCCCTGCGTGCCCGCGGTGGCGGACTGCCTTGACCCGGGCGTCGCCCGCCGGCTCCTCAAGCGTCCCGTCCGTCGTCCACATCGACCCCGAAGGAACACGCCATGTCCGTTGCCACCCTTCCAGAGTCCGGTACCGCCGTGACCCCACCTTCCGCCGCCGGCCTCGAACGGCCAGGGTCGGCCGACCGTGTCATCCGGCTGCGCAGGGAACTGTCGACCCGGCCCGCCACCCTGGCCTCGGCCATCCTGCTGGCATTGGTGGCCACGGCGGCCGCGCTCAGCGTGCCTCTGCTCGTGAAGGAGGTCATTGTCGGTTTTGCCACCGACACATCGGTCATCACTCCGGTCCTGTGGATGTGCCTTGCCGCCGTCGGCGGGGCCGCGGCCCAAGCCGGCGCCGGGTACCTGGTGTCGCGCAGCGGCGAGGCCATGATCATGCGCCTACGGGTGCGGATCATGGAGCACTCCCTGCGGTTGCCGCTGGCCACGGTTCGTACCGAGGGCGCCGGCAATCTCACCGCTCGGATCACCTCGGACGCCCTGCTGCTGCGTCAGGTCGTCGATGTCAGTGCCCAGGTGCCGCTGGCTGTGCTGACGGTGGTGTCGACCCTGGGGGTGATGCTGTGGATCGACTGGATCCTCACTCTGGTCACGGTTGGCGCGTTGGCTCTGGTCACCGCGACCATGACCGTGGTGCTGGCCCGGCTGAAGAACAACTTCGTCCTGCAGCAGTCGGCGGTGGGACAGATCGCCCAGCGGTTCAGCTCTCACCTGTCCGCGTTGACCACCATCAAGGCCTACCGTGCCGAAGCACTGTCCACCAGGGCGCTGGAGCAGGAGGCTGACCAACTGCGCGCGGTGTCCGTCAAGGGCGCCCGGCTGGAGACGCTGATTCCTGCGGTGACTGCGCTGGCCAACCAGGGTGCGATGATCGCGGTCATCCTGACCGGCGGTCACCGGATGGCCTCGGGTGACCTGTCCATGCCCGACTTCGCGGCATTCCTGCTCTACCTCCTGCAGACTCTCGCTCCGGCCACCTCGCTCACCACCGCGGTGGGCCGGCTGCAGGCGGGACTGGCTGCCCGGGATCGTTGCAATGAGCTGCTGGCGCTGGATCCGGAAGGTGAGAACGACACCGCGCACACCGTCCCTGAGCCGGTCGCGGACGCACCCGCAGTGGTGTTCGACAACGTGTCGTACCGGTACCCGGGGGTGACCACGGAGGCCTTGGACGGCGTCTCCTTCAGCATGCAGCGGGTCGGCCTGACCGCGCTGGTGGGCGCGTCCGGCGCAGGGAAGACTACGGTGCTCTCGCTGGCAGACCGGTTCGTGGACGTGAGCGGCGGGCGTATCAGTCTGCTCGGCCACGACACCTGCGACTGGCCCCTGGACGCGCTGCGGGCCCGAATCGCCTATGTGGATCAGGAGTTCACCCTGGTGGAGGCCACCGTCCGGGAGAACCTCCAACTGGGCCGCACCGAACCGGCCTCCGAGGAGGAGCTGAGCCGGGTCCTGGATGCCGTGGGCCTGGCCGCGGAGATCTCCGTCCTGCCGCAGGGTCTGGACACCGTGCTGGGCCGTGAGAGCAACCTCTCCGGTGGCCAGCGCCAGCGGATGGCCCTGGCCAGGGCGCTGCTGTCCCAGGCCGACGTAGTGCTGCTGGACGAGCCGACCAGCCAGCTCGACGGTCTCAACGAGCGGCGCTTCCGGGCGATCGTGGACGATCTGGCTGCCTCCCGGGCGGTGATCGTGGTCGCCCACCGGCTCTCCACCATTCAGCATGCGGACCAGGTGATCATGATGGACCGGGGCCGGGTACTGGACGCGGCCGATCACCGAGTTCTGCTGGGACGCTGTGCCGCCTACCGCCGGCTGGTGGAGACGCAGGCGCTCGCAGCCGCCTGACGGGACCAAAGGTCAAAGGGGCTGTCCCGGCGCTCGAGCGCCGGGACAGCCCCTTTGCAGCCCTGCCTCGCGAAGTCAGGAAACGAGCGCCTGGCGCCAGCGGACGGGAGCGCCGATCCGCAGAATCGAGTTGCGGTAGATCCGGGCGGCGAGCGCCATGCAGCCTGCGGTGACCAGGAGCAGGATCCCGGCGGCGACGAGTTGTTCGGCCGGAGAGACCGCGCCGACCGCGGCCTTCAGCGGCATCACCAGGCCGGAGAATGGCGGAATGTACTGCACTGCCGTTACCCAGGGAGCCGACAGCTGGGCGGCGGCCGCCGCCGCGACCCCCACGGGTGCGAGGGCCAGCAGCATCACCGGCATCATCACACCCTGCAGGTCCTCCGGCCGCGAGACGAGCGATCCGGCAGCCGCGAACAGCGAGGCGAACATCGCGAAGGTCAGCAGGAACCATAGCACTGTGGTGGCCAGGGCCTGGGGTCCCGGCAGGGCTTCGGCCTGCTCGGACATCAGGGACCGTGCCGCGATCACGGCGCCGAGCATCGAGGCCACCTGAACCACCGCAGCGGTGGCGATGCCGGACACCTTGCCGATGAGCAGTTCCAGAGGGGTGAGCGTGGCGAGGAGCACCTCCACGACGCGGGTGGACTTCTCCTCGACCACCCCCTGGGCGACCACCGCCCCCTGACCGATGATCTGCATGAACAGGATGACGATCAGACTGACGGCGGCTCCCAGCTGCAGCGTACTGACCGCGTCCCCGACCGTCACCGTGGCGGGTGCGGCTGCCGCGGCGTCTCGCGCGAGCTGGTCCAGGTCCACCTTCTGCAGGCTCAGGGCGTGGAAGGTCACCCAGTTTTCGCCGAGCGCGGACACGCCCGCCCGGGCGTGGTCACCGGTGTCGGCGCGGACCAGCACGGTGGCGTGGCTGCCGTCGACGACCACGGCCGCGTCCACATCCTTGTCCTGGACCAGGGCCCGGGCCTCTGCTCGGTCCGCGCACGGCTGCAGCCGCACCTTGTCGGGCGCGGCGCCGAACGATGCGGCGGGCGCGCCGCAGACAGCCACCGTGGACGAGGTGGCCCGGCCGACCAGGTCGAACCCCATCACCAGGCCGAAGGTGATCAGGGAGAGTGCCAGCAGACTGATCAGGTAACCCTTGGTGAACATGCGTGCGTCCAGCTCCCGGCGGAAAACCAGGCGGACCCGGGCGGGGCGGAGCGACCGTTGTTCAGCGGCAGGGCGGTTCATACGGACACACCGTCCTTCTCAGTGGTTCGGGGAGCATGGGTTCGCAACCCGGCCTCGTTCGTCTCCGTGTCGGCCGGTTCCACCAGGTCGCGGAAGAGTCCGGCGAGGCTGGGCCGGAAAGGCTGGAGCCGGTGGACGATGCCGTGGCGGACGGCCTCCGTCAAGAGGTCGTTCTCGGTGCGGCCGGGCATAAGGTCCACCAGTACGCCTTGGTCGTGCCGCCGGAATCCGGCCACTGCGGGGCAGTCGGCGGGCCAGTTGTCGGGGGCCCCGCCGACCTCGACATATATCTGGCGAGTGTGCTCCGTGGGGCGGAGGGCATCCAGGGTTCCGCAGGCCACCAGATGCCCGGCACGGACGATCCCCACCCGGTCGCAGAGCTGCTCGACCAGTTCCAGCTGGTGGCTGGAGAAGAGCACGGGGACACCCTGCTCAGCCTTGTTGCGCAGCACCACGCTCATGTCGTCCACGGCCAGCGGGTCGAGCCCGGAGAACGGCTCGTCCAGGATCAGTACCTCAGGGTCGTGGACCAGCGCGGCGGCCAGCTGGACGCGCTGCTGGTTGCCCAGGCTGAGGGTGTCTACCGGCTTGTCGCGGTGGTCCTCGATCCGTAGCCGGGACGTCCAGCGGAGCATGGCGTCCCGGGCGTCGGCCCTGGAGAGGCCGTGCAGTTCGCCGAGGTACACCAGTTGCCGGGACACGGTCATCTTGGGATACAGACCGCGTTCCTCGGGCATGTAGCCGAACCGGGCCCACTCCTGTCGTCCGACGGGCTGGTTGCCCCACCGAACCTGCCCGTCGTCCGGGGCGAGCACCCCGATGCCGATGCGCAGGGCGGTGGTCTTGCCTGCTCCGTTGCCGCCGACGAAGCCGAAGATCTCGCCGGCCTCCACGGCGAACGTCATGGATTCCAGGGCCCGATGGGACCCGTAGCTCTTCGACACCCTCTCGAAGCCGAAAGGTTTCACGTGGCCTCCCCCTCCTCAGTTTTCTCTTTGAGAAAGTACTTGAAAAACTGGAAACTTGATGCCACTCTATGGCCATGGATGCAGACGACGCACGACGCGACCTGGACGAGGCCCGGATCTCCTACGAGCTGGGGGCACGTCCTCCGCTGCCCGGCTGGGCCCCTCCGGCCTGCGGGGTGCTGGTGGCCGCCGCGATCGCCCTGGACGGCCTGGCACCCGAGTCGATCTGGCTGCGGCTGGCGGGAGTCGCGGGAGGAATCGTCCTGGGCGTTGCCGCTCTGCTCCTGCTGCAGGGCGTCCGGACCCAGCAGGGCGTCCGGGGCGTACGGGGGCCGGCCCGCAAGGAGCGGGCCGGCCTGGTCACCATGGCCGCGTTCTTCGTGATTGTGGGCCTCGGTGCCGCCGAGAGCATGCGGTACATCATGGCCGGGCTCGGCGTAGTGGCCGGACTCGCCGTCTGGGTGGCACTCGGCCGTAGGGCGGCGCGTCGATGACCCCCGGGTCCGGGCTGGACGAGGCGTTCCGCACGGTGACCCGCCTGCGGATCGCCGCGTTCCTCTCGGCATGCGACGAGTCGGACTTCCGGGCGGTACAGGAGTACTGCGGACTGTCGCCGTCACTGTTGTCCAAAAACGTGACATTCCTCGCGGAACAGGGGTACGCCGAAGTCCGTAAGGGGCATGTGGGCAAGGTGCCGCGCACCTGGCTCCGGTTGACCCAACGGGGGAGAACGGCGCTGGCCCACCACCTGACAGCACTACAGGAGATCGCCGACGCCGCGGCCGGTCAGGGCCGGGCCCTGGGCAAGGACCGGGACTGACCGGC
This sequence comes from Kitasatospora sp. NPDC033851, assembly GCF_055576085.1. NCBI lineage: Bacteria > Bacillati > Actinomycetota > Actinomycetes > Kitasatosporales > Streptomycetaceae > Kitasatospora > Kitasatospora sp. NPDC033851. Next base: position 10,797 of record NZ_JBVIRL010000048.1, on the reverse strand, counting down.
CACCGGCCGGTCGTGGGGAGGCAACGCGCGCAGTGCGGCCCGGTCGTGCCGGCGGGCCGCACTGCGAAGTCACGGGTAATGGCGATGAGGCCGGATCAGCAGCCGTACTTGACGCTGGCCGAGACGCTGGCCGAGACCACGGCGCCGGAGGCCGCGGCCGACACCAGCCAGCTCACCGACTCGATCGAGGCCAGCGGGTCGGTGGCCGCACCGAGGGAGTACTCCTCCGTGCTGGTGTAGGCGGCGTAACCGGCGATCAGCTTCTCACTGGTGTTCATGAATAGTCCTTCCAGGACCGATAAGGCCGACAGGCAGCGCCCAATCCACAGGTCAGGAATTCCAGACCGATGCGCAAGCGCCGATGATTAAGTGACAGTGCACACCCAGGATCTCGAACCTTTCCCGGAACCCGTCAAAGAATTCCGGAAAATTGAGACCCTGAGCGGGAAGGAAGTAGTGACTGGGCGCAGCACGGCCGCACCGTACTGCGCCAGTCACAGGCGCCGATGAGGCCGGATCAGCAGCCGTACTTGACGCTGGCCGAGACGCTGGCCGAGACCACGGCGCCGGAGGCCGCGGCCGACACCAGCCAGCTCACCGACTCGATCGAGGCCAGCGGGTCGGTGGCCGCACCGAGGGAGTACTCCTCCGTGCTGGTGTAGGCGGCGTAACCGGCGATCAGCTTCTCACTGGTGTTCATGGCGAAGTCCTAAGCTCTCGAGAAGAAACGGGGGAGGTTCAGCAGCCGCCGATGACGGTCTGCGCGGAGAGCGCGGCCGACATCAGGAAGGTGCAGACGGGGGTGGTCGCCGGCGCCTCGCCGACGGCGCCGACGCCGTACTCGGCCGCGTCGGTGTAAGCGGTGTATCCGGCCATCAGCTTCTCGTTCATTTCTGCCTCCTCGTAGAATTCGGCGGGTGCTCGACGTCCCGCCCAGGAACAGAATTCCAAGCGGAGCCGGGAGGCGTCCAGTACGAGTTGACGGGAAATTGAGGGAACAGGCCGACTGCCTCGTACTTCCCCGGAAAGGCGCAATCACCGGGGTAGCTTGATCCGGAACGTTCAGCGGCGCTGAAGCTGCTGCAGACGCGACCGGAAGGCCTGGATCTGCAGATAGGAGTCACCCAAGGCGCCCTTGAGCACCGCGATCTCCTTCTGCAACTGGGCTTCCCGGCTGCTCCGCTGGTCGACCGCGCCGACCAGGCCGTCCTGACCCGCCTTGAGAAAACATCGCTTCCAGTTGCTGATGGCCTGACTGGAGACTCCCGCGACACGGGCAGCCTCAGCCGCCGTCATATCGCCGGCCAACACCGCGAGGATGATCTCCACTTTTCTCGCTGCAGGAAGAGCTGGGGGGCGCGGCATGGATACCTCCGTAGGGGAAGTCGAGCTCTGTACGCTGTTCTGAACTGAAGTCCAGGGCCGGCTGGTTCAAGCCGGGCAGGCCTCCCTGTCCGGAGGACGGGGGGCCTGAGCCGCGAGGCCCTGCTGGCACTCATAGAAATACGCATACAAACCAGATGGGTCGAGCGACCCGCTGCAGGCTGGGCAGCAAAGGACGGGAACCCGCTGCTGCGCCCGGCGGAGGAGAAGAGGGTCAGCGGTTGCGCCGGCCAGCACTGCACGATCGGTGCCATGACGACACCAGCACGACACTCAAGGGGGCTTCCATATACGTGAGCATCACGGCGAATGCCACCCCCCAAGGGACTTTCGTGATGACCTGGCCAATACCGGACACGTCAACTCTTTTCGCCGCTTCCGCGAGCTCGGCCGGTACGTTTCTCACGAACTCCGCGCCTGCGCCGCCGCAAAGCAGCCGCCGTTTTCCGGGCGCTGCGGCGTCCGGATGTCCTGCAGGCCTATCGGTCCCCGGTCCCCGCTCCAGCACTGACCACTCCGTTCGCTTCATTTATGGACGACGACACCCACCGGACCGGACACGGACCGATCGAGGTATGCCTGTGCATCGAAAGGCGGGCCCACTAACTCAGGAGAGACTGCTGGCGACGCGTGCAGGGGTTACGCATGGCACGTCGTGACGCCAGGACTGTTCGATGTCGGGTGATGCCACGACTATCCCGTGCCTACTGCGGGGTGCCCGTCATACCTCGTCCGACAGGGGATCGGAGCCCCGGCGGATCTGGCCGCGCCGGACCGAGTCCACATCGTTACTAAAACTTCACTAACCCCCCCCGGGGCCTGAGTCATGTCCATCCGCAGCGGAGGCGCGCCGGTGGCCACTCGCCTGCCGCTTCCCGAACTGGGCTCTCGGATCTTAAGTTGACCTTGACTGAAAGGGTAGGGGTTTCAAGGATGTATTGACGGCGCAAGGTTGTCGCCAGAGAGCCGAAAACCGCCTCCTGCCTGGAGGGTCTACCGGCAAACAGACAGATCCTTCAACCAATACCAACTGCCACCCCTGAGCTTCCCTTGAGGTTCACTCTCAACCACGTACAGCCCTCGATCTGCCGTGCACCACTCGCGAGCTATGGCGCTCCGTCACGAAACCCACCCCGTTGATTAGCCGCAGCGGGACTGATCGCGGTCACGCCCTGCGCGTGCGACATGAGGAGCACGATCCCGCATACCCGCTCCCGTTCAAGCGGAGTGACGCCTCAGTCCTGCGCCGCATCGAGCTCGCCGACACCCACGCCTGACACCGGGCTGCAGTCGGATCCCGGCAGCTCCGACGACGCACGGCGCCACCGGCACCCGGAAAGCCGCTCAGCCGGCGGTGCGGGGAATCGCCCACGGTGCGCGTCTCGGCTCCGGTCGTCCCGACGCAGCGCGGCCGAAGTCCCAGGGCAGGGGTGCCCAGGGCTCCGGCCGTGGGAGGCGCGAGCCGCTTGGAAGCGCGGCCGACCTGCTCGGCAGCCCGCTGGAGGAACGTGGTGGGACCGTCGTGGCGGGAATGCTAGCCCTGTCCCGCGTCTGGGAACAGGGCTGTGAACTGCCTTCTTTCGGACGCGAACATGCAAGCCGACTTCGCCGGCAGCCGCCCGGCAGGTTATGCCTGGCGATAACTTCTGTGGGCTTCCAACCCGCACTTCGTGGTCAGCAAGCGTCGTTCGCTCAGCCGGTGGCGGCCAGGCCTCCGCGGCCGCCGCGCGGTGGCCGACGGTGGTAGGCCGGGAGGATCACCTCGGGGACGTCGGCCGGCACCTCGGAGAGCGCGGCGACCCACTCCTCATGGCTGCCCTTGAAGGCGATCCTCGGGTTGATGCGGTGCAGGCCGTTGGAGACGCGCCAGATCAGGCCGAGCTCGGCCAGGCGGCCGAGGGCCGGCGAGATGTTGCTCTTCTTGGTTCCGAGCCGGTCGGCGATCTCCTCCAGCGTGAAGGGGACCCAGCCGCCGTCCGTCATCTCGCTGAGCACCGTGTGCCACACGTCGTACTGCAAGGTCGTCAGCCGGTACAGGGGCAGTGCGCGCGAAAGGTCTTGCGCCATGAAAACCGAGTCCTCGGCAGTCAGGAAGGTCGCGGTCTCCTGGTCCTGGTCGTGGCGTTCGGCGGTCATCACAGCGACTCCAGCTTAGGTCGGCGGGTGCGGCGCGGCGGGCGGACCTCGCCCTCGGGCAGACGGATCTCGGGGATGCTGTCGGGCATCAGCGCCAGGGCGCGCTGCTGCTCGGCGCTGCTGCCCCAGAAGGCGATGCGCGGGTTGATGCGGTAGCGGCCGCGCTTCTCCAGCCACATGAAGCCCATGTCGAGGAACACTGCCAGGGCCTTTCCAGCTTCCTTGCGGCCGATACCCAGGCGCTCGCCGAGCTTGATGACCGTGGTCAGGACGATGCCGCCCTTGAGCTGCGCGCCGAGCATGGTGTGCCACACGTCGTACTCGGTCGCGGTCAGGCCGATGAACGGCAGCTTCGCCGAGAGCTCCTTGGAAGCCATGTAGAAGGTGTGCCCGAGGAAGTCGAAGTCCTCACGCCGCCCGACCGCTGGCTCCGGTACTGGGGCCGGGTTCACCGAGACGGACTCGCCCGGCTCCAGTCGGATCGCGACGACGTTCTGCCCGCCCGCGGTCTCAGGCGCCGGGGGTTTGGCGGGCTGCCTGCCCGGCCGGGACGAGGGAAGGCGCACCACACGGCCGCCCGTCGAAGGACTGATCACCACCAAAGGTTATCCCAGGAGATAACTTTTGTGGGTCTAAAACCCGCATTCGGCGCGCCAGATCCTGAGTGTGGGGTTGCAATCCCCAGTTACTTGCTGGTAACGGGGGTTGCAACCCCACATTCGTTTCGCGTTTCCCCAGGTCAAACCGCTGCGCCTCTTTACATACCCAAGAACCACTCGGCGTCGCATGCTCGCCCATCGGGCTCCGCCCGATCCCGCAGGCCGCGAGGCCAGTGCGTGGGCACTGCTTCTGCCACGAAGCCTCCGGCGGGCTTGAGGCCCGTGCCGCTCCCGCTTCCCGGGTCAGGCACAGTTGTCAGGCTGGCGACCGTCGTAACTGGACTGTACGACGCCGATCACGGCATTCCGGCTGCCGCCGGAACCGGGCCCCAAGGGGCCCTTGCCGCGCTCCTTCACCAGGTGGCTGGTGTCCTTGCCCTGCCGGGAGTCGTGGCTGCTGCTCAAACACGGGCTAAACCAGCGCGGGGGCGGCCTGGCTGCTGGGGTCGCGCAGGTTGGGCAGCTCGATCTCCTCCGGGTGGGATTCGACGCTGGGAACTGCGTGGTCGTCCGCACCAGGGCGTCGTAGGTCCGGGCGGTGGTCATCAGGTCCAGTGGTACCTCTCCCCGTCCGCCCTGGCCTTGAGGTCGGCGTGGGCCGCCCTGGCACCGGAACCTCTTCGCCTGCCCCGTTGATCGCGAACACCCGCATCGCTGGACTGCGGCCTCGCGGGCCGTCGGCGGTCAGCTGTGCGTCGGCGCGGTGTCGGCGTCGACCAGACCTGCCTGGAGAGTGTCGGCTCCGGCACCGGGCTCAGCCGGGCGGGCGGTGTGGCGGGTGTGGGCGGGCGGGCGGCGGCCTGAGCACCATCGCGTCGATCATGACGGCATACATCGGCTCTGAGCTGCGGTTCGTCATCTTGGTTGAGGCGTCGGAACGCTGCTCTCAGGCACGATGGCAGTATCCGGGTAGGAGGTCAGCCGCGCCCACCCCGTCAGTAATCGCCCCCGGGGATGAGGCCGCCAGCCTCTCTGGCGCGGCGAAGCAGTTCCTCTGCCTCGGCGTTCTCGCCGCGCTGTCTGACCGTCAGGCCTGCGGGCGACTACAAACGGTCACTCTCTGGCTGGACTCCCCCAACGAGTCACTGACAGTCACAAGTGAACGCCGACAACAGTGCCGCACTCGCAAACTACCGCGCTCCGAACTCGCAAACCAGCCTGCTCCACCAAGCCCCTGAACAGGGCTTACCTCTCGGCCACTCGCAAACTAGCGCGCTCCGTCACAACACCGGACTCGGGTGCCCTGCGGTATGCACGGGGCTCTACTGGGCCCCTGAGGGCCTGCCACCGTCAGCAGGCCCGGCCCCACCGAGCTCCGCGTCTCCGCCCTGGGGCCCGGCGAGCACGAGGCCACGTGCTGTGCCGCGCTATGGGAACGCGGGCCTCTGCCCCGTCTCGCGACCGGGCCTGCTGGCTGTGCGACGCGCGCGGGCCGCGCCTGCCGCAGCATGCCGTCGACCCGGCGGATCGCCGGCGTCGCCCACGTCGCCCGACTGTGGGGGGGAGGAGGCCGAGGACCCCCGGTTTCCGTGCTCGCGGGGCACGGAAACCGGGAGGCTGGGCTAGCGAGCGTTGACGGCGTCCTTGAGCTCCTTGCCCATCGTGAACTTCACCGTGCGGGAGGCCCCGATCTCCATCGGCTCACCCGTCTGCGGATTGCGCCCGGTACGAGCCGCGCGCTCGCCGGGCGAGAAGGATCCGAACCCAAGCAACTGCACGGCGTCACCCGCCGCGACGCTGTTCTTGATCGTTTGCAGCATGCTGCCGAGCACCTTGTTGACGGTCTCCTTGGCGACATCGGCATCCTCAGCCACCAGGTCGATGAGCTCCTGCTTGTTCACAACATCATCCTTCCGCCCGGCCCCATGGGGAGCGCGGGAAAGAGGTCCCGAATACGGAACGACAGCCGGGCCGCGCGATCCTGAGCGCCGCCCTCATGCCAACGACTGACCCGCAACAAGATCACGCAACCGTGCATCCCCGATGTCCCCCCACGCCGATGGAATCGGTCCGCGCGCAGAACTACTGATGGCATCGCGCATTGGGTCGTCGCGAGCTACCCGGGCTGATGCCGGTGAGTCGTAAGGCGCCTTCCACTATCGAAATGCCTGATCAGGCAGGTCGTTGAGCACCCGGGCGATGACGGCTTCGTCCCTCATCTCTGCGTGCTGGGAGGGCAGTGGCGCGCAGCGGTCACCATGGAGGGGTGGACGGACACCCGATCGACGTTCCGGGCGTCCTGGACGTCGGACCGACGCCCCGGACGGCGCTTGCCTGGTTGCCGCCGACGGAACTGTGGCAGGCCGTCCAGCGGATCCGGGAGGAGCATGATCCGCAGATCCGCCGCTGGCCGCCGCACGTCAACGTGCTGTTCGGCTTCGTCTCGGAGTCGGACTTCGGGCCCGCGCTCCCGCTGCTGGGCGCCGCTGCGGCCGAGCACACCCTGTTCACCGCGCGTCTGCACGGAGTGCGCCACTTCCCCCACCGCCACGACGCCACGGTCTGGCTCGACCCGGCGGCCGGCGGCCCCGGCCCGTGGCAGGCGCTCCACAGCTCGCTGGTGGAGCGCTTCCCCCGCTGCCGGGGTCGGGCGGACGGCTTCACACCCCACCTGTCCTTGGGGCGGACCCGGGACCCGCGCCGGCTCGCGCCCGAACTGGCCGCCCGCCTGGGCACCACCTCGGCACCGGTCACCGAACTCACCCTCCTGTCCCGCCGGGGCGACGGCCCGATGCGGGAGCGGTTCACGGTCAAGCTGGGCACGGGCGAGGTCCGGCAGCTGCCACAGCCGTCGGACCTCGGGCCCGCGTGACCACGGGTCTCAGTGCATTCGCGGTTTGATCAGCTGCGGCACTTCCCGGATGCCGCACCAGCCACGGCGCGCATCGACGGTGGCGCACGTTCGGTCGAACGCCACCGGAAAACGGCCTGAAGCTGAGACGTCCCGCTCAATTCGGCCAGCGCAAGTACCAACCGGACGAAATTCAAAACCTCCCGCAACCCGGCTCGTCCACCTCCCCGGCATACAGTGCCTGAACGGGCATTCATGCCAGAGCGGACACACCCGGGACCGCCGGGACGCCCCAACTGCACGGAGCGCGTGCGGCGCGGCACCACAGCCAGCGCCCGACCAGGGTCCGCAGGTGGGGTCGACCGCGACCGCGACACGGCCGGGGAGAGCAGCAGGCCAGGCTCGACAGCGCCCCGGAGGCGCTCGCCTTCTTCCTCGGCCCCCGTCGGCCCGTGGACGGCAGCGGACAGCCGCACGCCGTGTGGGCGGATGGGTACCGGGCCTCCCTGTCGGGTCAGGACCGGGTCGCCGCCCGCAGCCGCCCGCAGCCCGACGTAGTCCTGGGGACGCAGAGGTCGGCTGGTCACCTGGCGGTGGTCGGCGGCCGATGGGCGCCCCTGGCGCCGGCGATGCCCGGGCGACCGGTCGGTGAGCCCCCGGGGTATGAATCGGCCGGGCCTTGGCCATGGGGACGGCCCCGGGCGGCGCGGTGTGTTTGATCGAGGTAGTTGTTACCAGGCGCTTCCTGCGGCCTGCGCCTTCGGCCCGCCTTGGCTACCAGCTGGTCGGGGTGGTGTCATCTGCCTCGTTCGTCCCGGGCCCGGAGTCGGCTGTGGCTGCCCATGCGGCTATCCGGGCGCCATCCGGAAATCTCGTGAGCGGGAGACGCCCGGTGAAGGGTATGTCGTCTCGCACGAGATGACTCGGGACCCATGAGGAGACCAGCGTGTACGCAGTAGTGCGGCGGTACGAAGGAGTGACCGATCCTGCGGAGGCAGGGCGCCGAGTGGCCGAGGGATTCGTGCCACTCCTTCGCCAGGTTCCCGGATTCATGGCCTACTACTGGGTTGATGCCGGGGACGGGGTGATGGTCTCCACCAGCGTCTTCGAAGACCAAGCCGGGGCCGAGGAATCGATCCGGAGAGCGGCGGACTTCGTGCGGGACAGCCTCGCGTCACTGCTCCCTAATCCTCCCCACGTCACGGCCGGCCAGGTCGTGGCTGCTGGGTAGCGACCTCCGCAGCGTCCCTCACGGCACTGCGACCAGAGCCCGATTCCTCTGGGAGCGGGATTCGGCAGACGTCGCGACCAGGTGACAGCTATCGCGACCGCTCACATCGGCCCTATTGGCGGGCGCACCCGATTCGAAGGGAGCGGAATTCAGTGCGTCCCTGTTCGTGGTGGCTACGACCTGTGACGATGCAAGGTCAGGACAATGGCTGCCCGCCACGACCGGTGCGGCTGACACCCCGCGGCGAAAACGTCATCGGCCCGATCCAGCCCCGACGGACGAGCGCAATCTGAGACGGCAGTGGGGTCACCGGGTCGAGAGCCCTTCCACGCGACCAGTTCTCGAACAACCCCTCGGTCGTCTCGACAGCAGACACCACCATGGTTACCTGGCAGTCCCCGTCATCCCAGGTGTTCCACAGCGCCCAGCCCTCTGGTCGCGGGTCGACACCGATCCGCGCGCACGCGTCCTCGTAGTCCTCATCCACCCCGGCCGGCATGACCCCGGGCTTCAGGACCGCGGCACCGACGAGCCTGACCAGGGGACGGTCCTCATCCACACAGCCGTCGCCGTCGAAGTGGTAACTGCGTAGCACCCGGGCGAGCGCGTTCACGCTCCGCTGGAGCGATGTCGCGTCGTCCGGATCGCGCTCGAACGAGAGCCAGTCCTCGTTGGACGCTTCGACAGTGACTCGGTAAGCGAGGCGCTCGATCTCTCGGAGATAGTCCGATTCGCTGAGCTCAGGTGTGGTCATGGCGCGCAGTCTCGCATCAGGGTGCCCAATGTAGACACGTGTTTTCGACCGTCCCAGGCCGCCGCAACCTTCACTGGTCTCGCTGGATTTCAAGGTCGCTCGGGCATCCTGGCAAGATCCTTCTGGGTCAAGGTGACGTTCGTCGAGGGCTCATGTCTCCAGGGTGCAACTGCCCAAGCCCGCGACGAGGCTGGATGCGGCCGGTCGGCCGACACCGCAGCCGCCGGCCGGGGTGCCGCGTACGGGCCTCGTGCGGCGTTCGGCAGCCGAACTTCGCGTGGTGCCGTCGCCGGCCGCGGTGAGGCGCCTGCGGGCCGACCTCCCCTGGTGCTCAGCCCCTCGGATGACGACTTCGTGGGACGCTCGCGAGGGCGTGGCCTGGTGGCCGCCGGTCATCGCGTGGTGTCGTCCGTTTGTTCAGAGTCGGCGCAGGACGGCGACGACCTTGCCGAGGATGGTGGCGTTGTCGCCGTTGATGGGCTCGTAGGCAGGGTTGTGCGGCAAGAGCCAGGTCCGGCCGGCCTCGCGCTTGAGGCGTTTGACGGTGGCCTCGCCGTCGATCATCGCGGCCACGATGTCGCCGTTCTCGGCGACGGGCTGGCGGCGCACGACGACGGTGTCCCCGTCGGTGATGGCGGCGCCGGTCATCGAGTCGCCGCGTACTTCCAGGGCGAACAGTTGCCCGCCGCCGACGAGCCGGCGGGGCAGGGTGAGCTCGTCCTCGATGTGTTCCTCGGCGAGAATCGGGCCGCCGGCGGCGATGCGGCCGAGCAGCGGAACGATTGCGTCGCGCGGTGCCGGGCGCACGGTGGTGGCCGGGCCGTCGTCGAGGAGGCAGTAGGCGCGGGGGCGGTGCGGGTCCTTGGCGACCAGGCCCAGCTGCTGGAGCCGGGTGAGCTGGTGGGCGACCGAGCTGGAACTGGACAGGCCCACGGCCTGGCCGATCTCGCGGATGGACGGCGGGTACCCGTTGCTGCGGAGGTGGGTGCGGATCGCGTCGATCACCTGCCGCTGGCGCTCGGTGAGGCCGTCCTCGCCGATGCGGACGCCCTTGGGCCGGCCGCGGCGGGCTCGCGCAGGGGTGGTGTCGTCCATCGTCAGGTGCCTTTCGGTCGTTGCGGGGGACTGTATCCCGCCGCGGTGCGGGCGGTCATCCGCCCGGGGCGGGTGACCTGCGCAAACGGGGGACGTCGGGATGGTGTTGGTGTGTCCGGTCATCGGAAGTCGCGGCTGCGGGCGCCGGGGGCGAGGGTGAGCGAGGTGAGGCGGGTGGCGACGAGGTTGATCGCGCCGTCCTTGCGTTCGGCGGTGCCGTGGACGAGCAGGCCGGCGTTGCCGAGGGCGACGCGGCGCTGGCGCTCCCACACATGGGGCTGGCAGATGATGTTGACGAGACCGGTCTCGTCCTCAAGGGAGATGAACAGGACCCCGCCTGCGGTGGGCGGGCGCTGGCGGTGGGTGACGAGGCCTCCGACGGCCACCGTCGTTCCGGGGATGGCGCTGTGCTTGAAGTCGGCGGCGGTCATGGCGCCGCAGCGGTCGAGGTGCGGGCGGGCGTGCTGGACGGGGTGGGTGGTGGCCGAGGCGCCGGTGGCCCACAGGTCGGCGATGGTCTCCTCGACGGCGGTCATCTCCGGCAGGTCCGCCGGGGCGGTGAGCGCCGGGGCGGTGCCGGGCAGCATGGCGCCGGTGGTCCGGGCGAGCAGTCCTGCGGACCACAGGGCCTGGCGGCGGGTCACCCCTAGGCTCAATGCCGGTGACTTTGTCTTGCTGTTCTCGTTGGTTGTGGTGTGGCGAGGGTGGGGCAGGTCAAGTCACCTGCGAGTGAGCGGGTATCGGACCG
>NZ_JBVIRL010000047.1:5249-34034 GCF_055576085.1 Kitasatospora sp. NPDC033851 | reverse complement strand
GCACAGTTCCGGCGGGCATTTGTGTATCGGCGGCCCTCCCGTCACCAGAGCCCCAAGCGTCACCAGACGCAGACAGTCCTGGCACCGGGAAAAGCGGTGTCAACCCCCACATCTACGGCTGAAACGCCCAGTAAGAAGGGTCTCAACCCAATTCCTCACCCTCCTCGCGAGAACAGGGTTGTCCTCCTTGCTGGCAAGTTGGACGAGTTCGGTGACTGCTCGCCAGATTCGAAAACCGAGTGGTTGCGTCTGCAAGGCTTCCGCAAGACGATCCTTGATCTTTTCGAATGAGTACGCCCGCACCTACGACCTGGAGCCGCTGACGACCTTCTCCACCTGATCGCCCAAGCCGGCCGGCCGGTGCCTCCGACCCCCGCGGAGGCACCGGCCGGCCCTCCCACCACGGGTCAGTGGGGGCGGAGACCAGGGCGGCCATCTGCTCGCGCTTGGTCGGGGCAGGCAGCACCAGCGGGCCCAGTTCCTCCACCTCCCGGTCGCTGACGCACTGCGGGATCGCCTACACGACTGTGGTGTCTCGGGACCTTGGTTACGCGAAGTCCTCGCCCACTCGCGTGTGAGCGTCCCGTGATCCTTCCCGTTCGTGCGCGGCGTGTACGGCCTGGTCCGCTTGTGCTTCGTACCGGTCGCGGCGAGGGCGTCAGCCCAGGTCGTAGACCGGTAGCACGCGCCGTTGTCGGTGAGGCAGCGGCGGATCGGTGTGATGCTGTGGGCGGCAAAGAAGGAAACGGTCCGGTGCCAGAAGGCGACCGCGGTGACGGCCTTCTCATCGTCCAGGGCCTCGGTGTAGGCGAGCCGGGAGTGGTCGTCGAGCGCCGAATGCAGGTACGTGTATCCGACCTTGCCGGTGCCGGGACCGGTGCGTTCGGAGGCGCGGGCGAACTCGGTGCCGACGCCGTGCATCCGCCGGCCGCCGCCGGTCGGGATGCGTCCGAGCTTCTTGATGTCGACGTGGACCAGGTCGCCGACCCGGTCGTGCTCGTAGCGGATGACCTCGCGCAGCTGCTCGCCGGTCGGTGGATCCAGGTCCCGGAGCCGGTTGAGTCCTCGCCTCACCAGGACGCGGTGAACGGTCGCCGGCGCGAGTGTGACGCCGTGCAGCCGCTGTAGGTCGGCGGCGAGCCGGGCTGGTCCGTGCTTGGTCTGCCGCCGCAGCGCCTCCACCAGGTCAGCGATGTCCTCGGAGGTGCGGGCGGGACTGGTGGCGGGGCGGGAGGGATGGTCGAGCAGGCCGTTCTCGCCGTGCGCGCGCCAGCGGGCGTACCACTTGGCCAGGCAGCGGCGGGAGATCCCGGCTCCCACAGCGACGTGCGCGATCGGACGTCCGGCGTGGACCCGAAGACACAAGCGCAGACGTCCTTCGGGGTCAGCGGTGCGTTCCGATGTCCACGGCTGGTGGCGCTCCTGGACTCGGCGGCCGCGTTCACCGGGAGCCCTGGGATCTCAGGGCTCCCGCGTGAGCGGCTGTGCGTGGCGTCAGCGGGCGAACTTTTCGATGGCCGCCGGGGTGACGGGGGTGAAGAAGTTGACGAGGTTGCCGTCGGGGTCGCGGAACAGCAGCGACCGGTTGCCCCAGGGCATCGTGGTGGGCCCGTTGACGAAGTCGGTGACGAAGCCGGTCAGGTTCTGGTGAACGCGGTCCACGTCGTCGACGAGGAACTCGGTGATCACGCTGTGGTTGTCCGCCGGGTGGGCAGAGCCCGGGGCGAACAGCGGGACGGTGCGGGTCCCGGCGATCGCGAGGGTGGCGCCCGCGGTCCTGAGTTCGGCGAAGTCCTCGGTGGCCCACGTCGCCCGCGCCCCTGTGGCTCGCTCGTAGAACTCGACGAGGCGCGCCACGTCGCCGGTGATGATGCGGATCGAGACGAAGTCCATGGGAATCTCCTTGGCTGTGCTGAAAGCGTGCACGCCGCAGGCTAGGAGAAATAGTGGACAGAATCGGTCCTGTATTCGCGTTAGGCTGCGAACATGCCTGGCCCCACCGGCCGCGTACTGACACTCCTGGAGCTGCTGCAGTCGGGCGGCACCCGGACAGTGGCCGAACTCGCCGACCGGCTCGGCGTCGAAGGGCGCACCGTGCGCCGGTATGTGGACCAGCTGATCGACCTCGACGTGCCCGTGGAATCGGTGCGCGCGGCCGCTACGGCGGCTACCGGCTCGCCCCCGGGTACCGCTTGCCTCCGCTCCTGCTCAGCGACGACGAGGCACTGGCCGTGCTGCTCGGCCTGGTCGTCGGCCGCCGAGCAGGGTTGACGACGACGGAGCACACGGCAAACGAGACGGCATCGGCGAAGATCCGGCGAGTGCTGCCCAAGCACATCGCCCGCCGGCTCGACACACTCCTGGAAGCTCTCGCCTTCACCGATCAGCCCGGCGACTGAGCGCTGGCTGCGCGTCGAGCTGCGGGCGGAGCGGCTCGACCGGTTGCCCCCGGTACTCGCCTCACTCGACCGGCCGTTCGTCATCGAGCGCCCCGCTGAGCTGCGCGACCTCGTCATCGCGCTCGCCGATCGCCTGACGTCCTACGCCCGCCGAGCCTGACCGCGAGGACCCGATGTCATGAGATGGCACAGGCGTGCTCACCGCAGCTCGCCGTGCGCTGCGAGGCGACGGTCCTGGTCGTGGTCACCAACGAATGGCTGCGAGCAGGACGGTGCGGAGCCGGGAAACACATGGAATGTCCACCGGTGACCTGCCACTCTGGCCGGGTGCTGCTCAAACTGACGGGTTCCAGTTGCTCGGGGAAGACCACCATCGCCCATGCCATCGGTGAACGGATCGGCGGGATCGTCGTGCACGACTTCGACGAACTCGGTGTTCCGGACGACGCGGACCGGATCTGGCGGAACCGAACGACCGAGATGTGGGTGTGCCGTGCACTGGACTACCAGCGGCACGGACTCGATTTGCTGCTGACCGGCCAGTCTCCGCTCGGTGAGGTTTTGGCCGTTCCGTCGGCACCGCTGCTGGAGGGAATCGCGGTATGTCTGGTCGACGTGTCCGACGGGATCCGGCGCCGCAGACTCACCGAACGCGATCCGGGCCGGTGGGACACGCCAGCCGTCGAAGCCTTTTTCGGCTGGGCCGACTGGCATCGCAAGCACGCCCAGGACCCCCGGCACCGGCCGGATGTCATCACCGACGGCAGCTGGTCCGAGATGGTCTGGAACCGCTGGACCGACTGGACCGTCGGTGACCGACGATGGTCCACCCATCTGATTGTCACCACGGACCGGTCCGTCGCGGACTCCACCGACCAGGTGGAGCTTTGGGTTGCCAACCAGCGCGAGGCCTTGCGGTCAGGCCTTCTCGGGCTGTCACGAGGCTGGACGGACCGGGCATTTCCCGAAGGAAAACCTTGATCCACCTTCGCAACAGACCTAGAAGGCTGATGAAGATCTTGCTGTGGTCGGGGCTGCCGCCATCAGGCGGCAGCCCCGACCTGCCAGGTGGTGCCGTTGTGGGTGAGTCCGAGGTTGATCAGGGTCCGGAGGTTGAGGGCTGAGGCGCGGGCGTGGAGCCAGGCGTTGTTCTTGATCGTTCCCCGGTAGCGCAGGCGCCGGTTGCCGTGGCCGACGAGCCAGGCGACGGCGCGTTCCACGGGTGGGCGCCGGCGGCGGTAGGTAGCTTGCCAGTCGGGTGTGCTCGCCGCCTGGCGGGCTTGGGACATGAGGTCGTGGTCGGGGCGGATGGTGACGATCCGGCCGGCCTTGGCCCGGCTGCACCGTTCGCGTAGGGGGCATCCGGTGCAATGGCCGGTGAAGACCGCCTTGCGCTGCATGTGTCGGCCGGACGGTGCGGACAAGGCGACGGTGTGACCGGCGGGGCAGGTCGCTGTGGCGGCCGCGGTGTCGATGGCAAAGTCGTCGAGGCTGAAACCGCCCGGGACGGCGGTCGTCAGTGGGGCGGGGTTTGAGGAACAGCCGGTGCCCTGCTTCCCGCAGGGCCCTGCGGGTCGGCCCCGTGGAGTAGGCGGTCTCGCCGAACGCGTCCACCGGGTTCAGGCTCGTCGGCGAGCAAGTCGAGGGCGACCTGGGCCTCGTGGTGCTCGCCCCCGTTGCCGGGGGTCAGCTCGACGTCGGTGTAGATCGTGGTCTCGGGCTCGACGGCGAGGTGGGCCTTGTAGCCGTCCTGGCGGTGGGTGCGGGTCTTGTGGACGTGGCGGGCCTCGGGGTCCGCAGGTCTTCCGGTGAGACCGGGAGCCACTCATCGGGTGACCTGGTGACTCGGGGCGGAGTGTCCCGAGAGGCGTTGCACGCACCATCACTATCTTATGACTTTGGGCCCCGGGGCTGCCTCCCTGACAAGACGCGCGGTCTCGGGCCCAGCCCGCTGGAGGAGCCGACGAGGACTCAGTCTGATCGTTGACGCGGGCTCAGTACGCCCGGACCAATGGCCGGCTCGGCCACTCGCCGCAGTGCGCGTCGCCCGGACGGTTGCCGTTCCGGGCCTGGACGACAAAGGAGAAACCCATGCGCATCCGATATTCCGTAGCCGCCGCAGCCGCGATGGTTGTCGCCAACGCCGGAGTAGCCGGTGCCGCGCCCGGAGACACGGCGATCACGTTCTCCGTCTCGGGTGGTTCGTTAGCGATCTCGGTCCCCGCCGGCCCGGCGGGCCTGGGGAGCGGACTGCCCGGAAACTCCGTCAGCGGACAACTGGGCAATGTCACGGTCACCGACTCCCGAGCTCTGCTTACGGCCGCCTGGACCGCGTCCGCGATCTCCACCAGTTTCAAGACGGGCGGCGGCACGGCTCCGGAGACGGTCCCGGCCAGCTCGGTCTCCTACTGGTCGGGAACCGCGAGCTCCACCACCGGCGTGGGCGTCTTCACGCCCGGCCAGGCCACGTCGGCCCAGGCCCAGAGCCTCAACGTCAGCCGCACCGCCTACAGCCTCACTGCGGGTACCGGCAACAACTCCGCGACGTGGAACCCCACGCTCGTCGTCGCGATCCCCGCCGCTGCGGTGAACGGCACCTACGCCGGGACGGTGACTCATTCGGTCGCGTAGCCCAGCCGGCCTGTGGCGCACGACCGCGGATGTCCGCTGAACCTGGCGGGCCCGAATGCGTTCACCGGCAGCGGATGGCGGCATCAGGCGACGGAGTGGGTCACGGTGCCGGTGTAGGTGCCGACTGCCGCGGCGGCGGGGACCGCGATCACCACCGTGGGGGCCCAGCTCGTGGAGTTGTTCCCGTTGCCGGTGGTGGTGAAGCCGGTTCTCGAACTGCTGAGCGACTGTTTTGCCGAGGCGTCGCTCTGGCCCGGCGTAGCCGTCACGGTTCCGTTCGTGTTCGTCGCGGGTCCGGACCAGTACGAGACGTTCGTGGTGGTGATCGTCTCGGCGGACGAGGCTCCGCCGGTGGTGAAGTTCGTGGCGGACACCGTCGCCGTCCACGTGCTGGTGGCCAGTCCCCGCCCGTCCGAGACGGTCACCGAGCCGAGGGCACCGCTGATGGTGCCACCGGGCGCCGCGCTGCCCAGGCCCGCCGTGGCCGGCACGCTGATCGACAACGTGCCCGTGGTCGGGATGACGG
The DNA here is from genome assembly GCF_055576085.1 of Kitasatospora sp. NPDC033851. NCBI lineage: Bacteria > Bacillati > Actinomycetota > Actinomycetes > Kitasatosporales > Streptomycetaceae > Kitasatospora > Kitasatospora sp. NPDC033851. The sequence goes on along the minus strand of NZ_JBVIRL010000047.1, from coordinate 28,478 downwards.
TGATCTGGGAGCTGTTGCTGCCACTGGTCTCGACGCTGTCCACGACCGCGCGGGTGAAGCTGGCCTTGCCTCCGGATGCGGCCGTCAGCTTCCCCGCGGCCGTATAGATCACGCCGCCGGCGGTGATCCACGTGCCGTTTCCCGAAACCGTGACCCCCGCGGTGTTGTTGCGGTCGGCGATGATCGAAAGACCGGTGAAGGCCCCCGTGGTCGGTGCGCTGAGCGTGGTCTTGCCTCCGCTCTGGTCGGTGAAGGACGCACCGCTGGTGCCCGCCGCGCAGGCGGTCGGGTAGGAGGGGCAGGCGAGGTAGATCGTCACCCCCGTGCCGTTCACCTTCCCGCCGGAAATCGTCATGCCGTTGGTGCCGGTGATGACGTACGTGCCGGGATTGAGGGTGAGCGTGCCGGACAGGGACGAGATGCTGGTGTACACGCCCGGGCTGATCGTCTGGTTCCCCGAGATGTGGTTGACCGAGGGATACGGCGGGGTCGGTGTCGAAGGACAGGCCGATGCGGCCGGGCACTGGGCCAAGGCGGCGTAGGGGTCGGTGCCGGCGGGCTGGTTGACCGGGGCCGGGCTGTACGAGCCGCCGCTCGCGGTGGCGAAGCCGGCCGGGGCCGCCGGGCCGCCGATGGTGCCCCCGTTCGCGATGACCGAGGTGGTGCCACTGACGAGCGCGGCCTGACTGTTCGTCGAGTTGACCAGGATGCTGCCGGTGACCTGGACGCTGCCGGGGTGGACGTACAGGGCGTCTGCGGCACTCGCGTTGAGGACGCACAGACTCGCCGCACACGCGGTCGCGGCCCGGGCGGCATCGGACGGACCGGTCACGACCCAGGCCAGCGCGGACGCGAGGGCAAGGACCATGGCACAGACCGCGCGTGACAGACGGCACCGTCCACGCCCGCGGTTGAGGCCCACCGGCCCAGGGGGCTGGGGAGTCGTCATTTTCGGGCCGGGGAAAGGGTTTCCTGGATGGCCAGGCAGCGGTAGGACTCCGTGCCGGTTTGGATAAGGGTTCAGCGGAAGGTGATCCGGTCGGCGATGGCCGCGCAGACGCGGGCGTCGCCGAAGGTCTTGCAGTATCGCGTCGATGAAGACCTTCACCGGCTCCAGCACACTCGGCCGCGGAGGAGGCGCCTTCCGCTTCGGCGGCACTGGAGACTCAAACGCCAGCCGCACCGTACGCCGCGACACCTTGAACCGAACCGCCGGCCCCCGACCCGACAGCCCCTGCTCGCGCTCGGCCCACCGGATCCTCCCGAACAGCACCTCACGAGACCTGTGCACCAGCGGTCTCCCTTACCAGGACTGTGATCAACAAGCACATCGTGACCGCCAGACGGCCCACAACCGCCGATTACGCCGAAAGCGGCATGTCACAGACCATCACACGGGTGGAGCCCGAACTCGCCGAAAAACTCCTGGTACCTGAACCCACCGGAAGCGTGGAGCCCAATCACCTCGAAAAACTCAGCCGGACGAGGCGCACCGCCGGCCGCCCGGGGTGGCGACGCGACCATCGAGGCGCTGGGGATGCTGATGACGGCGCTGGAGTACACCGAGCGGGCCCGCGGCCACCTGTACACGGTGCACCACATGACGGGCGGCGCCGACCGGATGCTCGCCGAGGCGGTGCGGATGCTGTGCCGGGCCGGGCGCGGAGAACAGGCTGACCTGGTCGAACAAGAGATCCTCGGCCGGGACGTCATCCCGGGCATGTGGACCTATCAACTGGTCGAGGCGTACGACGACAGCTACTACCGGGTGTTCACAGCGGTGGAGCAGCAGATCCGTCAGGATCTCGCCGGCGGCCGCCGGCACCTGGCCGAGGCCGGGATGCAGCACGCCGCCCGCACCGCCGCCGCAGGCACACCGCCCCGTAGATCGGTTGCTGCTGGGAGTGAGGCGCAGGCAGCCGGGCCCCACGCGGCCGGCGCCGTGCTCGATCCAGCCGAGCGCGCGGCCGTCCTTGCGGACGGAGAACAGGCCGGGGGGCTCGGCCAGGGCTGAGGCCCGCGTCGACTCCACGCCTGTGTCCGCGAAACCTGACGCGTTTCCGTCACGCTGTGGAATCATCGCCTTGCCCGCCGACGTGGCGGCCGGGGTCGGGGGACACGGAGGGGTCGGGGTGGCGGCTGCGCAGGGAGATCGGATCGGGCCCTACCGCATCGTCGGACGGCTGGGCGCCGGGGGCATGGGCCAGGTGCTGTTGGGGCGGGCTGAGGACGGCACGCTCGCCGCGGTGAAGACGATCCGCCCGGAGCTGCTGGACAACCCCGACGTGGGAAACCGCTTCCGGCACGAAATCGAGGCGCTGCGCACGGTCGAGAGCCCCTGGGTCGCCCGGCTCCTCGGCGGCTCGGCCGATGCCGAAGTGCCGTGGCTGGCCAGCGAGTTCGTGGCCGGGCCGACGCTCGACCGGGCGGTGGCCGGTTGCGGTCCGCTGCCCGTCGCGGTAGTCGCGGGGATCGGGGTCCGGCTGGCGGCGGCGCTGTCCGACGTGCACGGCAAGGGACTGTTGCACCGCGATCTGAAGCCCGGCAACGTCCTGCTGTCCGCCACCGGCCCCAAGCTCATCGACTTCGGCATCGCCCGCGCCGCCGATGAGGAGACGGCCGTGTCCGGCGGGACGATGCTGGGCTCGCTCGGGTACATGGCTCCCGAGCAGGTCCTGGACGCCGGGCAGGCCGTATCGGCCTCGGACGTGTTCTCGTTGGGTGCGGTCCTGGTGTACGCCGCCACCGGGCGGGGCCCGTTCGGGGAGGCCGAGCCCGCCGTGCTGCTGCACCGGACGGCCCGTGCCGAGACCGAACTGGGCGCCGTCCCGGTCGAGTTGCGCGGGATCGTGGCGGCCTGCCTGCTCCGGGAGCCGGCCGACCGCCCCACCCCGGCCGAGCTGGCGCAGGCGCTGCAGTGTCCCGACCCGGCCACGGGCTGGCCGGCGGAGATCACCCGGATGATCGCGGAGAGCAGCGCCTCGGCGCAGGCCGCGGCCCTTGCGCCGCCGCCCCGCCCGACGAATACCGCGGCGTCCACCGGGGCTGGCCGTCCGGCGAGGCGCCGCAGCCTCCTCGTGATCGCCGCTGCGAGCGCCTTCGTCCTGGCGGCGGCCGGGACAGCAGCCGTCCTGCACTTCGGAGTCGGCAGCGGGTCACCGGCCGACGGGCAGCCCACCCCGTCGGTGGCCGCCACCAAGGCACCCCCGGCTGCCGCGACGCTCACGGGTGTCACCGAGCAGGGCGGGCCAGGCCACAACGCGGTCTTCACCACGGCGCAGACCCGGCCGCCGAGCGGATTCCACCCCTGGGCCGCCTACCTGACCGACCAGCCGACCGGCTGCTCGCTCGGTGCCGGCACCCTGGTATGCCGCCTGGTGGACGGCAGCCTCCAGGCCCTCGACACCGCCACCGGCCACGAGCGCTGGCGCGTGGACCTCCCGAAGGATCCCGGCGCACCGGACCAGCCGACGACCAACAACGGCCTGCGCCTCATCCCCGACGACGGCGACGACCCGGCGATCAACGGCAACCGCGTCGCCAGCCGGGACGCCGACGGTGCGCTGCGAGTCCAGGACCTCACCGGCGGGCGCGTCCTGTCGACCACCCCCTTCGGCAAGGACGTAGGTCTCGCCACCGAGCCGCTCGCGGACGGGGACCGGCTCCTCCTGTCGCTGTGCCACCGAGGCGAGGAGATCGGCTGCGAGTTCACCCTGGACGCCTCGACCTTCGACGGCGGGCAGCCCACCTGGAGCCGCCCGCTGGGCCGCAACGGCCCGACCACCGTCAAGCTCCACCTCAGATACGGCCCCGTGGCGGGCGACGGCCACACCGTCTACGCCGCCACCTCCGACGGGCTCGCCTCCTTCGACGAGGATACTGGCGCACCGATCGCGACAATGCCGGGCGCCTGCGGCCCACTGGCCGTGACCGGCACGACCGTGCTGTGCCGGACCGCCGACGGCGGGCTGGTGACCGCCGGAGCCAGGGACTTCGCCGGGTCGAAGGACATCAGCGGGGACAACCAGCGACTCCACGACCAGAAGACGGTGATCACCGCGACCGACGGCACGGTGATCACCGCCCAGAACGCGTCGGACGGCTCGATGTCCGCCATCGACGCCGCCACCGGAGCCCAGCGCTGGCGCCTCGCCGTCGACAAGCCGCGCGGCGGAGACTCCACGGTGTACCCGACCGCTGCCCGGCCGATCCTGCTCGGTACGAAGGCCGTCACCATGACCGATGCCCGGCTGCTGATCGTCCCGGCGAACCCGGAGGGCGGCGCGGCACCGGCACCCACCACGGTCGACCTGGCGAAGCCCGCCGGGTCGCCCGGCCCGCACGCGACGCTCTCCTCCTTCGCCGAGTACGGACACCCCCGGGTGCTCGCCCTGGACGGGATCCTGATCGCCGTCGGCGCAGACGGCGCGGTACACGCCGTCGAGGCCCCACAGTGACCCTGGCCAGGCCGCACCGGGATGTCATGACCCGCCCCGACGAACGGAGTTCGCCGTGCTGCAGCCGCTGCCCCCGGACAGCCGGCGCCTGATCGGACCGTACCTGACCCTCGCCCGGCTGGGCGCGGGCGGCATGGGCGAGGTCTATCTCGCCCGCAGCCCCGAAGCGGCGGGCCCGGGCAGCCTGGTCGCCGTCAAGACCCTGCACCCGGAGCGGATACCGGACGACGAACTCCGAGCCCGGTTCCGTCGCGAGATCGACTCCGCACGCGCGGTCTCCGCGGCCCTCCCCGGCACCCTGCTCGGCTGCGACCCGAGCGCCGAACCACGCTGGCTGGCCTCGGAGTTCATCCCCGGCCCGACGCTCGCCGAGGCGGTGGAGGCGACCGGTCCGCTGGACGAGCAGACCGTACGCGCGCTCGGTACAGACCTCGCCGGGGAACTGGGCGCCGTCCACGCCCAAGGCCTGCTGCACCGGGATATCAAGCCCGGCAACGTGCTGCTGTCCTCCGCCGGCCCACGGCTGATCGACTTCGGCATCGCGAAGCGCCTGAACGGCACCGTACTGACCTCGATGGGCAAGGTGATCGGCACCCCGGGCTACATGTCGCCCGAGCACCTCGACGGCGCGACCCGGATCGGCCCCGCCTCGGACGTCTTCTGCCTCGCCGCGGTGCTCGCATACGCCTCCTGCGGGCGCGGCCCCTTCGACGGCGGCCAGGCGCTCGCGGTACTGCACCGGATCGGCCAGGCCGAGGCCGACCTGTCCCGGGTGCCCGCCGGCCTGCGCGGCGTCCTCGCCGAGTGCCTGCGACTGCGTCCGCAGGACCGCCCGGACCTCGCCGAACTGACCGCGCTGCTCGGCGCGGAGCCGGCCGCGCGCGGCTGGCCCCCGGCGGTCGCGGAGCTGTGCGCGCGCTACGAGCAGGACGCCGCCCACCTGGCGGCGCTGCCTCTGACGCCCGTACCCGCCGCCCCGCGGGCACCGTCACGCCGACGCCGGGGCCCACTGGTGGGCGCGGCGGTGCTGGGGGTGGTGCTGAGCGTGCTCGGGGTGCTTCTCGTCCCCCGGTGGCCGGCCGACACCTCCGACACCGGGGCGCCCCCGTCCGTCAACCCCGCGCCCACCGGAGCCAGTTCAGGCCCGACCCCGCGCCCCGAGGCACTCCCCGCCGCCATGGCCGACGGAGATGCCGGGGCCAGCGGCGAGTTCGGCAGCGCGGCACTCGACACCGCTTCGATCCGGACGAGTTGGGCACCGTGGCACAAGGAGCTGGGCGTCCGCCTCGCCGGCTGCGCCCTGGGCGAGGGCCTGTACGTGTGCTCGCGCTCCGACGGCGGGCTGATCGCGCTCGACGCCGACAACGGCACGACCCGCTGGAGCCTCGATCCCAAGGTGCCGCTGAAGGGCCGGCTCGGCGATGCGACCGTCCGGGCCCCGGTCCTGGCCGACGGCAACGCCTACACCACCGACGGCAGCTACACCCGTGCGATCCGGCTGCGCGACCACACCGTCCGCTGGGAGAAGCCTGCCCGGGACGGCCGGACCGCCGTCGGTGTGGTGCTCGTCGGCAAGACCCTCGTCACCGACCTCGTCGACCCGACCAGCCCGCATGTCGGCGGCAGCGGCGCGGCGGACCACAGCGAGTTGCGGGCGAACGCAACCGACGACGGACGGGAGCTGTGGACGACACCGCTCGACTCCGCGGGTACCCTGCCGATCGCCCTCGACGGACGACTGTACGCGATGTCGGACCAGCGCCTGGTCATGCTGGAGACCACGGGCGGCACCATCACCGGCTCCACCGCCGCCGTCTGTACCGTCCTCCACGGGTACGGACAGTGGGTGGTCTGCGCCGACACCGGGGAGGGCAAGGTCTCGGCATTCGACGCCCAGCACCTGGACGGCGGCCGCACCCTGCTGACCGGCGCGGGCCCACACCTGGCGCTGGGCGCCAAGGGCCTGCTGGTCGCCGACGGGATGACCCCCGGCGCCCACTCGGCCGTGGACCTCGCCACCGGCCGCAAGCTCTGGAGCCACCAACTCCCGGAGGACCGGACCAGCAAGACGACGGCACTGCTGCTGGCGGGCGACAAGGCCGTCGAGCTGACGGTCGCCTCTCCCGGGAGCATCGACCTGACGCAGGGAGCGAACGCGGTAACGAGGCCCGTCTCGTTCCCGGACTGGCCCGGTAGTCGCAACGACCTGGGCGTCTCGGCGGGTCAGCCCTCCGCCATCCTGTCCGACGGTCTGATGTACGCGGGCTTCGCCGACGGGACAGTCCTGTCCGGCTACGCGCCGCAGTGAGACCCGGGCCGTCTCAGCCCAAGGAGGTCCGGCCGCCGCCGCCGTCCCCGAGTTCCGGCGGCAGGGCCTGCTCCGCGTTGAAGTACCGCTTCCCGGACATGCGCAGCGCCACGGTGTCCCCGAGCACCAGCCGGTCGGCCTCGCCGAACGCCACCCGCTCGCCCGGCTCGATCCGACGCGCCGGACCGGAGCCGCGCACCACCACCGTGCCGTTGCCCGAGCCGAGGTCCACCGCGTAGGCCTGCGGGTTGCCGCCGCCCGGCTTCTCCTCCATCGAGATGAGCAGATGGATCCGGCTGACCCGCTTGACGCCGGGCGGCGGGTCGAGCTCCTCCGCGCCCAGGTTGATGCCGTGGCGCAGCGTGCCGCGCCCGAGTTGCACCGCGTCGCCCACGCTGACCGGGAAGCGCAGGAACTCGCCGGCCGACAGCCCGCCCGGCAGGTCCGGGGCCGTCGCGTCCGAGACGACGAAACTCCGGGTCGTGCCGCGCGGCCCGAGCTCCTCCAGCAGTGCGCCGCACGTGCAGACGGCGCGGGCAGTAGTGCGGCTGACGGAGGGCCAGCCCAGCAGCCCGTCCGGCCACCTCATCGCGGTGTCGCAACCGAGTGCCGTGCACCGCCAGTGGCTCCGCAGGACGCGCTTGTGGTCGCTGTGCTCCGGATCAAGGCGCTGAAGGTGCTTGAGATCCTTGAACTCGATCGCCTGGGACACCCGGTACCCGGGCGCCGGCACGATGCCGCTCCGGTGCAGGCGCACCCGCCGATCCGCTCCCGTGGTCCAGGCGAGGATGCGGTCGGGCTGCTGCTCCACCCAGGGCTCCCTGCGCCGCAGGTCGGTGAAGAGGTCCGAGCTGATCACGTGTCGGCCCCGCTCTCGCGCCAGCCGCAGGAACACCGGGTCGGCGTAGGACACGAACCGGACATCAGCGAAACCCTCCCTCCGGGGGTTCTGCCGCAGCCGGAGCAGCCGCGCGCCGTCGTCCGGCGGCAGCGAATGCACCAGAGAGTTGTCCGCGACGAGGTCCACCGGGGCCTTCGAACCGAACTGCTCCCGCCAGGCGTCGCGGACCAGGAACAGCCGCTTGAGCAAGGGGTGCTGGCGTCCCAGCGGGGGGAGTTTCCCGGACCAGCACACATTGGAGACATCGATGACGACACCGGGCGCGTTGCGCACGCCTTCCCCCTACTCCCCGTCCCACCCCGACAGCGTGGGACTCCACGCCTCGACCGGGATGGTAGCCGCCGGTCCTCCCGTTTCGCAGAGCCCGAGCGGAAGTCGGGGCCGGGATAGAAGCAGTCGCTGCATCGGCCCGGGGCGGGAATGACCGGCCTGCTCTGCCAAACGCCAGCAGTTCTTCAGCTCGACGCCCGACAGCAGAGCGAGCACAAAGGCACGGGCGGTGGCCCGCGGCTCCACCCGCTTGAACCGGCCCGCGATCCGGGCCATGGTCTGGTCGAACATCGCCCGCCGGCGGCCGGCGTCCATGCCATGACCCGCGGCAATCGCGCGATCTTCAGGAGTCCACACAACCCGTGATTGCCATGCATGGCACCAGCGGTCGGTCGGCGGCCTGACTCAACCCCGTGGAGGCTCACGAACCGGGAAAGAGTCGACCGAGGTGGTAGCGCAGAACGGCAGTCGCGTCGTCCGCCGTGCGCTGGCCGAGCAGGACGCTCAGGCCGAGGCCGGCAGAGACGGACAGGAGGACGACGGCCTCCTGACGGGCGTCCAGGTGCGGATCGGCGTCCCCGGCCTGTTGGGCGGCTGCGAGCTGGCTGATCAGGAACCCTTCCATCTCGTTGGGTGCCGCGAGGAACGGCTGGCCGCCGAGGGCGGGATCGGTGATGGAGAGCACCGCGTACGCGGTGTGGACGAGGTGGAAGATCCGGCTCTCCTCGTCGGTGGGCACGGCTTCGAGCAGGACCGCTTCGACGATGGCGCGCGGAGCCGGCGAGGAGCCGGCGGTCCTCACCCGGTCGCGGACCCGCTCGCCCATGCGCGCCGTCAGGCGGTTGATCGCGGCGAGCAGCAGCTGCTCCTTGGTGTCGAAGTAGTACTGCACGAGCCGCACCGAGATGCCCGCCTCGATGGCGACGGACCGCATGGTGACGGCGTGCAGCCCGGTGTCCGCCGCCGCGCGGAGCAGGGCGTCGATGATCTGGGCCCGTCGCTCCTCGTGGTCCACCAGCTTCGGCATCGGGTTCCCTCCGAACGTTTTTATGGTACAAACATACCATCAAGTCCTGCTGTTTCGCGTGTCGGGAGGGACCATGACCAGGACGAGCGTCGGACGTTTCGTCAGCGAGGAAGCCCGCGGGAAGTTCCTTGAGGCGTACGACCGTGCCATGGAGCTGTGGCCGGGCCCGCGCGAAGAACTGGACGTCGAAACCGGCTACGGCACCGTCCACGTCCACCGCTACGGGGCCCGGACCGGCGAGCCGATCGTGCTCCTGCACGGCCACGCCGGACACGCCTCCAACTGGTACCCGCAGATCGCCGCCCTGGGCGAGAACCACCCGGTCTACGCGATCGACACCCTCGACGATCCCGGCCGCAGCGTGCAACGCGCCGTCGCGGGCGGTCCCGAGGAGAACGCGGCCTGGCTCGGCGAGGTCCTCGCCGGACTCGGGCTGCAGCGCGTCCACCTGGTCGGCCTCTCCTACGGCGGATGGCTGGCCCTCAACCAGGGCATTCACGGACCCGAGCGCCTCGCGTCCATCGCCCCGCTGGACCCGGGCGGGATCGAGAAGGTCCCCGCGCGGTTCTACGCCCACATGATCGGCGGGCTGTTCGGAATGCTCGCCCCGCGCCCGTTCCGACCCGCCCTGGGGCGCCTGCTCGCCAACCCCGCCCTCAGCTCACCGCCCCAGATGATCGCTCCGCTGATGCTGGGCATGCGGACCTATAAGCCGAACACCCGTCCCGCGGCCCGACCGTTCACCGACGAGGAACTGAGCTCGATCCAGCTGCCCGCCCTCGTCCTGCTCGGACGCCGAAGCGCCCTGCTCCGGCCGCACCATGTTCTGAAGCGGGTCACCGCGCTGATCCCGAATGTTCAGGCCGAGATCGTTCAGCGGGCCGGCCACGGCCTCAACCTGGAGCGTCCCGAGCTGGTCAACGAACGCCTCCTGCAGTTCGTCACCGCACTCCAGCCCGAGCCCACCCGGAGCGAGTAACGCCACCTGCCGCTTCCCTTGGTGACAGTAAGCACACTCAGCCACAACCCGCTTCGGGCACGAGATCGCAAAACCACACTGGAGTACTAGGCCCAATACCGGTGATTTAGGTCGATTTCCGGCGGGTTGGGCTGGCTTTCGTGGGCCCGACCAGCCGGATCGCGGGGGCCTGGGGCGAGGACGGGCCGCTGTGCCCGGTGCGTTTGAGGGCCCAGTTCGACATCTTGCGTTTGATGACACGGGGGTTGGACCTCAACCGCCGCTCGGGCAGCAGGCGTTCGGTGATCTCACGCAGGCTCCGGGCAGTGGTCCGGGCGAGTCGGGAGGGGGGAAAGGGCCGCCTGGCCGGTGACGTGGCGGCGGACGATGCGAAGCGTGCGGGTGAAGGAGATCCGGTCGGGGTCGTGCCCGCCCTTCAGGGCGGCCTGGTGCATCAGGTCGCGCAGAGCGTGGTGGACCAGCAGGAAGGCGAAGATCTCCTGCTCGACCCCTCGCGGGTGTTGGGAGCGCAGGACCAGCCGGGGGCCGCCCTGATGGTTCTTGATCTCGTCGAGAGTGTTCTCGATCTCCCATCTCTGGGCGTAGAGGGCGGCGAGTTCTGCGGCCGGGGCTTCGGCGGGGTCCAGAATGCTGGTGATCAGCCGGTAGACGGTGCTGTCACCGCCGCGCGGGCCGAGCGTGTACTCGATGACCCGCACCCGCTCGGGGTCGGCGCGGCGGTTCCTGTCGCGCGTGGCGACGATCTCGGAGAGGTAGGAGCCGTCGTCGAGCATGGTGACGACCGGCAGCACGACGACGCTTCGCACCCGCCACAGCAGGTCGGCGCCGCCGGCCCGGGCGGCCCGCCACAGGTCCAGGCCGCAGAACCCCCGGTCGGCCAGCACGAGCATGCCCTCGACCAGTTCCGGGAACAGCCGCTGGGCCAGCACGGTCTCGTGCTCGGACAGCGGTGCCACCTCGGCGGCGAACACGGCATGGGTGCCGCATTCGACCAAAGCCGCCACCCTCGCCTGTGGGAACGCGCTGCGGCCCTGCCCGCGGCCACTGCCCGGCCGCCCGAAGAACTCCGCGTTCGCCGCCGTGTCCGGGATGTCGAACACCGTGCCGTCCACCGCCACCAGACGCCGGTTCCGGTACCAGGCGCCTTCCGTCTCCCGGACCGCCACCGGTCGGCAGACCCTCGCGAACAGGGCCCGAAGCGGCTTGGGCCCCAGCCTCAGACGGGCCCGGCCGATGGCCGCCGTCGTCGGCACCCGCCAGGCCCTCGCCCACCGGCCCTCCCGCTCCAGCCCCTGGACCAGGAGCCGGGCCACCTCCTCATAGCCCTGCCCGAAGAACAGGCACATCGCCAGCACGAAGTAGACCACCACCCGCGCCGGCAGCAGCCGGTGCCGCTGCTCGGTCCGGCCGCACGCGGCGACCACCTCATCGATCAACTCAGGCGGGAACGCACGCGTCAGCACCCCCAACGCGATCCGGTCCGAGAGCCGGTCACTCGCCGGCGACTTCACCTGTCCAGGCCTTGGCACAACCCACTCAACGAACAGACCACACCAAAGTCACCGGTATTGGTACTAGGCCGTGTCCGACAATTGATCTTGTGGCAGGTCGAGGTGAGTTGACGGACGCGGCGTGGGGACGCGTAGAACCCCTGTTGCCGCAGGTGGACGGACGTGGCCGCCCGTGGCGTGACCATCGGCAGGTGGTCAACGGGGTTCTGTGGCGGTTGCGAACCGGGGCGCCCTGGCGGGACCTCCCTGAACGCTATGGGCCATGGCAGACCGTCTACGAGCGGTTCGCGCGCTGGGAATCGGACGGGACCTGGGCGAAGGCTCCTCGAACACGTCCAGGTCCGAGACGACGCGGTGGGCCGGATCGAGTGGACTGTCGCCGTCGACTCCATGATCAACCGGGCCCATCAGCACGCGGCCGGCGCCCGAAAAAAGGGGCCGCAGACGGGGACAAACTGGAAGATCCGGGCCGCTCACAGACCCGCCAGGCCCTCGGCCGGTCCCGAGGCGGACTGACCACCAAACTCCACCTGGCCGTCGACGGCCGCGGCCTGCCCCTCTCGATCGTGCTCACCCCGGGCAACGCCAACGACGCCACCGCGTTCGGCCAGGTCCTTGACGCCATCCGGATCCCGCGCCCCGGCGCCGGCCGTCCGCGCACGACACCGGACCGAGTACTGGGCGACAAGGCCTACTCCAGCAAGGCGATCCGCCACCTGCTCCGACGCCGGGGTATCGCTGCCACCATCCCCGAGCGCCGCGACCAAGAGGCCCACCGCCGGCGGCGTGGAGCCCTCGGTGGCCGACCACCTACCTTCTACAAGGAGATCTACCGCGAACGCAACGTGGTCGAACGATGCTTCGCCCGCCTCAAGCAGTTCCGCGCGATCGGTGAGGTCGACTCGGGGCGCCCTGCTGGTGTCTCCACCAGTGGGTTTCCCCGAGCCGCCTCCCGAACCCGGCGTGCCCGTCTCCGGGCACCGGGCTCTCCACAAGTCCCGTTCGGGGTCGTTCAGATACTCATGCCGCAGTGGGCCACGGGCTTGGGATAATCGTTCCCCGGTATCGGTATCTGGTCGTGCTTACCTTCGCCGGATTGAACAGTTCTCCCTCCTCCGTGGCAGGCCACCAGCCGCCGTCGCAGAAACGGCGGCGGAGCTGCTTCCATGTGATCCCGGGGTGCTTGCGCCGTATCCACCGGACTACCCGCATCCACGTGTAGTGGCCGAGGTAGCAGAAGGCGACGTTCGAGACCCCTGGGCGGAAGTACGCGCACCAGCCCCGCAGCACCTGGCTCAGCCGGTGCAGCAGGGCGGTCAGCGGCAAGCCGACGTTCTGTCGACTGGTCAGTTCCTTCACCTTGGCCGTCACCGAGTGAACTGACTTCCGTGCCGGGTAGGTGTAGATGTACTGCCGGTCGGTGCCACGCTTCCGGTGACGCTGGATGCGCCATCCGAGGAAGTCGAAGCCCTCGTCGATGTGGGTGATCCTCGTCTTCTCCACCGACAGGCGAAGACCCATCGGTTTCAGCACCTCTGCGACGTCCCCTCGCAGTTCCTCGGCGTGCTCGCGGCTGCCGGAGACGAGCACGAGGAAGTCGTCCGCGTACCGGACCAGCCGGTAGTTTGGCAGTCCTCGCCGTCGTCTGCGGCGCCGCTCCTCGGAGGTAGTGCCTGATCCTCCGGGGGTCCGGGCGATGTGCTCGTCCAGAACCGAGAGTGCGATGTTGGCCAGCAGGGGCGAGAGGATCCCACCCTGCGGGGTGCCGGTGCGGGTGTCGGTGAGGGCTCCGTCCCGGGACAGGATCCCGGACTTGAGGAACGCCTTCACCAGAGCCAGGACCCGTTTGTCCCCGATCCGATCCCGGACCCGATCCATCAGGGCCGTGTGCGAGATCTCGTCGAAGCACGCCGTGATGTCGCCCTCCACCACCCACTCGTAGGAGTGGCTCGTGAGATAGCGGGTCTCGGCGACAGCGTCCTGGGCCCGGCGGTTCGGACGGAACCCGTACGAGTACGGAAGGAAATCCGCTTCGAACACTGGCTCCAGCACCAGCTTCAAGGACGCCTGGACCACCCGGTCCGCCACGGTCGGAATCCCCAGACGACGGATCTTGCCGTTCGCCTTCGGAATCATCCGCTCGCGTACTGGAACAGGCCGGAAGCTGCCGTCTCTCAGCTGAGACCGCAGCCCGTCGAGGAAGACCTCGACTCCCTGCCCGGCCTCGATGGAGCGTGTGGTCTTCCCGTCCACTCCGGCCGTGCGGGCACCCTTGTTCCCCCGGACCCGATCCCATGCCACCAGAAGGAAGGCGGGGTCGGCCACGAGGTTGAACAGATCGTCGAACCTGCGATGAGGACCATCGTTTGCCCAACGGTGCAGCTTGGTCTGGATCTTCAGTACCCGCAGCTCCGCCCCGAACAGGGCGGACTCCAGCTCGCCGGTGTTCACCGGCGACAACCTCCTGACATTCCAGCGTCCTTACTGCCGACTTGCTGGCCCCCTTCCCCATGTGACCGGCTCTCCCGGCCTCCGAGTACTACGGAGCCTCCGCCCTGTCCGACGGCCGTCAGCCGGCGATGGGCCTGCCCTCGACCGGACTGGAGGCCCGGCGCGGAGGGCGACCGCGGACAGTTCCCACGTTCACCACGGAGTCGATCGACGGGTGAGGTGCCCAGCTCTACCCCGGCAGCATCGCCACACCTACGCCGCAGACATTCGGCGTGGCCTCCCCACCGATAGGTAGATTCGGCTTCGGAGTCGACCGTCGGATCGCCGACGATCGTGCACTGCATCCGGCCCAGATCCGCCAGGTTGGAGCCGGTGTCGAAATTACGGGGCGTCAAGCACTGGTTCCTCGCGTACACCTTCCCGTCTCGCTAGCCGGACCCGAACTGTCTGGCAGTGCCAGTCCGTCCCGACGTTGTCAGGGCTGCTTACCGCCCACCTCGGCATCCCCCGAGACGAACTGCCCCCAGCTTCAGCCGGGTTGCTGCGACAACCCGGCGGTGATGGTCTCTCACCTCACTCGACTCCATGGCGCCTCGTGGCGCACCCACCCGCTTCGACAAACTCGCCGACCGCTACCGTGCCGGAGTCGTCCTGGCCTCGCTGATCCTCTGGCTCCGGGAACCAGTCGGGTAATCACCTGGCGTCTCCCGGCTACCGTTGTTCGGCCGCTCGGCGAACGGCAGCGCGGATTTCCTCGTCGGGCTCGTTCCGTCTGAGCACGGCTTTGAGAGAAACCTGCGCTGCCTCACGCACCTCGGGATCCGGGTCGGAGAGGGCGCTGGCGATGATCGGCGCGTGTGCCACGGCGTCGGGGCCGAAGATGCCGAGGCCCTCGATCCCTGCGCGCCTGAACATCGGATCCTGTGCCGCTGTAGCCGAGACAAGTAGTTCCAGAGCCTCAACCGGTGTCTCCGCGCACAGTAGCGCAAGGCCGAACAGAGCCTGCTCGAACTCCGCGGTGTCGTGGCGGGCGGCTGCGGCGAGCCGCTTCAGCGCCTCGCTCACCGCCGACGGGCCGGCCGCACGAAGGCTGAGCTCGTCGGCCCGGGGCGGGGCGGTGTCGTCGTCCATCCGGCCATCCTGCCAGGAACAGAATCCCGCTCCCCAAACCTGGGGAGCGGCTGGCCCGGTCGCAGCGAGCGACCCGCTGGGCCTTCAGACAGCGGACAACGTGGCCTCACGAGCAAGCCATATGATCATTTGTCAGACACGGCCTAACCGATAACCCCAGCTCAGACACACTGTGCCTGGTCACAATCAATGAGCGCGGACCGCGCTCGGTGTGGCCGGTTCTCGTGTCAGCCCGCGAACTCGTGCACGCCCCACCAACCGCTGGAGTCGTGGTAGAGGCCGACGCCGATCTGCGTGTAGCGGGGGTTGATCTGAGCGGCGTGGTGCCCCGGGGACTCGGTCCACATCTTCTGGAACTGCTCGGCGGCTTGTTCCCCGGTGAGCGAGGCGTCGCTCCACATCACGATGCACTCTCCGGTCAGCGTCCGGCTGCCGGTGAGGCTGGGTCCGGCACCGGAGGCGTTCTCCGAGTGGGCGAACCCGGTCTCGCGCATGTGGCGGGCCCAGTTCGCGGCGAACTCCGTCAGGTCGTTCTTGACGACGAGGGCCGGGACACCGTTGCGGGCACGCTCCTCGTTGATCAGCTTCAACGAGAGCGCCTCGGCGCTGCCCGCAGTCCGGTCCGGCCCGGTGGTGTCGGGGTTCGCCGGGGCCGGGGCCGGGGCGGATGTCGTGTGGCCGGGGTTCGCCGGGGTCCTGCCCGACGCCGCGCTGTCCGTGTTCGGCTGGGCCTTGGCCGGTGCTCCGGTCGAGGTCCGGGTCTGGGCCTGGGTCGGAGCCTGGGTCCCGTTCTGGCCCGGCGGTTGGGTCGAGGTCTTCGCCGTGGCCGGGCTGGAAGGGTCCTTGGTGGCCACCGGGGTGGTCGGTGCGGGCGGGGCGGGCGGGGCGGGCGGCGGCGTTGTTTCCCGGCTGGCCGCGGAAGCGGACGCCGACGGGGAGGAGACGGCCGCCGCCGCCTTCGCCGGGGCGGCACCTGCCGTGTCCGTGACGGATCCGCCGTTCTGCGGACCGCACGCGCTCAGCGCGGCGCCTATGACTCCGGCGGCCAGGACTGCGGTAATCATCTGCCTTGGACGAACAGACTGCATGAAACAGGCTCCTTGAGTTCTCCTGGCCGCTTGGAGCGACTACGCGCCGTACCACCACGCGCGCCACCCCGACCAGCCGACGCCTCTTGCGCCGACATCACAGGAGACCGCCGGGCTCGGCGGAGATAACACCTATTGAGGAGACCGTGGTCTTCGCCACCCGGATGCTCTCCCTTCCGCTCCCTCGGGCTCCGCACAACTCTTTCGAGGACGCGGCGGTCCAACTCCTCGACGCCGCCGGGGAGTCCGGGCACCGGCTCCTCGCCTTCCCGGCCCGGCGCCCACCCATCGCACCTCAGGAGGACAGCCGTGACCGGTCCCGCCCCCACCCGGAGACACCGCACCCACGCCGCCCTGCTCGCCCTCGCCACCGCCCTTCCGGTGGCCGCCCCGGGCACCGCCCACGCCGAGCAGATCCCCCGCTACACCTCCGCCTTCGAACTGCGCAACCAGGCGACCGGCAAGTGCCTGGAGGTCGCCGACTGGCGCACCGACGACGGCGCACCCGTCCGCCAGTGGACCTGCCACGGCGGCGCCAACCAGGCCTGGACCGGGCTCCAGCCCCGGATCAACTTCTGAAACCGCTTCCCGGACGACGGCGCGCCATGATCGAGCGCCCGGGCTGTCCGAGCGGTGCTGCGCTTGCACCGCCGGCACCCTACGGAGTTCGCAGACGCCCGGAAGCGCGAACTCGACCTCCGTCGCTCAGAGAGTCACCAGGCCGATCCCGCCCGCCGCAAGCTTGGATGTCCGTCGTGACGAGATCGGCTCCGCACGCGAGCACGCCCCGGGCCAGTTGCCTGGTCCGGGGCGTGCTCGGGGTCGGTTACCCGGTCAGGCGACCGTGAAGCTGTACGTGGTCGCGGCCGAGCGGTTGCCGGACGGGTCCGCGGCGGTCACCGAGAGGGTGTGCGCCGTCCCGCCGGCCAGCCCGGTCCTGGATGTCCGGCGTGTTGTGGAAGGCGTCCAGGGTGACCGCTGCGCCGTTGTCCAGTGTGTACTGGAAGGACGCGACCCGGCCCCGGTCGTCCGAGGCGCGCAGAGTGAGGCGGACCGTGGGGGCGCTCACGGTGGCGGCGGTGGGGCTCGCCAGATTCGCCGTGCCGTTCCCGTCGACCAGCAGGCTGCCGTCCGCCCAACGGTAGAACGTCTTCCACCCCCGGCTCGGCCGTAGACGGCGCCTTGGGCGACGTCCACCAGGTCCGACAGGTCGCCGGCCGCCTTCACCGGGATGGAGCCGCCGAAGTTGCCGTTGCCGTCGCCGGGGTAGACGAAGCCGCTGCCGGCGGTCCAGCGGACCAGCAGGTCGTCGGCGTCGAAGTCGCCGCCGGTGATGTTCGCCGCGTCGGTCCGGGCACCGGCCGACCGGATCACGGTCGGGCTCGCGAAGGCGCCCCCGGTGTTGCCGGTGCCGCCGATCTCCTGGCCGGCCCCGAAGCCGTCGTTGCCGCTGCCGAGGTAGTAGAGGGTCGCCCCGCGGTTTTGACGGGTGATCAGATGGGCCTTCCCGTCCTCGTCGACATCCGCGACCAGGGTGTCGGCGTTGTTGGTCCACCGACCGGGCGAGGCCCACTTGAGCACGCTGGGCGCGCCGAACAGCTGTGGGGTGTTGCCGGTTGAGGCGAGGAGCTCGGTTTGGCCGCCACCGGGTGTCTTGGAGTCGTACTGGTTGATCCGGTGCAGGACGACGTCGGCCTGGCCGTCTTTGGTGAAGTCGCCCGCCGTGATGTCCTCGACGGCCTTCCAACTGAAGGTCGGCTGGTGCAGGTAGGGGGACCAGGCGCGGCCGTCGGTGATCTGCGAACCCGCCGCGAAGCCGCCGCCGCCCGTGCCCTGATAAACGGTGACCGAGCCGTCCACGCCGCGTAGCAGCAGGTCGGCGAGGCCGTTCCCGTTGAAGTAGCCGGCGGTCACGCTCGCGGCGTCGTACCAGCCGTTGCTCCCGGAGACCAGCTGCTGCCCGGCGTCGAAGCTGCCGTCGCTCTTGCGCCCGTAGCGCATGACGGTGCCGTTGGCGTAGCGCAGCACCATGTCCGCGCCGCCGCTGCCGGTGAAGTCGCCGGCCGTGCGGCTGACGGCGTTGGCCAAGGTGTTGGCGGAGCCGACGGTGGCCGGGCTGTCGAAGACCTGCGGGGCCGGCGGGGCCTGGCTGTCGGGGCTCCATTTCAGCGTGGTGCGGTACATCAAGTGGTCCTGGTAGCTGACGTCCTGGCCGCCGTCCGTCACCATGCCGGTGTCCGCCTGCGCCGTGGTGAAGTCGGCACTGCTGCTGAAGATGTAGTCGAACTTGCGGGCACTCTGGACCGGGTTGGTCTACGAAGTGGTGGTCATCTCACCCGAGCGGCAGCTCGCGAGTTGGCGGCAGGCTGGGGCGAAGAAGGCCCGGCGGTCTTCGTGCACGCGGTCTCCGTGAATCCGCCCAGCGAGGATAATTGGAATATTGTATTCATGATGGCCCGTTCGGGTGAATCCGCGCATTCACTGATGACATCCCCGCAAACCATTGACACTATCGAGAATAAGTATTTCGCGGGATAGAAGCCCGTGGAGTCACGCCCTCACTGGAGGTTCGCCATGACCAACTGCCCCGCTGTTGACGCCCGGGCCGCTCTCACGTTCCTCCAGAGCAGCCGGCTGATAAACATGGACACCACTCTGGAGCAGCTGGTCAGTGCGACCGCCGCGCTCGGAGAAATCTCCGGCTATGTACTGGCCTGGGACAAGTACGTGCTCGTCGTCCCGTCCGTGGCCGAGGAATCTGCGCAGGCCTAGTTTCGGACCGCTCCGTACCGGGGCGCGCCAGGCGAAAAGCAAGGCCAGGTGAAATCGACTCATCAGGGGGCGGCTGTGGCTGACATGTGGCGCATGGTGGAACACGGAGCGGTCTCCTGGCTGGCCGCGCACCGCACCCGCTTCGACCCTGACGCCGCCGATGAGGGGCGCGTACTGTTCGTCCGCAAGGCGCTCGTCGAGGTCGCGTTGCTGGTCGGACTGCGCGCCCGGGCGGAGTCCGGATCCTTCGACGACGCCGACTACCAGATGCTGTTCGACCAGGTCACCGCGGTGGCGGCTCGAGCCTCGTACCGTGAGCTCGTCGCACGCGACGAGCGGGCCCTGCTCTTGTATGCGGGCACGTATGCATCACAGCGGCTGTGCGGGCAGCGCGACAGCGAATTCGAGCGCCTCATCGGCCAAGCGGTCTCCGGGCGCTATGCGGCCTGTTTCGAGCGAGTTCCCTTCCGGCAGCTCGATCTGCTGCACACGCTGGAGTTGGCCGGAATCGATCACGGAATGCCGGTGGCCGACGCTGTACTGTCTTTCTCCCTGCTCTGCGCGAATCCGTCCGTGCTGAAGCTGAGCGATGGCGATATTTACGCGATCACGCATACTGTGTTCTACGCCACCGATTTCGGTCGGCGTGTCCCCCGGTGGCCCACCGGATTCGATCTGCCGCAGGCCGTGGAACTGCTGGAGGCGCTCAGCCTTCTGTGCCGCCAGAGGGAGAACGCCGACCTCGTCGCCGAATTGCTCTGCTGCCTGCTGTGCCTGGGGATCCGGGACTCACCCGAGACGGAACGGGCATGGGCGTTTCTCGCCGATGTACAGGAACCCAGCGGGCGGGTCGCCGGGCCGGAGGGTGTCCTCCCGCCGGAACTCGAGAACGGCGATGCGGAATACCGAGGCTGGGCCACCGGCTACCACACCACGATCGTCGCAGCGCTGGCCGGCCACATCGCCCGCGACGCAGCCGTGATCCGGCGGCCGAGCCCCCCACCTCCCCGGTCCGCCGGCAAGGGACGACTTGAAGCTGCGATCCGGCGTGCCATCGCCTGGCTGACCGACGACGCTCTCGAGTTGCCCTTCGACGACGCAGTTCCGGCAGCGGGCGCGGCCTCGCGAGCCGCACGCTCGGTGGGGGAGCCTCAACTCGCCGCCCGGACTCTCACGCATCTCGTGCAATGTGCCGAAAGCGCCCTCGCCCAACCGGTGGCCTGGGGGAAGCAGGGCGTCGACGCGGTTGCCGAGTGCGCGCGAGGCCTGTCGGCCTGCGAATTGGCCTGCGACTCCCTCGACCGGTTCCTGACGGACACGGCAGGAGCGCTCACCGGACTCACCGCCGTTCCCACGACCGCCGCCGGCGGAGTCCGGCGACTTCAGGACCTGGGCCGACTCACCGCGCAGCAGGCGGACTCCCTCCTCGCCTCCACGGACCCCGCGAGCCTGCTGGCCGAGGACCATGCGCCCGCGGTCACTGCCGTGGCCTTGGCGCAGTATGCCGACGGCCAACCGCTTCGCCTCGGCGACGACGCCTCCGCCTGGCATTCCGTCGCGGAGCGGTTCGCGGCCGCGCTGCCGACCGCCTGCCGGAGTTACCGACTCGAGGAGGTCGCCGCGCTCCTTCAAGGGCTGGGGGTGCTCGGCTGGGCCGATCACCGGATCACCCGCGACGGAACCGACTTCCTGCTCTGCCAGCAGCACCCCACCGGCGCCTTCGGCTACCCGGCGCGCGACGACCACCAGGAGCGGGCGACGGCGCAACGCATCTGGACCCGGAGTTGCGTCGTCGCCCTTTCATACCTGTACAACCTGTACGACGAGTGAGCACCCCACCGCTCGCCACGTCCGCCCGGTGCGGTTCCGCTGCGCTCCGCCCGCTGGACGTACTGCCAGTCGGTGGGACGGCGGATCTCCAGGCGGTCGGCGGTCTGGGAGGCCAGGAAGCGGCTTCGGCCGACGACCTCGCCGGAGAGATCGGCATGCACGCGATCCTCCAGTCGGTCCTGGGCAGCGGCGCGGGCTCCGATCTCGGCTGCCAGTAGACCTCCCCGATCAGCCGACAGCAGGGACCGGGATGGCCGGCTCATGCGGGAGAGCAATGCATTCGCATGTGCCCGGTCGAGCGCCCGAGTTGGCCGTTCAGAAGGTTGTGTTGCCGGAATCGCCGTCGCGGGTGACCTACTTGATGCTGCTGAGGAGGCGACTGCGAACTGGTACGCACGTTCAGGCGACCGTCCTCCATCCAGGCGATCGAGCCGTGGGTCTCCAGGTGCGCGTGCTGCACGCGCGGGGAGGAGTACGTGCCCTCGTGGGTCACGTCGGCGTCGGCGAATCCGGCATCGACGTCACCGATGTGCGAATGGATCTCCAGCAGGATGTGGACCGGATCCCGGACGAAGGGGTCGTCCGTGCCGTGCAGCTGCGGCACCCCCTCGGCCATCGCCTCCTCGGGGTCGAACACGGCCGGCATGACGTCGTAGTCGACGACGCCCCTCCGGCAGCCGGCGTGCTGGTGACAGGCCTCGGCGGCGTCGGGGCCTGTTCCGCGCCCTACCACTCGGCCGGTTGTCGATTCGTGATACAGCTAGGACAGCAGGGGTGGTTGGTGGCCGATCGGAGGGGAAGGCCCGTGACGGAGCAGCGAGTTGTGATCGTGACCGGGGGTGGCACGGGAATCGGCGCGGCCACCGCGAGGCTGTTGCGGGAGGGCGGTCACGAGGTCGTCGTCTCCGGGCGGCGGAGCGAGCCGCTGGAACGCGTCGCCCGGCAGACCGGCGCACTGGCCCACCCGGCCGACACGACGGACCCCGCCGCCGTGCGCGACCTCGTGGAGAGCACCGTCGCCACCTACGGGCGCCTCGACGGGCTGGTGGTCAACGCGGGCGTCGGCCGCGGCGGCGGCGTCGGCGATACCTCCGACGAGGACTGGGACCTGGTGCTGCGCACCAACCTCACCGGCCCGTTCCTGACGATGCGGGCGGCCCTGCCGCACCTGCTGCGGGCCCGAGGAGCCGTCGTCGCCGTAGCCTCCGTCTCGGCGCTGCGCAACGGCACGCGCAACGCCGCCTACGCCGCCTCCAAGGCGGCTCTGCTGCAGCTGTGCAGCTCACTGGCCGTCGACTACGGCGCGAGCGGGCTGCGGGCCAACACGGTGTGCCCCAGCTGGGTGCGCACCGAGATGGCCGACCGCCGGATGGCCCGCTTCGCCGAGGAGGCGCAGCTGGGCGACGGCGACGCCGGCGAGGGCGCGGCCTACACCGAAGCCACCCGGCTGCTCCCGGCGGGTCGTCCAGCCGACCCGCGCGAGGTCGCCGAGGCCATCGCCTGGCTGCTGTCCCCGGCTGCCTCCTTCGTCAACGGCGCGACCCTCACGGTCGACGGCGGCGCCACCGCCCTGGACCCGGGCACCCTGTCCTTCGCCTACCGCATCGACCCGCGTGAGTCCGTCGGCTGACCCCCTGGCCCAGCCTTCGGCGCGGCTGGTGGCCCGGAATTCGGCGAGGGTGTCGGAGAGGTGGTCGTGGACGGTCCTCGGGCTGCGTCAGCCCCCGGCTGCGTCAGCCCCTGCTCGGCGAGGTGGGTCGACTCCTGATCGCGGGTACGAGACGAGCGGCTACAGCAGGAGCCGATACCGGGCCCCGGACACGGCCCCGGAGCACTACGTCGTCAACCTCCAGGAACTGACGGCGAGCTCCCGTCCGGCCCTGCCCTTCCGGGCGGGACGGGTTCGCGTGCGCGCCCTACAGTCGTCGATCGCTTCTCCCCGTCAGATCGCTTTCCCGGAAGGTGAGTTGATGGGATCATGTCACTATCGCAGTGACCTACACCCTGCCGATGGGACCGTCGATGAAACCGCTGTCCGTCGCCGATCCGTGCGCGGTCGGGCCGCACCCCCTGCTGGCGTGCCTGGGCGGCGGCGGGATGGGGAGGGTGTTCCTCGGCAGGTCGCCGGCGGGTTGACCATCGCGGTGAAGGTGGTCCGGCCGGAACTCGCGGAGGACGCGCGATTCCGGCAGCGGTTCGCCCAGGAGATCGAGGCCGTCCGACGCGTAGGGATCGGGAACCCGGCCACCGGGCGAGGGACGCTGCGGGACACTTCGCTCACAAGAGCCCGTCAAGGTCTGGCACTCCGCGCAGCTATGCCCGCCGCATCGTCGGTATCCGTCCGACAGCCGTCGCGGACCTGATCCGCGAACGGCCGGTAAACGCGGGCGGGGGGGGGGGCCCCCGGGGGGGGGGGGGCGCCCCCCCCCCCGGGGGGGCCCCCCCGCGGCCGGGCGGCCCAGACGAAAGAAAATATGAAGAGGTGTGGGTTGGGGGCCCCAAAC
>NZ_JBVIRL010000047.1:0-5239 GCF_055576085.1 Kitasatospora sp. NPDC033851 | reverse complement strand
GCACCCCCCCCCCCGCCCCCCCCCCGCCCCCCCCGGGGGCCCCCCCCCCCCCCCCCCCCCCCCCCCCCCCCCCCCCCCCGACGGTGGAGCGCCAGGCCCGGGTCGCACGGACTCTTCCTACTGAAAGTAGGACGTGCTCTGGTAGCACCGCTGACGCCGGACTTCGTCTCGATCCGCATCATCACCGGCGACGTGGCGCGCCTCGTCGAGTTCTACGAGCGAGCCACGGGGGCACGGGCGACGTGGGCCACCGAGGACTTCGCCGAACTCAGGACCGCGGGCGCCAGCCTCGCGATCGCCGGGACCCGCACCGTCCCGTTGTTCGCCCCGGGCTCTGCCCATCCGGCGGACAACCACAGCGTGATCATCGAGTTCCTCGTCGACGACGTGGACCGCGTTCACCGGAACCTGACCGACTTCGTCACCGACTTCGTCAACGGGCCCACCACGATGCCCTGGGGCAACCGGTCACTGCTGTTCCGCGACCCCGACGGCAACCTCGTCAACTTCTTCACCCCCGTCACCTCGGCGGCCATCGAGTAGTTCGCAGTACGGGGTGCCCGGTCTGCCGGTGGTGGCAGTCGGCGTCGTGCCGGTGTCGTTCCGGGGCCTCGGGCTCCGGTCCGGCGGAGCATCTGGACCACTGCCGCGTTGCCGGCGGTGCTCTGCGGCGCGGGGAGGCCCGGGGGCGGCGCCGGGCTCGCGGCCTGGGGTCGGCGGGCCGGTGCCTTGCCTTTCCGTGCCTCGGCAGACCGGGCCCGTTCTTCGGCGTGCATGGGACCGCTCCCTCGGCGAGCGGGCGATTCCCCTCTGGATGCCTGAGGCGGGGGCGGTCGGACCACGTACACGAGGTACACGAGGGCAGAGCAGCGGCAACGTGCGTGGGCTGTATGGGTGGGTGGGGCGGCGGATCGGCGGGTGGGGCCGGTCAGTAGTTGTGGTGGATCTGCCAGTAGGCCCAGGCCTGGTTCGGGCTGCCGTAGCGGCTGTTCATGTAGTCGTAGGCCCACTTGATCTGGGTGGCCGCGTTGGTCTTCCAGTCGGCGCCGGCGGAGGCCATCTTGTTGCCCGGCAGTGCCTGGGCCAGGCCGTAGGCGCCCGAGGAGGGGTTGGTCGCGGTGACGTTCCAGCCGCTCTCGTGGGAGATGATCTGGTCGAAGGAGGCGAGCTGGTCGGCGGGGACGATGCTCGCGGCCAGCGACTGCGGGGTGGTGGCCGAGGCGGCGGTGGGGACGATGGCGGCGCCGATCGCGGCGATGCCGACGGCGGTGGTGAGCAGGGCGGCGGACTTGCGCATGCGGGCGGAGATCACGGGCATGTGGGAGTTCGACCTCAATCGTGGGGGTGCCTGGCCCCGCGGCTCGGCGGGCCCAGCAGGGCCGGCGGGCGGGAGTCGGCACCGGGGCGGTCACGAGTGGTGACCGCCGAACGGGAGCTGCGGCAGCGGATGGAACCACCGTCGCAGCCGGCGACTGAGCCATTGTTAGCGGGGGTGGCGGCCGGTTCCAAGGGGTGCCCGCTACGACGCGGCGTCGTAGCCGAGCCGGGCGAGCGTGCCCGTCGGACGCGGGCCGGTACCCGTCGACCGGGTGGTCAAACCTGACCAGATCTGGACTTTTGTGGCGATTTGTACCGGTTTGAGCTGCGGAAACAACGGAGGCCCGGCCGCAGGCGCGGGAGCGCGGCAGCGGCGGCGGTCGGCCGGGCCGGCGCCGGGGGCGGGGCCGGGGAACGTCCTACTAGGAAGGGTCGGAGGTGCGCGGGGCGCGTGAGAACCGTCACGGGCCACCCCGGTCCGGCACCCGCCTCAAGGGGATCCAGATCACATCGCGGGTGACTGTCGGCAACCACCTGGTGGCGCCGACGCGCGTTCGACTCGAGCCCCGATTCCTGCCAGACCTGGACGCCCATGGCCCGGGCGTGCCGTTTCCCGAGCTACCGGAGGCGGGCGGCCGGGCGCGTACTGCGGGCCTGGGCATGTGCCAGGTCGGCTTGGAGCGAGGCCCGACCCACCGGCGATCCCGCGCCGCGGCCCTCGAGCCGCGTGGGTAGGGCCGGTCCATCTCGGTGGTGGCCCAGTATCGATGTGGCGTGCCGTTCCTGTGCGTGGCAGCATGCGGCCATGTCGACGAGCGAACCCCCCGAGACCGTGGCCGAGGCAGTGCGGGAACTGCGGGAGATCGCCCACTCTTGGGTCGACGGCCGGCATGGCGACCCGGAGCTCCTGGTCGAAGCCGCACTGCGTGCCCTGAGCGCAGGCGTCTACACACCGTCGCTGCTGCACCTCGCCGCGTTGAGCCGCCTCGAGCACGAGCAGGCCTCGGAGCTGTTCGGCCAGGTGATGGAGGAGCTCGGATTCGGCTTCCACCCGCCCGAAGGCTACTGGGAGAGCCGCCTGGCGCTCGCCCGCTGGTGGGCCACCGAGATCGTCGGCGGGTGGCTCGACCCCTTCGAGGGCACCTCGCTCATCCTCTACGAGGTCGCGGAGGCCTACGGGCGGTGCGAGGAGTTGGCTCCCGTCATCGACGCGGCGACCGGGCACTGGGAGCGCGGCGGGCAGCAGCGGTCCCCGCACGAGATCACCGCAGACCTGACACGGGTCGCCCAGGAACTCGTGGCCCGCATCCCGCCGCCCGTCCGCCCCTGACAGCACGCGTCACCGACGCCCGCACCCGCGGCGAGGCCTGCGGCCCGCCCAACCCCCTCCCCGCCCCGGGGCCGGCGACGAGCAGACCGCGACGCAGCTGGCGGCCTGCGCCCGAGTGTGGGAACGGGCGGCGAGGGAGCAATGGTCAAGACCTGTGGACGAGATGACGCGCGGAGCAGGCTGCGGTGATGGTTCTTTGAAGTTCCCCACCCCCGGGCTATGGGTGCGGACAGACCTGCGCGCCCAACTTTCCCTCCACCGCGCTGACTTGCGGACAGCCCGTAAGGGGTCGCGGGTGCCGTCGTCCGGATGATGAGGTGGCACGGTGACCCATCATGATGAGGCGGCGACTGTCCGACCGTTGACACTGGCCTGGGTGGGTCGGCACCTGGAGGCCGGCGAGCGGATCGTCGGAGTCGAGGCGCTGCACGGCGGCGCCACCGCTGACATGCGGAGGCTGACCATCGCGCGGGATGGAGGTATCCGGCACCTGGTGCTGCGCTCCTTTGTCGACCCGACCCGGCAGGGGCCGGCCGAGGACCTCCTGCACAGGGAGGCCCACGCCCTGACCACGCTCACCGGAACCGGCGTGCGGGCTCCCGGACTCGTTGCCGTCGATCCGACCGCCGCGTACTGCGAGTACCCCTCGCTCCTCATGACCCACCTGCCGGGCCGGACGGTCCTCGACGACGAGGGGCTGGAGGCGCGCCTGCCCCTGCTGGCCCGTCAACTCGTGGCGGTCCACGCGGTGCGGCCGCCCGTCCGGCCCCGGGAGTACGTGGCGCTGACGACCGCCGACACTGTCGTGACCCCCGAGGGCGCCGACGTCGCGGTCTGGGCCGCCGCGATCGACGTGATCCGCAGGCCCGCGCCGCGCTACGAAGGGCGGTTCCTGCACCGGGACTTCCAGCCCGGCAACGTGCTGTTCGACCTGTCGCCCGAGGACCCGGCCGGTGCCGCCGGTGCCCGGATCACCGGCGTCGTCGACTGGGCGGCGGCCTCCTGGGGCCCGGCGGACCTCGACGTGGCGCACTGCTCCACCAATCTCGCGCTGCTGCACGGGCCGGCGTGGGGCTTGCGCTTCACCGAGGCGTATCAGGAGGCCGGCGGGATGCTGGCCACGGCCGCGGACGAGCGGCTGTACTGGCAGGTGCGGGAGCCATTGGCGTTCTCGGAGGAAGTGCAGTGGGTGGCGCAGCCGTGGCGGGAGACAGGACGGACCGAGCTGACGACACGAACTGTGGAGGAGCGGCTGGATGCCTATGTCACCTCCCTGATGGACGCGCTGGGCTGAGCCAAAGCGGTCCGGGGCCCGGCCCCGACCTCATCGTTTACCGGTCAACCAAGTGGGGAGTCGAGCAAACCCTGGGGAGTTTCGGTCGGGCATCCCCATCAGCGGTGCCCAGCCGGGTCGGTCCTATGCTGACGGTCGTGCAGGTACTGGGTGTGAGCAGTGAGGACGAGATGGTCGCCTGCTTCTTGAGCGGCGAGCTGGCCAGCGGCAGGTTCGGCCGGAACCTCCGGTCTCATCTGGCGGCAGCCGGGCAGGCCGAGCAGTTGCTGACGCATCCGGACCTGTCCGACGCTGGAGCGAACTTCGCACGTCGCGCTCTGCTCGCCGCGACGCGCGGGTACGGCGAGAACCGTGACCTGTTCGAGAACTTCCCCGTTCACGTCACGTGGACCAGGGCACTCCTGTCCGCCGACGAGGCGGCCGGCTTGCGCTACCTCGACTATTCCTACTGGGTCGAACTGTCGGGTGGCAGCCGCCGGCCGGCCGACGCGGCCGCACGCGTCAAGGCAGGTCTACGGGCGTTCGACGTGCCCAACGAACCGTTCGTCGATGCGGCCCACGCGTTCATCAGAGGCGAGCGATTTCCTCCGCTCATCCTCGTCGGAGAGCGGCAGGACGACCTGGTCTGCCTTGAGGGCCACCTGCGTCTGACCGCCTACGCCCTCGTCGGCTTCCCGACCGGCATCGAGTGCCTGATCGGCACCGCGCCGGCCATGGGACGCTGGGCGCGGTAGTCCAGTCGCACCAAGCTCTCGCCGCCCCAAATCAGCCTGGCTGAGGACAGGTCAGCTCAGCCATGGGTCGGCTGGTGGCTCCTTCAGCCGATCAAGCTGCCTGCTCCTCGCGTTCGACGAGGACACCGTTCTCGAAGCGTGCGCCGGCGCGAACCAGCGGCACCAGATGGGCACCGGCGATCGCACGCCACACGACCAGATCGACTCCCGGCCCTGGTCGGCGATGACGATCCGACAGGTGGCGAACCGGACCCGGAAGGCTCGCCGGTTGAGGCCCGCGAAATCGGCGCCCACAGCGCCATGTCCGGATCACCTCCGGGCTCCAGTCCCTCATCCGCCGGACGTCCGCGACGGCCGCGTCAACCATGCACCCGCCCAAGGGGTTTGCCGGCCGGCGGTCACGCGCCGGTCCCGGGTTGCGACCGGCTCTTCGGCGTCCGCGTCCGTGGACCCGTGGGCCGCGAACCAATAAGGGCGTCCGCCAGTAGGTCATCGGATGCGGGGGCTTCGAGGCCGGGTATCCCAGCGGTAGAGGGTCCAAGCCCGTCTGATTAGGCAGCGGAC
>NZ_JBVIRL010000046.1:0-36712 GCF_055576085.1 Kitasatospora sp. NPDC033851 | reverse complement strand
ACGGGGCATCCGACAGGAGAGAGTCGGTCATGTCTGCCTTGCGTTTCGTGTTGCCTTTCGGCAGCCGGCGTTAGCTTCTTGGGCATCCTGTCCCGCCAGAGAATTAGGCCCCTCTTACGATCGGCTTACCGTTACGTTCGCGCACTGCGCCCGTCTCGGACTCTAGCGGGGTTTCCATGTTCCGCATGTGTGAGGTGCGGCTGGGGTTGGGTGTCCTCTATACCCCGAGGGCGGTGGTATCCACGCGACCAAAATCAGTCTTTGGCCGCCACCTGTCGCCTTTCAACGACGGGCCCCTGTCACCTTGTGATACATACCGCCACAAAGCGTTGGAATTACGAGGCATCAGCAAGGATTCACTGGTATTCACCCCATGCCCAGCCTTCCCATCGCCTGTGGCCCCCGGGCGGAACGGAGACTCTTGGGCTTTCCCCCGAGCTTCACACCCGGCTGAGCAGGACCCAGCCACGCATGTCGGGGTAGGGACAGGCCACGGATACGGCCCGGACTACGTCTTCGACCTCAGTCGAACCTCCTTCGACGTCTTCACTCAACACAAGCGACCTCATGTCGCAACCGACAGTTCCAATGCCCGACTCCACCATCAGGGACCTTCGAGTCCGGCTTCCCGACGAATACGCCTTCGAGGACTGGCTGTTCCGCATGGAAGGCCTCGCCGAGGACGAGCAGAACAAGCCGGTTCTTCTGCCGTCCTCCTACCCGAGACCGCAGGCCCGGTTGCGCCCGGAGTCGGCACCGCGGTCACTGTGCCGGCAAACCTCTGTCCCAACCGCAGGTCTCTCCGGACCCGGATCCACTCTTCGACGCTGACCATGCGTCCCATCCTCGCAAAGGTCATCACTGCGAATGCAATGCTGACCGGGAAGAGGACACCCCTGCGAGGACCACAGGTCCTTGCAACAGTCCTGAGCCATTGTCAAGAGTTGTGGATCGGGTCGTTCACGCCGGCGACGTTGTCACTTGGGTCGGGAATGTGGGCGTACGGGTCAACGCGTCCAACCGGGTACATTCGAAGGTGCACAGGTCCAAGACGACGCTCGGCAATTGACCTCGGTGGTCCCGCACATCTCGCGTCCACGATCGGCAGGACCGACCGCGCGCCCCGTGGCACGACGGTGCGTTCGCCCGTGAGATGGTTGCTGTCATGGCAGGTGACGCGACTCCGGGCAGCGAGGTTGTACTCGAGACGACTCGCCTGCTACTCAGGCCTTGGCGGGCGGCCGAGGCTGTCGTCCAGCGTGAGCTGTGGACCGAACGTGATCCACGAGTGCCGCCGCACCGCCGAATCGACGCGGACGGACACCCCACGGTCGCGGAGCTCGAGGATTCGATCCGCACCAACCAGCTGTGGTCGATCGGGTTGCTGGCGGTCGAGCGGAAGGCCTCTCGTGACGTCATCGGCTACTGCGGGCTGGTCGACAGCGGGCGAGGACCGACAGGGGAACCGGAACTGGCGTTCGAGCTGCTACGCCGAGTCTGGCGTCAGGGATACGCGACTGAGGCCTCGTTGGCAGTTCTGGAATGGGCGAGATCGTCGGGGTGCGAACGTCTGTGGGCCACGGTCTGGGACTGGAACACCGCTTCTCGCCGTGTGCTGGCCAAGGTCGGGTTCACCGAGACCGAGCGGAAGGAAGTGGACGCGGCGTACGGGACCACCCTGTTCACCACGAGACGGCTCTGACACCCGATGTTTGGCCCTGCGGACCGCTCCGAGCAGTGCCGGCAGGCGTCAACCCTCCCATGCCGTCGGCAGAAGCGGATGCGCCACGCGGTCGATGCGGGGGCGCTGGGGACGGAACAACACGACTGCCGCCGGGCCTGCTGGTCAAGAGTTGTGAGTGAGGCCCTCCGACGCTGCGGTGATCTCGGCTGCTGCGAGCCGGGCTTCTTCGCGCACCTCTGGGTCGGGGTGGTGGAGGAAGGGCTCGATCAGCGGCCGGGCCTGCGGGGAGTGGGTGGCACCGAGGATATAGAGAGCGTGTTCGAGGAGTTCGCGCTCCATCGTCGGCATGGCGGCCGTCAGTGGTTCGACGAGGTCCGGGGGCAGGTGGTGGTGGTTGAATGCCTCGCTGATCGAGTTCAGGGCGGACTCGCGCACCTTGGTCACCGCTTCGTTGATGACCAGGCTGACCAGGCGTCCGTCTCCTCGTCCACCCGCTGGTCGTTCACCCGCGGGGCCGCCCCGACCTCCACCGGGCCGGCCGTGGTGGCTACCGACCGCGGCCGGTGGTGACCGTTGCGGACCACCAGGCGACGCCCATACTCGTCCTTCCCGCAGTCAACTCGGCTGTGTACTGGTTGACTTCCGCTTCCAGCGCGGCGGCGAGCATGCGGCGGGCTCCCTCGCCGACGATCTCGTCAATCAGGGCGCCGGACTGGGTGGAGCAGTCGGCAGTGACTACGCTGAGCACGGGCGTGCCTTTCCGCCGCCGTCCGGGCAGGAGGCGGTCGTGGTGGACCCCTTGTCGGTCGTCTGCCTCAGCCACACGGCCGCCCCGCCGCTGGAGGCGGCCCGCGCCGAGGACGAGGCCTGGTGGCCGGCCGCCGTCGCGCGGGAGCGGGAGCCGGCCCGGCGGACGATCGCCGCGAGGGTGGCGCTGGCGCGGGCACAGGAGATCGTGGAGGAGCCCGGAGGGCCCTGGCCCGCGCCGCTGGCGACCGCGAACAGAGCGCGGTCATCGATCTGGCGGGCGCCGGTGACCAGGCCGCGGAGCTGTGGCGTGGATTGCAGGTTCCGCGTTCCGTGTCACCTTGATCGTTCCGTGCTCGGTGTCATATCCCTGACGGCGCGGGCTCCGGATGGCTCGCAACGTCCGGAGCTGAAGGCTCCGACAAGCGCGACCACGTCGCCGGTGCCACCGAACGGCAGCGCCAGTCCACTGGGCACGGCGACGGGTTGGCGGACCCGTTGCCCAGGAACTGGATCACTCGTCAGACGCGTCCCCCTCTGCGGGAGCGTCTCCTGTGTCGCTGCCGTCGAGAGGAATTGCCCGCCATGGCTGAACTCGGACCCGTCGCCTGGCCTCCCGCCCCGATCAGGACCGAGAGGCTGGTGCTCCGTGGGCCCGAGGCGCGGGACCGTGCGGCGTTCGTCGAGTTGCTGGCGTCGCCAGAGGTGCATATCTACCTCGGCGGCCCCCGGCCGCGTGACGAGCTCGAGGGTGAGCTGCCCGGGGTGCCCGAGCGGTGGCCCGGGAGTTTCGTCGTCGATCTCGACGGGGCGATGATCGGCCAGATCCTGCTCAGGAGAGCAACGGAGCACCGCCGCCCGGCTGCCGCGGGGAAGGCCGATCTCGGCTACCTGTTCCTGCCGCAGGCGTGGGGATTCGGGTACGCCGCCGAGGCGTGCGCAGCGGCACTTGAATGGCTCGCCGGCGCGCTTCCCGGTGAGCCGGTGGTACTCACCACCCAGACCGCCAACGTCGGCTCGATGCGCCTCGCGGCAAAGCTGGGGTTCACCGAGGTAGAGCGGTACCAGGCCTGGAATGCTGAGCAGTGGCTCGGCATTCGGTCCCCGGTCACGCCGTCCGGTTGAGCCCGTACTCGACAGCGCGGATCCACGAGGCCGCCGGTCAGTCGTCGGCCTCGGCCGCCGCTCGACCTCGTGGAGCACGAACGCCTGCCGCCAAGGGGCGACGTTCTGGCGAGCAGAGATCCGCGAGCAGGCGCTGCAAGCTGCAGCCTTCTGACCAGCCACGACGAGTCATCGGCTCCAGTGCTTCCCGCCTCCGGTGCTTCGCCTCACAGGTCAACGGGGCCTGGCACGGAGCCGGGTCCATCCACCCACGCCGAGAGCCTGTCAGTCACGCGACTTGTCCGATTGGGCATCTGCTGGACATGGCGGCCCGGAATTGGACACCGAAACGCGGTACCTACAGCGCCACCGGCGGTCGGATCCGCACTGCGCCGCAGTGCAGATCCCGAGCCGTGGTCACCGTGCGTGGGGCTTGTCACCTCCGATACCGCTGCGCCACTGCCGCGAATGCGGCCTTGGGTTCCCATTCCATGTCGGGGTAGGTCTGCCCCCGGCGCCCTTCGAGGAGTTTGACGATGCCCAGGCCGGCCCGGTCCAAGTCGTCCCTGGGGTCGCCGTCCGGGCGGTGCGGGTAGCCAGGCAAGGCGAACAGGAAGACGAACGCGCTGTTCACGCCCTCGGTCTCGAAGATCTCCAGCAGTTCGCTGAGATATGCGGCCTGGCCGGCCTCGTCACGTTCGTATATGCCGTCCAGCCGCACAGGGGCTTTGGTCTCGGGGTCGTACTCGACCACTTCCAGCACCCGCCCACCGCGGTCTCCCGCGCCGCGGTAGGCGGCGGTGCCGAACCCGGTGATGGCGAGCGGTTTCGGGCCTTGGGCCAGGGTGCGCACCGCGTCCCGGAAGCGGTCGGCGACCTCGGCGGAGCGGATCAGCTCGAAGGTCACGAAGTCGAAGGGAGTCCAGTCGACCTGCTCGAACTGGATGGACGCGTAAGTGAGCTTGCCCTGGAAGTGCTCGCGGACCGTGGCCGCGGCGTCCCGGAGGAATGCGTTGACGCGTACGCCGAGCTCGCGCATCGCCTCGGCCCGTCCTTCGGGTCGGCGCATCAGCTGCTCGACCCGCTCCTCGGGGCTCTCTCCGGGCAGGAACCCACGGCTCATCACGCTCAGCTCCACACCGGCGACGAACACGACCTCGGCCCCACCACGCCGCAGCCGTTCCGCCCGCCGGGCACAGTCACGGAAGAGCGCGAGGATCTGCTCCGGGTCCAGCTCCAGCGGATAGGGCGAGAGCCAGACCTCCAGCCCGAGCTCGGCGGCGGCGCTGGCGGCCAGCTCCAGTCGGTCCGGGTCGCCGCCGATGATCTGGACCGCGTTGCAGTGCAGGTCGTCGCGGATGATGGCGAGCTCGCGCCGGACGACCGCTGGGTCGAGGTTCTCCCGGGACGTCTGGCCGTGCACGACGAATCCGGTGTCGTAGGTCATTCCTCTTGCTCGCACGGTGCCGCCCTCTCTGTCGGTCTCGGTGGGTCGAGGCTGACAGGAAAACTGCGCGCACGCAAGTTTGCGTGCGCGCAGTTACGTGTGGCATGCTGACACCGTGACGACACCACCATCAGGGCTGCGGGAGCGGAAGAAGCAGGCCACGCGTGAGGCGCTCCGCGAGGCCGCGCTGCGCCTGGCCGTGGAGCGCGGACCGGACAACGTGCGCGTCGAGGAGATCGCCGAGGCGGCCGGAGTCTCGCCGCGCACCTACAACAACTACTTCGCCAGCCGCGAGCAGGCGATCGTCGCCGCCGTTACCGCAGGCCGGGAGGCGGGGGTCGCGTCGGCGGTCGCCGCCCGGCCCGCAGGAGTGCGCCTGGCTGACGCCGTCACCGAAGCAGTGGTCGAGCAGTACACGAACACCGGTGGGCGCGAACGCGAAGTACTGCTGCTGATCACCACCCGGACCCCGCTGCTTGACGCGTTCCTCGATACGACTGCCGACATTGAGCCCCCTCTCACGACGGTGATCGCCGAACGCCTTGGTGGCGCCGAAGCGCCCACAGCCCGCGTTCTCGCGGCGAGCGTGGCCGCGGCGGTTCGCATCGCACTGGAAGGCTGGCTTCGGCCCGCCGGGAACGCGGGGTTCCCCGAGAGTTTCGGCGCCGGAGGACTGGTCGTGCCCTCTGGCTCACTGCCCGACCAGCTCCGCGCGGCGCTGGCCCCGCTGGCGCCCGCGTTCGACGCCGCCGAGCGACGCGTCCAGTCGTGAAGTCGACCCAACTGGGGCATCCACTGAGCAAGGAGTAGATCCGAACATGCCGGTGCGCCTGGCCGTCATCGTGCCGTCAGCTGACTCAAGGCAGGTGACGCTACGTCAGGTCATGATCGACGACTCGGACGGTGGCGCGGGCCTGCGCATCACGCGTCCGCTCCGCCACTCGGAAGCGCCCTGTCGCTCAGGTGCCCAACGTGCCCGAACAACCCATGGATATCCATGAGGCACACGGGCCGAAGTACCACATGCCTCATATGCCTCAGGCGTCCTGGCGGCCCCGGATAGCGGCTGGGACGGCCGGCGGCAGACCTCCCGTGGCTCGTGCTCGCCGCCTGCAGATCTGTCCATCCGCATGCACGCCCCGCCCCGGCTGCCGAGCGGGTGCCAGACCGGGGCCGACGGTCCGCGTTGGGCCAGGTCCTCGATGCGGGCGGCGCCGGCCGGGACGGCGGTGAGGTCGTCCCGGGTCCTGCCGGCCGTCGTCGTCGGTTCGCCGTCCCTGCGGTCGCCGTGCTGCGCGCCGCTGTCCCGGCCGTTGTCGTGCCGCTGCGCCGCGACATCGACGCCGGCGGGGTTGTGGACCAGCCAGGGGGGCGTACCGTCGCCGCGCGGATGCCGTCGCCGACCCGCCCGTCCCGTCGTCCGCCGGGAACGTACGCTACCGGGCGTGAATGGCGTCTGCCGGGACCTCGAAAATGATCGTGAGTCCGTCGCGCTCGTTCCCCTGCTCGCCGACGCGGGTGAAGCCGAAGCCCTTGATGCAGGCCAGGGAGGCGGTGTTGTCGGATCCGATCCTGGCGCGCACGGTCCTGACACCGGGTTCGGCCGCTGCCCTGACGAGCAACGCCCTCAGCATGGCGCGGGCATAGCCCTGACGGCGGTACCTGGGGACGACGGAGTAGCCGACCTCGACCATGCCCGTCTCGTTCGGCGGCCCGTGGAACCCGGCGTCGCCGACGACAGTCCCGTCCGGCTCGGACACCGCTGCCCGCGTGGTCCAAGGAGCAGCGGAGGGGTCCTTGGCGAGCTGGTCGGCACGGTAGCCGAAGATCCAGCGGGCTCGTTCACCGACGAAGTGTTCGTCAAGGGCAACCCCGGCTTCGGCACTGCCGCCGGCGAGGTCACCGTCGGCAAGAGCCCGCAGGGCCTTTGCGCTGAGCTCGACGAAGCGGACGCGTTTGGGGGCGGAGAGTGGTTCGGTGTTCATCGCGGTGATACTCGCTCAGAGCGGGGAAGCCGTCCACCGGGTTTCGGGCCGGACTGACGTTCCTGGGGTCCGGGGCTGCTGCGCCCTGGCCGGCCCGCCAGCAGCTGGCGACGGCGGCGCGCAGCCGCAACATGACGGTGGTGCGCGAGACGTCGCAGTCGGAGAAGGACCAGGTGCTGACCCGGGTCGTCACCAACTACAACCACATGCACGCGATGTCGGTGCAGTACTACGAGGTCGTGCAGGTCTACAGCGTCACGACCAAGCCGACGAAGCTGGAACGCTGCCTGTTCATCCCGCTGCAGGAGCTCACCTTCACCTACTCCAGCCTCCAGCGGTACAAGGAGGTCCTCGCCTCGGTGGCCCCGGCCGAGTGGGCGGCGAAGATCCGGGCGGCGAACCCGTTCGAGACCGCCGTGCGCAAGCTCGACGCCTGCACCGCGCCCGAGGCGCCGATGCGGCAGAACTTCGACGGGGTGGACCTGGTGGACATCGCCGCCGGGCCCACGGGCGTGTACGGGGTGCGCAGGTTCGACGGCAGCCCGGTGCGGTTCGACCCGGTCGGCCGGCAGTGGAACCCGATACCCACCACCGGACTGAACAACGGCCTGAACCGCATCGCGCCCGGCAAGGACGTCGTCTGTGGGCTGCGGACCGACAAGCAACTCGCGCACTTCGACGGAACGACCTGGAAGACCAACACCCAGAACTGGCAGGGGCTGGGCCTGGCCTGGCCTGCGCCGGCAACGGCACGCTCTACCTCATCGGCCTGGACAACACGCTCTTCCAGCGCGCCGAGAACGGCACCTGGCAGTCCCTGAACGTCCAGGCTGACGACGTCGCCGTCACCAGCAAGGACAAGCTCTGGTACTGCCGTCAGGGCAAGGCATTCACCCGCGGCGAGAGCGGCTGGCAGGAACTGTCCCCGTCCGGGCTGAACGTGCAGCGCCTGTCCCCCAGCGCGGACGGCGCGATCGCGGCGTATGCGGCCGACGGCAGGTCCGCCATGCTGGTGCCCGGCGCGACGTCATGGACGTCGACCGGCAACTCCGCCCCCGCGGACAGCGTCGCGCAGGCGAAGGCCGCCCCGGTCACCAAGGGAGACGTGTGGCTGCTCCGCAACGACGGAGTGCTCACCCGTATGCTCAGCGCGGAGCGGGGGGCGCAGGTGCCCTTCGACGCCGCGCCCAAGGCCGACTCCCCCTACGCCTCCAGGATCGACGTCTGGTACGACGAGGTCGGCATCCGCAGCATCCAGGTCATCTTCCCCGGGTACACCTACCGCTGCGGCGACACCGGCGGCTCCGGCGTCCAGCAACGCGCCTCCTACACCTTCGGCGGCGCCGACAAGCTGATCTCCGTCGACGCCTGGTCCGGCACCGGGGCCCGTGGCAGCCTCGCCGGTCTACGTCCCCAGCCCCGCCGGCAGTTCGGTGACGGTGATCGACACCGCCACCAACACCGTCGCCGCCACCATCTCCGTCCCGGGCGCGTTCGGGGCAGCGTTCAGCCCGGACGGCACACGCGCGTACGTCAGCAACAGCCGGGACCGGGCCCTCGTGGTGATCGACACCGCCACCGCCAGGGTCTCCTCCACCGTTACGGTCGGCTGGCTCCCGCAGGGTGTGGCCGTCTCGCCGGACGGCGGCCAGGTCTACGTCGGCAGTGCCCTCGGCACGACGTCCGTCGTCGACGCCACGACCAACACCATGCTCACCAGCATCCCGACGGGCGGCTGGTCGACCGCCGTCCTCGCCAGCCCCGACGGCAGCCACGTCTACGTCAGCAGCCTCACCAACGGCACCGTCTCGATCATCGACACCGCGACACTCACCATCACCTCCACCATCCCCACCGACCAGAACGTCTACCAACTGGCGATGGCGCCCCTGCCGCCCACCGCCACCGGCCTCACCCCACCACCGGCCCGGCCGCCGGCGGCACCACCGTCACCCTGACGGGCAGCCACCTCTACGGCACCACCGGCGTCTCCTTCGGCACCACCCCGGCGAGCAGCTTCACCGTCGTCCACGACACCACCGTCACCGCGACCGCGCCCGCCGCGAGCGGCTCCGCATCGGTCGACGTCACCGTCACCACCCCCGGCGGCACCAGCACCATCACGGCCGCGGACCGGTACACCTACACCAAGGACACCACCAAGCTCACCGCGAACCCGATGCTGCTCTCCATCGCACCCGGGCAGCTGAGCACCAACCTCAACCTGTCGGCCACCCTCACCGACACCACCACCGGCAAGCCCGTGCCCGGCGCCACCGTCACCTTCAAGGTCGGCTCCACCACCGTGTGCACCGCCACCACCGATGCCGCGGGCACCGCAACCTGCACCGGCCCCTGCCTGGTCGTCACCGTCCTGCTCAACCTCGGCTACACCGCCACCTACAGCGGCAGCCCCACCCGGGAGGCGGCCACCGCCACCGCCGGACTCATCCGCATCAGCTGACGCACCACACACCGCTGGAGGCCGCCCCCGGGACTTCCCGATGGCGGCCTCCAGCCGTACAGGGGCCCACCGGAGGGTCGCTACACGCCGCGCTGGCGGGGTGACGGTCATGCGAACTGTCGTGCCAACCGGCAAGAACGGTGAGGCCGACCAGCGCGGCGACCGTCGCCAAACTCTGGCGGACGTTCAAGGTGCAGCTCGCGCAGTCAACGCGATGAAGGCGCAGACCAATCTGACGAACGCCGTGCACCGTGCCAACAGCCGGTACGGACCAGTGTGCGGGCCGGGCGCGCGGCGCTCGGTTCCTCGCTCTGCGGCGGAGTCGGTGGGGGCTGTGGGGGTTGTGCCGGACCGTAGGCTGGGCGGTTCGCCGGGCTGGGACGGGGGCTGTCCTAGCCCTGTCCTGCCGCGTCCCAGGGGTCCGCTTCGGGTGTTTTGCTGGGACGGAGCTGGGACTGTCCTAGGACGGTCTCACCGTGTTCTGCCTGGTCGGAGCGTTGGCGAGGAGGCCTGGGACAGGGCTGGGACATGCTGACGGCTACTGGCCGGGCGGGGTGTCCTCGATGGCGGCGAGCAGGCGGGAATGGACGGAGCCGGCGGCCTCGCGGGTGGCCGGGTCCGGGTCCTCCAGCTGTGCGGCGATCAGTCGGCGGCCGCGGCGAGGACCGGCACCGGAACGGTCGCCGATCGCAGGTGCAGGAGCTGGGCGGCCGCGAGCTCGCCGGGCGCCGCCTGGGCGCGGGCGTGGGGGAATCAGAGCGCTGATGCCGCGGGGCAGAGGCTGGGTGCTGTCACCCGGCTCATTCTCCCGCGCGCCAGGCACCGGTGATCACCACGGCCGGTCGTCCGCTGGGCCAGCGGGAAGGGCGCCGTGGTGTTCCCTGTCAAGTCCGCGTGTTGACGGGAGTACCGGCAGAGGCATGCCATCGCCCCGGTGCAAGTCCGCGACGGGTCCAAGTTCCAAGTCCTCACGTATCGAGGAGATTTGAGTCGTAGATTGTGTTCATGATCGAACAGGCGCCGTCCGAGCAGATAGAGCGACCAAGCGCGAAACGCAGGAAGCATGCTGCGCCCAAGCGAGTTGAGGTCGGCGGGGTGCTGCGGTCGTCCGTGCTGATGGCCGCCGGGACGGTGGTCTCGCGCGTCACCGGACTGATCCGGCAAGTGCTGCAAGCTGCGGCACTGGGCACCGGGCTGCTGGCCACCACCTACAACCAGGCCAACACGGTGCCCACCAGCTTGTACTTCCTGTTGATCGGCGGCGCGCTGAACTCCGTCCTGGTCCCGCAACTGGTCCGGGCCCGGACGGAGAACGCCGATGGCGGGACGGCCTTTGAGCAGCGTCTGGTGACCCTCGTGCTGTGCGTACTCGGAGTCGGCGCCGTGCTGGCGACCTGGGCCGCTCCGGAGATCATCAGCATCTACCAGCAGGACACGTCGGCCACACACGACGCGTTCGAGCTGACCGTGGTCTTCGCCCGCTTCCTGCTTCCCCAGATCTTCTTCTACGGCGTGTTCAGCATCTTCGGACAGGTCCTCAACGCCCGGAACCGGTTCGGGGCGATGATGTGGACGCCGGTCCTGAACAACGTGGTCCTGATCACGATGTTCGGCCTCTACCTCGGCATGATGACCACTCCGGAGAACGTCTCGGACATCACCGGCGCCCAGGTCAGGCTGCTCGGCATCGGAACCACCCTCGCCCTGGCCCTCCAAGCCTTGGCGCTGGTTCCGTACGCCCACGCAGCCGGATTCCGGCTGCGACCGAGCTTCCACTGGCGGGGCGTCGGCCTGCGCAAGAGCATGAACGCGGCCCGCTGGACCCTGCTGTTCGTCCTGGCCAACCTCGTGGCGGGCACCGTGGTCACCCGCCTGGCCTCCGCCGCCGACGCCGCCCTGCCCAACGACGGCGTCGGCTACACCGCCTACAGCTACGCCCAGCAGATCTGGATGCTGCCCCAGTCGATCGTCACCGTCTCCCTCGTCACCGCCCTCCTTCCGCGCATGAGCCGGGCGGCGGCCGAGCACCGTCTCGACGACCTGCGCGCCGACCTGTCCCGCGCGCTACGGGTCAGCGGTGTCGTCATCGTCCCGGCAGCGTTCTTCTTCGTCGCCTTCGGCCCGCAGATCGCCCAGCTGCTGTTCGCCCACGGTGCCGCCGACGCCGCGGCAACCGTTCCCCTGGGCCACATGCTTCAGGCCTTCGGCCTCGGGCTGGTCCCGTTCTCCGCCCAGTACCTCCTGCTGCGCGGCTTCTACGCCTTCGAGGACACCCGCACGCCGTTCCGCATGGCGCTGTGGATCAGCGGCATGAACATCGTTCTGGCCGTGGCCTGCCACCTTCTGCTGCCCCCGCGGTGGGCGGTCACCGGGATGGCCGCCGGCTATGCCCTGTCCTACGCGGTCGGCCTCCTTCTGACGGCTCTGCGGCTGAGGAAGCGCACCGAAGGCCTGCTCGACGGTCGCCGGATCTGCCGCACCTACGCCAAGCTGACCGCATCCGCCATCGGCGCAGCGGCCACCGGCTGGCTCATCGCCCGCTCGTGCAGTCACAGCCTGACATCGGTTGCCTCGCTGACCGCGGGCGGCATCGTGATGGCGTTGCTGTTCTTTCTCCTCGCGCGGCTTCTGCGAGTTGGTGAACTGCGTAGCCTGCCGGGGATGGGCTGACGCGGGGGTAAACGCTGTGCACGGTGCCCTCACCTGTACTCGTGCCCCCTGATCAGGGGCGCGGTGAGGTGGCACTGTTCGATCTGGACGCCTGGGGTTGCGAGTTGTGGTTTGCGAGCCGTTGCGAGCGCTACTTTGCGAGGTGCCGTCCGGCGATGGTGACTGTCGGTGACGGATCGGACTGATTTCGTCGGGTCATATGGGGATTACGACTCCGGCAGCATTGAAGGCCAGGGTCGGGCCGTTCCCGAGCGGTGATCTCCGGCGGGAATGGGAGCCCACTCCGGCGAGATCGGGAGCCACTGATGAGCTGAAGTACCCAACCGGGCGGAGCATCCGGGAGGAGGGCTTGTGGGCGTTAGGCCCGACCTCGGGGTGGGGCGCCGTGAAGGGTCCCCGACGGTGCGTTGGGATGGGCCGAGGCGAGCCAGTTGCTGGGTGAGCCCGTCGGCGCCTCGGCGGGTCGGGCGTCGAGCAGGGGTCAGGCGCCTGTTTCCAGGACGTGCTGGAGGGTGGTGAGTTCGGTGTCGACGAGGGCGACCTGCTCGTCGAAGAAGGCGTCGGTGAAAGTGGGGGGCTGGAAGAAGGTGATCATGAATTCGGTACCGACGCCATTGGGGACGACGCGTGCGGGGACCTGCCAGGAGGCTTGGCTCTCGACGTAGTCGTGGTCGAGGAGGCCGAGGTCGGCGTTGCCGCGGATGCGCAGACGGGCGGGGCCGTGCGGGGTGGTCATCAGCCACCAGTCGGGGTCGTCGGTGGGCTCGATCGCCTTGATGTTGACGACGGCCCAAGCGGGCCAGTTGGCCGGGTCGGCGAGGAATGCGAACACGTCGGCGACGGGGCGGTTGATGGTGACGGTCTTGGTGACCGAGCGGGCGGTGGCGGGGCTGGTGCTCATGTCGTGCCCTTTTCGGGTGGGGGTTGCGGGGCGCCGACCAGGTCGCGGATCCATGCCTCCATCTGGAGGATCTGGTCGGGGGTGAGGTTGGCGAAGAAGTGGGCGTCGTTGCGGTCGGCGATCTCTGCGAGGCGGGGCGCAAGGTTGCGCCCCTGGTCGGTGAGGGTCAGCCGCAGGATGCGCTTGGAGTCGGGGTCGGGTTCGCGGGATATCAGGCCTTTGGCGATCAGCCGGTCGACGAGGCGGGAGACCGCGCCGACGTCGATGTCGACGTAGCGGGAGACCTCGCGGGTGGTGGTCGCGTCGCCGCGGTGGACGGTGATCAGGACCGCCCATTGGGCGACGGTCACGCCGTGCTCGGCGAGCTGTCTCTCGAAGCGGCCGTGGACCTCGTCGGACAGGCGGCGAAGCCAGTAGCCGAGATGGTCGTGCAGGCCGCTGGTCTGTGCAGTCACGTCTCCAGAGTGAACGCTGACATAACTGTTGTCATGACAACACTGTGTGGACCTCCGCCGTGACCTGCGGTGCGAGGAGGTGGGCGGCGTGGTCGGCTAGGTCCCAGAAGCAGCGGACCGGTTCGCAGTCGCGCTGGCCGAACTCTGTGACCGCTTCCGGCAGTTCGGCACACCGGCGCAGTGGGAGCGGTTCTCCGCCGCTACCCGGGCCTACTTCCTCGGTCTCGTCTGGGAGGCGGCCAACCGTGAGGCCGGCCGGGGCCCCAACCTCGCCGACTACGGCCCGATGCGCATCCACTCATCCGGCATGGTCACGGTCTGGGTGACGCTGGACGCGGTCGACGGCTACGCCCTGAGCGAGGCCGACTACCACCTTCCCGGTCTGGCTGAGCTCAGGGTCATGACCGGGAACATCGTCAACTGGTGCAACGACATCTACTCGTACGGGCGCGAGTCGAAGAACCAGGGCCGGACACTGCACAGCCTGGTGGACGTCGTCGGGCGCCAGTACGGGCTGGACGGGCAGACGGCGATTGATCACGCTGCCCGTATCCACAACGACGAGCTGGTCCGCTTCCCGGAGCTCTCCGACGAACTCCGTCGGCACGGGGGACCGGAGGTGGCCGGTTACATCACCGACATCGACGACTGGATCATCGGGAACTACGAATGGTCGCTGGTCACCATGCGGTACGAGGTGGCGAAGTACTTCACGCTCCCCGATGGCGCAGTTCGATAGGACACACCGAGCTCACCCACTCCTTTGTCGGACGGCCGACATGCCTCGAGGCTCGGCCCTCGGTCCTCCCGCAGCCGGGCCGTGGCCGTCTTGAGCTGATCCCGCTCCGCGCGCAGGATTCTGAGTTCTGCCGTGGCCAGTTCCAGGTCAGCCGCCAGTGATTCGGCCGAGGTGTGCGAGCCCGCTTCCGCCTCGCGTTGTGCAGCCCCGCTCTGCTTCCTGATCGCTTCCTCGATGTGCTCGCGCAGTCCCTCGGCGTATACCAGCCAGTTCGAGACCCGTGCTGTGCGAGCGAGTTCGAGGAAAGTGACCTTCTCTCCCGTCGCAGCCATCTCGTTGAGGATCTTGAGTACCCGGGCTCGTTTGGTCTCGCTGTCGCGGGTTCTGGCCTCGCGCAGCATTTGGGCGGGGGTCCGTTTTACCCCTTGGCCCGATCCTGCGCCCGGTGCGGATCGGCGCGGTTTCTTGTTGGCGGACGCGGTAGCGGGGTAAAGATCGCACAGGTCCTGCGATATGCGCGTGGGCGGACGAGACGAGGAACCGTGGCAGAAAGCCGTTTCAGTGACACCATCGCCCAGTTGGAGGCGGAACTTCCCGGCATCGAGGCCCGGCGGCGGCGTCTGGAGGACGAGCTGACCGCCGCCGTGGCGCGCGAGAACGCCGTACGCGGCGCCATCCAGAGCCTGCAGGCCCTGGCCGGGCTGCCGGCCTCGCAGGGCACCACTGCGGTGGGCACCATTCGGGCAGAGGCGGACGCCATCGCCGGGGTCCGGCCGCGGCAGCTCGCGGCCGAAGCCGGGGCGGCGCCGGACCGGGGCGGGGAGCCGGCCGAGAAGGCCACCGCACGCACGGGCACGGTCACGAAGACGGCGAAGAAGACCGCCGCCAAGAAGGCTGCCCCCGCGAAGAAGTCCACAGCGAAGAAGGCCACAGCGACGAAGGCGGCACCCGCGAAGAAAGCCGCGGCGGAGAAGACTTCCGGCAGCGCGCGGCCGCGCACCGCGGCGAAGAAGTCTGCCGCGATCCGGAGCACCGGGCCGGTGCGCACCGGCGCCGAGCCGGCCACCGAGAGGAGCGAGACGGCTGCGCCCGTGCCCGGGCGGCGAACGACCGGGGCCACCTCC
The DNA here is from genome assembly GCF_055576085.1 of Kitasatospora sp. NPDC033851. Lineage (NCBI taxonomy): Bacteria > Bacillati > Actinomycetota > Actinomycetes > Kitasatosporales > Streptomycetaceae > Kitasatospora > Kitasatospora sp. NPDC033851. The sequence goes on along the minus strand of NZ_JBVIRL010000046.1, from coordinate 21,392 downwards.
GAGAGCGCGCTGGGCGTGCTGGCCGGCGCTCAGGGGCCGCTGCGTGCCCGGGAGGTGATCGCCCGGCTGGGGATCGAGGAGTCGGCGGACAACCTGAACGCGGTGCGCACCATGCTGGAGCGCCTGGTCAAGGCCGGCCGGGCGCAGCGCCCGGGTCGTGGCCTGTACGCGAAACTGGACGGCTGACCCGCGGGCCCAACCGACGGCCGGTTCGCGAATCTGCGATGCCGGGAGGCCGCCGCCTGTGGGTGGCGGCCTCGTGTGCCTTCCCGGGGCCTCGGCAGCCTGGGTGCTGGGAGCAACGGGCGGGCCTCGTCCCTGGTCAGAGACCCCGCACAACCGGTCTGCTCAAGCGTTCGGTCACTGCCTCTATCGGAGCCGGCGCGTAGGGTTCAGTAGACGTCCGCGAGGCGGCACGGCTCTCGGACGGACGGGCACAGCTCGGCCGGGTGGTCCGGGTCCTCCTTCGGCGGAAGCTCGACCACCGACGAATCGGGGTCGGGCGTCGGCTGGACGGCGTAGCGGTACTGGACGACGGTGATCGCCTTGCCCGCGCCGAGGTCGACCGTCCGCTGGTGCAGCGGCCCGAACCGGCTCCCCCCGCCCTGCAGCACGACCTGCCCGGTGTCGACGGGGAAGACTGTGAAGTAGGAGGGCTGCCGCAAGCCGCCGATCGTTGACGGGCTCTGCCCGGAGGTGTAGGACGCGATCGAGCCGTAGGAGAATCCCGTGGCCAGGTTGCCGTTGACACGGCTGATCGAGGCGAGGCACAGGTAGGAGTCGTCCCTCAACCACACCACGTCCGCCCGGTCGTGGGCGTCCTCGCTGCGGTCGATCACCGCCAGGTTCGCCAGGGTGGGGGCGGGGCAGGGCTGCGGCGGGTTCTTGGCCAGCTGGTCCACGATCCACTGCGCCGCCGCCGGGGCGGGCTCGGGTAGCACCACGGGGTGCGCCGTCACCGTCGGGGTCGCCGTCGGGGTCGCCGTCGCCGCTGCCGTGGATGCCGCTGTCCCTGCGCCGCCCTGCCCCGTGCAGGCTGCCGCCCCCAGCGCCAGCACCACCACCGCAGCCACTGCCGCGCCCCCGCGCCGTGCCGTGCGCCCCATCATGCAACCCCCGTCACCTTGTTTGCCCCTCCCCGAAACGTTCGATCACATCCTGCCCGATCCGGCGGGCCGGAAGTGTCCGAACGGCAACGGCCGTGTGCCGCGGCGGCTACGGGCCCAGCCCGGCCGCGCGACAGGGGCCGGCGCGGCCGATGCCCGGGCGGCCACCATCTTCGCCGAGTTCGGCGACCGGCGCGGCGAGGGCATGGCGCTGACCAGCCTCAACGCCCAGCCCCAGGTGCGACAAGTCGGCGGGGACGCGCTCGGCATGATCCGGTCCAAGAACGCCAACGCCTGGGAGCGCGGCCACGCCTACGCCGCCGCGTTCCACTGCCAGCACGGCCACCTGGCGATCCCGGCGACCGCGAAGCCGGACGGCTACGCGGTGGGCGCGTGGATGCGCCGCCAGCGCAAGGCCGAGAACCTCACCACCGACCAGGTGACGAAGCTCGAGGCCTTGGACGAGCTGTGGCGGTTGGAGCCGGACTGGAACCGCTCCTACCGCCGCCTGCTCGCCTACCTCGCCGCCGACGGAACCCTGGACGGCCCGGCCAACCGCCCCGGCAGCGCGGACGATCCGACGTTCCGGCCCGGCACCTGGCTGCGCAAGCAGGCGGGGGCCCGCACCGACGGGCAGCTGACCGGCCAGCAGACCGCACTCCTGGACGCACCCCACCGGCACGCCGAGACCGTCGCCGCCTGATCCGCCCCGTCCATCTCGCCGCCCCGCTCCCGACCCCGGAGGTATCACACGATGACCGACACCACCCCGGAGCCCACCACGGACGAAGACCTCAACGAGCGGTTCCCGCTGGCGCTGTACCGCCACGACAACGGCGAACTCATGATGTCGACCACCCACGTCACGGCCCTGCTGCGCCACGTCGCGGAGACCGTGCGGCTGTGGCGGGTCCGAGGCCAGGTGCCGCTGGATTTGATGACCACCGCTCGGATCTACGACGCCCTGGTTGCACTACGCCGCCGACCTCGACACCGCCGTCGCCGACGCGCACGGGCAGGGCGAGCCGGCGGACCGGACCCGGGCCGACGAGGTCGCGCGCCACCTGGAGGGGGTGGCCGGCGCCTATCTCGCGGCCGGCTGACCCGCCCCGCATGCCCAGCCGTCCCGGCCCACCCCGGCAAGGACGGCCCACCCGTCCCGAGGAGAAGCGAGGCACCCCATGATGACCGACCCACCGGCCCGATCAGCACACCGCCTACTCCGTTGCGCTTCCGGCCCGGCCTCGTCAGTCGGTAGCTCTTGGGGTCGTGGGCCGGGTGGGTGGTTCTGAGAGATGAACGGGTGTTTGGGTGGTGCGCCTGGCGTCAAGCGACCCGCACCCGTCGACACGCTGGCGGTCAGCCCGTGTGATCCGATGAGAGGACCCGCCCGTGCCACCCGAAAGAAGCTCGCCTGCGCTTCGGCAGGCACCGATCACGGCGAGGGGAGCACTTGTCGTCTCGCTCTGTCTGACCTCACCGTCCGTGGCCCTTCTTCCTGCACACGCGTGGGCGGCCGATGCCCCGACGGCTTCGGCGAGCCACGCCGTGAAGGCCGCCCCGCCCAGCCTCCGGATCGCCGGCGGGGAAGAGCGCCGGCCGAGACTGAGCGCCGCGCTGCCGCCGAGCGTCGTCGATGCGAGTTCGAATGCCAGCAGCACCGGCGGCTTCGGTGAGCCCTCCATCGCGATCAACCCGGCCAACCCCGATCAGATCGTCATCACCCGCTTCCACCAGCAGTTCTGGAACGCCGCCACCAGCAACCCCGTCAACAGCCCCAATGCCGATCTGCTCTACTCGACGGACGGGGGCGTGAACTGGTCCGAGAGGACGACGATCACACCGCCGCCTGGTGTCACCACAGGTGTGGCCCCGTCCGACCAGACCATCGACTACGGTCGCGACGGCACGCTCTACGGCACCTTCCTCACCTGTCCCAACAACTGTGCCCAGCAGCAGGTGGTGACCGGCTCGACCAGCGATCCCGCCAACGCAGCGTCGTGGACCTGGAATGCCAACGGCGGGAGCACCCAGTTCACCAGCGGCACGCGCACCGTTGCAGACCAGCCCTGGCTGGTGGTGAACCGCGATCCGGACGACGCGACCAAGGACAAGGTCTACGTCGGCTACGAGGACCTCGCCCCTGTGACCCCAACGGCGCAGGTCGCGGTTTCGAACGGGGTCAGCCCGGTCGACTTCACCGTGGACAACTCACCGGGCACGGTCGACACGAACAAGGCGACCAGCGCCGGTATCCGCCTGGCCACCGAGCGGCAGCACGGCTGGGTCTACTCGATCTTCCAGACCGGCTCCGGCACCGGCGACCCGCAGAACATCACCTACCGGCTCAACCGGTCCAAGGACGGCGGGAAGCACTGGAAGCTGGGCGGTGGTACCGAGACCGACAACCAGGGCATCGCGGTGGCCACGGCCGACACCCACCAGGGCAGAACGTACAAGTTCGGCGGTGTCAACGCGCTGATCGGCGGCATCGACCACGCTGCCGTCGACCCGTCCAACGGCGACGTCTACGTGGCCTATGGCGTGGCAGTCGGGGGCAACAACCAGATCAGGATCCGGCGGCTCACCGACGACGGCGCGGGCAGTCTCACCGTCGGGGCGGAGTACAACGTCTCCACCTCGACCAACGCGGCGCTTCCCTCGGTCGCGGTGCTGGACGACGGGACGGTCGGTGTCCTCTACATGACCTCCGACGGCACCAACACCAGCGGCTACCCCATGTTCTCCGCACATCTCGCCCGGAGCACCGACCACGGCGTGACGTTCACCGAGCCCGCCACCCCCCTGCAGTCGTTCGCCTCATCGCAGAAGCCCGCGACCGGCTGTGCGGGCGACCCCAACTGCTCCACGCAGCGCGTCCTCGGCGACTTCCAGCAGATGAAGGCGGTCGGCAACGTCTTCTACGGCACCTTCCCCGGCAACACCAGCGGGGTGGGCGCCGCAGGCCCGCCGATGGACGCGATGTTCTTCAAGACCGTGCGCCAGGACACGCAGACCTCACTGGCCTCCTCGCCGAACCCCTCGGTGTACGGCCAGCCGGTGGACTTCACCGCGACGGTCACCCCCGTACCCACCGGCGGCACGGTCAGCTTCACGGTCGACGGGATCCCGCTCGGCGCTCCGGTGCCGGTGGACACCACGACGGGGCAGGCGACATCGAGCAGCATCGCCACCCTGAGCCCGGGACCGCACAACGTGGACGCCGTCTACAGCGGCAACGGCGACTTCAAGGGCAGTACCGCCACGACCCTGGTCCAGACGGTCAACCAGGCGGCGGTCGCCACGACGCTGGCGTCCTCCGGCCCGTCGGAGTTCGGCCAGGCCGTCACCTTCACCGACACCGTGTGCGCCGCCAGCCCGAGCACCAATCCGGCCGCAGCGCCGACCGGAACGGTGACCGTCCGCGACGGCAGCACGCTCCTGGGCACCGGCACGCTGTCGCCGGGCGGCGGCACCAACTGCAGCCAAACGCAGGTCAGCACCTCCAACCTGCTGCCCGGAACGCACACCATCACGGCCCAGTACAGCGGTGACGGCAACTACCTGGCCGGCAGCCCGGAGTCCGCCACCCAGACGGTGAGCTGCACCAGGACCATCACCGGGTCGGTCCCGAACGCGGTGTTCGCGGGCAGCGGCAGCACCTGCATCGTCAACGCCACGGTCGGCGGCACGGTGCACGGCGCTGCTGGTGGCCTGCTGTTCATCAGCAACTCCACGATCCATGGCAGTGTCCTGTCCTCCAACGGTGCCAGGTTCGGCGTCTGCGGCAGCACGGTCACCGGATCGGCGAACATCTCCGGCGCCAGCGGATTCGTGCTGATCGGGGACCCGGGTGACGACGGCTGCACCGGCAACCGGATCACCGGCCAGGTGGCGCTGTCCAACAACCACAGCGGTGCGGAGGTCATCGCCAACCACATCGGAGGCTCGGTCCAGGTGCAGGGGACAACCGGTACCGGCCCCTTCCCCGAGGACTCCCGGGCCGAGATCGAGGGCAACACCATCGGCGGATCCCTGGCCTGCTCCGGCAACGTCCCGGCGCCGACCAACGACGGGAACCCCAACTCCGTGGCCGGCTCCCGGCTGGGCCAGTGCTCGACCCTGTGATCACTGCCACCACGACCACGGACTGAACCGGGACGCTTCGAAGAAACCTGATGCATCCCGGCCGAAGGGGCCCGCATGTGCGGGCCCCTTCGCTGCTCCGGGCCCAGCCGACACGGGTGCCGTCCCGATCCCGCCGTCCCGGATGAGCGGGCTCCCGGCTACTCATCACCCAAACCCGAGGGGACGAGACCTCAGACCAGGGACAGGGGCAGGCCACAGTCGGCGGGCACCCTGCCACATACGTCAGCGGCCCACCGACCTCTGGGCCGCGTTCAATCATTTGGTCGGACGGAACCTACACCTACACCGTCTCCAGCGGTTGGCCAGCGTCGGTCTCCTATGGGGAGTTGCTGCGAGTGGCCGAGGGCCTGCACCACTCGTGAGTCAGCGCGGTGGCCGAGCTAGGGCCCTCCACCGACCGCCGGCAGCGAGGTCGCCCCCGGCCAGCACCGCGCACGCCGTCAGGACGAGGACCACGGCCACGCGTGCCGCGCTCCACGCGGATCACAGGGGTCCGGCACCTGGGCCGGCCGCTCCAGCAGGCCACGCACCTCCCCAGCAGCCGCTTCGGGCTGCTGGGGAGCTGGTCAAGGGCAGTGGGAATCGGGGGGTGATGCCTCGGCAGGCGCGGTCTTCCACTCAGGTCACGCGGCGCAGAGAACTCCATGAGCTGGGAACCCGTGCCCGCCTTCCCTACGCACGTCGCGTCGCGCCCGCGTACGATCACCAGCCGTCGCCGATGAAGTGAGGCTGGATCGATGCCCCGTACCCCAACGCCGATACACCTGACCGCTGTCACCCTGGCCTTGACCGCTCTGCTGGCTTGCGCAGCCTGTGCTGGACAGACCAATGTCGCGCCGTCCACTCCCGTGCCGACGAGTGCCGCCGCGTCAGCCGTCGCCGCAAGCCCTCCGCCGACGAGTGCCACCGCGTCCGCCGTCGCCGTAAGCCCTGCGCCGAGCTCGGGCCGACCGGACCAGCAGCAGCTGGACACGGCCGCAGACGCGGTCTCACGCCTCAGCACCTCCTACCAGGATGTCTTCACGGGCCTGATGGTGGACGTTCCGGACGGTTGCGTCATCGTCTACCGGAAGCCGGGCGGTGGCGGCTTCGACGCCGCCCTCGCTCACCTGGGTCTGGGCGTGCGCATGGACCTGCGCGACGCGCCGCGCTCGATCAGCGAGCTGGCCGCCACCCGCAACCGGGTCGTCGCACTGATAGGGCACACCAGCGACTACAGCATCGTCATGGTGGGCGACGGATCGGAGGTGAGCTTCACCCGCGGCGTGGTGGAGGTCGACGTCAGCGGAAATCTGGCCAGCGCCCAGGCAGACCTGCGCGGCCGCTTCGGCAACCGGGTCACCGTCTCAGTCGCCCAACCGCTCTACGGCTGACCGGACTCTCCGCCCCCGCGTTCGACTGCCAGAGGGCATTTGATGAGAGTAGTTTGCCCTTTATGTCCCAGTAGGTTCCTCGCCAGGTCGGTGTGGTTTCGTCCGTTATGCGCTTGGCGAGCTCCGGGTGTGCTGCCGGCGAGGCCGGCAGCACACCCGGGCTTTCTCGGGGCTGTGGCTTCGCCGCCGTCCTCGATAGTGCCGATGACGCGCTGGTGGTACTGGGCGAGGGTTTCGCCGCCGGGCAGGGGGAGTGGGGTGCCGGTGAGGGTGTACCCGGCCACCGCACGATCTTCAGGAGTCCACATAACCTCCGATGATCACGCGGTGGTCGTTCCCCGTTCTCTGTCGGATGCCAACTGGTGCCACTCATGGCCGCATCCGTTGATGCAGGACCGTGCCCGCCGACGTGCATCCGCGATACTCAAGACCTCGACCAGCAGCCGGAACGCCTTGGTTCGCTCGTAGACGGGATCCAACCTGGCGATCTTTCCCAGCTGATGTTCGATCCGTCCGCCCGTGATCAGCACTGCCGGGGTGTGGGTTGGCCGGATCCCGGACCGGCGGATGGCCTCCGGGCCGTCGTCGCTGGTGGCGCGCGCCTGCACACAGAACTGGGCGAGATCCCGCAGCGCAAGAGACTGTTCGGCACTCGGCAGGTCCTCGAACCAGTCGATGCCTTGCGAGATGGGACGCAGCCCCTGCGCCAACTCATTCAGGATCACCGCACGCTCGCGCATCAGCCCCCGCCTCCACGAGCCACCCAGACCGGCAGCCCGAGAGTCATCCAATCAGATCTTAAAGTGTGACTGGAGTACTAACTATCCCCTTCCCGCCCGGTGTCGGGCCGGCCTTGTCCTCGTGGCGGGTGTGGGTGCAACGGGGTGTTGCGCTGGGGATGCCACATGGGGTGTCGGCGTACACAGGTATGTGCTCAGCGGGGTACAGCCGAAGGTGCTCAGCTCGGCGGGGTTGGGTGCTCCAGGAATAAGCATGCGGCCGGCTGGAAGATGCCGGACACTTCATCGGGTGATCGTGATGCAGCCCGTCGTGGAAGAGACCACCCGCTGCGGCCGGCCGACCCGCGCGGCTCTTTTCTCCACGGACTGCTGACCCTCGACCCCCTTTTCGCAGTCGGCGGTCTGCGGGTGACGGATATGTCAACAGGCGTCACCTTCCTGCCCGGGTGCTGCGACGGGCTGGAGGACTGGCGGGACTGGCACCGGCTGATCAACGACGGCGGCCCGCTCTGGTTCGGCCACGATCCTGTGCCACCGCTCGCCGAACGCATCGGCGACACCGTTCGGCTCACCGTCGACAACTGCCGGCACGACAGCCCGCTGATCGAACTGCCCGTAACCAAGCTCGGCCACCTTCTCGCCGACGCCGAACGCGACCTGGCCGACTTCTTCACACTGGCGGCCGACTGGGTCCCCGGACATCTGCCCGACCACGCCGACTCCGTTGCCGCCGCGCTCGCTCGACTTCTCGGACTGCCGGGTCCGGCCGCACCCCCAAAGGCATGAGCAACAGCAAGACAGAGCCGTGTGATCACCTACGGCGCAGTGGGCGCGTTCACGTGTGCCTGGCTGGGCAGTTCGACATGGACGCCGACACCGCCCAACGACCAAACCAGACCAAAGTCACGGTATTGGAACTGGACCGGTACTTCGCACGTGACATCATCCGGTCCGTGACCCCTTTCCGCCGGCGTCCTTCCGCCGCCCGTGTGCTCTTCGCGCTCTACGCCGTCGTCCTCGTGGCCCTGGCCGTGTGGCAGGCGCTCCAGCCGTGGAACGACCCGTTCGACAGCTCAGCCGCGCTGCCGGCTCTCGCCTTCGTCCTGGCCGCCCCGGGCGCGGTCATCCCCCTCGTCGCGAGCGGCATCGGCGGCATGGTGAGCGCCCCGGTGTTCAACGCGCTGGCCATTGTCGTCGCGCTCGCCGAAGCCGCCCTGCTGCACCGAGCAGTGCGCTCGCACCGGTCGAAGGCCGCTGCGAGCAGCGACACCGCACGCCGGGCGGATCCTGCCGCCTGAACAGCGGAGGCCGGGCGAAGCCCCTCCAGGTGGTCCGCATCCTGCGGCCCCGGCAACAGCTCCCGGCCCTCGCCGTAGCGGTGGTAGACCTGCGGCAGGAAGTGGCAGTAGGCCGTACTCAGAACTCGCTAACCGACGGCGAGCACGGCTTGTTCACCGCCAAGCTCCTGAAGACGCTGCGATCCGGTATTCCCGGAGGCGCACCACATCTCGACCTGATCGACGTCTTCCTTGAGATGCAACGACGCAGCGACGACAGCCACCCGCGCCCTCCCTTTCCTTAAGCGGAATGAGACAGGTTCGCTGCCTGTTCCGCAATCGCTCGGAGGAAGTCAACCTGTCCTCTCTGCACAGCTGCCTCATGACAGCTTGGCTGGCCAGGTCCCGGAACACTGTGAGATCCATATCCCGAGCGCGCGATCCCGCACCGCCGCATGCTGTTTACCGCCCTGGTGCTGCGCGACCAGGGCGCCCCATTGATCCGGCTCCGCTCAAGAACGCGGCGTGCCGCCGTGTACGGTCCCGCTGCTGGCGTTGCCGGTGATGAGCGCGTTGCCCTCGTCCTCGGCGGAGCGGTGTCAGCGCGTGGGGCGGGCCGGGGCCAGCTGGTCGAAGCAGTAATAGATGGCGAGGAGCGCGTGGGTGGCCAGCATCGCGACCGGGCTGATGTATGCCAGGCCGACGGTGAGCAGGTAACAGAGGCCGCCGATGCTGAAGCGGCGCATCGCGGTGCGCAGTGCCGCGGGGGGCACTGGAGTGTCCAGCAGCCGTGCGTCGCGCGTGAAGGCGAGGAAGAGCAGGGAGAAGGCGATCCCCATCGCCACCATGGTGGAGGCGTAGACGGCGGCCGCGGTGTGGGCGTCGCTGTTGTCGGCGGTGAGGTAGGTCGCGAGCAAGCGGGTAGGGAAGGGGATCACCGACACGGTGAGCAGCAGGAAGAGATTGGCGAACAGGGTGCGCCGGTCCACCCGGCGTGCCAGTGAGCACATCGCGTGGTGATTGATCCAGATGATGCCGATGACCAGGAAACTCACCAGATAGGCGAAATACGAAGGCCACTGGTGTGCGAGCGCGCTATTCAGGGAACCGCCCTGCGCGGCCTCCGGTTCCGGCACCTTCAGGTCCAGCACCAGGAGCGTGATGGCGATCGCGAACACGCCGTCGCTGAAAGCCTCGAGGCGGTTCGTGCTGAAGTCGGCGGCTCGCTTCAGCGGTTCGGGCGGGGGTGCTTCCTCGGTGTTCACGTTGTCTCCAAGTCGGACTCTCTGGCAGCCGCGGTGGCGCAGGACCTGGATGACGAGGCGCTGTTTCGGAGCCGGGTCGACAGGGCCGACCACGGCGATCCGGACCCGCGTCCCCGGCGGGCGCAAGCGTACCGTGAGCTCGTCGGCGGCCCGCTCGGCACACCACCGCGGCCAAGCCGGTCGAGGGCGAGGCCTCCGAGCCCGGGAAAGAAGGGCGAGCAGCAGCCGGCGCCAGCGGAGTCGCCCATCGAGTGACTGAAGATCAACACGAAGCAGCAAGCAGCGCGGATCCTCCAGGCCGTCAAGCTGCGCGCCTTCGACCCGCACGGGCAGTGGCAGCGGATGCACGCCGCTGCTGCCGCGTTCCACATCGAGCACGGCCACCTCGACCCCACCGACGAGGCGAAGCACGCTCGGCGACGGGCGCCCCGCACAAGCACCTCCGGGCGGCGTACCTGGACACGATGGCCGCTCTCGGCGTCCCGCTCACGCTCGCCGACACCGACCCCGCCGCGTTCCTGGACGCCATGGCCAGCCTCAAGACCACCGGCGACCCGGCGGAGCCGGCGGTGCTGACCGCGATCAAGCAGACCGCGAAGGGCACCCTCGGCAAGATGCGCGAACGCCCGCGCGGGCACGGCTACAAGCCCGGCGAGCGCTGGGCGGCTCTGGAGCGGCCGACCTGGGACCCGCTGATGCGCGCCCTGGTCATCGACACCGCCACCGTCAACCTCCACCGCAAGCTCCGCAGAATGGCCGCCGACACCGGCCTGCACGCCTTCGCCGCCATCTCCGACTGCGCCGTCTTCGCCTCACCCGGCCCCGGCGCCCTGGACATCCTCACCAAGCCGGACGCCACCCTCACCACCTCGCTGCGCCTCGGAGTGAGCCCCCGCCTGGTGAAGTTCGAGGGCTCCCGACCGATGGCCGAGATCACCGACCTCATCGCCGACGACACGAACCCGGCAAGGCACATCAAGACCGGCGGAGTCGTCTCCGCCGACGAGTAGCCCCGCGCGGCCTGCCGGCACCCGTCCGGAGGGCCACCCAGAGCACCCACTCGACGCCGTCCCGGCCGGGACGGCAGGAAGGACCTGATGCCCCATGAGCCGGGAGATCGACGAGGCCCTGGAACGCGCCAAGCGCACCCGCCCCATCCCGGTCCACCTGAACACCCGGGTCAAGTTCCTGCGGGAGAAGGTCGCCAAGAACGACACCAAGCGCCTTGCCCAGGCCGTCGGCGTCTCGGTGCGCACCGCCCAGCGCTGGGCCCACGCCCTGACCGCCCTCGCCGACGGCGAGCTGGCGGCCTGGCAGCCGCGGGTGAAGCAGCGGGTACGCCGCGACGCCGAGAAGAACGGGTTCACGCTCCACATCTCCGGGACGTTCGGCTTCGACGCCGGCCCCAACTCCACCGACGACCCCCGTGAACGGCTCCTGGAGAACCTCCGGATGCCCGGCAGCATCGCCCAGGCCCTCTACGCCGCCCGCGACCGCGGAGCCACCCAGGCCGAACAGGAGGAGATCCTCGCCGACGGCCTGCGCGACCACTACTTCCGGGCCGGCGGCGGCTGGCGCGCGCCGAAGGTCGCGCTGAACAGCCTCAACTGGATGGACCTCGAGCTGTAGAAACCCGCGGGCGGCCACCGTGTCGCCGAGATGTGACTGAGGGCTTCAGTTGGCGGATGAGCGGTTGAGTTGGCGAGCTGAGTGTGCGGCATCGATGCCGATGGCGAGTCGGTCGGCGTGGTCGAGTAGTGCCTTCAGCTCGCGGTAGTGGGCATCCTGCAGGGGCAGATTCCGCAGGCCGGTGTGGCGGGTGGCGCGGATCTGGTCGGGGCTGACCCTGACCAGGAGTCAGGGATGGCCCAGGGCCGAAGCCGGGGTGATTCCCGATGCGCCGTCGGCTGGTCGAACGACACCATGATCGAGGACGTTCGACCGGCGTCCGATGAGCTCACCCGGAGTAGACCGATGAACGCTTTCAAGCGACGCCTCACCCCGCTCGCGCTGGCCGCCGCCGCGCTGGTCGCCGCCACCGCCACAGCCGCTCCGGCCCTGGCCGCTGGTGCGCCGGCCGTCCAGGCGGCCGCCGCCACGCAGAGCGCATCGCCGATCGGTGCCTCCGGGCTCAACACGACGGCCCTCGACGCGGCGGTCAGCCTGCACCCCGGCGACCGGGCGGGTGGTCAGCTGGCCCGGGTCAGCACCCCGGACCAGATCTGGCAGGGCAGTTCCTCGGACGCCTTCACCAGTCGGCCGATCTCACCCGACGCGCACTTCCACATCGGCAGCATCTCCAAGGCCTTCGAGGCCACGGTGGCCCTCCAACTGGCCGCCGAGGGGAAGCTCGACCTCGACCAGACCGTCCAGTACTACCTGCCCGGCCTCCTGCCCGACAGCTACCATCCCATCACCGTAAAGCAGTTGCTCAACCACACCAGCGGCCTGCCGGACATGCAGGCGGGAATCCCCAACCCCACCACCGACCAGCTGATCGCCGAACACCTCGACTACTTCACCCTCGACGACGTCATCCACTCCAGCCTGCACCCGGCGGACGGCTCGACCCCGCCCCTGCACTTCACCCCAGGCAGCAAGCAGGAGTACAGCTCGCTCGGCTACCGCATCGCCGCCAAGATCATCGAGCAAGTGACCGGCACCTCCTTCGGCGACGAGGTGACCAGCCGGGTGATCCGGCCGCTCCACCTGAACCACACATCCGTCCCCGAGGGCGACACCCGGATGCCCCGGCCGGCCTTACACGGCTACGTCATCGACTCCACCGGTCGGCCCGTGGACGTCAGCGAACAGGGCGACGACGCCACCGCCATCATCTCCACCGCACCCGACCTCGACCGCTTCATCACCGCCCTGTTCAGCGGCCGACTGCTCGCCCCCGAGCAACTCAACGAGATGTTCGCCGCCCCGCTCGACAGCACAGGCAACCCCCTCCACTACGCGGACGGCAGCGACTGCGACACCGGCCCCGCCAAGGGCACGGCCTGCTACGGCGCCGGTCTGAAGAGCGTCGCGCTGCCCGACGGCACCGTCCTGTGGGGCAAGACCGGCCACGACATCGGCTACGCCAGCGGCGTCTTCGCCACCCGCGACCTGAAGCTGCGCACCGTCTACGCCGTCGGCACCTCCACCGCCGACAACGGCGGCTCTCCGGCCGTCGCCAACCGCCTGATCGCCGCCCTGCTCACCCCGCCCCAGGCCACCACCGCCGCCCACTGAGACACCAGCCGTATCTGCCCCAGGTTCTGCCCACGGGCCCCGGGGGGCTCCCCGTGGCTACTTCGCGGTGGGGAGCCCCCGGGGCCCGTGGGCAGAAAGCCTTCGGCAGCGCGGAGGTGGCTGAGGAGGGTGCTGCGCAGCCGGGCCGCGGCGCGGCTGAAGCGGAGGCACCTCCACCTTGTGCCTCGATGCGCTCAAGTCGCCAACTGAAGCGCTCAGTCACACGAGATTGTGACGGAGCACTGCATCTGGCGGATGAGCACCAGATCTGTCGGGCTGTGCGTTCCAGTTGGCAGGCAAGGTGGCAGACCTGTGACAAAGCCGTATCGCCTAGACGAGTAGATCCGATGTGATTAGTGGTCGTAGGCGATCAGCGAGCGGGTGACCGGTGCGCCGATCAGGTTGTTGTGCCAGATGCTGGCGGCCATCGCGAGGACCCGCTGGGTCACCCGGACGGCCACGCCCTCGAAGGTCCGTCCGCCATGTCGTTCCAAGTCAAGCTGCCCTTTGAGGGTGTCGTTGACCGACTCGATCAGCTGGCGGACCTTCTTGAGCATCGGCTCGCCGTATCGCTTCCTCTCGCGCTTGAGCGACGGCCGCAGGAGCTCGATGCCTTGCTCGGCGAGGTCCTTCTCGAACGGCTTGGACGCGAAGCCCTTGTCCGTGATGAGCAGGATGCCCTCGCGCTCGGTCACCAGATCGGCGTCGACCTCCAGCATCGCTGCCAGGACCTCGCGTTCGCCGATCTTAGGGTTGGCCAGTGCCCACATGATCGGCATCCCGGTCGGAGTGCACACCAGATACAGGCGCAGGCCCCAGAAGAAGCGGGAGTGGGAGGCGCAGTAGCCGTAGCCGGCCCAGCCGGCCAGGTTCGATCGCTGGACAGTCGGGCGCGACATTCCGCAGGGCACCGGGGTCGAGTCGGCGATCCAGATCGTGTCGCTCCAGAAGTCGCTGTCCATGGCGAGTTCGCGGATCATGCGCTTGAGCAGTGGAAGTGCTGACTTCAACCGCTTGCTGTAGCCCGGCCGTTGGGGCAGATCGGGGAACATGTCGGACAGGTTCTTGCGGGCGTAGCGCAGCCAGCGGGCTTCGGAGTGGTAGCCGAGCAAGGCCTGGGCGACCGCGAGACAGACGAGTTCGGAGTCGCTGAGCAGGGGCGGCCGTCCCATCCAGCGGGTTCCTCCGATCTCGTCGTCGATCTTCACGTAAAGTGCGGTCAAGAGGGTGTTCAGGTCGGTCGTCACAAACTGATCTTGGACACCCTCTGCCCTTTGGCGGGCCAGAACTTCGGATCTACTCGTCTAGGTGAGTGGGGTGTCCGGGGCCCGGTACTCGGGTGCGCGGTTCAGCCCTGGAGGGCGGTGAGCCAGTCGGTCAGCAGGCGGTTGACCTCGTCAGGGCGTTCCTGCTGGATCCAGTGGCCGCAGCCTTCCAACAGGTGGGAGGCGGACAGGGCGGGGAGGGTAGTGGGGTAGCTGTCGATGGCATCGGCCATCCAGGTGGTGGAGGCATCCAGGGTGCCGCCGATGAACAGGGACGGCTGCTTGATCGCGGCTCCGCGATGGGGGGCGAGGTCCTCCCAGTCACGGTCCATGTTGCGGTAGCGGTTGAGGGCGCCGGTCAGGCCGGTGCGCTCGAACTCAGCGGCGTAGACGTCGAGGTCGTCCTCGCTCAGCCAGGCGGGCAACGTGCCTGCGGGGAAGCGGTCGCGCAGCCGGCCGCCGTGGGGAACGAAGTGCGGGTCGGGCTCGCCCTGGGCGGGCATGGTGTCAGCGGACAGTGCCGCGTAGAAGCCGGAGAGCCAGCCCCGGACATCGGGCTCGATCTCCGCCTCGGCGCGGCCGGGCTTCTGGAAGTAGGAGACGTAGAACTCCTGCTCAGGGCCGCCGATCCGGCCGAAGACGTCGGTGGGGCGAGGACCACCCGGCGGGGCGTAGGGGACGCTCAGCAGGCCGACGGCGCGGAAGACTTCGGGGTGGAGCAGCGCCGAAATGGCGGCGATGTTGGAGCCCCAGTCGTGGCCGACGACCACCGCGCTCTTCTCGCCGAGGGCGCGCACCGCGGCGACGTTGTCCTGCACCAGGTCGAGCATTCGGTAGGCGTCGGTCGCGGCTGGCTTGGAGGAGCGGCCGTAGCCGCGCACGTCGATGGCAACCGCCCGGTAGCCGGCGGCGGCGAGGGCCGGGAGCTGGTGGCGCCATGAATACCAGGACTCGGGGAAGCCGTGCACGAGCAGGACCAGTGGGCCGGTGCCCTGCTCGACCAGGTGCAGGCGCCCGGCCGGGGTCCCGATGGTGCGGTGGCGGAGCTCGGCGGTCGGTTCGGGCTGCATGGGCTTCTCCTCGGTTCGCGGACGGACGCGGCTACTCGTCGATCATGCGGCGCGGCGGTCTCTCGACGCGATCAGCGTTGCCGTTCTGGCAAGATCGCAGCCCAGGGCGGTTGGGCGGTGCGGCTGGAAGGAACAGAACGGATGGCAGGCGACGACCTGGACGGCACGCTGGCGGCGATGGGGCCCAGACTGCGAGCCGCGCGCGAGCAGCACGGCGCCACGCTCGCCGGTGTCCACTGTGCGACCGGCATCTCGCCGAGCACGCTGTCGCGGATCGAGACCGGTCGGCGCAAGCCCACCCTGGAGGTCCTGCTTCAGCTGGCGAAGGAGTACGGCGTCTCCCTGGACGAGCTGGCCGGCACCGCCCCCGCCCCCGCGGTCGAGCGCCGCAGCAGGGCGCCGCACAGCTTCGGGGACGACAAGGCGGTACTGCCGCTGACCCGGTACGTCGGCGGCTTGCACGTCCACAAGCACGTGCTGCCCGCCGTCGAGGATCCGCCCGTGCGGCCCCGGCAGGCCTCCCACGAGGGCTACGAGTGGCTGTGCGTCCTGTACGGGCGACTGTGGCTCGCGCTCGCCAACCAGGATCTCGTCCTGGCCGCCGGGGACGTCGCCGAGTTCGATACCCGCACCCCGCACGGGGTGGCGAACGCCGGCACCGGCGGGCCGGTCGAGTATCTGATCTTGTTCGGGCCGCAGGGCGAACGACTGCGGCCGCGGACCACGCCGGTCCCCGGCCGCGGGGCCTGGCAGTCCGGCGGAACACCAGGGGCCTGAACTGCTCTGCGTGGCGGCCTCCCCGCTGAGCGCTTCAGTCGTTGAATTCCGCCGACTGAAACGTCACGCAGATCGGCGGGCCTTCGAGACGCCGCCGCCGAGAGGGCGTCCGGTCACTTCTGGTGCGTTCCAAGGCAGTGAGGAGGCTGAACCAGCCCGTACACCTGCCGCTTCGTAGCGGTCGGTCGGCCTACTCGGCGAAGATGCCGATGGCGTTGGGGATCCGTCGTTCCTGGTCGTGGTCGAGGTGGTTGCGGACCGCGAGATCGCTGGTGTCCGGGTTGCGGGTGACCAGGGTGGCGGAGGCGCCGCCGTCCAGGTAGACGCCGTCGGAGCAGCCGAAACCACGCAGGGCTTGGGCGAGTTCGGTGAGAGCCATCCCGGTGGAGGTGCTCTCTCGGCCGTCCGTGGAGAGAAGTGTGAGCAGGCGGCCGTGATCTGCCAGGCAGACTGCGGTGCGCGGCTCGATGTCGTGGGCGTCCAGCCCTGCCAGTGGCCTCCCGTCGCGCAGCATCGGATAGGCGCCCAGGGCGAAAGCGAAGGACACCGGCCCGTTCGACGCGAGGCGGTAGTCCGTCACGACCGCCGTTCCGACCGGCAGGCCCGCCAGCACCCGGGCGCCGGCCTCGCGGCCGAGTAGCACGAGGCTGTCGGCGGGGATCGGACCACGGCCCGGGGTGGTGGAGGCCGACACGACGCGGCCGTGACGGACCGTCAGCTCCCAGGTGTCCGTGCTGCAGGGCGCCTTTCGCGACTCGTCATTCCCGCACACCGCGCGCTCTCGGGAGACCTCACCCCAGTCGGAGGTGAACACCCCGATCGAACCGACCGGCAGAGCGTACTGGTTCAGCCCGCCCAGCTCCCACGTACGGCCTGCGGCCTGCAGATGGCCCCCAAGTTCCAGACGTCCCGTGCGGGCCACACCGTCCACCCCGACCCCCAGCACGTCCTGGTCCGTGTCACCCGGAGGCGGCTGCCAGCCGAACCGCTGAGCCTGCGGGACCGCGGCCTTCAACGCCCGGCCGCGGTGGACGGCCGGGCCGGAGGGCGCCCCCGTCGCCTCGACACCCGGGTGCTGCTCCTCGGTGATGTCGAAGAAGTCCCCGTTCACGGCCGCGACCGCCCCGCGTTCGCCGGCCAGCCGGGTGAGCGGCGCCCGGGCGGCCACCGCACCGGGATAGAGCAGGTCGGCCCGCACGCCGGGCCGGCTGAGGTCGGCCCGTACGGCGTACAGGCGAGCGGTGCCGTGCGGGGTGGGCACCGTCGTTTCCCTGTACGCGACTCCGGCCGCGAGCGGCACCCAGGGTGCGGTGCCTGCGAGGGCCTCGTCGGCAGACGACGCGGCTGGGCCGGCCGGGGCCAGGGCCATGATCAGGGCGACCGCGGATCTCAGGAGAGCCTTCACGCGCCCATGCTCGCGGCTGCCGCGGCCTGCCCGCAGCACTGCCTGAGGCGTGTCGCCACCAAGTGCCTGAAGGAGTGGTTCAGGGTGGGGGACAGGCGGGCTTGCCAGGGCGGGGCGATCCGCTCGCGGTGACACGGGCCCGGGTGTCCGGCGGTGTCCACACAGGCGGGCGGGTTCAGACTTCGATGCGCAGGGTGCTCCTCATGACCTGAACCTGGTACGGGCGGCTGAGTGAAAGCAGGTAGCACAGATCGAGTTCCCCGGTGGCCGGGTCCCAGGTGGTGAAGCGCCTGAGCGGGTAGGCGCCGTACGACCAGCCCTGGTTGGGATCCGGAGGCGGGTCCTTCTCGTGAATCCGGTCCATCCCGGGATGGTGCATGTAGGAGCCGTACGCCTTCGGTTGAGAGGGGTAGTCGACGTTCGGGTCGAAGAGCGGGACGTCCTCTGCAGTGGCCAACCCCCAGGGAGTCGAAGCGAGTCGAGCGACGATGGGGCGGGCCCGGGGATCGTCACCGCCCGGTACGGGGTCCTTGTCGGAAGCGTTGGTCAGCAAGAGCAGCCACCGTCGGAGCTCGTCGAGCCACATGAGCCCGATCGAGGTGTACTCGTCGTGAAACCACAGGTCCTTGGCTTGTCCGGCATCGGGCGACCATGGTTCGGACGAAGCACCGGTGTAGTACATCGTGTCCTGCAGGC
Organism: Kitasatospora sp. NPDC033851; assembly: GCF_055576085.1. Taxonomy (NCBI): domain Bacteria; kingdom Bacillati; phylum Actinomycetota; class Actinomycetes; order Kitasatosporales; family Streptomycetaceae; genus Kitasatospora; species Kitasatospora sp. NPDC033851. Next base: position 3,029 of record NZ_JBVIRL010000046.1, on the reverse strand, counting down.
GCGGAGGTGAACCGGTGAGGAGCGGTATCCAGGCCAGGCGGAAGTCCCCGCCGTGGTCGGCCCGCCAGCCGAAGCCGAGGATCACCAGACCGCTCTCGGCAGCGGTCGGCGGTAGGCCCGGCACGACGCTCTTGTCCACCAGCTGCGGCACCGCGCCGAAGAAGCGGTCCTCCCGGTAGGTGTAGACCAGTCCGCTGCACCGGATGCAGAACCGCCAGCCGCTCTGGTGGTTCGCATCGTCGGGAGGCGCATCGGGCGTGTCGAAGAAGGGCACGTGCAGTTCGGGGCCGACGGGCCGGTGGAGGCCGTCGCCGGCCGGGCACAGGTCCGGGGTGGCCGAGTACCCGGTGAAGACGGCCGCCGCGCAGTTGTCGCAGCGTTTCCAGGCTCCCTGTGTCCGGAGCCCGGATTCGTCGAGTGGCATCGCGTAGACGGCGGAGCCGACGCCGTCATGCGGCTGCCGCGTCGCCCAGCACACTCCACCCGTCGTGGCGGCCTCACCCGAGAAGAACAGCGCCTCGCAGGTGCGGCAGTGCCGCCACCCTGCCTGGCTGATGGGACTCGCACTGAGGTCGTGCGGCAGGATGAACGACAGGCCGAGGACCTGGTGGCTCTGCAGCGCGCCGCCCGGCCCGGTCGGGCACGCCCCGATCCGCGGGCTGAAGAGGAACTCGGTGTCGTACGGACCGGGCTTCGACGGGTCGGCCTTGCCGACCAGATAGGTGCCGAGCGTGGGATTGCCCGGTCGCAGCTGCTCCGAGTACTGCGGGGCGGAGATGTTGACGAAGGCGTAGGCGCGGCCGTCATGGCTGAAGGGGCCTCCGGGCCTCTCCAGGCTTTTGGTGATGCCCACCGGGGCGGTGGCGCGCATCGGATCGAAGTTCGACGGATCCCGCATGACGGGGTTCAGTCGGAACCCGCCTGCCGTCGACCGCGGGCAGGTCCCCGGCGTCGCCGCGCCGGTCCACAGCAGTCCGTGGCACCGGGAGCAGAAATGCCATTCGGGCTGGCCGGAGCTGGCGTCGGCGCCTTGTTCGCGGCTGGGCAGGTGGAAGATCCAGCTGTCGGGGGATAACTGTGCTCTCCCCCGACCGGGCAGACCGTACCGTCGGTGGCGCCGTGGGGAGCCCAGAAGAGTCCGTGGCAGTTTCCGCAGTAGCGCCAGTCGGGTTGACTGGTGGTGTCGGTGGCGCCCTGCACATTGTTCGGCAGGACGAAGTTCCAGCCGGCCGGGACGTGTTCGCCACCGAGCGGGCACCTGCTTCCCGTGGCGGCCTCGTGGGGCGCGAAGAACAGCCCGTTGCACTTCGCGCAGTAGCGCCAGTCGGGCTGTCCGGTCGTGTCGGTGGCACCCTGCGTTGTGTTGGGCAGGACGAAGTTCCAACCCTGCGGGTCGTGCTCGACGAGCACGGCCTCGGCCACCCGGGTGTCATCGGTCCAGGCGACCAGGTCGGAGTTGCGCGGGTTCACCGCCGGGCAGATGCCGGGGTTCGGGATGCCTCCCGGCTGCCAGAAGAGCCCATGGCAGGTGGCGCACAGGTGCCAGTCGGGCTGCCCGCTGGTGTCCGGGGCCCCCTGTTCACGGCTGGGCAGATAGAAGATCCACCCGTCCGGACGGTGCCGGTCCCCGGCAGGACACACACCTCCTCCGGGCTCCTCCTGCTGTGCATGGAACAGCCCGTGGCACTGCCCGCAGAAACGCCAGTCGGGCTGCCCGGTCGTGTCGGTGGCACCCTGCATGTTGTTCGGCAGCACGAAGTTCCAGCCCGCCGGGACGTGCTCGCCGCCGAACGGGCAGACAGAGCCCGAAGCGCTGTCCTTCGGGGCCCGGAACAGCCCGTTGCACCGTACGCAGAAGCGCCAGTCGGGCTGTCCCGTCGTATCGTTGGCACCCTGGGTCTTGTTCGGTAAGACGAAGTTCCAGCCGATCGGGTGGTGCCCGCCGTTGTCGGACGTGGCGACGTCACCGAAGTAGACGTACAGCCTGCCCTCGTGTTCGGTGGTGGGTCCCTCATCCACACCCACGACGTTCCAGCCGCCGGTGAGGTTCATCATGGGCCAGTCCTGAGGGTCCCGGTCGCCCGTCAGCTGGGCCAGCCGTTTGGTGTCCAGGAGGGTCATGTGGTCGGGCATGGCAACCCCTTGCCGTGATCTCCTCGCCACAGGGCCGTCCGGCGAACCACCAGGAGCACCGCCCGAACGCCCTGAATCCCCCGCTGGCGTTGGCCACCTCCCACGATCTTCGCGGGGACGGCCACCCGCCGGCCGGCAGTGTTCCCCCGGCCGCGCCTGTAGCCTCCAACACATCAACAATATTTCGACACAGGCACTCATACATCCCGAGCGCATCTTCGATCGCGGCCACGGAACGGGGCTCGAACCGAAAGGCGACAAGAGCGCGGTCGACCATCCACAGCCGCTTCCGGCAGTGGAGGCACGCCGGCGTCTTCGAGGCCCTGCTGGAGGGTGCGATCGCGGAAGCCGCCAAGCGGGGTGAGGTGGACTTGTCCCTGGTCAGCGTGGACTCCACGACCGTCCGGGCCCACCACGACGCCACCGGAATGCACCTGGACCCGACCGTCATCCCCGAGAAGGTCGACCAGGCCGCCAACCGGAAGAAGGGCAGCAAGGGCGGCAGGCCCGTCGGCCACGACGCCGAGCTCTACAAGCCGAGCTCTACAAGAAGCGGAGCACCGTCGAGCGCCTGATCAACAAGCTGAAGGCCTGGCGAGGCATCGCCACCCGCTATGACAGGACTCCCGCTACCTCGCCGGCCTCCACCTTCGCGGCGCAATGATCTGGATCAAAGACCTCACCAGGACCACCGCCTGATCACGACCGAATACGGGCCCTCGTACTCCAGCCGTAGATCGCGATCTTGCCGGGTGCCTGCTCATGGCCCGTAGACGAGGTCCGTACCCCCGCTGGCCTCAATTAGGGCGTCCGCCAGTAGGTCATCGGATGCGGGGGCTTCGAGGCCGGGTATCCCAGCGGTAGAGGGTCCAAGCCCGTCTGATTAGGCAGCGGAC
>NZ_JBVIRL010000045.1:0-37896 GCF_055576085.1 Kitasatospora sp. NPDC033851 | reverse complement strand
TCGGCATCGCCGTCCACGTCCACCAGAACGATCCGGCCCGGATTCTCCGACTGCGCCGAACGCAACAGACCCAGCACCGCGGCGGACGACAGGTCAGTGGCATCCGTTGCACCCCGCGTCACCACCACCAGACGCGAATCCGCGAACACATCCGCCGCCAACCACTCCTGCACCAGCGCCAACACCTCCCGCAGCGCCGTGTGCGTGGCGGCGACCGGGTCGTCGCCACGGATGGCGCGAACGGGATACACCAGTGTGTCCGGGACCGCGCCGCTCCCGGCCACCGAGGCCAGGTCCGCGAAGAGCAGCGCGCCCGGCAGACCCTGGCCGTCCCCGCCCAGGACGCCGAGGACACCGATCGCCCCCGCCTGAACGTCGACGGGCAACGGCACCGGTACCCAGTCCGGGCGGAACAGCGCCTCATGTCCGCCCGTGGCCCCGACCTGATCCGGGGTGAACGCCCGCAGGGCCAGCGAACCGACCACGGCCACCGCCCGGCCGGTGGCGTCCGCCACCGCCAGCGAGACCGCGTCGGCACCGGCCGTGCCGATCCGCACCCGCAGTTCGTCCGCACCACCGGCCAGCAGCGACACGTCCGACCAGCTGAACGGCAGGCGTCCCTGGCCGGTCTCGGCCAGCAGCCCGCCGACACCCACCGCGTGGAGTGCGGCATCCAGAAGCGCCGGGTGCAGCCCGTACGCCGCGGCCTCCGGCCGGAGGTCCTCCGGCAAGGCCACCTCGGCGAAGACCTCGCCGTCCCGCCGCCACGCCGCCCGCAGACCCTGGAACACCGGCCCGTACGCGAACCCGGCCGTGGCGAAGGCCTCGTATACCCCGTCCACCGCGAGCGGCTCGGCACCGGCCGGCGGCCACTCGGCCAGGTCGAGTCCGGGAACCGCGGCGGCCGGGGACAGGAAGCCCGCGGCATGGCGCAGCCACGGCTCGTCGAGCGGCGCATCCTCGACCCGCGAGTACACGGCCACCGACCGGCGGCCCGCCGCATCCGGCGCCCCCACCGACACCTGCACCTGCACACCGCCGCGCACCGGGAGCACCAGCGGCGCCTCCAGGGTCAGTTCCTCGACCCGCCCGCATCCGACCTGGTCTCCCGCGTGCACCGCCAGCTCGACGAACGCCGTCCCCGGCAGCAGCACGGTCTCCGCAACGGCGTGGTCGGCCAGCCATGGCTGCGCGTCCAGCGCGAGCCGCCCGGTGAACAGGACACCCTCGCCGTCCGCCAGCCCCACGAAGGCGCCCAGCAGCGGATGTTCCGCCAGATCCAGCCCGAGCTGGGCCGCGGCCGCGTCGCCCACCAGGAGCGGCGGGGCCTCCAGCCAGTAGCGCTCGTACTGGAAGGCGTAGGTGGGCAGGTCGACCCGGCGGGCACCCGTGCCCGCGAAGACCGCCGCCCAGTCCATTGCCGTGCCGCGCACGTGCAACTGGGCCATCGCCGTCTGGAAGCTCTCCGGCTCGCTGCGGTCGCGGCGCAGGGCGGGGGTGAGGACGGCGTCGGCGTCCTCGGCGAGGCAGTGCTGCGCCATGGCGCTGAGCGTGCCGTCCGGGCCCAGCTCCAGGAACGTCCGGACGCCTTCGCCCTCCAGCACGTGCACCGCGTCAGCGAAGCGGACAGCCTCGCGAACATGCCGCACCCAGTACTCAGGGTCGGTCAACTCAGCCGACACAAGCGAACCGGTCAACGTCGACACGATCGGGACCCGCGGCTCCGCGAAAACCACCCCGGCAGCCACCGCACGGAACTCCGCCAGCATGCCGTCCATCAGCGGCGAATGGAACGCATGACTGACGGTGAGCCGCCTGGTCCGGCAGCCGTCGGCCGCCAGCTTCTCCGCGACATCCAGAACGGCCTGTTCGGTGCCAGAGATCACCACGGACGCCGGCCCGTTGACGGCAGCGATGCCCACCTCGGCCGTCAGCAGCGGCAGCACGTCGGCCTCCGCCGCCTGGACGGCCACCATCGCGCCACCACGCGGCAGCGCCTGCATCAACCGGCCACGCGCCGCCACCAGCCGGCACGCGTCCGCCAGCGAGAACACACCCGCCACATGCGCCGCAGCCAGCTCACCGATCGAATGCCCCGCCAGGAAGTCCGGCCGCACACCCCACGACTCGACCAACCGGAACAGCGCCACCTCCAACGCGAACAACGCCGGCTGCGTGAACCCCGTCTCGTCGATCAACCCCGCATCCGCGACCGCCCCGCGCAGCGGACGCCCCAACAGCGGATCCAACTCCGCACACACCGCATCGAACGCAGCCGCGAACACCGGGTAAGAGGCATACAACTCGAAGCCCATCCCGACCCGCTGACTCCCCTGCCCCGCGAACAGGAACGCCGTCCGGCCACCCGTCCCCGTCGGTCCTTCGACCAGGCCCGTGAAGGAGGCCAGGTGCTCGATGATCCGGTCGGGTTCGGTGGCGACCAGAGCCGCCCGGTGGTCGAAGGTGGTCCTGGTGGTGGCGAGCGAGTGGGCGAGGTCGACGGGCGACCAGGCCGGCAGTTCCTTCAGGTGCTCGGCGAGCCGGGCCGCCTGGGCGCGCAGTGCCTCGGGGCTCCTGGCCGACAGCACCAGCGGACGCGGCCCGGACGTGGGGCGGTCGTCGGTGGGTGTGGGCGCCGCGGGGGGCTGCTCGATGATGGTGTGTGCGTTGGTACCGCTGACGCCGAACGAGGAGATGCCGGCGCGACGCGGCCGCCCGGTCTCGGGCCACGGCCGGGCCTCGGTGAGCAGTTCGACGGCGCCCTCCGTCCAGTCGACGTGCGTCGACGGCCGACCGACGTGCAGGGTCTGCGGCAGCATGCCGTGCCGCATCGCGAGGACCATCTTGATGATGCCGGCGACACCGGCGGCGGCCTGGGTGTGGCCGAGGTTGGACTTCACCGAGCCGAGCCAGAGGGGCTCGTCGTCGCTGTGCGCCTGGCCGTACGTGGCGAGCAGTGCCTGGGCCTCGATCGGGTCGCCGAGCGAGGTGCCCGTGCCGTGCGCCTCGACGGCGTCGACCTCGGCGGCCGACAGTCCGGCCGAGGCGAGGGCCTGGCGGATGACCCGCTGCTGGGAGGGGCCGTTGGGGGCGGTCAGGCCGTTCGAGGCGCCGTCCTGGTTGATCGCCGAGCCGCGCACGATGCCGAGCACCGGGTGCCCGTTGCGGCGGGCGTCGGAGAGCCGCTCGACGAGCAGCATGCCGACTCCCTCGGCCCAGCCGGTGCCGTCCGCATCGTCCGAGAAGGACTTGCAGCGGCCGTCCCGCGCGAGCCCGCGCTGGCGGCTGAAGTCGACGAAGGTGTCGGGGGTGGACATCACGGTCACGCCGCCGGCCAGGGCGAGCGTGCACTCGCCGGTGCGCAGTGCCTGGATCGCCCAGTGCAGGGCCACCAGGGAGGAGGAGCACGCGGTGTCGACGGTGACGGCCGGGCCCTCCAGTCCGAGCACGTAGGCGACCCGGCCGGACGCGATGCTGCCGGAACTGCCGGTGCCGAGGTAGCCCTCGACGCCCGGTGGGATGGCGGGAAGGCGGGAGATGTAGTCGTGGTACATCACGCCGGCGAAGACGCCGGTGCGACTGCCGCGGACCGTCTCGGGGTCGATGCCGGCCCGTTCGAACGCCTCCCAGGACGCCTCCAGCAGCAGCCGCTGCTGCGGGTCCATCGCCAGCGCCTCGCGCGGCGAGATGCCGAAGAACGCCGGGTCGAACTCGCTCGCGTTGTGGAGGAAACCGCCCTCGCGCGTGTACGAGGTGCCGGGGTGGTCCGGGTCGGGGTGGTACAGGTTCTCAACGTCCCAGCCCCGGTCGGTGGGGAAGGCGGAGATGCCGTCCGTGCCGCCCGCGACCATCCGCCACAGGTCCTCGGGGGAACGGACGCCGCCGGGGTAGCGGCAGGCCATGCCGACGATCGCCACCGGGTCGTCGGCGAGGGCGGTGGCCCGCACGGGCGCACTCTCCACGACGGCGTCGCGCAGGCCGAGCGCCTCGGTCAGCAGGTAGCCGGCCACGGCGTTCGGGGTCGGGTAGTCGAAGACGACGGTGGCGGGCAGCCGGACGCCGGTGGCCGCGTTGAGCCGGTTGCGCAGCTCCACAGAGGTCAGCGAGTCGAATCCGGACTCGCGGAACGCCTTCGCCGGGTCGACGGCGTGCGGGCCGCTGTGGCCGAGCACGTGGGCGACCTGGGTCCGGACGAGGTCCAGCAGTTCTCGCTGCTGCTCGTCCTCGGTGAGCGTCAGCAGCCGCTCGACCAGCGACGCACCGGCGGCGGAGGCCGCAGCACCCTCGGCGGCGCGGCGGCTGGGTGTGCGGACCAGCCCGCGCAGGACGGCGGGCAGTCGCCCGACCCGGGCCTGGACCCGCAGGCCCGCCTGGTCGAGCCGGATCGGCACCAGCGCAGCCGCGTCCTGGGCCAGCGCGGCGTCGAACAGCGCGAGTCCGAGTTCCGCGGTCAGCGGAGCCACGCCGCCGCGGGCCATGCGCTGCACGTCCGCGTCATCCAGCCCGGCGGCCATGCCGCCCGCCCAGAGGCCCCAGGCGAGAGCGGTCGCCGGGAGCCCGGCGGCATGGCGGTACTCGGCGAGGGCATCCAGGAAGGCGTTCGCAGCGGCGTAGTTCGCCTGACCCGCCGCACCGAACACCCCGGCCGCGGAGGAGAACAGCACGAACGCGGCAAGCGGACGGTCCTTCGTCAGCTCGTGAAGGTTCCACGCCGCATCCACCTTCGGACGCAGCACGGCATCCAACCGCTCGGGCGTCAGGGACGGCACGATCCCGTCATCCAACACACCCGCCGTGTGGACGACCGCGGTCAACTCCACACCCGCCAGCACCGCCGCCAGCGCGGCACGATCCGCGACATCACACGCCGCGAACGACACCTCCGCACCCAGACCGGCCAGCTCCGCCGCCAACTCCACCGCACCCGGGGCCGCTTCGCCACGACGCGACACCAACAACAGACGACGAGCCCCGTACTCCACCACCAGATGACGGCTGAACAACGCCCCCAAAGTGCCCGTCGCACCCGTCACCAACACCGTGCCCTCGGGATCCAACACCGGCGCCGAAGCACCACCCGCCGAAGCACCACCCGCCACAGCACGCGCCAGACGCGGCGCAAGCACCACCCCGCCACGCAACGCCACCTGCGGCTCACCGCACGCCAACACCCGCTGCAGCAGCCCCACTTCGGCATCGCCGTCCACGTCCACCAGAACGATCCGGCCCGGATTCTCCGACTGCGCCGAACGCAACAGACCCAGCACCGCGGCGGACGACAGGTCGGTGGCATCCGTTGCACCCCGCGTCACCACCACCAGACGCGAATCCGCGAACACATCCGCCGCCAACCACTCCTGCACCAGCGCCAACACCTCCCGCACCGCCGTCCGCACCGCCTCGGCGGACAGCTGCACGCCGACGGTGCCGAGCGGCAGGAGGACGGTGGCCGGTGCCGGTGTCGCGCGGTCGGCTTCGAGGCGCGCCACGAGGGCGGTGAGGCTCTGGGGGGTGTCGACGGCGCGGCCGGCGGCGAGCAGTGCGGCGGCGAGGCCGAGGCCGTCCGCACCCACCACGGTGTGGAGCTCGGCCTCGTCAGCCGCCCGCGCGGGCAGGTGGACCTCGGTCCAGTCGACGGAGAAGAGTGCGTCGTGCTGGGCGGCACGGTGGGCGCCGTCGCCGTGCAGCTGGCCGGCGGAGACCGGCCGAAGCATCAGCGACGCCACGGAGGCAACCGGCGCCCCCGTGGCGTCGACGGCCGTCAGCGTCACCGACTCGGGCCCGGCGGGGGCGATCCGGACCCGGAGGGTGGCGGCGCCGACCGCGTGCAGGGACACGCCGTTCCACGAGAACGGAAGCCGGCCCCGGCCCTGCTCGGCGTCCGCCGTGGTAGCGAGGGCGGTCGCGTGGAGCGCGGCGTCGAGCAGGGCCGGGTGCAGACCGAACGCACCGGCCGCAGCGACTGCCTCCTCGGGCAGCGCCACCTCGGCGAAGACCTCCTCGCCGCGCACCCAGGCTGCGACGAGCCCGCGGAAGACCGGGCCGTAGCCGAAGTCGGAGGCGGCGAGGGCGTCGTAGAAGCCGGTGAGGTCCACCGGCGCGGAGTCTGCGGGCGGCCAGGAGGCTGCGGCGAAGGCGGCGTCCGCGGCCGGGCGCGCGCCGCTCGACAGCAGTCCGTCGGCGTGGCGCGTCCACACCGCGTCGTCGTCCGCGTCCTCGGGCCGCGAGTACACGGACAGCGGTCGCGCACCCGTGCCGTCCGCCTGCCCGATCCAGAGCTGGACCTGCACGCCGCCCCGCTCGGGGAGCACCAACGGGGCTTCAAGGGTCAGCTCGTCCAGGCGGTCACAGCCGACGTGGTCGCCGGCCCGGATCGCGAGCTCGACGAAGGCCGTGCCGGGCAGCAGGATGCTGCCGCCGACGGCATGCTCTGCCAGCCAGGGATGGGTCTGCACGGAGAGACGGCCGGAGAAGAAGAAGCCGTCGCTGTCGGCGAGCGCAACGGCCGCGCCCAGCAGCGGGTGGTCGGCGGACCCCAGACCGATCGCCCGCGCGTCCCCGACCACGGGTGCCGTCCGGTCGATCCAGTACGCCTCGCGCTGGAAGGCGTAGGTGGGCAGGTCCACCCGGCGGGCACCCGTGCCCGCGAACACCGCCTGCCAGTCGACCTTCGCACCGAGCACGTGGAGTTGGCCGAGCGCGGTGGTGAAGCTCTCCGGCTCGGGGCGGTCGCGGCGCAGGGCGGGGGTGAGGACGGCGTCGGTGTCCTCGGCGAGGCACTGCCCTGCCATGGCGCTGAGCGTGCCGTCCGGGCCCAGCTCCAGGAACGTCCGGACGCCTTCGCCCTCCAGCACGTGCACCGCGTCGGCGAAGCGGACGGCCTCGCGAACGTGCCGCACCCAGTACTCGGGGTCGGTCAACTCGGCCGACACGAGCGAACCGGTCAGCGTCGACACGATCGGGACCCGCGGCGCCGCGAAAACCACCCCGGCAGCCACCGCACGGAACTCCGCCAACATGCCGTCCATCAGCGGCGAATGGAAGGCGTGACTGACCGCCAGCCGCTTCGACCTCCGCCCCTCCAGACCGGCCACCACAGCCAAAACCGCGCCCTCGACACCCGAAACCACCACCGAGGCCGGCCCATTGACCGCCGCAATGCCCACACCGTCGGTCAGCAGCGGCAGCACCTCCTCCTCGGACGCCTCCACCGCCACCATCGCGCCGCCGCGCGGCAGCGCCTGCATCAACCGGCCGCGCGCCGCCACCAGCCTGCATGCGTCCGCCAGCGAGAACACGCCCGCCACATGCGCCGCGGCCAGCTCACCGATCGAGTGACCGGCGAGGAAGTCCGGCCGCACACCCCAGGATTCGACCAGCCGGAACAGCGCCACCTCCAGCGCGAACAGCGCCGGCTGCGTGAACCCGGTCTCGCTGATCAGCTCCGCATCCGCGATCGCCTCACGCAGCGGACGGTCCAGCAGCGGGTCCAGTTCAGCGCACACCGCGTCGAACGCAGCCGCGAACACCGGGTAAGAGGCATACAACTCGAAGCCCATCCCGACCCGCTGACTCCCCTGCCCCGCGAACAGGAACGCCGTCCGGCCACCCGTCCCCGCAACCCCACGAACCCCTGCCGAGCCGCCCGCGGCCAGCGCCTCCAGACCGGCCAGCAACCGCGCCCGGTCATCACCGACCAGCGCCGCCCGCTGCTCGAACGCCGAACGGGCCGTCGCCAGCGTGAACGCCACATCGGTCAGCGCCAGACCCGGATCGGCCGCCAGCCGCCGCGCCAACCGACCGGCCTGCTCCCGCAGAGCCTGCTCGGTACGGCCCGACAGCACCACCGGCACCGGCCCAGGCACCGCGGGCACATCCACCGCGGGCACATCCACCGCATCGGGAAGCGCCTCCACCGCCGGCGCCTGCTCCAGGACGGCGTGCGCATTGGTGCCGCTGAAGCCGAAGGACGAGACACCGGCGCGGCGCGGCTCACCGGTCTCGGGCCAGGCCGTGTCCTCGGTGAGGACGCGGACGGCGCCGGCGGCCCAGTCGACGTGCGGGGACGGCCGGTCGGCGTGCAGGGTCCGGGGCAGCACGCCGTGCCGCATCGCCATGACCATCTTGATGACGCCCGCGACGCCGGCGGCGGCCTGGGTGTGGGCCAGGTTGGACTTCACCGAGCCGAGCAGCAGCGGCCGGTCCTCGGGGCGGTCCTGTCCGTAGGTGGCGATCAGGGCCTGTGCCTCGATCGGGTCGCCGAGGGTGGTGCCGGTGCCGTGGGCCTCGACGGCGTCGACCTGCCGGGCGGTCAGGCGGGCGTTCTCCAGGGCCTGCTTGATGACGCGCTGCTGCGAGGGGCCGTTCGGCGCCGTCAGGCCGTTCGAGGCGCCGTCCTGGTTGACGGCGGTGCCGCGGACGACCGCCAGTACCGGGTGGCCGTTGCGCCGCGCGTCGGACAGCCGCTCCAGGAGCAGCATGCCCACCCCTTCGCCCCAGCCGGTGCCGTCCGCATCGGCGGAGAACGCCTTGCAGCGGCCGTCCACGGCCAGGCCGCGCTGGCGACTGAAGTCGACGAAGGCCTCGGGGGTGGACATCACGGTCACACCGCCGGCCAGGGCCAGGGTGGACTCGCCGCTGCGCAGCGACTGCACGGCGAGGTGCAGGGCCACCAGGGAGGACGAGCAGGCGGTGTCGATGGTGACGGCGGGGCCTTCCAGGGCCAGCGCGTAGGCGACCCGGCCGGAGGCGATGCTCGCGGAGCTGCCGGTACCGAGGAATGCCTCGACGCCCTCCGGTACGGAGTGCAGGCGGGCGGCGTAGTTGTGGTAGATCACGCCGGCGAAGACGCCGGTGCGGCTGCCGCGCAGCGCGGCCGGGTCGATTCCGGCGCGCTCGAATGCCTCCCAGGAGGTTTCGAGCAGCAGGCGCTGCTGCGGGTCCATCGCCATCGCCTCGCGCGGCGATATGCCGAAGAATCCGGGGTCGAACTCGGTGGCGCCGTGCAGGAAGCCGCCCTCGGCGACGTACGAGGTGCCGGGGTTGTCCGGGTCGGGGTGGTAGATCGCGCCGAGGTCCCAGCCGCGGTTGGCGGGGAAGCCGTCGACGGCGTCGCGGCCCTCGCTGACGAGCTGCCACAACTCCTCGGGGGAGCCGACGTTCCCGGGGAACCGGCAGCTCATGCCGATGATCGCGACCGGCTCGTGGTCCGCCGCCTCCACCTCCTGGAGCCGCTGGCGGGTCTGGGCCAGATCGGCCGTCACCCACTTGAGGTAGTCGCGAAGTGCCTCTTCATTCGCCATGACATGCCACCTCTTCAACGCATCCAGTCGGCTCGCGTCATTCGACGGATTTCTCACCGGCGGGAATTTCACAGCAATGGCCCATGGCCAGTGGAAATCCCCCGGGCGAAGTTGTCGGCAACTTCGGGCACCAGGAGCTTTTGCCAGATCGCCTATTGCATTTCGCTTTGCGAGATTATGGTTCGGCGGGGGCGCTCTCAACCCCTATCCGGCCCCTAGGTGGGGCTTTGCCGTACCGCCCCCGCCGAAGGTGGCCGCCGCAGGTCGCGGTGTCGGGCCGGCCCGCTACCTCGGCCGGCACGTCGATCACTGCACGGCTGAAGGAATCGGTGCGGCTCCCGGGCGTCGGCGACAGGACGTGGCTCACCTACGACGACCCGAGCGGGACGCTCAACCGCTGGACCCGGGCGGTGCCGGGAAGCTGAGCGGATGCCCGGGGCCCCGGGGCGGCACCGTCGGTGCTGCCCCGGGGCCCCGGGCCGTGGCCGGCTCCTGCCTCAGCCGGCGTCCTGGGAGCGGCCGAGCTGGTCGTTGATGAAGGCGAACAGCTCCTCGTCGGAGGCGGCGCGCAGCTGTTCGGTGTCGACGGCCGGGGCGGCCGGCTCCTCGACGGCCGCGAGGCGGCCGAGCAGGGCCTGCAGGCGGACGGAGAGGGTGCTGCGAAGGTCGTCGCCCGGGGCGGGGGCGGCAGCGAACGCGGCCTCCAGACGGTCGAGTTCGGCAAGCAGCGGGCGGGCCGAGGCGTCCGCCGCGGGGGCGGTCTCGGTGAACAGCAGCTCGGCGAGGGCCGCGGGCGTCGGGAAGTCGAACACCAGCGTTGCCGAGAGGCGCAGACCGGTGGCGGTGTTCATCCGGTTGCGTAGTTCGACGCCGGTCAGGGAGTCGAAGCCGAGCTCCTTGAAGGCCCGTTCGGCCTCGACCGCGTCCGGGCCGGAGTGGCCGAGGACCGCCGCGACCTGGGTGCGGACCAGATCCAGCAGCAGCGTGCGGCGGCCCTCCTCGTCCAGTCCGGCGAGCCGCTGTTCGAGTGTCCGGGCCTGGTCGGCCGCCGCCGCCGCGGCGGCCCGGGGAGTGCGGCGGGCCGTGGCCCGGACCAGCCCGCGCAGCAGCGGCGGGACGGCGGAGGGGTCGGCGTGGGCGCGCAGCCCGGCGACGTCCAGGCCCACCGGGGCGAGGGCGGCGCGGCCGAGCGTCGCCGCGGTGTCGAGCAGGTCCAGGCCCTGGGCGGAGCCGAGCGGGGTGATGCCGCCGCGGGCCATCCGCTGGAGATCGGCCGCGTCGAGGGTGCCGGTCATGCCGCTGCTCTCCGCCCACAGGCCCCAGGCGAGGGACAGCCCGGCGAGGCCGGCGGCGCGCCGGTGACCGGCCAGTGCGTCGAGGAAGGCGTTGGCGGCCGCGTAGTTGCCCTGGCCGGCGCCGCCGAAGGTGCCGGCGACGGAGGAGAAGAGGACGAACGCGGCGAGGTCCGCGGACGCGGTGAGCTCGTGGAGGTGGAGTGCGGCGTCGACCTTCGGGCGCAGCACGGCGTCCAGCCGGTCGGGGGTGAGCGAGCCGACCACGCCGTCGTCGATGACGCCCGCCGTGTGGACCACGGCTGTCAGCGGGTGGGCGGCGGGGACGGCGGCGAGCAGGTCGGCGAGCGCGGAGCGGTCGGCGGCGTCGCAGGCGGCGACGGTCACCCGGGCGCCGAGGGCGGTCAGTTCGGCGCTGAGCTCGGCCGCGCCGGGGGCGTCGGCACCGCGCCGGCTGGTGAGCAGCAGGTGCCTGACCCCGTGCCGGGTCACCAGGTGGCGGGCGACGAGCGCGCCGAGGGTGCCGGTGGCACCGGTGACCAGGACGGTGCCGTCCGGGTCGAGCGGCGGCGGGACGGTGATGACGACCTTGCCGATGTGCCTGGCCTGGCTGACGTACCGGAACGCCTCGGGGGCGCGCCGGATGTCCCAGGTGGTGACGGGCAGGTGCCGGAGGGCGCCCTGTGCGAACAGGTCGACGACGGCGGTGAGCATCTCGTTGATGCGGTCCGGGCCGGCCTCGATCAGGTCGAAGGCACGGTAGCGGACGCCGGGGTGCTCGGCGGCGACCAGGTCGGCGTCGCGGATGTCGGTCTTGCCCATTTCGATGAAGCGCCCGCCGCGCGGCAGCAGCCGCAGCGAGGCGTCGACGAACTCCCGGGCGAGCGAGTCGAGGACGACGTCGACGCCGCGGCCGCCGGTGGCGGTGCGGAAGTGCTCTTCGAAGTCCAGGTCGCGGGAGGACGCGAGGTGGCTGTCGTCGAGGCCGAGTGCGCGCACGGCATCCCACTTGCCGGCACTGGCGGTGCCGAACACCTCGGCGCCCAGGTGGCGGGCGAGTTGCACGGCGGCCATGCCGACACCGCCGGCCGCGGCGTGGACCAGCAGGGACTCGCCGGGCTGCAGGTCGGCCAGGTCGGTCAGCGCGTAGTAGGCGGTGAGGAAGACCACCGGGACGGAGGCCGCCTCGGCGAAGCTCCAGTCGGCGGGCATCGGGGCGACCATCCGGCGGTCGGTGACCGTGACGGGTGCGAAGCCGCCGGAGAGCATGCCGAACACCCGGTCGCCGACGGCGAGGTCGGTGACGCCGGGGCCGACCTCGAGGACGACGCCGGCGCCCTCCAGTCCGAGCAGGCCGGCGTTGCCCGGGTACATGCCGAGGGCGTTGAGGACGTCCCGGAAGTTGAGGCCGGTGGCACGGACGCCGATGCGGATGTAGCCGGGCTCCAGCGGGGCGACGGCGGGCGGGAACTCGATGAGCTCCAGGTTCTCCAGGGTGCCCTTGGCCGGGATGCCGAGCCGCCAGGCGACGGCGTCCTCCGGCGGGGTCAGCGCTGCGTCGGTGGCGATCCGGGCCAGTCGGGGGGCGAACGGTTCGCCGTGCCGGACGGCCAGTTCGCTCTCACCGCGGGACACCGCCGTGGGCAGAGCGGTCGGCAGCGCCGCGGCGGAGTCGGCGGTCCGGTCCAGGTCGAGCAGGAGGAAGCGGTCCGGGTTCTCGGCCTGCGCGGAGCGCAGCAGGCCGCGCAGCGCGGCACCGGCCAGGTCGTCGCCCCGCTCGCCGGGCGCGGCGGCGACCGCGCCGTGGGTGACGACCACGAGGCGGGCGTCGGCGAGGGCCTGCTGGTCGAGCCAGCCCTGGGCGAGGGCCAGGGCCCGGTGGACGGCGGTACGGACGGTGTCGGCGGGCGGCCGGCCCGGGTCGTCCGCCGGGAACGGGGTGCCGAAGGGGGCGAGCACGAACCCGGGCACGGGGGCGCCCGCCGCGACGGCGGCGGCGAGTGCGGCGAGGTCCGGGTACGTCTCGGCGGCGATTGCGGCGGCCCGCAGGCTCCGGTGCAGTTCCTCGGCCGCGTCGGCCTGCCCGGGGGTGCCGATGACGGCCAGTGCGGCGGTCGGCCGGTCGGTGCCGTCCGCGGACAGCGGTGCCCATGCGACCTCGAACAGGTCGTCGTGGTGCGTGGCGCGGGCGCCCCGCAGCTGATCGACGGCGACCGGGCGCAGCAGCAGGGAGTCGACGGTGGCGACCGGGCGGCCGGTGGCGTCGGCGAGCGCGAGGGCGATGGTGTCGGCGCCCTGAGGGGTGATCCGCACGCGGAGCGCGGTCGCGCCGACGGCGTGCAGGGCGACTCCGCTCCAGGAGAACGGCAGCCTGCCCTGGTCGCCGCCGCTGCCCTGCAGGAACGTGCCGTGCAGCGCGGCGTCGAGCAGTGCCGGGTGGAGGCCGAACAGGCTGCCGTCCGCCTCGGCCGTCGGCGGCAGCGCGACCTCGGCGAAGACCTCCTCGCCGAGCCGCCAGGCGGCGGTCAGCCCCTGGAACGCGGGCCCGTACGCGAAGCCGCCCGAGGCCAGCCGCTCGTAGAGGCCGTCCACCGCGACCGGTTCCGCGCCGGGCGGCGGCCACGCGGTGAGTTCGGCGGCCGCGGCGCCGTCGGAGGCGGCGGCCAGGGCCCCGCCGGCGTGCCGGGTCCACGGCTCGTCGGGATCGGCGTGTTCGGGCCGGGAGTACAGGCTCACCGGCCGGCCGCCGTCCTCTGCGGCGGCACCCACCCAGAGCTGGAACTGCAGCGCCTCGGCGCCGGGCAGCACCAGGGGCGACTCCAGGGTGAGTTCCTCGAGTCGCGCGCAGCCGACCTGTTCGCCGGCCCGCAGCGCGAGCTCGACGAAGGCGGTGCCGGGCAGCAGCACGGTGCCGGAGACGGCGTGGTCGGCCAGCCACGGGTGGGTGTCGACGGCGAGCCGCCCGGTGAACAGGTAGCCGTCGGACTCGGCCAGCGGGGCCGCGGCCCCGAGGAGAGGGTGCTCGGGTGCGACCAGGCCCGCCGACGCCACGTCCGCGGCCCGGAAGGCGGGCGCCTCCAGCCAGTACCGCTCGCGCTGGAAGGGGTAGGTCGGCAGGTCGATGCGGCGGGCGCCGGTACCGGCGAGGACGGCCTGCCAGTCCAGCCCCGTGCCGCGGACGTGGAGTCGGGCGAGCGCGGTGGTGAAGCTCTCCGGCTCGGGGCGGTCGCGGCGCAGGGCGGGGGTGAGGACGGCGTCGGTGTCCTCGGCGAGGCACTGCCCTGCCATCGCGCTGAGCGTGCCGTCCGGGCCCAGCTCCAGGAACGTCCGGACGCCTTCGCCCTCCAGCACGTGCACCGCGTCGGCGAAGCGGACGGCCTCGCGAACATGCCGCACCCAGTACTCGGGGTCGGTCAACTCAGCCGACACGAGCGAACCGGTCAGGGTCGACACGATCGGGATCCGCGGCTCCGCGAAAACCACCTCAGCGGCCACCGCACGGAACTGCGCCAGCATGCCGTCCATCAGCGGCGAATGGAACGCATGACTGACGGTGAGCCGCTTCGACCTCCGCCCCTCCAGACCGGCCACCACAGCCGAAACCGCGCCCTCGACACCCGAAACCACCACCGAGGTCGGCCCATTGACCGCCGCCATGCCCACACCGTCGGTCAGCAGCGGCAGCACCTCCTCCTCGGACGCCTCCACCGCCACCATCGCGCCGCCGCGCGGCAGCGCCTGCATCAACCGGCCACGGGCCGCCACCAGCCGGCACGCATCCGCCAGCGAGAACACGCCCGCCACATGCGCCGCGGCCAACTCACCGATCGAATGCCCCGCCAGGAAGTCCGGCCGCACACCCCACGACTCGACCAACCGGAACAGCGCCACCTCCAGCGCGAACAACGCCGGCTGCGTGAACCCCGTCTCGCTGATCAGCTCCGCATCCGCGACCGCCTCACGCAGCGGACGCCCCAACAGCGGATCCAACTCCACGCACACCGCATCGAACGCAGCCGCGAACACCGGGTAGGAGGCATACAGCTCCCCGCCCATCCCGACCCGCTGACTCCCCTGCCCCGCGAACAGGAACGCCGTCCGGCCTCCGGCCACCGTGCCCTCGGCCCGGGCGGTGCCGCCGCGGGCGAGGGCCGCCAGGCCGGCCAGCAGTTCGGTGCGGCTGCTGCCGATGACGGCGGCCCGCCGGTCGAGGCCGGTGCGGGTGGTGGCGAGGGAGTGCGCGACGTCGGCGGGCTGCCAGGCCGGGTCCTCCGCCAGCCTCCGGTGCAGGCGGTCGGCCTGCTCGACCAGGGCCTCCGCGGTCCTGGCGGAGAGCACCCACGGCACCGTGGCGCCGCCGCTCGGGGCGCCCTCGGCCGGCTCGGCAGGCGGTTCGGCGCCGGCCTCCTCGGGGGTCTGCTCGATGATGGCGTGGGCGTTGGTGCCGCTGACGCCGAAGGACGAGACGCCGGCCCGGCGCGGCGCGCCGGTCTCGGGCCACGGGCGGGCCTCGGTGAGCAGTTCGACCGCCCCGGCGGTCCAGTCGACGTGCGGCGAGGGCTCGTCGACGTGCAGGGTCCGCGGCAGCACGCCGTGGCGCATCGCCATGACCATCTTGATGATGCCGGCGACGCCGGCGGCGGCCTGGGTGTGGCCGAGGTTGGACTTGATGGAGCCGAGCCAGAGCGGCCGGTCGGCGGAACGGCCCTGCCCGTACGTGGCGAGCAGCGCCTGCGCCTCGATCGGGTCGCCGAGGACGGTGCCGGTGCCGTGTGCCTCGACCGCGTCGACCTGGGTCGGCGCGAGTCCGGCGTTGGCGAGGGCCTGCTGGATGACACGCTGCTGGGAGGGCCCGTTCGGCGCAGTGAGGCCGTTGGAGGCACCGTCCTGGTTGACGGCGGTGCCGCGGACGACGGCCAGTACGGGGTGCCCGTTGCGGCGCGCGTCGGAGAGCCGTTCGACCAGGAGCATGCCGGCGCCCTCGGCCCAGCTGGTGCCGTCGGCGGCCGCGGAGAAGGACTTGCAGCGGCCGTCGGCGGCGAGCCCCCGCTGGCGGCTGAAGTCGACGAAGGTGTCGGGGGTGGACATCACGGTCACGCCGCCGGCCAGCGCGAGCGAGCACTCGCCGCTGCGCAGCGCCTGCGCGGCCAGGTGGAGGGCGACCAGGGAGGAGGAGCACGCGGTGTCGACGGTGACGGCGGGGCCCTCCAGTCCGAAGGTGTAGGAGACGCGGCCGGAGGCGACGCTGCCCGAGCTGCCGGTGCCGAGGTAGCCCTCGACGCCCTCCGGGATGGCGGGCAGCCGGGAGACGTAGTCGTGGTACATCACGCCGGCGAACACGCCGGTGCGGCTGCCCTTGAGCGAGGCCGGGTCGATCCCGGCCCGTTCGATCGCCTCCCAGGAGGTCTCCAGCAGCAGCCGCTGCTGCGGGTCCATGGCGAGCGCCTCGCGCGGGTTGATGCCGAAGAACGCCGGGTCGAAGTCGGCGGCTTCGTGCAGGAAGCCGCCCTCGCGGGCGTAGGAGGTGCCGGGGCGCTCGGGGTCCGGGTCGTAGAGGGCCTCGAGCGGCCAGCCGCGGTCGGCCGGGAAGGCGGAGACGCCGTCGCCGCCTTCGGCGACCAGCTGCCACAGCTCCTCGGGCGTGCTGACCCCGCCGGGGTAGCGGCAGGCCAGGCCGACGATGGCGATCGGGTCGTCGTCGACGACGACCGCGGCGGCCGGTGGTGCGGCGGCGGGGCCGGCCGAGCCGGCGAGCCGGGTGTCGAGGTGGTCGGCGAGGGCCTGCGGGGTCGGGTAGTCGAAGACGAGGGTGGCGGGCAGCCGCAGGCCGGTGGCGGCGGTCAGGCGGTTGCGCAGTTCGACCGCGGTGAGCGAGTCGAAGCCGAGTTCCTTGAAGGCGCGGGCGGGGTCGACGGCGTCGGCGCCGGTGTGGCCGAGGACCGCGGCGACCTCGCCGGTGAGCAGGCCGAGCAGGGCCCTGGCCCGTTCGTCGGCGGGCAGCGCGGCGAACCGGTGGCCCGGGTCGGCCGCGCCGGTGCCGGCGGCGGTCCGCGCGGCCGGGCGGGCGGGGGCGCGGACCAGGCCGCGCAGCAGGGCCGGCAGCGCCGGGGAGGCGGCCTGGCCGCGGAGTCCGGCGGTGTCGAGGCGCATCGGCACGTAGCCGGCGCCGCCGAGAGCGGTGGCGGTGTCCAGCAGGGCCAGGCCCTCGGCGGAGGACAGTGCGGCGACGCCGGCGCGGCTGATGCGCTGCAGGTCGGCGCTGTCCAGGGTGCCGGTCATTCCGCTGCGTTCGGCCCACAGGCCCCAGGCGAGCGAGGTGGCGGGCAGGCCGCGGGCCTGCCGGTGGTGGGCGAGCGCGTCCAGGAAGGCGTTGGCGGCGGCGTAGTTGGCCTGGCCGGGGCCGCCGAGGGCGGCGGCGGCGGCCGAGAAGAGCACGAAGGCGGCGAGGTCGTGTCCGGCCGTCAGCTCGTGCAGGTGCCAGGCGGCGTCGGCCTTGGGCCGCAGCACGGTGGCGAGGCGCTCGGGGGTGAGCGCGTCGACGATGCCGTCGTCGAGGACGCCCGCGGTGTGCACCACGGCGGTGAGCGGGTGTGCGGCGGGGATGTCGGCGAGCACCCGGGCGAGGGCGTCGCGGTCGGCGGTGTCGCAGGCGGTGAGGGTGACGGCGGCGCCCGCCTCGGCGAGTTCGGCGGCGAGTTCGGCGGCGCCGGGTGCCTCGATGCCTCGCCGGGAGAGCAGCAGCAGGTGCCGGGCGCCGTGCTCGGTGACCAGGTGGCGGGCGACGAGGGTGCCGAGGGTGCCGGTGGCGCCGGTGACCAGGACGGTCCCGTCGGGGTCGAGGGCGCCGAGGCCGGTCGGGGCGCCCTGCCCGGCGGCGGGGTCGCCCGCGGTCCGGGTGAGGCGGGGGACGTGGAGGGCGCCTGCCCGGAGGGCGAGCTGCGGTTCGTCGGCGGCGAGGGCGGCGAGCAGGCGGTCCGGGCCGGCCGGGTCGTCGTCCAGGTCGGCGAGGACGAGGCGCCCGGGGTGTTCGGACTGGGCGGAGCGCACCAGGCCCCAGACGGTGGCGGCGGCGAGGTCGGTGACGTCCTCGCCGGGGTGGACGGCGACGGCGCCGCGGGTGGCGAGGACGAGGCGGACCTCGGCGAGGGCGTCCTCGGCGAGCCACTGCTGCACCAGGGTGAGCCCTCGGGTGGCGACGGCGTGCGCGGCGCCAGGTGTGTCCTCGGCGCCCGGCTCGCCGGCGGCGGGGCCGGCGAGCAGGGCGACGACCGTGTGCGGCGCCTCGGCGCCGGCGCGGACTGCGGCGGCGAGCTCGGCCGGCCCGGGGTGGACCGGCAGGGCGGGAGCGGCGGCCAGGGCCGCCCGTCCGGTGTCGAGCAGGGCCCAGCCGGTGGCGGCGGGTTCGCCGGGGGTGCCGGGCTGCCAGGCGACGGTGAACAGCGACTCGTGGTGGACGGCCCGGGCAGCGTGCACCTGGGCGGCGGTGACGGGGCGCAGCAGCAGCGACTCGACGGCGGCGACGGGCGCGCCGGTGGTGTCGGCGACGGTGACCGCGACGGCGTCCTCGCCGGCCGGGGCGAGGCGGACGCGCAGGCGGTCGGCGCCGGAGGCGTGCAGGGTGACGCCGCGCCAGGCGAACGGCAGACGGCCGGACTCGCTGGGCGCCAACAGGCTGCCCATGCCGACGCCGTGCAGGGCGGCGTCGAGCAGGGCGGGGTGGAGGCCGAAGTGGCGGGCGTCGGCTCGGTGCGGCTCGGGCAGGCGGACCTCGGCGTGGATCTCGTCGCCGAGCTGCCAGGCGGCGGTGAGGCCCTGGAAGGCCGGGCCGTAGTCGAAGCCGGCGTCGGCGAGGTAGTCGTACAGGCCGTCGACGGGGACCGGGACGGCGCCGGCGGGCGGCCAGGTGTCCACGCCGAGCGGTTCGGCGGGGCGGTCGTCGGCGGGTGGGGCGAGCAGACCGGCGGCGTGCCGGGTCCAGGCGTACTCGGCCGTGGGCGCGGCGCCGGTGGCGGCGGCGTCGGGCTCGGGCCGGGAGTGCAGGGTGAACGGGCGGGTGCCGGTGCCGTCCGCCTCGCCGACGGCGAGCTGGATCTGCACGGCGCCGTGCTCAGGGAGCACCAACGGGGCCTGGAGGGTGAGTTCGGCGAGGTGCGGGGCGCCGACGTGGTCGCCGGCGCGGACGGCGAGTTCGACGAAGGCGGTGCCGGGGAGCAGCACGGTGCCCATCACGGCGTGGTCGGCGAGCCAGGGGTGGGTCTGCCGGGAGAGCAGGCCGGTGAAGAGCACGCCGTCGGCGTCGGCGAGGGCGACGGCGGCGCCGAGCAGCGGGTGGTCGGCGGCGCCGAGGCCCGCGGAGGTGACGTCGACCGGCCAGCCGGCCGGCGGCTCGGGCCAGTGGCGGCGGCGCTGGAAGGCGTACGTGGGCAGGTCGATCCGGTGGCCGCCCCAGGGCCGGCCGACGGCGTGCCAGTCCGGCGTTGCGCCGTGGACGTGGGCGCGGGCGGCGGCGGCTAGCACGTTCGCCGCCTCGGGGCGACCGGCGCGCAGGGCGGCGATCAGCGCGGCGGGCGTGCCGTCCGCGTCGAGGCTCTGCTCGGCGAGGGCGGTGAGCACGCCGTCGGGGCCGACCTCCAGGAACGTGGTGACGCCGCCGGCCCGGAGCCGGCGCACGGCGTCGTGGAAGCGGACGGCCTCGCGGACGTGCCGCACCCAGTACTCGGGGTCGCGGATCTCCTCGGCGGAGAGCGTGCCGCCGGTGACGGTGGAGACGATCGGTATCCGCGGCGCCTCGTACACCACCTGCTCCGCAACGGCCCGGAACTCGTCGAGCATGCCGTCCATCAGCGGAGAGTGGAAGGCGTGGCTGACCGTCAGCCGCTTGGTGCGGCGGCCGTCGGCGGCGAGCTTCTCGGCGATCTCGACCACGGCGGTCTCGGCACCCGAGATCACCACGGACGTCGGGCCGTTGACCGCGGCGATGCCGACACCGTCGGTCAGCAGCGGCAGCACCTCGTCCTCCGCCGCTTCGACGGCGACCATCGCGCCGCCGCGCGGCAGCGCCTGCATCAGCCGGCCGCGCGCCGCGACAAGCCGCGCCGCGTCGGGGAGCGAGAACACCCCGGCGACGTGCGCGGCGGCCAGCTCGCCGATCGAGTGACCGGCGAGCAGGTCGACGCCGAGGCCCCAACTCTCCAGCAGGCGGAACAGCGCCACCTCGAGCGCGAACAGCGCGGGCTGGGCGTACGCCGTCTCGTCGATCAGGGCCGGGTCGGCGATCGCCTCGCGCAGGGGACGGTCCAGCAGCGGGTCGAGTTCGGCACAGACCGCGTCGAACGCCTCCCGGTACGCCGGGTACGCCGCGTACAGCTCCTCGCCCATGCCGGCCCGCTGACTGCCCTGGCCGGTGAACAGGAAGGCGGTCCGGCCCTCGGCGGCCGCGACGCCCTGCACCAGCTGGGGTGCGGACACGCCGGCGGCCAGCGCGTCCAGGCCCGCCAGCAGTTCGGTGCGGTCGGCGGCGAGCACGGCGGCCCGGTGGTCGAGCGCGGCACGGCCGGTGGCGAGCGAGTGTGCGAGGTCGGCGGGCGCGGGTGCGGGCACGGCGTCCAGGTGGGCCCGGAGGCGGGCGGCCTGGGCGCGCAGGGCCTCGGCCGTCCGCCCGGAGACCAGGTACGGCAGCACGGCGGGCGGCACCGGTGTGTCCGCGGACGCGGGCGTATCGGTGGTCCCGGGCGTGTCGGTGATCCCGGGCGTGTCGGTGGTCCCGGGCGTATCGGTGGTGGCCGGGGCCGGGGCCTGCTCGATGATGGCGTGCGCGTTGGTGCCGCTGACGCCGAACGAGGAGACGCCCGCGCGGCGCGGCTCGCCCGTCCGCGGCCACTCCCGGGACCGGTCGAGCAGGCGCACGCCGCCGGCCGCCCAGTCGACGTGCGGGGACGGCTCGTCCACGTGCAGGGTCTGCGGGAGCAGGCCGTGCTGCATGGCGAGCACCATCTTGATGATGCCGGCGACGCCGGCGGCGGCCTGGGTGTGGCCGAGGTTGGACTTGATGGAGCCGAGCCAGAGCGGCTGCTCGGCCGGTCGCTCCAGCCCGTACGTGGCGAGCAGCGCCTGCGCCTCGATCGGGTCGCCGAGGACGGTGCCGGTGCCGTGCGCCTCGACCGCGTCCACCTGGGCTGGGGTGAGGCCCGCATCGGCGAGGGCCTGGCGGATCACCCGCTGCTGGGAGGGGCCGTTCGGCGCGGTCAGGCCGTTGGAGGCGCCGTCCTGGTTGACGGCGGAGCCGCGGAGCACCGCCAGCACCGGGTGGCCGTTGCGCCGCGCGTCGGAGAGCCGCTCCAGCAGGAGCATGCCGACGCCCTCGCCCCAGCCGGTGCCGTCGGCGGCGGCGGCGAAGGACTTGCAGCGGCCGTCGGCTGCCAGGCCCCGCTGGCGGCTGAACTGCACGAACGCCCGCGGGCTGGACATCACGGTGACGCCGCCGGCCAGCGCGAGCGAGCACTCGTGCTGGCGCAGCGCCTGCGCGGCCAGGTGCACGGCGACCAGCGAGGACGAGCAGGCCGTGTCGACGGTGACGGCCGGCCCCTCCAGGCCGAAGGCGTAGGACAGGCGACCGGAGAGCACGCTCGCCGCGTTGCCGGTCAGGGTGTAGCCCTCGACGCCCTGCGGCACCTGGTGGAGCAGGTCGCCGTAGTCCTGGCCGTTGGTGCCCGCGAAGACTCCGGTGCGGCTGCCCTTGAGCGAGGTCGGGTCGATGCCGGCGCGCTCCAGCACCTCCCAGGAGGACTCCAGCAGCAGGCGCTGCTGCGGGTCCATGGCGAGGGTCTCACGCGGGCTGATGCCGAAGAACGCGGCGTCGAACTCGGTCGCCTCGTAGAGGAATCCGCCCTGGCGGGTGTAGCTGGTGCCCTGCTGGTCCGGGTCGTCGTCGAAGAGCGCGTCGGTGTCCCACCCGCGGTCGGCCGGGAAGTCGCCGATCGCGTCGCGGCCCTCGGCCACCAGCTGCCACAGGTCCTCGGGCGAGTTCACCCCTCCCGCGAACCGGCAGCTCATCGACACCAGGGCGATCGGCTCGGATTCGCCCGCCTCCGCCTCGCGCAGCCGCTGACGGGTCTGGTGCAGATCCGCCGTGACGCGCTTCAGATAGTCGAGGAGCTTTTCCTGGGACACTGTGGAACCTCACCCTGTTGATGACGGCCGTCCTTGGTGGCGGCCGTCCTTGATGGCTTCAGGTGGTTGCGGGCCGTACGGGGCCCTGCCGTGCGGGGGCGGGCCGTACCGCCGGTGGCGCGGGGTGCCGGTGGTCGCCGGCCCGCCCGCGCCGCCCGGCAGTCAGGCCATGCCCAACTCGTTGTCGATGAAGGCGAACAGCTCGTCGGCGGAGGCCTCCCGGAGGTGCTCGGCCACCTGCTCGTCCGGCTGCCGCTCGTGCGGTTCGGCGCTCCACCGGGTCAGCAGGGCCTGGAGGCGGGCGGCGACGTCGGCCCGGGTGTCCGGGTCCTCGGTGACGGTGGCCAGTGCGGCCTCCAGCCGGTCGAGGTCCGCGAGGGTGCCTCCGCCCCCGCCGTGCGCCGGACCGGCCGGGACCAGGTCGGCCCGCAGGCGGGCGGCGAGGGCGGCCGGTGTCGGGAAGTCGAACACCAGCGTGGCCGGCAGGCGCAGGCCGGTGGCGGCGCCGAGGCGGTTGCGCAGTTCCAGTGCGGTCAGCGAGTCCAGGCCGAGTTCCTTGAACGCCCGGCCGGCCCCGACCTCGTCGACCGTGGTGTGTCCCAGCGCGGCGGCCGCGTGGGCGCGCACCAGGTCCAGCACGGTCTGCTCGCGCTCCAGTTCCGCCATGCCGGCCAGCCGCCGGCGCAGCTCGGCGGCGTCGGCGGCGGCGCCGGCCGCGGCGTCGGGCCCGGCTCCGGCGGCCGGGCGGCGGACGCCGGGCAGCCCGTCCAGCAGCGCGGACGGGCGCACCGAGGTGAAGCCGGGTGCGAAACGGTCCCAGGCGACGTCGGCGACGGTGACCACGGTCTCGTCCAGATCCAGGGCCTGCTGGAGGGCGGCGATCGCCGACTCGGGCCGCATCGCGGGCAGCCCGGCGCGGTCGAGCCGGTCGCCGATCAGGCCGTCCGCGGCCATGCCGCTCTCGCCCCAGCGCCCCCAGGCCACCGAGGTGGCGGCCAGCCCCTGGGCGCGGCGGTGCTCGGCGAAGCCGTCCAGGAAGGCGTTGGCGGCGGCGTAGTTGGCCTGCCCGGCGTCGCCCAGGGTGCCGGCGAGGCCGGAGAACAGGACGAACGCGGAGAGGTCGAGGTCGCGGGTCAGCTCGTCCAGGGCGAGCACGGCCTCCGTCTTCGGGCGCAGCACCGTGGCGAATCGCTCGGGTGTCAGCGCGTCCAGCACGCCGTCGTCGAGGATCCCGGCGGTGTGCATCACGGCAGTGAGGGGCTGCTCGGTGGGGATCGTGCCGAGCAGGGCGGCCAGCGCGGTGCGGTCGGCGACGTCGCAGGCGGCGACGGTGACCCGGGCGCCCAGCGCGGTCAGTTCGGCGGCGAGTTCGGCGGAGCCGTCGGCCTCCTGGCCGCGCCGGCTGGTGAGCAGCAGGTGCTCGGCGCCGTTGCGGGCGAGCCAGCGGGCGACGTGGGCACCCAGGGCGCCGGTGCCGCCGGTGACCAGCACCGTGCCGGACGGCCGCCAGCCCTCCCCGGCCACCGGGCCGGCCGGGGCGTGCACCAGGCGGCGCACCAGCACCCCGGAGGCCCTGATCGCGACCTGGTCCTCACCGCCCGTACCGGCCAGCACCCCGGCCAGCCGGTCCATGGCCCGGTCGTCCAGCAGCTCCGGCAGGTCGACCAGGCCACCCCAGCGCTGCGGGTGCTCCAGCGCGGCGACCCGGCCGAAGCCCCAGATCAGGGACTGCACGGGCGCGGCCGGACGTTCGGCCCGGTTGGCCGCGACGGCGCCGCGGGTGGCCGTCCACACCGGCGCCTCGATCCCGGCGTCGCCGAGCGCCTGCACCAGCACGGCCGTCCCGGCGAGCCCGAGCGGCAGGCCCGGGTGCTCGGCGTGCGGCCGCCCGTCCATGGCCGGGAGCCAGAGCAGGCCGGACAGGCCGACCGTGTCGCCGAGCTCCTTGCGCAGCCACTCGGCCAGCGGCTCGCGGTCGAGGCCGGCGGCCGGGAGGGTCAGCGTGCGGGCCTCCGAGCCGCGCCGGGCGAGACCGTGGGCGAGGTCGTCGGCGCGGTCCCGGTCGTCCTCCGTCGCGATGACCGCCCAGGTGCCGGAGAGCAGCGGTGCGGGCAGATCGGTGAGGGGCTGCCAGGTGATGCGGTAGCGCCAGCCGTCCACGGTCGACTGCTCACGGCGCTGCCGCCGCCAGGTCGACAGCGCGGGCAGGACGGCGCTCAGCGGCGCGTCGGCGTCCAGGTCGAGCGAGCCTGCCAACGTCTCCAGGTCGTGGCGCTCGACGGCCTCCCAGAAGGCGGTGTCCACAGGGTCCGCGCCGACCGTTCCGGCGCCGTTCTCCGGGCGGGCCGGCTCGGGCCAGAACCGGCGGTGCTGGAAGGCGTAGGTGGGCAGTTCGAGCGGCGGGACGGCGGTGGTGCCGGCGAAGGCGGCCGCCCGCCAGTCGACGGCCACGCCGCGCACCCACGCCTCGGCCAGCGAGGCCAGCAGTCGGCGCGGGCCGCCCTCGCCGCGGCGGAGCGTGCCGAACGCAGCGGCGTCGCGTTCGGCCGCCTCGATGCTCTCCTGGAGTGCCATCACCAGCACCGGGTGCGCGCTGACCTCGACGAAGGTGCCGTAGCCGTCGGCGAGGAGGGAGTCGACCGCCTCGGCGAAGCGGACGGTGGTGCGGAGGTTGGTGTACCAGTACTCGGCATCCATGGCGGAGCCGTCGACCAGCTCACCGGTCACCGTCGAGAACACCGGCACAAGGCCTGCGCGGGGGCTCACCGGAGCCAGCAGGTCGAGAAGTTCGGCACGGATCGACTCCACCTGCGCGGAATGCGAGGCGTAGTCCACCGGGACACGACGGGCACGAACGCCGTCCACCTCACACGAGGCCAGCAGCTCGTCCAGGGCGGCCGGCTCACCGGACACCACCACCGCCGACGGACCGTTCACCGCCGCGACCGACACCCGATCCCCGTCACCGAGACGCTCACGCACCCGCTCCACCGGCAACGCCACCGAGACCATGCCACCCAGACCCGCCAGACCACCCGCGATCGCCCGGCTGCGCAACGCCACCACCCGGGCACCGTCCTCCAGCGACAACGCACCCGCCACCACCGCGGCAGCGATCTCACCCTGCGAATGACCGACCACCACACCCGGCTCCACACCGGACGCACGCCACACCTCCGCGAGGGACACCATCACCGCCCACAACACCGGCTGGACAACGTCCACCCGATCCATCCACGCATCACCCTCGACGCCCCGAACCACCTCCAGCAGCGACCAGCCGTCCACGAACGGCGCCAACGCCGCCCCACACTCCGCCATCCGCACAGCGAACACCGACGACGACTCCAACAGCTCCACCGCCATCGCGGCCCACTGCGAACCCTGACCCGGGAAGACGAACGCCACCCGGCCCGCCGAACCGCTCACGCCCCGGACCACGCCGGTGCCCGCCGCGCCGGAGGTCAGGTCGGCCAGTCCGGAGGCGAGTTCGGGGAGGTCGGCTCCGAGGACCACGGCCCGGTGCTCCAGGGCCGCGCGCCCGCTCGCCAGCGCCAGACCGGCACCCGGCACATCCGGCTCCCGTCCCGCGAAAGCCCGCAGCCGCGCCGCCTGCCCGCGCAGCGCCTCCTCACTCCGGCCCGACACCAGCCACGGCACCACCGAGCCACCCACCACCGGAGACCCGACGACGACCTCGTCCGCCTCCACCGGCCCGTCCGCCGGAGCCTGCTCGATGATCACATGCGCGTTCGTCCCACTGAAGCCGAACGAGGACACACCCGCACGACGCGGCTCCCCCGTCCCCGGCCACTCCCGCTGCTCCGTCAGCAGCTCGACGGCGCCTGCCGACCAGTCCACGTGGGGCGACGGCTCGTCCAGGTGGATGCTCTGCGGCAGGATGCCGCGGCGCAGCGCCTCGACCATCTTGATCACGCCGGCGAGGCCGGCGGCGGCCTGCGCGTGGCCGAGGTTGGACTTCACCGAGCCGAGCAGCAGCGGGCGGTCCTCGGGCCGGCCCTGACCGTAGGTGGCGAGCAGGGCCTGCGCCTCGATCGGGTCGCCCAAGCGCGTCCCCGTCCCGTGCGCCTCCACGGCGTCGACCTGGCCGGGGGCCAGACCGGCGTTGGCCAGGGCCTGGCGGATGACCCGCTGCTGGGAGGGACCGTTCGGCGCCGTCAGGCCGTTCGACGCACCGTCCTGGTTGATCGCCGACCCGCGGACCACCGCCAGCACCGGGTGCCCGTTGCGCCGGGCGTCGGAGAGCCGCTCGACCAGCACCATGCCGACGCCCTCGGAGGGGGTGAAGCCGTCGGCCGCGGCCGAGAACGGCTTGCAGCGGCCGTCGGCGGCCAGGCCCTGCTGGCGGCTGAACTCGATGAAGGTGCCGGGGGTGGACATCACCGTGACACCGCCCGCCAGCGCGAGTTCGCACTCGCCGTTACGCAGCGACTGGACGGCCAGGTGGAGCGCCACCAGCGAGGCCGAGCAGGCGGTGTCGACGGTCATCGCCGGGCCTTCGAGGCCGAACAGGTAGGAGACCCGGCCAGAGACCACGCTCGCGGCGGTGCCGGTCGCGACATGGCCCTCGGCCGACTGCGCGGCGCTGGCGAGCAGGCCCAGGTAGTCGCCGCCGTTGGTGCCTGCGAAGACACCGGTACGGCTGCCCCGCAGTGCGTGCGGGTCGATGCCGGCCCGCTCGAACGCCTCCCAGGAGGTCTCCAGCAGCAGCCGCTGCTGCGGGTCCATGGCCAGTGCCTCGCGCGGCGAGATCCCGAAGAACCCGGCGTCGAAGCGGCTGGCGTCGTGCAGGAAGCCGCCCTCGCGGATGTACGAGGTGCCCTTCGCGTCGGGGTCGGCGTCGAACACCGCGTCCAGGTCCCAGCCCCGGTCGGTCGGGAACCCCGACAGGGCGTCACCTCCGGCGGCCAGCAGCTGCCAGAGCGCCTCCGGTGAGTCCACGCCGCCGGGGAAGCGGCAGCTCATGCCGACGATGGCGATCGGCTCGTCGTGGGCGACGCTCGCCACCGCCGGTCCCGTCGCGTCGGCGACCGTCCCGGAGAGCTCCTCGCCGAGGTGGCGGGCGAGCGCGAGGGCGGTGGGGTGGTCGTAGACGAGGGTGGCGGGCAGCCGCAGGCCGGCCGCGGCACCGAGGCGGTTGCGCAGTTCGACGGCGGTCAGCGAGTCGAAGCCGAGCTCCTTGAACGCCCGGCCGGTGTCGACGGCCTCCGGCCCGGGGAAGCCGAGTGCGGCGGCGATGTGCGAGGCCACCAGGTCGAGCAGGATGCGCTCCCGCTCGGCCGGGGCGACACCCGCGAGCCGGACGGCGAGTGCGCCGTTGGTGGAGTGCTGCTCCTCGGTAGCGGCGCGGACGCCCTCCAGCACCCGGGCGGCCTCGGGGATGGCGGACAGCAGCGGGCGGACCCGGCCCGAGGTGAAGGCGAGGGTGAAGCGCTGCCAGTCGATGTCGGTGACGGTCAGTTCGGTGTCGCCCCGGTCCAGTGCGTGCTGCAGGGCGGAGACGGCCAGGTCCGGCGCCATCTCCAGGATGCCGTGGCGGCGCATCCGGTCGCCGACGCCGCCCTCGGCCATGCCGCCCTCGCCCCAGGGTCCCCAGGCGACGGAGGTGGCGGGCAGGCCGTCGGCCCGCCGCTGGGCGGCGAGCGCGTCCAAGAAGGCGTTCCCGGGGGCGTAGTTGCCCTGGCCGGGGGCACCGAACGTGGCGGCGAAGGAGGAGAAGAGGACGAACGCGGAGAGGTCCAGCTCCCGGGTCAGCTCGTGCAGGTGCAGCGCGGAGTCGACCTTGACCCGCAGCACCCGCTCCAGCTGGTCGGTGGTGAGCGCCTGGATCACGCCGTCGTCCAGCACGGCCGCGGTGTGCATCACGGCGGTCAGCGGACGCTCGGCGGGGATCCCGGCCAGCAGGGCTTCGAGCGCGGTGCGGTCGGCGACGTCGCAGGAGACGATGTCGGCGGCGGCACCGAGGCCGGTGAGTTCGGCGGCGAGTTCAGCGGCGCCGTCGGCCTCCGGACCGCGCCGGCTGGTGAGCAGCAGGTGCTCGGCGCCGTTGCGGGCGAGCCAGCGGGCGACGTGGGCACCCAGGGCGCCGGTGCCGCCGGTGACCAGCACCGTGCCGGACGGCCGCCAGCCCTCCCCCGCCACCGGGCCGACCGGGGCGTGCACCAGGCGGCGCACCAGCACACCGGAGGCCCTGATCGCGACCTGGTCCTCACCGCCCGTACCGGCCAGCACCCCGGCCAGCCGGTCCATGGCCCGGTCGTCCAGCAGCTCCGGCAGGTCGACCAGGCCACCCCAGCGGGGGGCGTCCTCCAGGGCGGCGACCCGGCCCAGGCCCCAGACCAGGGACTGCGCGGGCGCGGCCGGACGTTCGGCCCGGTTGGCCGCGACGGCGCCGCGGGTGGCCGTCCACACCGGCGCCTCGATCCCGGCGTCGGCCAGCGCCTGGAGCAGCAGAACGGAGCCCGCCAGGCCGAACGGCACCGACGGGTGCGCGGAGCAGCGGTCCTCGACCGTGCCGAGCAGGGAGAGCAGGCCGGCCGGGGAGGCGCCGTCGGGGAGCTCCGCGGCCAGCCGGGCGGCCAGTGTGGTGCGGTCGAGATCGTTTTCGCCGACGGTGAGCACGGTGACGTCGGCGCCGCGTCGTTCGAGGCCGTGGGCGAGGTCGTCGGCGCGGTCCCGGTCGTCCTCCGTCGCGATGACCGCCCAGGTGCCGGAGAGCAGCGGTGCGGGCAGATCGGTGAGGGGCTGCCAGGTGATGCGGTAGCGCCAGCCATCCACGGTCGACTGCTCACGGCGCTGCCGCCGCCAGGTCGACAGGGCGGGCAGGACGGCGCTCAGCGGCGCGTCGGCGTCCAGGTCGAGCGAGCCTGCGAGGACGCCGAGGTCCTCGTTCTCGACGGCGGCCCAGAACTCGGCCTCGACGGGGTCGACCCCGGTCGGGTTCCCCTGGTCGGATGCCGCGCTGGGCGCGTCCAGCCAGTAGTGGGCACGCTGGAAGGCGTAGGTGGGGAGTGCGAGCGGCGGGACGGCGGTGGTGCCGGCGAAGGCGGCCGCCCGCCAGTCGACGGCCACGCCGCGCACCCACGCCTCGGCCAGCGAGGCCAGCACCCGGCGCGAGCCGCCCTCGCCGCGGCGCAGCGTGCCCACGGTCACCGCGTCGTGCCCGGCCGCCTCGGCGGTGTCCTGCACCGCCATCGCGAGCACCGGATGGGCGCTGACCTCGACGAAGGTGCCGTAGCCGTCGGCGAGGAGGGCGTCGACCGCCTCGGCGAAGCGGACGGTGGTACGGAGGTTGGTGTACCAGTACTCGGCATCCATGGCGGAACCGTCGACCAGCTCACCGGTCACCGTCGAGAACACCGGCACCGAGCCCGCCCGCGGACGGACCTCCGCAAGGACCTCCAACAGTTCGGCACGGATCGACTCCACCTGCGCGGAGTGCGAGGCGTAGTCCACCGGGACACGACGGGCACGGACGCCGTCCACCTCACACGCGGCCAGCAGCTCGTCCAGGGCGGCCGGCTCACCGGACACCACCACCGCCGACGGACCGTTCACCGCCGCGACCGACACCCGATCCCCGTCACCGAGACGCTCACGCACCTCCTCCACCGGCAACGCCACCGAGACCATGCCACCCAGACCCGCCAGACCACCCGCGATCGCCCGGCTGCGCAGCGCCACCACCCGGGCACCGTCCTCCAGCGACAACGCACCCGCCACCACCGCGGCCGCGATCTCACCCTGCGAATGACCGACCACCACACCCGGCTCCACACCGGACGCACGCCACACCTCCGCAAGGGACACCATCACCGCCCACAACACCGGCTGGACAACGTCCACCCGATCCATCCACCCATCACCCTCGACGCCCCGAACCACCTCCAGCAGCGACCAGCCATCCACGAACGGCGCCAACGCCGCCCCACACTCCGCCATCCGCCCAGCGAACACCGACGACGACTCCAACAGCTCCACCGCCATCGCGGCCCACTGCGAACCCTGACCCGGGAAGACGAACGCCACCTTCCCGGGTGCACCCGCAGCGCCCTGCACGACACCGGCGCTCACGCCACCGTCGGCCATCGCCGTCAGTCCGGAGACGAGTTCGGGGAGGTCGGCTCCGAGGACCACGGCCCGGTGCTCCAGGGCCGCGCGCCCGCTCGCCAGCGCCAGACCGGCACCCGGCACATCCGGCTCCCGTCCCGCGAAAGCCCGCAGCCGCGCCGCCTGCCCGCGCAGCGCCTCCTCACTCCGGCCCGACACCAGCCACGGCACCACCGAGCCACCCACCACCGGAGACCCGACGACGACCTCGTCCGCCTCCACCGGGCCGTCCGCCGGAGCCTGCTCGATGATCACATGCGCGTTCGTCCCACTGAAGCCGAACGAGGACACACCCGCACGACGCGGCTCCCCTGTCCCCGGCCACTCCCGCTGCTCCGTCAGCAGCTCCACCGCACCCTCCGACCAGTCCACGTGTGTGGAGGGCTCGGTGACGTGCAGGGTCTCCGGCAGGACACCCTCTCGGATCGCCATCACCATCTTGATGACGCCGCCCACCCCGGCGGCGGCCTGGGTGTGACCGATGTTCGACTTCAACGAACCCAGCAGGAGCGGCCGGTCGGCCGGACGCTCCTGGCCGTACGTGGCGAGCAGTGCCTGTGCCTCGATCGGGTCGCCCAGGGTCGTCCCCGTCCCGTGCGCCTCCACCACGTCGACCTGGGCGGGCGTCAGGGCGGCGCCGGCCAGGGCCTGGCGGATGACCCGCTGCTGGGAGGGACCGTTCGGCGCCGTCAGGCCGTTCGACGCACCGTCCTGGTTGATCGCCGACCCGCGGACCACCGCCAGCACCGGGTGCCCGTTGCGCCGGGCGTCGGAGAGCCGCTCGACCAGCACCATGCCGACGCCCTCGCCCCAGCCGGTGCCGTCCGCGTCATCGGAGAACGCCTTGCAACGGCCGTCGGTGGCCAGGCCGCGCTGGCGGCTGAACTCGACGAAGGTGCCGG
Source organism: Kitasatospora sp. NPDC033851 (assembly GCF_055576085.1). Classification (NCBI taxonomy): domain Bacteria; kingdom Bacillati; phylum Actinomycetota; class Actinomycetes; order Kitasatosporales; family Streptomycetaceae; genus Kitasatospora; species Kitasatospora sp. NPDC033851. The sequence goes on along the minus strand of NZ_JBVIRL010000045.1, from coordinate 7,101 downwards.
GGGTGGACATCACCGTCACCCCGCCCGCCAGCGCCATGGTGCACTCGCCGCTGCGCAGCGCCTGGACAGCCAGGTGGAGTGCCACCAGCGAGGACGAACAAGCCGTGTCGACGGTGACCGCCGGCCCCTCCAGCCCGAAGGTGTACGAGACGCGGCCCGAGGCGACGCTGCCGAAGCTGCCCGTGCCGAGATGGCCCTCGACGCCCTCGGGCACGGCACCCAGCCGGCTGGCGTACTCGTGGTACATCAGGCCGGCGAACACGCCGGTGCGGCTGCCCTTGAGCGTGCGCGGGTCGATGCCGGCCCGCTCGAACGCCTCCCAGGAGGTCTCCAGCAGCAGCCGCTGCTGCGGGTCCATGGCCAGCGCCTCGCGCGGCGAGATCCCGAAGAACGCCGGGTCGAACGAGCCGGCCTCGTAGAGGAAGCCGCCCTGGTTGACGTAGCTGGTGCCGTGCGCGTCCGGGTCGTCGTCGATCAGCGCGTCGGCGTCCCAGCCGCGATCGGCGGGGAAGCCGCCGATGGCGTCCGTCCCGGTGGCCACCAGCTGCCACAGGTCCTCGGGCGAGGCCACCCCGCCGGGGTAGCGGCAGGCCATGCCGACGATCGCGATCGGCTCGCGGTCGCGCTCCTCCATGTCCCGAAGCCTCCGCCGGGCATTGCGCAGGTCGGCGGTGGCGCGCTTGAGGTAGTCGCGCAGCTTGTCCTCGTTCAGCATGTCCGTCCGCTCCTTGCGGCAAAGAGAAGGGGGTGGCGCCCGGGTCAGGAGGTCTCGAGCTCGTCGTCGAGCAGGTCGAAGAGCTCGTCGTCGGTCGCCGTGTCGAGGTCGCGGTGGTCGTCGACGGGGTCGGCCGCGCCGCCGATGGCGTCCCGCCACTGTGTGAGCAGGGCCTGGAGGCGGAGGGTGACCCGCGTGCCGGTCTCCGCGTCGGTCGGGGTACGTACCAGGGCCTCGGCGAGGCGGTCGAGTTCGGCGAAGACGCCGGGACCGGCCGGGTCCCCGTCCTGCGGGACGGCGGCGGACAGGTGGGCGACCAGGTCGGCGGGGCTCGGGTGGTCGAAGATCAGCGTCGCGGGCAGCCGCAGGCCGGTGACCGCGGTGAGGCGGTTGCGCAGTTCGACGGCGGTCAGCGAGTCGAAGCCGAGTTCGCGGAACGCGTGGCCGGGCTGGACGGCGGCCGCACCCGCGTAGCCGAGGACGGCGGCGACCTGGCCGCAGACCACGTCCAGCAGGATCCGCTCCCGGTCCTGCGCCGACTGCCCGGCGAGCCGTCGGCGCAGGTCCGCGGCCGGATCGGCCTCGGCCGCCCTCGCGGCGCGGCGGACGGGCGGCTGCACGAGGGATCGCAGCAGGGCCGGCACCTGGCCGCCCTGCGCGGCCGCGGCCCGCACGGTGGCCAGGTCGAGCCGGGCGGGTACCAGCACCGGGTGGTGCGGCAGGGTGATGGCCGTGTCCAGCAGGGCCAGACCCTCGGCAACCGACAGCGCGGACACCCCGCCCCGGGCCATCCGCTCGACGTCGGCGCCGGCCAGGGTGTCCGCCATGCCGCCGTCGTCCGCCCACAGGCCCCAGGCGAGCGAGGCCGCCGGGAGACCCGCGGCGTGCCGGTGCTCGGCGAGGGCGTCGAGGAAGCTGTTCGCAGCCGCGTAGTTGGCCTGGCCGGCCGCCCCGAACACACCGGCCGCGGAGGAGAACAGCACGAACGCGGCGAGCGGACGGTCCTTCGTCAGCTCGTGCAGGTTCCAGGCCGCATCCACCTTCGGGCGCAGCACGGCGGCCAGCCGCTCGGGGGTCAGGGACGAGACGATGCCGTCGTCCAGGACTCCGGCGATGTGGACCACCGCCGTCAGGTCCGTGCCGTCCAACAGCCGTGCCAGCGCGTCGCGGTCGGCCGCGTCGCAGGCGGCGAACGCCGTCTCGGCGCCGAGACCGGCCAGGTCGGCCGCCAACTCCCCTGCCCCCGGGGCGGATTCGCCGCGACGGGAGACCAGCAGCAGACGACGGACGCCGCACTCCGCCACCAGGTGACGGGCGACCTGTCGGCCGAGCGCACCAGTGGCTCCCGTCAGCAGGACCGTGCCGCCGCCGAGGGCGTCCGTGGCGTCCGTGCCCGGCGCGCCGGTCTCGGTGACGCGCAGCAGGCGCAGGGCGGCGGCGCTGCCCGCGCGGAGCGCCAGCTGCGGTTCGTCGCTGCCGAGTGCGTAGGACAGGGCCCGCAGCGAGGCGGGGTCACCGTCCACGTCGACCACCGTGATCCGGCCCGGGTGCTCGGACTGGGCCGACCGCAGCAGGCCCCGGACAGCCGCGGCGGGAAGGTCACCCGCGCCCGCGCCGGCCGACTTCCGGGTCACCACGACCAGGCGGGAGTCGGCGAACGCGTCCGCCGCCAGCCATTCCTGTACCAGGGCGAGCACGTCCCGGACGGCCGCGTGGGTGGCGGCTGCCGCCGCGAGGTCCTCCGCGGCGGGGAGGGCTACGACCAGGATGTCGGGGACGACACCGGTCTCGGCGATGTCCGCCAGGTCCGCGAAGGCGATCGCGCTGGCCAGGCCCAGGCCGTCCCCGCCCAGGACACCGATCACACCGTCGGGCGCCGACACCGGCAGCGAGACAGGAGTCCACTCCGGACGGAAGAGCGCATCATGGCCGCCCTGCGCGGCGAGCTGCTCCGGCGAGAACGCCCGCAGCACCAGGGAGTCGACCGTCGCGACCGGCGCACCGGAGGCATCGGCCACCGCGAGCGAGACCGCCTCGGCCCCCACAGCGGAGATCCTGACCCGCAACTCCCCCGCACCGGCCGCGTGCACGGACACACCCGACCACGCGAACGGCAACCGGCCCCGACCGGTGTCCTCCAACAGAGCGCCCGCACCGATCGCATGCAGCGCAGCATCCAGCAGCGCCGGATGCAGACCGTAGGACCCCGCCTCCGACCGGGCCTCCTCCGGCAGCGCCACCTCCGCGAACACCTCGCCCCCGTGCCGCCACACCGCTCGCAGGCCCCGGAACACCGGCCCGTACGCGAACCCGGCCGCCCCGAACGCCTCGTAGACCTCGTCCACCGCCACCGGCTCCGCACCGGCCGGCGGCCACACCCTCAACTCCACGCCACCGGAAGCCGACTCCCGCGCCAGCAGACCCACCGCATGCCGCGTCCAGAGCACGTCATCAGCAGCCTCCGCAGGCCGGGAGTGCACGGCCACGGTGCTGCGCCCGTCGGCGTCGACGGCACCCAGCCGCAGCTGGAGCCGGACCGCGCCGGGCTCGGGCACGATCAGTGGCGCCTCCAGCGTCAGCTCCTCCACATGCGCACAGCCGACCTGCTCGCCGGCCCGGACCGCGAGCTCCACCAAGGCCGTTCCGGGCAGCAGCACCGTGCCCGCGACAGCGTGATCCGCCAGCCAGGGGTGCGCGTCCAGCGAGAGCCGCCCGGTGAACAGGAGCCCGTCACCCTCGGCCAGCGGCACGGCGGCCCCCAGCAGCGGGTGGTCGGCCGCGCTCAACCCGGCCGCGCCGACATCGCCCGGCACACCGGCGTCGCCCTGCGGCCAGTACCGCTCCCGCTGGAAGGCGTAGGTGGGCAGATCGATGACGCGCCCGGCCCGTCCGCCGTACGCCGCCGGCCAGTCCACCGCCGTCCCGGCCACGGCAAGGCGGCCCAGGCAGGCGGCAACGGCCTCGGCCTCTGCCCGGTCGCGCCGCAGGGCCGGTACGAGGACGGCGCCGCTCTCCTCGCCGAGGCACGGCTGCGCCATCGCCGTCAGCGTGCCGTCCGGGCCCAGCTCCAGGAACGCCCGGACGCCTTCGCCCTCCAGCACGTGCACCGCATCGGCGAAGCGGACAGCCTCGCGAACATGCCGCACCCAGTACTCAGGGTCGGTCAACTCGGCCGACACAAGCGAACCGGTCAACGTCGACACGATCGGAATCCGCGGCTCCGCGAAAACCACCTCAACAGCCAGCGCACGGAACTCCGCCAGCATGCCGTCCATCAGTGGCGAATGGAACGCATGACTGACGGTGAGCCGCCTCGCCCTGCGGCCCTGCGCCTCCCAGTCCGCCACGAGCTCCAGGACCGAACGCTCCTCGCCCGAGACCACCAGCGAGTCGGGACCGTTGACGGCGGCGATGCCCAACTCGTCGGCGCGGCCGATCAGCAGTGGCAGCACCTCACCCTCCGATGCCTGGAGGGCCGCCATGGCGCCGCCGCGCGGCAGCGCCTGCATCAGGCGACCGCGCGCCGCCACCAGCCTGCATGCGTCCGCCAGCGAGAACACACCCGCCACGTGCGCCGCGGCCAGCTCACCGATCGAGTGACCGGCAAGGAAGTCCGGCCGCACACCCCAGGATTCGACCAGCCGGAACAGCGCCACCTCCAGCGCGAACAACGCCGGCTGCGTGAACCCGGTCTCGCTGATCAGCTCCGCATCCGCGATCGCCTCACGCAGCGGACGGTCCAGCAGCGGATCCAGTTCGGCACACACCGCATCGAACGCAGCCGCGAACACCGGAAAGGCCGCCGACAGCTCGAAGCCCATCCCGACCCGCTGACTGCCCTGACCGGTGAACAGGAACGCCGTCCGCCCACTGGTCGGTGTGCCGACGCTGTCCGACGACACGCCGCCCGCCAACGCCTCCAGCGCCGCCAACAGCTCCGCACGGTCGCCCGCCACCAGCCCGGCACGCCACTCGAACGAGGAGCGCGTGGTCGCAAGGGACAGCCCCAGATCGGCCACCTCCACGTCGGGACGCGCCGCCACGAACTCCCACAGCCGAGCGGCCTGCCCGCGCAGCGCCTCCTCCGTCCTGCCCGAGATCACCAGTGGCAACGGCGCACCCGTGTTCGCAATGGCCGGCACCGGCTCCTCCGCGGGTGCCTGCTCGATGATCGTGTGGGCGTTGGTGCCGCTGATGCCGAAGGACGAGACCGCGGCCCGGCGCGGGCGTCCGTTCTCCGGCCACGGACGGGCCTCGGTCAGCAGTTCGACCGCGCCGGCCGACCAGTCGACGTGCGAGGACGGCTCGCCGACGTGCAGGGACTTCGGCAGCACTCCGTGCCGCATCGCCAACACCATCTTGATCACACCGGCCGCACCCGCCGCCGCCTGGGTGTGACCCAGGTTCGACTTCACCGAGCCCAGCCAGAGCGGCTCCTCCTCGCCGCGCCCCTGCCCATAGGTGGCGAGCAGGGCCTGCGCCTCGATCGGGTCGCCCAGACGCGTCCCGGTTCCGTGCGCCTCCACCGCGTCCACCTCGCCGGCCGTCAACCCGGCACTGGCCAGCGCCTGCTGGATCACCCGCCGCTGGGACGGCCCGTTCGGCGCGGTCAAACCGTTGGACGCGCCGTCCTGGTTGACGGCACTGCCGCGGACGACCGCCAGGACCGGATGACCGTTCCGGCGAGCGTCCGACAGCCGCTCCACCAGCAGCATGCCGACACCCTCGCCCCAGCCGGTCCCGTCCGCGTCATCGGAGAAAGCCTTGCAGCGGCCATCGGCGGCCAGGCCGCGCTGGCGGCTGAAGTCGACGAAGGTCGCGGGTGTCGCCATGACGGTGACCCCGCCGGCCAGGGCGAGCGTGCACTCGCCGGTGCGCAGCGCCTGGATCGCCCAGTGCAGCGCCACCAGCGAGGACGAGCAGGCCGTGTCGACGGTGACGGCCGGCCCCTCCAGCCCGAAGGTGTAGGAGAGGCGACCGGACGCGATGCTGCCCACGCCGCCACTGCCCATCGAGCCCTCGGCGCCGCTGGCCGCGGCCTGCTGCAGGCGGGTCGCGTAGTCGTGGTACATCACGCCGACGAAGACACCGGTCTGGCTGCCACGCAGGGACGCCGGGTCGATGCCCGCCCGTTCGAAGGCCTCCCAGGAGGTCTCCAGCAGCAGCCGCTGCTGCGGGTCGGTGGAGAGCGCCTCCCGCGGGCTGATGCCGAAGAAGGCGGGGTCGAACGCCGCCGCGTCGTGCAGGAACCCGCCCTCACGCGTGTACGAGGTGCCGAGGTGGTCCGGGTCCGGGTGGTACAGCTGTTCCAGGTCCCAGCCGCGGTCGGCGGGGAAGCCGGAGATCGCGTCACGGCCGTCCGCGACCAGGCGCCACAGGTCCTCGGGGGTCTCGACCCCGCCGGGGAAGCGGCAGCTCATCGCGACGATCGCGATCGGGTCATCCTCAGCGCCAGTGGCCCCGGGGACGGGCGTCCCGCTGTCCGCCTCCGGCACGCCTAGGAGCTCGGTCCGGAGCTGCCGGGCCAGCACCGCAGGACTCGGGTGGTCGAAGACGAGGGTCGCGGGCAGCCGCAGGCCCGTGACGGCGTTCAGGCGGTTACGGAGCTCCAGCGCGCTGAGCGAGTCGAACCCGAGCTCGCGAAAGGCCCGGGTCGGATCGACCGCCTCCGCTCCGCCGTACCCGAGCACGGCGGCGGCCTCGGACCTGACGGTGTGCAGGAGATCGCGGTACTGGTCCGCCTCGGCCAGCCCTGCGAGCCGCGCTGCGAGCGCCGAGCCGCCGCCCGCAGCGGTGGCCGCAGAGGCCGACCTGCGGGCAGCCGGCCGTACCAGGCCCTGCAGCAGGGGCGGCACCGCAGCCGGATCCGCCGCACGGGCCCGCAGGCCCGCCAGGTCGAGGCGGATCGGCACCAGCGCCGCATCCTCGGCCCGCAGGGCGGCGTCGAACACGCCCAGGCCCTCGGCCGTGGACAGCGCCTGCACGCCGCCGCGGGCCATCCGCTGCACGTCCGCGTCGCCCAGCCCGCCGGCCATACCGCCGCCGTCCTCCGCCCACAGCCCCCACGCCAGGGACTGCGCCGGGAGACCCGCGGCGTGGCGGTGCTCGGCGAGGGCGTCCAGGAAGGCGTTCGCAGCGGCGTAGTTCGCCTGACCCGCCGCACCGAACACCCCGGCCGCGGAGGAGAACAGCACGAACGCGGCGAGCGGACGGTCCTTCGTCAGCTCGTGAAGGTTCCACGCCGCATCCACCTTCGGACGCAGCACGGCATCCAGCCGCTCGGGCGTCAGAGACGGCACGATCCCGTCATCCAACACACCCGCCGTGTGGACGACCGCGGTCAACTCCACACCCGCCAGCACCACGGCCAGCGCGGCACGATCCGC
>NZ_JBVIRL010000044.1:0-38778 GCF_055576085.1 Kitasatospora sp. NPDC033851 | reverse complement strand
ACCGGATCCGCCACCCGCTCCGAACGACCCGTAGCCACCGCCCCACGCGTCACACACCACAACGGCGCACCGACCCCGGCATCGCCCAACGCCTGGACGAGCAGGGTGGTGAGCAGCAGGCCGGTCGACACGCCGTCGGTCCGGCGCTCGTCGAGGGCGAGCAGCGACAGGACGCCTGCGACGGCTGCGCCGTCGGCGACGCGCTGTCCGAGGAGTTCGGTCAGGCCCGAGCGGTCGGTGCGGGCGGCGTCCAGCTCGATCGGGCGGACGTCCACGCCGCGGTCGGTGAGGGCCCGCACCGTGCCGAGCACGGCGGTGCCCTCGGCCGAGCCGGTCGGGACGGCGAGCAGCCAGACGCCGGCGGTCAGCGCGGTGGCGGCCTCGCCGATCGGCTTCCAGGTAGCGCGGTAGCGCCAGGCGTCGGTGGTGGCCTGCTCGCGGGTCCGGCGGCGCCAGGCGGAGAGGGCCGGGAGCACCGAGCTGAGGGGCTGGTCACCGCTGAGGGCGAGAGTGCTGGAGAGCGCGTCGAGGTCGCCGGTGTCGACGGCCTCCCAGAACCGGGCGTCGACGGCGTCGACCGCGGCCGCGGCGGGCGCGGGGGCGGCCAGGTTCTCCAGCCAGTACCACTGGCGCTGGAAGGCGTAGGTGGGCAGGTCGACCCGGCGCGCGCCGGTGCCGGCGAAGACGGCAGGCCAGTCGACGACGCTCCCGCGCAGGTGCAGCAGGGTGAGGGCGGTGGTGAGGGTGCGGGTCTCCGGGCGTCCGGCGCGCAGGGCCGGGGTGAAGAGGGCGTCCTCGGTGACGCAGTCCTGGCCCATCCCGGAGAGCACCCCGTCGGGGCCCAGTTCCAGGTAGGTGCGGACGCCCCGGCCCTCCAGGACGGAGACGGCGTCGGCGAAGCGGACGGCCTCGCGGACGTGCCGCACCCAGTACCCGGGGTCGGTCAGCTCGGTCGAGGCGAGCGCGCCGGTGAGGGTGGAGACGATCGGAATCCGCGGAAGTTCGTAGGTGATCTGCTCGGCGACGGCGCAGAAGTCGTCCAGCATGCCGTCCATCAGCGGGGAGTGGAAGGCGTGGCTGACGGTCAGGCGCTTGGTGCGGCGGCCCGCCAGCTGCGCGACCACGGCCTGGACGGCGTCCTCGGCACCGGAGATCACCACGGAGTTCGGGCCGTTGACGGCGGCGATGCCGACGCCCTCGGTCAGCAGCGGCAGCACCTCCTCCTCGGTGGCCTGCACCGCGACCATCGCACCGCCGCGCGGCAGCGCCTGCATCAACCGGCCACGAGCTGCCACCAGCTTCGCGGCATCCGCCAGCGAGAACACCCCGGCGACGTGGGCGGCGGCCAGCTCGCCGATCGAGTGGCCGGCCAGGTAGTCCGGGCGGACCCCCCAGGACTCGAGGAGGCGGAACAGCGCCACCTCGACGGCGAACAGCGCCGGCTGGGTGCAGCCGGTCTCGCCGATCAGTGCCTCGTCGGCGATCGCCTCGCGCAGCGGGCGGTCCAGGTGGCGGTCGAGTTCGGTGCAGACCGCGTCGAAGGCCGCCGCGAAGGCGGGGTGGGCGGCCGTCAGCTCCGCGGCCATGCCGGCCCGCTGGCTGCCCTGCCCGGTGAACAGGAAAGCGGTGCGGCCGGCGGTGACGGTGCCCTGCAGGACGTCGGCGTTCGACTCGCCGGCGGCCAGGGCGGCGAGGCCGGCCAGCAGGTCGGCGCGGTCCTCGGCGATGACGGCGGCCCGGTGCTCCAGGACGGCGCGGCCGGTGGCGAGCGAGAGGGCGATGTCGCCATCGGTCGCCTCCGCGGGCGTGCCGGCGGTGCGGTCCAGGTGGGTCAGCAGGGCGCGGGCCTGCTCGCGCAGCGCGTCCTCGCTCTTCGCGGAGAGCACCCACGGCTGGACGGCCGGGGCCTGGTCGGCGGGCTTCCGGGTGCGGACGGCGGCCGGGGCCTGCTCCACGATGGTGTGGGCGTTGGTGCCGCTGAAGCCGAAGGAGGAGATGCCCGCGCGGCGCGGACGGCCGGTCTCCGGCCAGGGGCGGGCCTCGGTGAGCAGTTCGACCGCGCCGGACGCCCAGTCGACGTTGGGCGAGGGCTCGTCGAGGTGGAGGCTCTGCGGCAGCGTACCGTGCTGCATCGCCATGACCATCTTGATGATGCCGGCGACGCCGGCGGCGGCCTGGGTGTGGCCGATGTTGGACTTGAGGGAGCCGAGCCAGAGCGGCTGGTCGTCGGTGTGGTCCTGGCCGTAGGTGGCGAGCAGTGCCTGGGCCTCGATCGGGTCGCCGAGGGTGGTGCCGGTGCCGTGCGCCTCGACGGCGTCCACGTCGGTGGCGGTCAGGCCGGCGTCGGCGAGGGCTTGGCGGATGACCCGCTGCTGGGAGGGGCCGTTGGGGGCGGTCAGGCCGTTCGAGGCGCCGTCCTGGTTGATCGCCGAGCCGCGCACGATGCCGAGCACCGGGTGCCCGTTGCGGCGGGCGTCGGAGAGCCGCTCGACGAGGAGCATGCCCGCGCCCTCGGACCAGCTGGTGCCGTCTGCGGCGGCGGAGAAGGACTTGGAGCGGCCGTCGCGGGCGAGGCCGCGCTGGCGGCTGAAGTCGACGAACGCCTCGGGCGTGGCCATGACGGTGACACCGCCGGCCAGGGCCATCGTGCACTCGCCCTGGCGCAGCGCCTGGACGGCGAGGTGCAGCGCGACCAGCGAGGAGGAGCAGGCGGTGTCGACGGTGACGGCCGGCCCCTCGAGGCCGAAGGTGTAGGAGACGCGGCCGGAGGCGATGCTGCCGGAGGTGCCGGTGCCGAGGTAGCCCTCGACGCCCTCGGGGACGGCGCCGAGCCGGGTCGCGTAGTCGTGGTACATCACGCCGGCGAAGACGCCGGTCCGGCTGCCGCGCAGCGTCGCCGGGTCGATGCCGGCCCGCTCGAACGCCTCCCAGGAGGTCTCCAGCAGCAGGCGCTGCTGCGGGTCCATGGCGAGCGCCTCGCGCGGCGAGATGCCGAAGAACGCGGCGTCGAACAGGCCGGCGCCGTGCAGGAAGCCGCCCTGGTCGGCGTACGAGGTGCCGGGGTGGTCCGGGTCGGGGTCGAAGAGGTGGTCGAGGTCCCAGCCGCGGCCGGACGGGAACGCGGAGATCGCGTCGACGCCGCCGGTGACGAGCTGCCACAGCTCCTCGGGCGAGGAGACGCCGCCGGGGTAGCGGCAGGCCATGCCGACGATGGCGATCGGCTCGTCGTCGCGGCGGGCGGGGGCGGCCGCGGGAAGGGCGGACTGCTCCGCGGCGCCGGCGATCTCGGTGCGCAGGTGGGCGGCGAGCGCGGCGGGGGTCGGGTGGTCGAAGATCAGCGTGGGCGGCAGGCGCAGCCCGGTGGCGGCGTTCAGCTCGTTGCGCAGTTCGACGGAGGTCAGCGAGTCGAAGCCGAGCTCGTTGAAGGCCCGGCCGGCGTCGATGGTGTCGGAGGACGCGTGGCCGAGCACGGCGGCGACCCGCACGCGCAGCAGTTCTAGGAGTTCGCGGTCGAGCTCGGCGTCGGAGAGGCCGGCCAGGCGGCGCATCAGGTCCGTGCCGCCGGAGCGGCCGGCGCGGGCGGTCCGCCGGGTGGGTGTGCGGACGAGGCCGCGCAGCTGGGCGGGGAGGGTGCCGGCGGCGGCCTGGGCGCGCAGCGCGGCGAGGTCCAGGCGCATCGGGACGAGCACCGGTTCAGCGGTCGCGGTGGCGGTGTCGAAGAGGGCGAGGCCCTCGTCGTCGGCGAGGCCGGTCAGGCCGCTGCGGGCGAGGCGCTGCAGGTCCGCGCTGTCGAGACCGGCGGCCATCCCGCCGTCGGCCCACGGGCCCCAGGCGAGGGAGGTGGCGGGCAGCCCGGTGGCGCGACGGTGTTCGGCGAGGGCGTCGAGGACGGCGTTGGCGGCCGCGTAGTTGGCCTGGCCGAGGCCGCCGAGCACACCGGCGTTGGAGGAGAAGAGGACGAAGGCGGTGAGCGGCTGGTCGGCGGTCAGCTCGTGGAGGTGGAGGGCGGCGTCGGCCTTGGGCCGCAGGACGGTGTCGAGGCGCTCGGGGGTGAGGGCGTCGAGGACGCCGTCGTCGAGGACGCCCGCGGTGTGGACGACGCCGGTGAGCCGGTGTCCGGCGAGTGCGGCGGCGAGGGCTGCGCGGTCGGAGACGTCGCAGCCGGTGACGGTGGCCTCGGCGCCGTGCTCGGCGAGGTCGGCGAGGAGTTCGGCGGTGCCGGGGGCGTCGGCGCCGCGGCGGGAGAGCAGCAGCAGGCTGCGGACGCCGTGCTCGGCCGCCAGGTGGCGGGCGACCAGGGTGCCGAGGGCACCGGAGGCGCCGGTGACCACGACGGTGCCGTCGGGGCCGAACGCGGGGGCGGCGCCGGCCCCGGCCGGGTCGGCGGCGGTACGCGCCCGGGCGAGCCGGGGGACGTGCACCGCGCCCTCGCGGACCGCGAGTTCGGGTTCGCCGGAGGCGAGGGCGCCGGCCAGGACCTCGCCGGGGATGCCGTGCGCGTCGAGGTCCAGCAGGACGAGCCGGTCGGGGTGCTCCAGCTGGGCGGAGCGGATCAGGCCGCGGACGGCGGCGCGGGCGAGGGCGCCGGGGCCGTCGGCCGTGCCGCCGGTCGTGAGGACGAGGCGGGCGGCGCCGAGGCGGTCGTCGGCGAGCCACTGCCGGGCCGCGTCGAGTGCCCGGTGCAGGGCGGCGCGGAGGGCGGCCGGGTCGTCCGGTTGCTCGGCGTCGACGGGGCCGACGGGCAGGAACACCGCGTCGGGGGCAGCGCGGCCGGCCTCGACGGCGGCGGTGAGGGCGGCCGGGTCGGGGTACTGCTCGGCGCCGAGGGCGGCGAGCTCGGGGGTGGCGGCGCCGAGGACGGCCCAGCGGCCGGTGGTGGCGGCGGAGACCGGCAGGGCCGTCCACTCGACACGGAACAGTGCGTCGCTGCGGGCGGCGCGGGCGGCGTCGAGCTGCTCGGCGGAGATCTCGCGCAGCGCCAGGGACCGCACCGACAGGACGGGCTGCCCGGTGGCGTCGGCCGCTTCGAGGGCGACCTCGCCGCGGCCGAGGACGGTGGCGCGCAGGCGCAGCGCGGTGGCGCCGGCGGCGTGCAGGGTGACGCCGTGCCAGGAGAACGGCAGGCCGCCGCGGACGGCGTCGTCGTCGGTGTCCGCGCCGAGGGCGTGCAGGGCGGCGTCGAGCAGGGCGGGGTGCAGGCCGTAGCGGTCGGCGCCGTCGAGGGCGGGCTCGGGCAGGTCGATCTCGGCGAGGATCTCGGTGCCGCGCAGCCAGACGGCGCGCAGGCCCTGGAAGGCCGGTCCGTAGCCGAAGCCCGCGTCGGTGAGCCGCGCGCGGACGTCCTGGACGTCGACGGGCCGGGCGTCGGCGGGGGGCCAGGCGGCGAGGTCGGGTCCGGCCGGGTCGGCGGCGGGGGCGAGCAGGCCGCCGGCGTGGCGGGTCCAGGGCTCGTCGGCGTCGGCGTGCTCGGGCCGCGAGTGCAGGGAGAGGGTGCGGCTGCCGGTCCGGTCGGCGCCGCCGACCACGATCTGCAGGTGGACGCCGCCCCGGTCGGGCAGCAGTAGCGGCGCCTCCAGGGTGAGTTCCTCGACGAGGCCGCAGCCGGCCTGTTCGGCGGCGCGGACGGCGAGTTCGACGAAGGCGGTGCCGGGGAGCAGGACGCTGCCCTGCACGGCGTGGTCGGCCAGCCAGGGGTGGGTGTCGAGGGCGATCCGTCCGGTGAACAGGATGCCGTCGCCGTCGGCGAGCGCGACGGCGGCGCCGAGCAGGGGGTGGTCGACGGCGCCGAGGCCGACGGCGGTGACGTCACCGCCGTCGGAGCCGGGCGCGAGCCAGAAGCGCTCCTGTTCGAAGGCGTAGGTGGGCAGGTCGACACGGCGGGCGCCCTGCCCGGCGAAGACGGCGTCCCAGTCGGGGGCGGCGCCCCGGATGTGGGCCTGGCCGAGTGCGGCGGTCGCGGTGTGCACCTCGGGGCGGTCGCCGCGCAGCAGCGGGACGAACACGGCGGCGTCCGGGTCGGCGAGGCAGTCCGGGCCCGTCGAGGAGAGCACCCCCTCGGGACCGAGCTCCAGGTAGGTGGTGACGCCCTGGGCCTCCAGGGTCCGGACGGCGTCGCAGTAGCGGACGGCCTCGCGGACGTGGCGCACCCAGTACTCGGGGTCGCCGATCTCCTCAGCGGTGACGGTCCGGCCGGTGAGGGTGGAGACGAGCGGGACCTTGGGTTCGGCGTACGAGACGGCCTGGGCGCAGCGGCGGAACTCCGCCAGCACGGCGTCCATGTGGGGCGAGTGGAAGGCGTGGCTGACCGTCAGGCGGCGGGTCTTGCGGCCCTGCTCGGCCCAGTGGGCGGCGACGGCGAGGACGGCGTCCTCGTCGCCGGCGACGACGACGGAGGCGGGGCCGTTGACCGCGGCGACGGCGACGGCGGCCTCGCGGCCGGCGAGGGTGGTGCGGATCTCGTCCTCGGTGGCCTGGACGGCGGCCATGGCGCCGCCGGCCGGCAGTGCCTCCATCAGGCGGCCGCGGGCGGCGACCAGCAGGGCGGCGTCGGCGAGGGTGAGCACGCCGGCGGCGTGCGCGGCCGCGAACTCGCCGATGGAGTGTCCGGCGACGGCGTCGGGACGCAGGCCCCAGGACTCGACGAGCCGGTGGAGGGCGACCTCGACGGCGAACAGGGCGGGCTGGGTGTAGGCGGTGCGGTGCAGCAGCTCGGCCTCGGGGGTGCCCTCGGCGGCGAACAGCACCTCGCGCAGCGGCCGTTCGAGCTGGAGGTCGAGGTGGCCGGCGGCCTGGTCGAGGGCGCGGGCGAAGACCGGGTACGTCTCGTAGAGTTCGCGGCCCATGGCGAGCCGCTGGCTGCCCTGGCCGGTGAAGAGGAAGGCGGTGCGCCCTGGGGCGGTGCTGCCCTGGAGCAGGCCGGGGGCGCCGAGGCCGTCGGCGAGGGCGTCCAGGGCGCGCCGGAAGCCGTCCCGCTCGCCGGCGACCACGACGGCGCGGTGCTCGAAGGCGGTGCGGGTGGTGGCGAGGGAGTGGCCGAGGTCGGCGAGGCGGTGCTCGGGGTGCGCGTCGAGGTGGGCGGCGAGCCGGCGGGCCTGCGCGCGCAGCGTCTCCGGGGTCCGGGCGGAGAGCACCCAGGGCAGCGCCGCGGGCGCGCGGGTGGCGGGTTCGGCGGCCGGGATCTCCGAGGTCTGCGGGGCCTGTTCGAGGACGGCGTGGGCGTTGGTGCCGCTGAAGCCGAAGGACGAGACGGCGGCCCGGCGGGGGCGGCCGGTCTCCGGCCAGGGGCGGGCCTCGGTGAGCAGTTCGACCGCGCCGGACGCCCAGTCGACGTGCGGGGAAGGCTCGTTGACGTGCAGGGTCCGCGGCAGGACGCCGTGGCGCATCGCCATGACGGTCTTGATGATGCCGCCGATGCCGGCGGCGGCCTGGGTGTGGCCGATGTTGGACTTGAGGGAGCCGAGCCAGAGCGGCTGGTCGTCGGTGTGGTCCTGGCCGTAGGTGGCGAGCAGGGCCTGGGCCTCGATCGGGTCGCCGAGGGTGGTGCCGGTGCCGTGCGCCTCGACGGCGTCCACGTCGGCGGCGGTCAGGCCGGCGTCGGCGAGGGCCTGGCGGATCACCCGCTGCTGGGAGGGGCCGTTGGGTGCGGTGAGGCCGTTGGACGCGCCGTCCTGGTTGATCGCCGAGCCGCGGACGACCGCCAGCACCGGGTGGCCGTTGCGCCGCGCGTCGGAGAGCCGCTCGACGAGGAGCATGCCGACGCCCTCGCCCCAGGCGGTGCCGTCTGCGGCCTCGGCGAAGGGCTTGCAGCGGCCGTCTGGAGCCAGGCCCCGCTGGCGGCTGAAGGCGACGAAGGAGCCCGGTCCGGCCATCACGGCCGCGCCGCCGGCCAGCGCGACGCCGCACTCGCCGCGGCGCAGCGACTGTACGGCCAGGTGGAGGGCGACCAGCGAGGAGGAGCAGGCGGTGTCGACGGTGACGGCGGGGCCCTGGAAGCCGAAGGTGTAGGAGATCCGGCCGGAGGCGACGCTGGCGGCGTTGCCGGTGACGAGGTAGCCCTCCATGCCGTCAGCGGCCTCGTGCAGCCGGGGGCCGTACTCCTGGGCCTCGGCGCCGATGAAGACGCCGGTGCGGGACTCGCGCAGGCCGGTCGGGTCGATGCCGGCGCGTTCGAACGCCTCCCAGGCGGTCTCCAGCAGCAGGCGCTGCTGCGGGTCCATGGCGAGCGCCTCGCGCGGCGAGATGGCGAAGAAGCCGGGGTCGAACTCGTCGGCGTCGTGCAGGAAGCCGCCCTCGCGCGCGTACGAGGTGCCGGCCCGGTCGGGGTCGTCGTCGAAGAGGCCGGCGAGGTCCCAGCCGCGGCTGGTCGGGAACGGGGAGACGGCGTCGACCTCGTCGGCGACCAGCTGCCACAGCTGTTCGGGGCTGCGGGCGTCGCCGGGGAAGCGGCAGGCCATCGCCACGATGGCGATGGGCTCGTCGGAGGCGCCGACGGAGGCCGGCAGCGGCTCCGACTCGGCGGCCAGGCCGAGCAGTTCGGCACGCAGGTGGCGGGCGAGCGAGGCCGGGGTCGGGTGGTCGAACACCAGGGTGACCGGCAGGCGCAGCCCGGTGGCGGCGGTGAGCCTGCTGTGCAGGTCCACGGCGGCGAGCGAGTCGAAGCCCAGTTCCAGGAAGGGCCGGTCGGCGTCGACGGCGGCGCCGGAGCGGCCGCGCAGCGCCTCCCTGGCGCGGTCCAGGACGAGGCTCAGGACGGTCCGCTGCTGCTCGGCCTCGGAGGAGTCGGCGAGCCGCGCGCGCCAGGACGAGACGCCGTCCGAATTTGCGACATCCGCGCCGGCCGGCTCCGGAATGAATTCCTCGGACTGGTTCATCATCGCGCGCTCCACTACCCGGCTGACGGTATCAAACACCGTTGGCCAGCGTGGCACGGGAATGCGCCGCCGGATAACCCCTTACGGGGCCCCTCAGCACCCCTACGATTTCGGCCGGCTACCCCTAGGAATTCTCGGGGGTGCCGACCGGGAGGAAATCGCGGAATGCGCCCGGCGAATTCCTCACCCACAATCGGGCCACGCTAGCGCGTCCCGGCGGGCCGGTAAAGCGGGCCACCGGAACTCGCGCCCGAGTGGGGCACCGGGGTGCGGGACGTTCACCCCGGGCCGCGACCCGGGTGAGCCGGGTGCCGGTCCGGTCAGTCGCGGACCAGGAACGGCGCGAGGAGCCCGGGCACGGCCTCCTCGGCGAAGGCCAGCCCCTCCCCCTCGGCGACGTCGCGCACCCGGTAGACGCCCGCACCGGCCGCGGTGGCGGCCCCCAGGGTGAGCAGCCCGGCACGGCGCTGGAAGTAGGAGCGGGAGACCGTCCAGCCGATCACGCCCTCGCGCCGGAGGGCGACGGTGCGGCGGACGAAGGTGCCCGACCTGGCCACCAGGTAGGGGCCGGTGAGGCCGTGGCCGAGGGCGCGGTGGGCGTCGGCGGCGAGCAGGGCGCCGGCGGGCAGCAGCACGGCGGCGCTGATCCCGGCGGCGACCAGGAAGGCGGGCAGCCAGATGCCCGGCAGCGCCACCGCGCCGACCACCGGCAGGACGACCAGCAGGGCCCGGTTGAGCCTGCGGCGCAGCGCCCGGCGGGGGTGGCGGTGCAGGTCGGCGCGCTCGGTCGGCGACCGGTCGTCGCCGAGCACCGCGGCGGCGACCCGGAGCACCTCGGAACGCGGTGAGGGCGGCATCAGGGCCCCGCGGGAGCGGTTCTCCTCGGCCGAGCCGAGTCCGCCGGCGACGGCCTGGAGCCGGGCGCCGCCGCCCGAGCGCAGCAGCAGCGGCTCGACCAGCTCGACGCCGCGCAGGCGCCGCTCCTCGATGGAGACCGACCGGTGGATCCACAGTCCGCGCCGCACCCGCAGAATGCCGCCCTCCTCGCGGGCCAGCCGGAAGCCGGACCAGCCCTCGACGTACAGGGCCACCGCGCCGGCGGTGCCGACGGCGGCGACGGCCAGCAGGGTGACCGGGACGGCGACCCAGACGGGCACAGCGGTGAAGGCGTCGGCCGCGCTGCGGACGACGCCCAGCTCCAGCGGGTCGACCTGCATCTCGTGCAGGGTGCGGTAGGCGGCGCCGAGCACGGCGAACAGGCCGCCGACGCCCCAGACGGTCAGCGGGGCGTAGCGGGTCCAGGACGGGTCGAAGGCGGCGATCGTGTCGTCGGCGGCCTGTTCGACCTGCCCGTCGTGGCCGGCGGCGAGCAGCGCCGCGCGCCGGTTGAGCAGGTCCCGGCGGAGCGCGGCGGCCTGGTCGCGGGTGACGCCGTCCAGGGTGAGCGAGCCGCCCGAGGAGCCGACGGCGGCGACGCCGACGGTGACCGCGGCGAGGCCGGCGAGGCGCTGCAGCGGCTTGGCGGTGACGTCGGCGTTGCGGATCCGCCCCAGCAGGACGGTGCGGCGGCTGCGGAACAGCAGGCCCTTGTGGACCTCCAGCCGGTCGTGGGTGACGCGGTAGCGGGTGGTGAGGCAGCGCATCAGATTGATGCCGGCGACCACCCCGAAGGCGATGGTGAGCGAGGCGACCGTGATCAGGGCCTGCAGGTTCGGCGTGCCGTGGCCGCCCAGCGCGGTGCCGGCCGCGGTGGCGGCGGGGGCGAGCAGCCAGCTGAGGTGGACGGGGACGGAGCGCAGGCTGAGCCGCTGCCAGTCGGGGCCCTCCGGCCCGTCGACGGGCGCGGTCCCGGCGCGCTGGCCGGGGACGGTGGCGGGGTCGGCGACGGAGTCGGCCGTGCCGGGCTGCTCGGGCCCTGCGGGTTCGGTACTCATGTGGCGTCCCCCGGGGTGGCCTGGGTGGTGCGGGTCAGGTGCTCGACGACCTCGACGGCCCTGCGGTGGTCGATGCCGCGGATGGTCACGTCGCCGGCGGCGGAGGCCGTGGTGACCTTGATCCCGGCGAGCCCGAACAGCTGCTCCAGCGGACCGCGGACGGTGTCCACGGTCTGGATCCGTGACAGCGGGGCGACCCGCCAGCGCTGCCAGAGCCAGCCGGAGGCCGTGTAGACGGCCTCGTCGGTGGTCTCCCAGCGGTGCACCCGGTAGCGCCACTGCGGCATCACCGCGATGTACGCGACGCCGGGGACGGTGACCGCGAGCAGCACCCACCCGAAGACGAACCGGGCCGGCGGGATCAGGAGGTAGAGCGCGGCGGCGGCCAGGATGAGCGGTACGGGGATCAGCGAGGCCTGCACCGTCCACCAGGCGAGGGCGCGGCGCTCCACCCGGTGCCGCGGCGGCCGCAGCCGGAGTCCTTCGGATGAGGGCATTTCCTGTCCTGTTCCTATCGGATGGTGACCCGGAGGCGTCGGCGGCGGTTCAGCACCACGACCGTGCGTACGAGTACGGTGGCGAGTGCCATCAGCACGAGCGAATTCGAGAACACGTCGGGCCCGCTGATCCGGTACTTGATGGCGAACTCGATGATATCGGCGGTGTACCAGTGCTCGATTCCGTAGACGAAGACCACCCGGGCCGCCGACATCAGGAGCCAGAACAATGCGTAAAGCAGGCCCGCCCGGGTGTACACGTTCCCGTCGGAATCCAGCTCGCCGGGGAGCATCGCCCCGGCGGTCAGGCCCAGGATGATGCCGATGCCGATGCCGACCAGTTGCAGCGAGAGGTCGTTGCCGGCCAGCTGCGGGCTGTGGAAGAACAGCACCATCACGGCGGCCACCGCGATCAGCGGCCGGATCAGGCGCATGGTGGTGACCCGGCGTCGGCCGAGGTCGCTGGCCAGGATGACGGCCAGCACCGTCCCGCTGACCACCAGGGTGGTGGTGAACCCGCTCATGTGGTGCGGCTCCCGAGGATCGTCCGTCGAGGAACGCGGTTCGTCCTCGCTGATCTCCACGCTAGGGACGCGGCGCGGGCGCCGGAACAACCGGTGGACGGACCGGGTGTCCACCGGTCGGTGGACACCCGGGGCGACGGCGCGGCGCGGACCGGCCCGGCCGACGGGCCGCCGGTCGGCGGGTGCACGCGGCGGAGGGCGCGTGGTAGGACTGGTCAGCGTGCCAGCCCGTGCCCTGCCCGACCAGCCCCCCGCCGCCGTCCGTCCCGTCCCCTCCGACCCGCCCGACCCGGGTGCGCCGGGTGCGCCGGACGTCCGCGCCGACGGCGCGCAGGCGGCCTTCCGACAGGATCCGATGGCCCGTTGGGCCGGCCTGTGGGACGCCTACTTCGGGCTCTGCTACCTCGTCACCGCCGGGCTGCTACTCACCTCGCAGGCCGCGCCGGGCCGGGTCGCCGGCGCGGTCGCCGCACTGACCCTGATGGTGCCCTGGTACGCCGCGTTCGGGCGGCCACTGCTGCGCGGCGGCGAACGGCCGCCCCGCAGCCGCTGGTTCGCGGCCGGTCTGCTCACGCTGTTCGCGGTGGCCGCCGTCCTCGACCTGGCCGCCGCCTTCGCACTGTTCGCCGTCTGCCCGATGCTGCTGATGAGCCTGCCGTCCTCGCTCGGGATCGCGGTGGTGCTCTGCGCCAACCTGGTGCCGCCCGCCCTGGTGTGGGTCAGCAGCGGACGGCTCGGCCCCGAGGTGCTCGGCGTGCTGCCGCTGACCCTGCTGGGGATCGCGCTGACCGTGCTGCTGGGCCTGTGGATCACCAGGGTGATCGAACAGAGCCGCGAACGCGGCCGGCTGATCGATGAGTTGGAGCGCAGCCGGGAGCGGGAGGCCCGGCTGTCGCGCCAGGCCGGGATCGCCGCCGAGCGCGAACGCCTGGCCCGCGAGATCCACGACACCGTGGCCCAGGGCCTGACCAGCATCATCGCGCTGATCCAGACCGCGGAGGCGGAGCTGGAGGACGACCCGCAGCTGGCCCGGCGGCACCTCGCACTGGCCGCCAGGTCCGCCGTCGACAACCTGGCGGAGACCCGCGGCTTCGTCGCCGCGCTCACCCCGGCGGCGCTGCGCGGCGACTCGCTGGGCGAGGCGCTGCGGCGCCGGGGCGGGGCGTTCGCCGCCGAGACCGGGCTGACCGTCGACTACACCGCCGAGGGCACCGAGTTCCCGCTGCCGACGGCGGTCGCGGTGGTGCTGCTGCGCGCCGCGCAGGAGTCGCTGGCCAATGTCCGCAAGCACGCGGGCGCCCGACGGGTCGCGCTGCGGACCGAGTTCACGGACGGCGAGGTGCGGCTGACGGTCACCGACAACGGCTGCGGGTTCGACACCGCGGGGCCGACCGAGGGGTACGGGCTGCGCGGACTGCGGGCCCGGCTCGCGGAGACCGGCGGCACCGCCCGGGTGTCCAGCAGGCCCGGCTTCGGGACGGTGGTGGACGTCCGGGTGCCGCTCGGCACCGTCGGCCCGGCCCGGCCCGACGACAGCACCCGCGACGATCCCGACGGAGGGAACCGATGACGCCGCCCGCCCCCGCTGCCCGGGCGATCACCGTGCTGATCGCGGACGACCACCCCGTGGTCCGCGAGGGCCTGTCGGCGATGCTGGAGTCCGCGCCGGGGATCGCCGTCGCGGGGACGGCCGGCGGCGGCGAGGAGGCGGTGGTGCTCGCCGCCTCGCTCGACCCGGACGTGGTGCTGATGGACCTTCGGATGGGCACGATGGACGGCGTCACCGCGACCGCGCGCATCCTGGCGCACTCGCGTCGCCCTCGCGTGGTGGTGGTGACCACGTACGAGAGCGACGCGGACATCCTGCGCGCGGTCGAGGCGGGCGCGGCGGGCTACCTGCTGAAGGGCACCTCGCGCAGCGACCTGATCGACGCGGTGCGGGCCGCCGCCCGCGGCGAGACGGTGCTCTCCCCCGCCGTCGCGGGCCGGTTGTTCCGGGCGCGGGCGCAGGAGGCGCCGCCGGTGTCGGCGCGCGAGCGCGAGGTGCTGCAGCTGGTCGGCCGGGGTCTGACCAACGCCGACATCGGCCGCGAACTGCACATCGGCGAGGCGACGGTGAAGACGCACCTGCTGCGGATCTTCCGCAAGCTGGAGGTGTCCGACCGGACGGCGGCGGTGCTGGCCGCGATGGAGCGCGGGCTGCTGGACTGACCGGGCGGCCGCGGCCGGACGCGCGGCGGGGCCACCGTCCGGGTGCCGGACGGCGGCCCCGCCGAGCCGACCCGGCTCAGGCGTCCGGCGCCGCCGGGCCCGCGCCGGCGAGGGCGAGCTCGGACATCCGGCGCTTGTCCGGCTTGCCGTTGCGGTTGAGCGGGAAGCCCTCCACGACGACCACCCGGTTCGGCTGCTCGTAGACGGGCAGCAGCTCGCCCAGCACCGCCCGCCAGTGGGCGGCGTCGCGCAGCTGCTCGTCCTCGACGAAGAACACCAGGCTGCTGCCGCGCCGCTCGTCCGGTAGCGCGACGATGCGGGTGGCGCAGCCCCCGGCGGCGGCCTTGCGCTCGACGATCTCCGGGTAGAGCGTGTGGCCGTTGCGGTGCACGGCGAACTTCCGTCCGAGGACGAAGAGGTTGCCGTCGGCGTCCAGGTAGCCGAGGTCGCCGGTGCGGAAGACGTCCTGGGCGACCGGGTCGATGCCGCCCTCGTCCGTCAGGTAGCCGATCATCACGTCCGGTGTCTCGACGAGCAGTTCGCCGACGACTCCGGCCGGCACCTCGCGGTCCTCGTCGTCGACGACCCGGATCCGCAGGCCGTCCATGACCCGGCCGCAGGAGACCGCGTTGTCGGCGGTGGCGAACGCGACGTTGCCGGCCTCGGTGCTGCCGTAGCTGTCGAGCAGCGGCAGGCCGAGACGCTCGACGTACAGGTCGGTGAGCGACTGGTCGAGCGGGGCGGCGCCGCTGCAGAACATCCGGACGGCGCCGAGCGAGCGCTCCAGGACGGGCCTCTGGCGCAGGATGCCCAGGATGCTGCGGTAGGTCGCCGGGGTGGCGTCCAGCACGGTGGCCCCGGAGGGGCCGGCCATCCGCAGCGCCCGGTCCAGGCGCTTGTAGGGGGCGATGACCAGCGAGCCCTGCACGATCCACGCGATCAGCACCATCGACAGGCCGTACTGGTGCGAGAACGGCAGCAGCGGCAGGAGCACGTCCTCCGCGGTGTGGCCCATGTGGTGGGCGTTGCGCTCCAGGTTCTTCAGGAACCGGCCGCCGTTCTTGACGATGCCCTTGGGTGCGCCGGTCGAGCCGGAGGACCACATGATCAGTGCGTCGTCGAGGTCGCACCAGGCGCCGAAGTCCAGGTGCTGATCCGTCACCCTGACCTCGGGGGCGACGGAGATCAGCTCGTAGAGGTGGACCGGATCGGCCTCCGGCGGGACCGGCGCGTCGTCGTCCACCAGCACCAGCTTGGTGCCCGCGCGGCGGATGATCGAGCCGGTCGCCTCTCGTTTCTCCTGCTGGTCCACCAGGACGACCGAGGCGCCCAGGTGCATCAGGGCGAAGAGCACGGAGACGTAGCTCACGGAGTTCCCGGCCTTCAGCAGCACCCGGCTGCCGAGTCCGACGCCGCGCTCGCGCAGCACCTGCGCGACCCTCAGGGTGTCCTGCTCGAACTCGGCGAGCGTCGCCGCCGAGTCCTCCGCAAAGATCTTTGCCGCCATCGGCTCACTCTTCCTTCTCGTACTCGGCGGCCACCGAGGGGGCGCGCCCGCCACTGCGGCGCGCGGGCGTCGGATCCGGGGCCGAGGGGGAGGTCCGCGGCAGTCGGCTGACGCGGCCTTGGGTCGGGCGCCCGTGGCGCCGGGCGCGCCGCACGACCGGCGGTCGGGGCCCGGCCGGGATCGCCGGAGCTCCGCCACGTCCGGGACGTTACCGACGGGTCGGCGGCTGCAGTACCCCTATCCGCCCCCACCCCTGCGGGGTCGCCCCGGTCCGTCAACTCCCCTTCACCGCAACCGTGCTGGACGTTCAGGGCCGCGGCACGGCGATCGCCGTCAGGACCAGGCCGGACGCGGCCAGCCAACGCCCCCGGAAGCCGGGCAGCCGGCGCCCGGCCACCACCGGGCCGGGGACGAGCAGCCGTGCCGTGAAGATGCCGTCCGGAGAGAGCACCAGGGTCGCCTCGGTGAAGTCGAGCATCAGCCCGGTCAGCGGGAACCACGCCTTGTAGACGCTCTCCTTCGCGCTGAACAGCAGCCGGTCCGGGTGGAGCTCGGGCCGCGCGCGGCGCAGGGCGGCGAGCTGCGGCAGCTCCTCCGGGCGGCCGATCGCCTCCAGGACGCCCTCGGGCAGCGGCAGGTCGGACTCGGCGTCGATGCCGAGGCTGAGCAGGCGGTCGGCCGGGGCCAGGGCGGCCGCGCGGTAGCCGGCACAGTGCGTCATGCTGCCGACCAGGCCGTCCGGCCAGCGGGGTTCCCCGCGCGGACCGGGCACCAGCGGGACGGCCGGGCGGCCGAGGGCGGCCAGGGCGCGTCGGGCGCAGGCCCGGACCGCCCGGAACTCCGCCTGCCGCAGCGGCACCGACGCCGCGATGTGCTCCTGCTCCTCGGGGAAGAGCTCCGGCGCCTCGGCGGCCGCGGTCGGCAGCACCCCGGTGGACTCCGCCACCGCGACCCCGTCGGGCAGGATCCGTTCGATCACCGGGCACCCCGCTCGGGCAGGATCCGGGTCAGCCCGGCCGGCGCGCCCGGTCCGCGTCGGCGCCACTCGCGCGGGTAGCCGACCGACACCTCCTCGAAGCGGACGCCGTCGTAGCGGGTGCTGCGCGGGATGTGCAGGTGCCCGTAGACGACGGCCGCCGTGCGGAACCGGGTGTGCCAGTCGGCTGTGGCGGTGGTGCCGCACCACTGGGCGAACTCGGGGTAGTACAGGACGTCGGTCGGGGTGCGCACCAGCGGGTAGTGGTTGACCAGGACGGTCGGCACCGCCGGGTCCTCCGCCGCGAGCCGGCGTTCGGTGGCCGCCACCCGGGCCCGGCACCAGGCCTCGCGGCTCGGGTAGGGGTCGGGGTGCAGCAGGTACTCGTCGGAGCAGACCACGCCGCTCTCGTGGGCCCGGGCCAGGGCCTGCGCCTTGGTCCGGGTGCCCGGCGGCAGGAAGGTGTAGTCGTAGCCGACGAACAGCGGCGCGATCCGCACCGGGCCGCCCTCCCCGTGCCAGAGCGGGTAGGGGTCCTCCGGGGTGTGCACGCCGAGGCCGCGGCAGATGCGCACCAGGTGCTCGTAGCGGGCGACGCCGCGCAGCGCGACCGGGTCGGAGGGGTGCGTCCACAGTTCGTGGTTGCCGGGTGCCCAGACGACGGTGGCGAAGCGCTCGGCGAGGACGCCGAGGGCCCACTCCACGTCGGCCGCGATCTCGCCGATGTCACCGGCGACGATCAGCCAGTCGCGCGGGCCGTGCGGGCGCAGGCCCTCGACGATCGCGCGGTTCTCCTGGTAGCCGATGTGCAGGTCACTGGTCGCGAAGAGCGTGCCGTCCGCCGCACCGGGGTGGTTCGTCAAGGGGTGGTGCCTTCCTCGGGGCCGCTCGGCCGCGCGTGTGCGCCGACGGCCGGTCAGGCGGCTGGTGTGAGTGCCGTTTCGGGGGCGAGCGTGCTGGTGCTGAAGTTGTCGACGGTGCAGCGCAGCCGGCGCAGCAGCCGGTCGCGTCCGACGATGGTGATCCGGTCGACGCCGAGGCCGGCCAGGGTGGCCACCACGCCGGGCCAGTTCATCGGGCGGACGAATCCGCCGAGCAGCCAGGCCGAGGCCTGCGAGGCGCTCTCCACCAGCGAGCCGTCCTGGTCGGAGACGATCGGCACGCGCGGGTCGCGCAGCCGGTAGCGGGCGAGGACGTCCTGCTCGACGCGGTCGCGCAGCGGGCCGAAGATGCTCGCGTGCGCGGGCGGGCGCATCGTGTACAGGGAGTAGCCCCCGCTGTCGCCGATACGGCGCTTGAAGCCGTCCAGGGCCCGTTCGGAGAGCGAGACCATGCAGAGATCGTGGTCGAGCCGGGAGGAGACCTCGTACCACTCCCCGGCGTCGGCGAGTTCGGCGAGCAGCTCGTCGAGCAGCTCCGGGCCGATCTTGACGAAGGAGTGGGTGACGATGTCGCGGTGGTGCTCGGTGAAGTACGCGGCCTCGCAGCGGGCGGTCTCGGCGACCAGGCTTACGGCCTCCTCGAAGGGCAGCACGCCGGCGTGCGCGGCGGCCGCCGACTTGCCGAAGCTGACGCCGGCGCAGTAGTCGGCCGGCTCCTGCCGGCCGGTGGCCAGACCCCACTCGACCAGGGCCAGCGAGGCGACGAAGGAGGCCACCTGCGCGGTCTCGGAGTAGTCGTCGTCGCTGTCGCGCAGCGCGTCGAAGACGCTGTGGCCGAGCACCTCGTCGGCGGCCGCGAAGTACTTCCGCGCGCCGGCGTTGACCACCATGAAGCGGCCGAAGTCGGCGAAGCGCGAGGGGCCCATGGCGGGGAAGACGAGTGCGTTGCTCCCCGGCTCACCGGTCGTCATGTCAGCCCGTTCTGTCGGCGGTTCGGGACGGGACGGGGCCGGCCGGCGGTGCCGGGGGCAGGGGTCCCGGTGGAACACAACCGCGCCGGCCGGGGCGGCCGCCACCCCTGTCGGCACCCCTGCGGCCCCTAGGCCGGCGGCCGCGGCGGACCCTCGCTGACCAGGGGTTGTCGGGGCGGGCGGCGTCCGCCTAGCGTCGGTGGCGGCGAACGACGCCCGGGGACGACGGCACCCGCTACCTGAGGACGCACGCGATGAGGATTGCTTGCTGGCAGGCCGCGTGCGGCTCCCCCGACGTCCCGCACCTGGTGGCGCGGCTGCGGGAGGCGGCCCGCCGGGCCGCCGAGGCGGGCGCCGAGCTGCTGGTCGCGCCGGAGATGACCCTCGGCGGCTATCCGCTGCGGCCCGGCAACCTGGCCGAGGCCTCCGGGCCGGTGGACGGCCCGCACTGCGCGGCCGTCTCCGCGGTCGCCCGGGAGTTCGGCATCGCCGTGGTGCACGGCTGGCCGGAGGACGACGGCACCGGCGTCTACAACGCGGCCCGGTTGGTGGGCCCGGACGGCGGCACCCTCGCGGCCTACCGCAAGGCGCACCTGTTCGGCGACGTGGACGCCTCCCGCTTCGCCCCGGGCGACCGCGGCGTGGTGCAGGCCCGCCTCGGCGGGCTGACCGTGGGGCTGCTGGTCTGCTACGACGTGGAGTTCCCCGAACCGGTGCGGGCGCACGCGATGGCCGGCACCCAGCTGCTGCTGGTGCCGACGGCGCTGATGCGGCCCTGGGACGTCGTCGCCAGGACCCTGGTGCCGGCCCGGGCCTTCGAGAGCCAGCTGTACGTGGCGTACAGCAACTGGATCGGCGCGCACGGCGGCCTGGACTTCTGCGGGCTGACCACGGTGGCCGCGCCGGACGGCACGCGGGTGACCCTGGAGGAACCCGTCGAGGGTCTGCTGCTGGCGGACGTCGACCCGGCCGTGGTGGCGAAGGCGCGCGCCGACACTCCCTATCTCCACGACCGGCGTCCCGAGCTCTACGAGGGTCTGCCCGCCCGACTGGGCTGACCCTGTGGGCTGGGCCCCGAAAGGTGTCCCATGTCTCCCGGTACCGGCGCGTTCTCGCGTGAACTGACCGCCCCGCTGACGATGTTCGGCCCCGACTTCCCGTTCGCCTACGACGACTGGCTGGCTCATCCGGCCGGGCTCGGCCGGGTGCCGGCCGAGCGGCGCGGCACGCCGGTCGCGGTGGTGGGCGGCGGCGTTGCGGGCCTGGTGGCCGGCTACGAGCTGCTGCGGCTGGGCCTGCGCCCGGTGGTGTACGAGGCCGGGGAGCTGGGCGGCCGGATGCGGGCGGTGCCCTTCCCGGCGGATCCGGCAGTCTCGGCCGAGATGGGCGCGATGCGCTTCCCGCAGTCGGCGCGGGCGCTCTTCCACTACGTGGACGCGCTCGGTCTGGAGACCAGTCCGTTCCCCAACCCGCTGTCGGCGCACACCCCGAGCACCCTGGTGCACCTGAACGGCGAGCACCGGGTGGCGCGGACGGCGGAGGACCTGCCGCCGGTGTACCGGGAGGTGTCGGACGCCTGGGAGAAGACGCTGCTGGAGCAGGCCGAGCTGGCGGTGGTGGAGGCCTCCGTCCGTCGGCGCGACGCCCCGCTGCTGAAGGCGGTGTGGAACCGGATGGTGCGCACCCTGGACGACCAGTCCTTCTACGGCTTCCTGGCGGCCTCGCCGTACTTCCGCTCGTTCCGGCACCGGGAGATCTTCGGACAGGTGGGATTCGGCACCGGCGGCTGGGACACCGACTTCCCCAACTCGATCCTGGAGGTGCTGCGGGTGGTGTTCACCGGCGCCGACCAGGACCAGGTGCGGCTGGTCGGCGGGACCGGCGGGTTCGTGGACGGGCTGTGGACGCGCCCGGCCGGCCCGGGCGGGCACTGGCCGGCCGGTACTTCGCTGGCCACCCTGCACGGCGGGCGGCCGCGTCCCGGGGTGCGGGCGCTGCGCCGGGCCGGCGACGGCGTGGAGGTGACGGACGCCGACGGGGTGTCGGAGCGCTACGCGGCGGTGGTCTTCACACCGCACGTGTGGACACTGCTGAACCGGGTCGCGTGCGACCCGGCCCTGCTCTCCCAGCAGCACTGGACGGCGGTGGAGCGGACCCACTACATGGGCGCCTCGAAGCTGTTCGTCCTGACGGACCGGCCGTTCTGGCTGGATCGCGACCCCGCCACCGGCGCGGACATGATGAGCATGACGCTCACCGACCGTGCGCCGCGCGGGGTCTACCTGTTCGACCAGGGCGGCCCTGATCGGCCGGGCGTCATCTGCCTGTCGTACACGTGGAACGACGACTCGCTGAAGTTCGCCACGCTCAGCGACGAGGAGCGGCTGGAGGTCCTGCTCGCGCGGATGGCGGAAATCTATCCCACGGTGAATCTCCGCAGGCATATCATCGGACCGCCCGTTACGGTGACTTGGGAGACCGAGCCGCTGTTCATGGGCGCCTTCAAGGCGAACCTGCCCGGACAGTACCGCTATCAGCGGAGGCTGTTCACCCAGTTCGTGCAGGACGGCTTCCCGGCCGGTCAGCGCGGGTTCTTCCTGGCCGGGGACGACGTCTCCTGGACGGCGGGATTCGCCGAGGGCGCGGTCACCACCGCACTCAACGCGGTATGGGGCGTGGTGCACCACCTCGGCGGCGCCACCGACCCGGCCAATCCCGGCCCCGGGGACGTCTTCGACGAGATCGCGCCGCTCCTCCTGCCGGAGGAGTGAGCGCACGCCTCGTGGGCAGGCATGCGGGTGTCGGGCTGGGTAGCGATGGGGGACGGCAGCGGTGGACGCTAGGTGGGGGCTGGGCCCGGGACGGCCGGGCACGAGGCGACCGGACCTCGGGTGTCGGGAGCCGTGCCGGTCCGGCCCGCCGCCCCGGAGCCGGACGGAGGCCGGCGGCGGCGCAACACCGGACCGGGCAGGACGGGCGATGGCACAGCTGATCAGCGCGGCGGAGACGACCTGGGTGAAACTGCTCACCGGTCTGGCCGCCGACGAGTTCGCCGAACTGCTGGAGTCACTCCGCCCCCTCGCCGGAGACGACGGGCCGCGGGCCGGCCGGCGCTGGGCTCTCGGACTGGAGGACCGGGTCCTGCTGGTGATGACGTACCGGCGAACCGATCTGACCATGCGTGAGGTGGCCACTCTCTTCGGCATCTCGAAATCCGCCGCCGACCGCATCGTCGGCCACCTCGGCCCGCACCTGGCGTTCACCGGCACGCTGCGCAGCCGCCGCTGCCGGCTGGTCGTCCGGGACGGGACCGCGAACGACACCGGCGGCGTCCCTCCGCAGGACGGCGACCGCTCCGACTGCCGGCAGCCGTAGGTCACTGCCCTCAGGCCCCGGACATCGGCCCCGGCCCGGCGGGTCGCATCCCGCGCCGACCGCGGCCGGACCCGCCGCACACAACCGCTCCACCTCACGACCACCGAATCGCCCACCCACGGACGGCCGGTTTCCCTCAGCAGCACTCCGCTGCGGGAAACCGGCCGTTCGCTTGTATGTCCGAGTAATTACGGGACAGTTACGGAAATGAGCGACCCCGGACGGCGCCGGCGGGTACCCCTGTTCGGAAGTTGACGGCTCCGGGCCGCCGCACGGGCGGGCGGCAGCCCGGCGAGATGGGCGATTAGCCCGGATTTGCGGCTTCGACCCCGCCGAACGGGGGCCCCTACCCCTACCCCTAGGGCTCCTAGCGGCTACCAATCTTGATCAGTTCCTGATGGCAGGTATCGTCCGGCGGGGTTCGGCAGTGTTATGTTCTGACCAGTTGTCCCGCAACTCCTTTTCACGGCCTCGGCAGACGGCCACAGTGGCGGAGCGGACGGGCATGCAATCCGTGCGATCGCGATTCTGGTTGAATCCCGGATCATTCTTCATTCGGGCCGGACCGGAATTGTCGCCGCCAGTTCACCGGGGGAACAGTGTTCAACGCTATGGGATATGGCATTCAACACGTTGGGAACAGGCAGCCGAACGGATCGCCTCGAAACAGATCCAGACGCACCGTCAACTTCGTTTTCTCGCCTGCCAGTCAGTGAGGCGAGCGGCGCCGCCAGCGAGGACTCGCCCGGTGGGCAGCGGTGCCGACGCCCCGATCCCGGCGAACCGACGCCCCGTCGACCGGCCCCCGCGAGCCGAGGCCCGGAGGCCTGCCGGGAACGCCTTTGAACATTCCGTGCCGCCGTGCGCGAACGCGCCCCCGTACCCGGGCATTCGCCACGGTCGGCTGTCGGGAACCGAAGCGAGGAGCCCAGCACATGACGCCCCGAACCGAATTGATCGAACGTGGCGAGGAATTGCTCCAGCTGAGCCGAATCACCACCGACGCACTGAACGGGGTGGGAGCGGTCGGCCTGGTGGCAGGACCGGTCGCCACCGGCAAGAGCGTCCTGCTCAGCGCACTGTGCGAGCAGGCCCACACGGCAGGCTTCGTCACCCTGCGTGCCGTCGGGGCGCAGGCCGAGGACCACACGCCGCTCAGCATCGCCGGCCAGCTGCTGCGCCACGCCCCGCTCAACCCGGCGCGCCACGAGCACGTCCAGCGCCTGCTGCGGCTCGCCGTCACCTCCGCCGCGGCCGCCGGGACCGATGCGCCGCCCGCCCTCCACGCACGGACCGGCCCGGACTCCGACGCGGGCCGACCGGCCCGGCTCTGCGGCGATCTGGTCCAGGAACTCTGCGCCGTCCTGTTCGAACTCTCCACCGTGTCGCCGATCCTGATCTGCGTCGACGACGTGCACCACGCCGACGAGCACTCCCTGCAGTGGCTGCTCTTCCTGATCCGACGGCTCGGTTCGGCCCGGATCGCCGTGGTCCTGGCCGAGCGCACCGCCTCCCAGCACCCGCAGCCCGCCTTCCACGCCGAACTGCTGCGCCAGCCGAACTGCCGCCGCGTGATGCTCGGCCCGCTCAGCCACGACGGCGTCAGCGCCCTGACCGGCGCACGGCTCGAGGACGGCCGGCGCACCGTCGGGCAGCGCGACGAGGAGCTCGCGGCCCCCGAGCTCTGCGCCCGGGTCGATGCCCTGACCGGCGGCAACCCGCTGCTCGTCCACGCCCTGCTGGACGACCTACGGACCTGTACCCGGCTGCCCTCCGAAGCCCGGTCCGCCACTCTGGGGGCCGGCTACGCCTTCTCCCAAGCCGTCGTCAGCTGCCTGCACCGCAGCGAGGCCTCGGCGCTGGCGGTCGCCCGCGGCATCGCCGTCCTCGGCGACGAGAGCTGCGTCCAGGTGCTCGGCCACCTGGTGGACCGCTCCCCCGCCTCGGTCGAACGCGTGATCAGAGGTCTCGACTCGGCCGGCATGCTGGAGCACGGCCGCTTCCGCCACCCGGCGGTGCGCACCGCCGTCCTGCACGACACCGACGCCGGCGAGCTCAGCCGCCTGCACTTCCGCGCCGCCCACCTGCTCTACACCCGGGGCGCCCCCGAGCGGGCCATCGCCGAGCAGCTGCTGGCCTCCACCGAACCCGGCGAGGCCTGGAGCACCAAGGTGCTCTGCGACGTCGCCCGCGAGGCGCTGGTGGACGGCGACGCCGCACTGGCCCGGCGCTGCGTCGAGCACGCCCACCGCAGCTGCACCGACCGCCGCCGGCGCGGCGAGGTGCTGACCCTGCTGGCCGGCGTCGAGTGGCAGCTCCAGGCCGGCAACGCCGTCCGCCACCTGCCGCAGCTCACCTCCGCCCTGCGCTCCGGCGACCTCGGCGAACGCCAGTCCGTCGTGGTGCTCAAGTACCTGCTGCGGCACGGCCGGCTCACCGAGGCCTCGGCCATCCTCGAACACATCATCGGCCAGCAGTGGACGGTCGAGAGCCGCACCGCCGCCGAACTGCAGACCGTCAAGCTCATGCTCTCCAGCTCCTACCCCGGCGCCATCGCCGACCTGCCGCCGCTCGGTCCCTGCCGGGTCGACGAGGGGCACACCCCCGCCGCCGTCCGGGCCGACCCGCAGCTGCAGGCCGCCGCCGTCCTGGACGAGGTGCTCAGCGGGCGGGCCCGCGAGCACACCTTCCTCGCCGCCGAACAGGTCCTGCGCAGCCTGCGCCTGACCTACCGCTCGTGGGAGCAGGCCGAGTTCGCCCTGCTCGCGCTGATCTACGGCGACCAGCTGGACCGGGCGGCGCTCTGCTGCGACCAGCTGCTGGAGCGGATCGGCAACGCCGCCGAGGGCTGGCGCCCGCCGCTGCTGGCGCTGCGCAGCCAGATCGCCGCCCGCCAGGGCCGGCTGGCCGACGCCGAACGCGACGCGATGGCCGCCCTGGAGGCGATGCCCTGGCAGGGCTGGGGCGTCAACATCGCCCTCCCGCTGGCCACCCTGCTCTGCGCGCAGACCGCGATGGGCAAGTACGAGGACGCCGCGGAACTGCTCAACCGCCCGGTGCCGCAGGCCATCTACAAGACCCGCTACGGCCTGCACTACCTCTATGCGCGAGGCGAGTTCCGGCTGGCCACCAACAACTCCCAGGCCGCCCTGGACGACTTCACGATCTGCGGCGAGATGATGCAGGACTGGGACCTCGACCTGCCGAGCGTGGTGCCGTGGCGCGGCGCCGCGGCCCGGGTGCACCTGCAGGCCGGCGACTCCCAGAAGGCCAGGGTGCTGATCGACGAGCAGACCCGGCGCCTGCAACCAGGGCCGTCCCGCTCCCGCGGCATGACGGTGCGCCTGAGCGCCGCCGTCGCCGAGCTCAAGCACCGCCCCTCACTGCTGCGGCAGGCCGTCGACGAGCTCCAGCGCAGCGACTCGCCGATCGAGCTGGCGCTGGCGCTCGCCGACCTCGGCTACACCCACCAGAAGCTCGGCGACCACAAGCGTTCGCGGATCATGATGACCCGCGCCTGGCAGCTGGCCAAGGAGCACCGGGCCGAGCCCATCCAGCGCGGCCTGTCGAACCTGTTCTCCGACGTCCGCGAGGAGGTTCCGCAGACCGCAGGGGGCGCCTCTGCGGGCGGCCTCAGCGACGCCGAGCGCCGGGTCGCCTCGCTGGCCGCGCTCGGGCACACCAACCGCGAGATCGCGCGTGAGCTGTTCATCACCGTCAGCACCGTGGAGCAGCACCTGACCCGGGTGTACCGCAAGCTCAAGGTCACCCGGCGCAGCGACCTGCCGGGCGAACTGTGCCTGGCGGCCGGCGGGGGCACCGCCGGCTACGCCTGATCCCCGATCGCTCCCGCAGCCCGCTCCGCGCTCCGCACCGGCGCGGCAGAACGACCACATCACCTCTCCTCATGCGCCGTCGGCCCCGCTCGCCCAGCGGGGCCGACGGCGTACTGCCGCCCGGTCAGGCGGAGTGCGCGGCGAGCCCGTCGGTGATCTCGGCCAGCACCTCCCGCTGGTGCGCGGCGAGGTAGAAGTGGCCGCCGGGGAACACCCGCAGCCGGAAGTCGCCGGTGGTCTCCTCGGCCCACGCCTTGGCCTCCTCCACGCTGGACTTCGTGTCGTCGTCGCCGATCAGCGCCACGATCGGGCTGCTCAGCGGCCCGCCCTCCGGGCGGCGGTAGGTCTCGATCGCCCGGTAGTCGTTGCGGATCGCCGGGAGGATCATCCGCAGGATCTCCTCGTCGCCGAGCAGTGCCGTGTTGGTGCCGCTGAGCGTCTTCAGCTCCGCGACCAGGCCGTCGTCGTCGCGCAGGTGGACCCGCTCGTCCCGGTGGGTGGCCGGCCCGCGGCGCCCGGAGGCGAAGAGCACGGCCGGGGCGCGCCCGTCCGCCTCCAGCCGCCGGGCCAGTTCGAAGCCGAGGACCGCACCCATGCTGTGCCCGAACAGGGCAAGCGGGCGGTCGTCCTCGACCGGGGCGAGCACCCGGTGGATGCGGTCGGCGAGCTCGGCGACCGTCCCGATGCCGGGCTCGGAGCGGCGGTCCTGCCGGCCGGGGTACTGCACGGCGAGCACCTCGATGCCCGGCGACAGTGCGGCGGACACCGGGAAGTAGAAGCTCGCCGAGCCGCCGGCGTGCGGCAGGCACAGCAGCCGCACCGGGGCGTCCGGGGCCTGGTGGAAGCGGCGGATCCAGAGGTCGTACTCGGCGGGGTCGGGCGCGGTCATGCGGGATCTCTCTCTTCGGTCGAAGGACGGGTGGGTGGGTCGGTGGGTCGCGGTTGTGCGGGGGGGCCGTCCCGGCCCGCCGGGGGTCGGGCCGGGACGGCGCGGACGGCACCGGCACTCGGGGCCGGTGCCCGTGGCGGTGCCGGCGCCGCCGCGGCGGGAGGCGCCGGCACCTGGCTCAGCAGACCTCGCGCAGCCAGTTCTCGATCAGCCCGGCGGTCGCGGCGGCGTGCTCCTCCATGACGGTGAAGTGGTCGCCGAGACCGTCGAGCACGGTGTGCTCGTGCGGCCAGGAGGCCCGGGCCCCGCTGGTGAGCGCCTCGGCGCCGGCGCCGGGCGCGGAGAGCGACTCGGGCGCCCGCACCAGCAGCGTCGGAGCGGCGATCCCCGCCGGGCGCCAACCGGTGAACAGCCGCAGGTAGCC
This sequence comes from Kitasatospora sp. NPDC033851, assembly GCF_055576085.1. Taxonomy (NCBI): domain Bacteria; kingdom Bacillati; phylum Actinomycetota; class Actinomycetes; order Kitasatosporales; family Streptomycetaceae; genus Kitasatospora; species Kitasatospora sp. NPDC033851. The sequence continues at coordinate 11,883 of NZ_JBVIRL010000044.1, read as the reverse complement.
GCCCATCGCGGTGAGCCTGGCGTCGTCCATCGGCACGTACGCACCCTCGCGCGCCAGCATCGCGCCGGTCAGCACGGGCAGCAGCTCGGCGACGGAGGCCGCCCCGCCGCCCGCTGTCGGGGCGCCGGGCGCGGCGGGCGCCGTGAAGGAGTAGGTGTCGACCAGCACGACGGCGGACGGTCCGGCGCCGAGCTCCTCCAGCCGGACAGCGGTCGCCTGGGCGAGCAGGCCGCCGGTCGAGTGGCCGAGCAGCACGAACTTCGCGCCGTCGGCGACCCGCAGCACGCTCTGCGCCGCCAGTTCGAGGATCGCCGCCGCGTCTGCGGGCAGCCGCTCGCCGTGGAGGAAGCCGGGCAGCGGCAGCGCGTTCACCGCCCGCCGCCCGCGGAAGGCCGCGGCCAGCCGGGCGTACTGGTGCGGCCCGGAGATCGCCAGCAGCGAGGGCAGGCAGACCAGCAGCGGCTGCTCCGGCCCCTCGGCGAGCCGGACCGGCTCCATCGCGGGCGCCGACGCCGACGCGGCCTCGGCCGCGTCGAAGGCCGGACGGAAGCGCGAGGCCGCGAACAGCAGCTCCATGAACTCGCCGCTGCGGCCCGTCGCCGCCGCCGACCGCAGCAGGGCGCCGATGCTGCCCAACGGCCGCCCGCTCTCCCCGTTGCCGGCCGCCGGCTCCGTACCCGGCCCGTCCGTCGCAGCACCGGACGTCCGGGACGCCCCGAGCAGGGTACGCAGCCTGGCGGCCACCAGCCGCGGCGCCGGGTGGTCGAAGAGCAGCGTCGCCGGCAGCCGCAGGCCGGTGGCCGCGGCGAGGCGGTTGCGCAGCTCCACGGAGGTCAGCGAGTCGAAGCCCAGCTCCAGGAAGGCCCGTTCGGCGTCCACGGCGTCCGGCCGCGGGTGACCGAGCACGGCCGCCGCGTGCATCCGGACGAGCTCCAGCAGGATGCCGTCCTGCTCCTCGGCGGACCGCCCGGCCAGCCGCTCGGCCAGCAGCTGCGGCGAGGAACCGCCGGCCGCCGCGGAGCGCCGCAGCGGGATGCGGACCAGGCCGCGCAGCAGCGCGGGCACCCGGCCGGTCGCGGCGGCGCCGGCCCGCACCCCGGCCAGGTCGATCCTGGCCGGTACCAGCAGCGCGCCACCGGGGCCGGCGGCGGGGTCATCGGCGTCGGCGGGGGCCCGGGTGGCGCCGGCGAGCGCCAGTGCGGTGTCGAAGAGGGCCAGGCCCTCGGCGGAGGAGAGCCCCATGACGCCGCCGCGGGCCAACCGCCGGACGCCCTCCTCGCCGAGCTCGCCGGTCATGGTGCTCTCCTCGGCCCACAGGCCCCAGGCGAGCGCGGTCGCGGGCAGGCCGGCGGCGCGGCGCCGCTCGGCGAGCGCGTCCAGGAAGGCGTTGGCGGCCGCGTAGTTGCCCTGGCCCGCCATGCCGAACACGCCGGCGGCGGACGAGAAGAGGACGAACGCGGCCAGCGGGTGGCCGGCCGTCAGCTCGTGCAGGTTCCACGCCGCGTCGACCTTCGGGCGCAGCACGGCGTCGAGCCGTTCGGGGGTGAGCGAGGCGAGCAGGCCGTCGTCCAGCACACCGGCGGCGTGCACGACGGCGGTCAGCGGGTGCGCCAGGCCGTCGAGCAGCGCGGCCAGGGCGGCGCGGTCGGCGACGTCGCAGGCGGCGAGCGTCACCTCGGCGCCGAGCGCGGTCAGCTCGGCGGACAGCGCGTCGGCCCCTTCGGCGTCCGCACCCCGGCGCGAGACCAGCAGGAGGCGCCGCGCGCCGTACGCCGTCACCAGGTGGCGGCTGACCAGCGCACCGAGCAGGCCGAGCGCGCCGGTGACCAGCACCGTGCCGTCCGGGTCGAGCGCGGGCCCCGTGGCGTCGGCCGTGTCGGTGGAGTCGGTGGCGTCGGGCACCCGCGCCAGGCGCGGGGCGAGCGCGTCCCCGGCGCGCAGGGCCACCTGGGGCTCGCCGCAGTCGGCGGCACGCGGCAGGACGTGCAGCGAGGCCGGGTCGGCGTCCAGATCGACCAGGACGATCCGGTCCGGGTGCTCCGCCTGGGCCGTCCGCAGCAATCCCCACGCGGCCGCCGCCGCCAGGTCGCCGGGGGTCGCCGGGCTGTCGGCGGTGGCCTCCGGATCGGCGGGGGCCGTCGCCCCGCGGGTCACCACGACCAAGCGGGAGTCCGCGAACGGCTCCAGGTCGAGCCACTGCTGGAGGAGTCCGATCAGGGCGTGCAGCCGGGCACGGGTCGCGGACACCGGGTCCGTCCCGTGCTCCGACGGTCCGCCGAGCAGCGGGAGGACGACGGTACCCGGGGCGGCCGCACCGTCCGCGACGGCGGCGGACAGCGCGTCCAGCCCGCCGTACGGGGTCGCCCCGCCGAGGCCGAGCAGCCGAGCCGCATCCGCCGCAGCACCGGCACCCGGGCCGCCGAGGTCCGGCTCCGCGGCCAGGACCGCCCAGCCCTCGCCCGGCGCGCTCGCGGCGGGCGGGCCCAGCGGCACCGGCGACCAGTCGACCCGGAACAGCGACTCGTGGAAGGCCGTCCGACCCGCCGACAGCCGGTCCACCGCGACCGGCCGCAGCACCAGCTGCTCGACCGTGGCGACCGGCGCGCCGGTGCCGTCCGCCACTGCCAGCGAGACCGCGTCGGCGCCCTGTGCGGTGATCCGCACCCGCAGCGAGGCAGCCCCCGCCGCGTGCAGGCGCACCCCGCCCCAGGCGAACGGCAGCCGGGCCTGTCCGGCACCGGCCAGCACACCGCCGAGGCCGATGGCGTGCAGCGCGCCGTCCAGCAGCGCCGGGTGCAGTCCGTAGCGGGCTGCCTGGTCGTGGCTCTCCTCCGGCAGCTCCACCTCGGCGAACAGGTCGCCGTCGCGGCGCCAGGCCGCGCGCAGGCTCCGGAACAGCGGGCCGTAGTCGAACCCGGCCGCCGCGAAGCCCTGGTAGACGGTGTCGACCGGGACGGCCTCGGCAGCGGCCGGCGGCCACTCGGACAGGTCGGGGCCGGCGTCGGTCGAAGGAGCTGCGGACAGCTGGCCGGCGGCGTGCCGGATCCACGGCTCCTCCGCCTCGGCCGCCTCCGCCCGGGAGTAGAGGCTGACGGTGCGCCGGCCGCCGTCGTCCGGTGCGCCGACCCAGAGCTGGACCTGCACCCCGCCCTGCGCGGGCAGGAACAGCGGTGCCTCCAGAGTCAGTTCGTCCAGCCGGTCGCAGCCCACCTGGTTGCCGGCCCGGACGGCCAGCTCCACGAACGCGGTGCCCGGCAGCAGCACCAGCTCACCGACGGCGTGGTCGGCCAGCCACGGGTGCGAGTCCAGGCCGAGCCGGCCGGTGAACAGGTACCCCTCGCCGTCGCCGTCGGCCAGCGCGAGGGACGCGCCGAGCAGTGGGTGGTCGGCGGACCCGAGACCGGCCGAGGTGACGTCGCCCAGCCAGCCGGTCAACGGGCGCGGCCAGTAGTTCTCCCGCTCGAAGGCGTAGGTGGGGAGTGCGAGCGGCGGGACGGCGGTGGTGCCGGCGAAGGCGGCGGCCCGCCAGTCGACGGCCACGCCGCGCACCCACGCCTCGGCCAGCGAGGCCAGCACCCGGCGCGAGCCGCCCTCGCCGCGGCGCAGCGTGCCCACGGTCACCGCGTCGTGCCCGGCCGCCTCGGCAGTGTCCTGCACCGCCATCGCCAGCACCGGATGCGCGCTGACCTCGATGAACGTACCGACACCCTGCCCACGCAACAGGGCCTCGGTCGCCTCGGCGAACCGGACGGTGGTACGGAGGTTGGTGTACCAGTACTCGGCATCCATGGCGGAACCGTCGACCAGCTCACCGGTCACCGTCGAGAACACCGGCACCGAGCCCGCCCGCGGACGGACCTCCGCAAGGACCTCCAACAGCTCGGCACGGATCGACTCCACCTGCGCGGAATGCGAGGCGTAATCCACCGGGACACGACGGGCACGAACGCCGTCCACCTCACACGCGGCCAACAACTCCTCCAGAGCGGCCGGCTCACCGGACACCACCACCGCCGACGGACCGTTCACCGCCGCGACCGACACCCGATCCCCGTCACCGAGACGCTCACGCACCTCCTCCACCGGCAACGCCACCGAGACCATGCCACCCAGACCCGCCAGACCACCCGCGATCGCCCGGCTGCGCAACGCCACCACCCGGGCACCGTCCTCCAACGACAACGCACCCGCCACCACCGCGGCAGCGATCTCACCCTGCGAATGACCCACCACCACACCCGGCTCCACACCGGACGCACGCCACACCTCCGCGAGCGACACCATCACCGCCCACAACACCGGCTGGACAACGTCCACCCGATCCATCCACGCATCACCCTCGACGCCCCGAACCACCTCCAGCAGCGACCAGCCGTCCACGAACGGCGCCAACGCCGCCCCACACTCCGCCATCCGCCCAGCGAACACCGACGACGACTCCAACAGCTCCACCGCCATCGCGGCCCACTGCGAACCCTGACCAGGAAAGACGAACGCCACCCGGCCCGCCGAACCGCTCACGCCCCTGATCTGACCGGCCGACACGCCGTCGGCCGCCAGGGTCTCCAGGGCCGCCCGGAGCTCGGAACGGTCGGCGCCGACGAGCACGGCACGGTGTTCGAAGGCAGCTCGGGTCGACGCCAGGGCGACACCGACCGCCTCCGGCGCGGTGTCCGGTTCGCCGTCCAGCAGGTCGAGCAGCCGCTGGGCCTGGCCGCGCAGCGCGCCGGCCGTGCGGGCCGAGAGCACCCACGGCAGACCGGAGGTGAGCGCGACCAGCGGTGCGCCGTCCTGGTCCGCCGCTTCCACGGCCTCTGGTTCCGGGGCCTGCTCCAGGATGATGTGGGCATTGGTGCCGCTGAAGCCGAAGGAGGAGACCGCCGAGCGGCGTGCCCGCCCGTTCTCCGGCCAGGGACGGGCTTCGGCGAGGAGTTCGACGGCGCCGGCCGACCAGTCGACGTGCGAGGACGGCTCGCCCACGTGGAGGCTCTTCGGCAGCACCCCGTGCTGCATCGCCAGCACCATCTTGATCACGCCGGCCGCCCCCGCCGCCGCCTGGGTGTGGCCCATGTTGGACTTCACCGAGCCGAGCCAGAGCGGACGGCCCTCCGCGCGCCCCTGACCGTAGGTGGCGAGCAACGCCTGTGCCTCGATCGGGTCGCCGAGGGTGGTGCCGGTGCCGTGCGCCTCAACGGCGTCGACCTCGCCGGCCGTCAGCCCACCGCTCGCGAGCGCCTGCCTGATGACCCTCTGCTGGGACGGGCCGTTGGGCGCCGTCAGGCCGTTCGACGCGCCGTCCTGGTTGACGGCACTGCCGCGGACGATGCCGAGCACCGGGTGGCCGTTTCGCCGGGCGTCGGAGAGCCGCTCGACCAGGATCATGCCGACGCCCTCGCCCCAGCCGGTGCCGTCCGCGTCGTCCGAGAACGCCTTGCAGCGGCCGTCGGCGGCCAGGCCGCGCTGGCGGCTGAACTCCACGAACGTGCTCGGCGTCAGCATCACCGTCACACCGCCCGCCAGCGCGAGCGACGACTCGCCGGTGCGCAACGACTGACAGGCCAGGTGCAGCGCGACGAGCGAGGAGGAACACGCCGTGTCGATCGTGACCGCCGGCCCCTCCAGGCCGAAGGTGTAGGAGACGCGGCCGGAGGCGATACTGCCCGAGGTGCCGGTGCTGATCTGGCCCTCGGCTCCCTCCACCGACTGCTGGAGCACCATGGCGTAGTCGTTGTACATCACGCCGACGAAGACACCCGTGCGGCTGCCGCGAACCGTTCGCGGGTCGATGCCGGCCCGCTCGAAGGCCTCCCAGGACGTTTCCAGCAGCAGCCGCTGCTGCGGGTCCATCGACATCGCCTCACGCGGCGAGATCCCGAAGAACCCCGGGTCGAACTCGCCCGCCCGGTGCAGGAATCCGCCCTCGCGGACGTACGAGGTGCCTTGGTGGTCCGGGTCCGGGTGGTAGAGGGTCTCGACGTCCCAGCCTCGGTCCTCGGGGAAGGCCGAGAGCGCGTCCCGCCCGTCGGCGACCAGTCGCCACAGGTCCTCGGGCGATTCGACCCCGCCGGGGTAGCGGCAGGCCATGCCGACGATCGCGATCGGCTCGTCGTCCAGGGCCGTGCTCACGTCGGCGGCGGCCTCCGGCAGCGCACCGAGCAGCTCGGTGCGGAGCTGCTCGGCGAGCGCGGCCGGGTTCGGGTAGTCGAAGACGAGGGTGGCGGGCAGCCGCAGGCCCGTGACGCCGTTGAGGCGGTTCCGCAGCTCGACGGCGGTCAGCGAGTCGAACCCGAGGTCCTTGAAGGCCCGGTCCGGATCCACGGCGGCCGCACCGCCGTAGCCGAGCACCTCCGCCACCTCGCCGCGCACCAGGTCGAACAGCAGGGTCTCCCGCTCCGCGGCACCGAGCGCCGCCAGCCGAACGGCCAGCGCCGACCCCGCGCCGACCCGGGACCCCGCGGCGGTGGCCCGGCGCAGCGGCGCCCGGACCAGCCCGCGCAGGACCGGCGGCAGCATGCCCGCCTCGGCCTGGGTGCGGAGTCCGGCGAGGTCGAGGCGGATCGGCACCAGGACGGCGTCGTCGCGGTCACCGGCGGCGTCGAGCAGGGCGAGGCCCTCGGCCGTGGACAGCGCCTGCACGCCGCCGCGAGCCATCCGCCGCACGTCCGCGTCGCCCAGCTCTCCGGCCATACCGCCGCCGTCCTCCGCCCACAGCCCCCACGCCAGGGACTGCCCCGGGAGACCCGCGGAGTGGCGGTGCTCGGCAAGGGCATCCAGGAAAGCGTTCGCGGCGGCGTAGTTCGCCTGACCCGCCGCACCGAACACCCCGGCCGCGGAGGAGAACAGCACGAACGCGGCGAGCGGACGGTCCTTCGTCAGCTCGTGCAGGTTCCACGCCGCATCCACCTTCGGACGCAACACGGCATCCAACCGCTCAGGCGTCAGGGACGGCACGATCCCGTCATCCAACACACCCGCCGTGTGGACGACCGCGGTCAACTCCACACCCGCCAGCACCACGGCCAGCGCGGCACGATCCGCCACATCACACGCCGCGAACGACACCTCCGCACCCAGACCGGCCAGCTCCGCCGCCAACTCCACCGCACCCGGGGCCGCTTCGCCACGACGCGACACCAACAACAGACGACGAGCCCCGTACTCCACCACCAGATGACGGGCCACCTGCCGACCGAGCGAACCCGTCGCACCCGTCAGCAACACCGTCCCCGCAGGGTCCAACGCCCGCAGACCCACGGCCGGGGAGTCCGTCCCGGCGGCCCGCATCAGCCGCCGGGCGAAGGCCTCGCCGGCGCGCAGGGCGAGGTCGGGCTCCTCGGCGTCGAGCGCATTCGGCAGGGCCTGCAGCGAGGCCGGGTCCTCGTCCAGGTCGATCAGGGTGATCCGGCCCGGGTTCTCCGACTGCGCCGAGCGCAGCAGGCCGTGCACCGCGGCGGCCGCCAGGTCCTTGCCGGAACTCGCGCCCCAGGTGACCATCACCAGGCGGGAGTTCGCCCACACGTCCGCTGCCAGCCACTCCTGCAGCAGCGCCAGGGTGTGCCGGACAGCCGCATGCGCGGCGGCCACCGGATCGGGGCCGAGCACAGTGGGGACCGGGAGCACCAGGATGTCGGGGACGGCCTCGGCCGTTGCCACCGCAGCCAGACCGGCGAAGCGGACCGCACCGGGCAGGCCCAGCCCGTCCTCACCCAGCACCCCGATCGACCCGGCCGACGCGGAGGACGGCAGGACCACCGGCAGCCACTCGGGGCGGAACAGCCAATCCTGCCGGCCCCCCGCCAACTGCTCAGGGGCGAAGGGCCGCAGGATCAGGGTGCCGACCTCGGCCACCGGCCGGCCCGTGCCGTCCGCCACGGCCAGCGACACGCCATCGGCGCCGACCGCGCCGATCCGTACGCGCAGCTCGGTCGCGCCGGCGGCGAACAGCGACACGCCCGACCAGGAGAACGGCAGCCGCCCCTGGCCGGTGTCCTCCAGCACCCGGCCCGCGCCGACCGCGTGCAGCGCAGCGTCGAGCAGTGCAGGATGCAGGCCGAACGATGTCGCCTCGGCCCGCGCGTCCTCCGGCAGCGCCACCTCGGCGAAGATCTCGCCGTCCCGCCGCCACGCCGCCCGCAGGCCCTGGAACACCGGCCCGTACGCGAACCCGGCCGTGGCGAAGGCCTCGTACACCTCGTCCACCGCGAGCGGCTCGGCACCGGCCGGCGGCCACTCGGCCAGGTCGAATGGGGCAGACGTACTCCCGCCGGTCGCAAGCACACCGGCAGCGTGGCGCGACCACGGCTCGTCCAGCGGTGCATCCTCCGGCCGGGAGAAGACCGCCACCGACCGGCGGCCGGAGTCGTCCGGGACGCCGACGGAGAGCTGCACCTGCACGGCACCGCGCGGCGGAAGCACCAGCGGCGCCTCCAGGGTCAGTTCCTCCAGCAGACCGCACCCGACCTGGTCACCGGCCCGGACCGCCAGCTCGACGAACGCCGTGCCGGGCAGCAGCACGCTGCCGGCCACGGCGTGGTCCGCCAGCCACGGGTGGGCGTCCAACGACAGCCGCCCGGTGAACACATGGCCGTCCGCGTCGGCGAGCGCCAACGAGGCACCGAGAAGCGGGTGGTCGGCCGCCCCGAGGCCGGCGGACACCACGTCCCCCACGAACCCGCGCAGCGGCCGCGGCCAGAAGTACTCGTGCTGGAAGGCGTAGGTGGGCAGGTCCACCCGGCGGGCACCGGTGCCGGCGAACACCGCCTGCCAGTCGACCTTCGCACCGAGCACGTGGAGTTGGCCGAGCGCGGTGGTGATGCTCTCCGGCTCGGGGCGGTCGCGGCGCAGGGCGGGGGTGAGGACGGCGTCGCTGTCCTCGGCGAGGCAGTGCTGCGCCATGGCGCTGAGCGTGCCGTCCGGGCCCAGCTCCAGGAACGTCCGGACGCCTTCGCCCTCCAGCACGTGCACCGCGTCGGCGAAGCGGACGGCCTCGCGAACGTGCCGCACCCAGTACTCGGGGTCGGTCAACTCGGCCGACACGAGCGAGCCGCTCAGCGTCGACACGATCGGGACCCGCGGCTCCGCGAAAACCACCTCAGCGGCCACGGCGCGGAACTCCGCCAGCATGCCGTCCATCAGCGGCGAATGGAACGCATGACTGACGGTGAGCCGCCTGGTCCGGCAGCCGTCGGCCGCCAGCTTCTCCGCGACATCCAGAACGGCCTGTTCGGTGCCAGAGATCACCACGGACGCCGGCCCGTTGACGGCAGCGATGCCCACCTCGGCCGTCAGCAGCGGCAGCACGTCGGCCTCCGCCGCCTGGACGGCCACCATCGCGCCACCACGCGGCAGCGCCTGCATCAACCGGCCACGCGCCACCACCAGCCGGCACGCATCCGCCAGCGAGAACACACCCGCCACATGCGCCGCAGCCAACTCACCCATCGAATGCCCCGCCAGGAAGTCCGGCCGCACACCCCACGACTCGACCAACCGGAACAGCGCCACCTCCAACGCGAACAACGCCGGCTGCGTGAACCCCGTCTCGTTGATCAGCTCCGCATCCGCGACCGCCTCACGCAGCGAACGCCCCAACAGCGGATCCAACTCCGCACACACCGCATCGAACGCAGCCGCGAACACCGGGTAGGAGGCATACAGCTCCCCACCCATCCCGACCCGCTGACTGCCCTGCCCCGCGAACAGGAACGCCGTGCGACCACCCGTCCCCGCAACCCCACGAACCCCTGCCGAGCCGCCCGCGGCCAGCGCCTCCAGACCGGCCAGCAACCGCGCCCGGTCATCACCGACCAGCGCCGCCCGCTGCTCGAACGCCGAACGGGCCGTCGCCAGCGTGAACGCCACATCGGTCAGCGCGAGACCCGGATCGGCCGCCAGCCGCCGCGCCAACCGACCGGCCTGCTCCCGCAGAGCCTGCTCGGTACGGCCCGACAGCACCACCGGCACCGGCCCAGGCACCGCGGGCACATCCACCGCGGGCACATCCACCGCAGGCACGTCCACCGCGGGCCCATCCACCGCATCGGGAAGCGCCTCCACCGCCGGCGCCTGCTCCAGGATGATGTGGGCATTGGTGCCGCTGAAGCCGAACGAGGAGACCGCCGACCGGCGCGGTTCGCCGGTCTCAGGCCACTCCTGCGCCTCGCTGAGGAGCTCGACGGCCCCTGCGGTCCAGTCGACGTGCGAGGACGGCTCGCCCACGTGCAGGCTCTTCGGCAGCACTCCGTGCCGCATCGCCATGACCATCTTGATCACACCGGCCGCACCGGCCGCCGCCTGGGTGTGGCCCAGGTTCGACTTCACCGAGCCCAGCTTCAGCGGGCGCCCGCCCGGGCGGCCCTGGCCGTAGGTGGCGAGCAGGGCCTGTGCCTCGATCGGGTCGCCGAGCGAGGTGCCCGTGCCGTGCGCCTCGACCGCATCGACCTGGTCGCCGGTGAGCCCGGCGTTGCCGAGCGCCTGCCTGATCACCCGCTGCTGCGACGGGCCGTTCGGCGCGGTCAGGCCGTTCGAGGCGCCGTCCTGGTTGACCGCCGACCCGCGGACCACGCCGAGCACCCGGTGGCCGTTGGCGAGCGCGTCCGACAGCCGCTCGACCAGGATCATGCCGACGCCCTCGCCCCAGCCGGTGCCGTCAGCGTCGTCCGAGAACGCCTTGCAGCGCCCGTCGGCGGCCAGGCCCCGCTGGCGGCTGAACTCCACGAAGGTGCCCGGAGTCAGCATCACGGTCACACCGCCGGCCAGCGCCAGCGTCGACTCGCCGGTGCGCAACGACTGGCAGGCCAGGTGCAGCGCCACCAAGGACGAGGAGCAAGCCGTGTCGATCGTGACGGCGGGTCCCTCCAGCCCCAGCGTGTACGAGACCCGGCCGGACGCGATGCTGCCCGAGGTGCCCGTCCCGATCTGGCCCTCGGCTCCCTCCACCGACTGCTGGAGCAGCATGCCGTAGTCGTTGTACATCACGCCGACGAACACACCGGTCCGGCTGCCGCGCAGGCTCACCGGATCGATGCCGGCCCGCTCGAACGCCTCCCAGGAGGTCTCCAGCAGCAGCCGCTGCTGCGGGTCCATCGACATCGCCTCACGCGGGCTGATGCCGAAGAACGCCGGGTCGAACTCCCCCGCCCGGTGCAGGAATCCGCCTTCCCGGGCATAGGAGGTGCCCGGGTGGTCGGGGTCGGGGTGGTACAGGTTCTCCACGTCCCAGCCGCGGTCCTCCGGGAAGGGGGACACGGCGTCCCGCCCGTCGGCGACCAGGCGCCACAGGTCCTCCGGCGACTCGATCCCGCCCGGGAAGCGGCAGGCCATGCCGACGATGGCGATCGGCTCGTGCTCGCCGTCCTCCATCTCCTTCAGCCGTCGGCGTGTCTCGTGGAGGTCCGCCGTGACGCGCTTGAGGAAGTACCGGAGCTTGTCCTCGGCCGCCTGGTCTGCCGGCATGTCGGGTCACCTTTCAGGATGGTGCGGTGGGTCGGGCGGTGGCGGGGTCAGGAGATGCCGAATTCCTTGCCGATGAAGTCGAAGAGGTCGTCATCGGTGGCCTCCGCGAGCTCCTCGGTGACGGCGGCGTTCTCGGCCGGGGCGGCCTGCTGGTCGTTCCACCGGGTGAGCAGTGACTGGAGCCGGTGGGCGACCCTCAGGTGGCCCTCGTCGTCAGCCGGTGTCCCCACCAGCGCGGCCTCCAGCCGGTCCAGCTCGGCCAGCAGCGGCAGGACGGCCGCCGCCGGGTCGGGCACGGCCTCCGCCCGCAGCAGCGCCACCAGGGCCGCCGGAGTCGGGTAGTCGAAGACGAGGGTGGCGGGCAGCCGCAGGCCCGTGACGCCGTTGAGGCGGTTCCGCAGCTCGACGGCGGTCAGCGAGTCGAACCCG
>NZ_JBVIRL010000043.1:35972-40508 GCF_055576085.1 Kitasatospora sp. NPDC033851 | reverse complement strand
CTTCTTCTCCACGCTAGCGCGGGCGGCCGTCGTCACCGGGCCAGTACCGACGAGCCCGGGTCGGCCTGCTCATCGGTGACGGTGGTCGTTGGGGGGCCTTCGGCATCGCCACCTCCGGGGTCCGGTCCTGCCCCTTCATCCCCTCGTGCTCGTGCCGCGGGGGTCTGGAGCGAGATGGCTGTGACCTGGGGTATCGCGGGGCGAACGACTTGAATCGAAAATCCGTTCGATCTAACTTGGGGGGTGTGACCGCCGACGTTCCGTTCTCCCTCGCCCCCCGCCCCGGGGCTCTGCCAGGTGATGCCGAGCGGGCGCCCAGGGAGCTGATGACGCTGCCCGGGTACTACCAGGACACGCGGCGGTGGCGTCTGGTGGAGATCCGGGTGGGAGGCGGCTGGCAGCCGGCCATGCTGACCGTGTGGCGGCGCCCGCCGGGCAGTGCGGTGTGGGTGGTGCATGTCACCTGGGGCGCCGACGATTCCTGGGGCTGGTTCCTGTTCGACGAGCGCACGGTCAGGCCGCTGCCAGAACCACAGGACGAGCCTCCTGCCGGGTCACCGTTCTTCGGGCGGTGGCGGGACACGACCGTCGTCCCGGCCGAGCTCGCTGGCCAACCTGCCCAGGACGGTTCCGACGGCTGCTGGCGTCTGGCGTGGGTCCGTACGGGCGGGCGGTGGTGCTCCGCCCTGGTGACCGCCCGGCGCCGCCCCGGGCCGGATCTGCCGTGGATCGTGAGCGCTCGATGGGGCGAAGACCGGCAGGCGGCGTGGCTGATCGCGGACCCTGTCACCCTTCGCCCGGTCGTCTCGGCGGAGACGGGCCCTGCCCGTCCCTCTGCGGGCGCGGGCGGCTCGTCCGGGCCGGCGGAGGTCTTCGGGACCGGGGGAGGGCGGTGAGCGCGCGGATCGCCCTCGTACCGGATACGGCGGAGTCCGTACGCGGTGAGCGGCTGGCGATCCTGCTGGAGGAGACCAGTCCGGCCGCCCGTCGCGCCCGGTTCGAGGCCGCTTCCCGGCCGGTCCTGCCCGCGCTGGAGCCGCTGTTGCCGGGCGGCCGGTTGCCGAAGGGGGCCGTGGTCGAAGTCCTGGACGCCAGTCTGCTCCTGGCGGTGGCGGCGGGGCCGGCCGCCGCGTCGACCGGCGTGTGGACGGCGATCGTCGGCTGGCCGGAGGCCGGGTTGGCTGCGGCCAGGGCCTACGGCCTGCCGTGGGAGCGCACTGTGCTGGCCGATACCCCAGGAGAGCACTGGGTCGAGATCGCGTCCGTCCTCGCCGACGCCTGCGACACGATCATCCTGCGCCCCACCGGCCCGTCGGCCCCGCGCCGGCTCGCCCGCCTCGAACAACGCCTGCGCACCACCGGCGCCACCCTCCTGACCCCGCTCCCCTGGCCCGGCGCCGCCGAGCTGCGCCTGACCGTGAGCGGCTCCGCCTGGAGCGGGCTCGGTGACGGGTACGGCGCTCTCGAGTCCCGGACGGTCACTGCCCGCTGCGTCGGCCGGGGCCGTGCCGCCCGGGCGCGAGAGGCTCTCCTGCAGCTGCCGGACGAGCACGGTGGCGTGAGCGCCGCGGTCCCGGTGCCGGCTGTGGCGCATCCCGGCGGCGCGGAGGCCGTTGCCGCAGTGGCCGCCGTCGGCTGACAGGGGGTTGGACCGCCCGGACGGTCTGTCAGCCCGTACGCGGAGCGGGTGAGCGGGTTCGGGCAAGAGATCCGCATACAGAAACAGTGGTGCTGGTCACATTTATTACCGAAAGTGGCCAGTCGGCTACTCGAAAGTAACGGGCGCGAGGCCCGGTTGAAGCGGGTGGACCCGGCTCGCGGCACGTGTCGTTGTCACGCTGCGTTGCCGTTCTCGATCTTTCCGTGAAATCCTTCTAGGCCATATGCGTGAACAGGGGTGCTCGTTTGCAAGTCTGAAGGCGGGCCACACGGTGGCTTCGGCGTGCAGAACTTGACGTCGTACCTGACCGAAAGAGTGAGATGGACACCCTCTGCGACACGGCTGCAGCCCTCCAGCCGGTCCGCACCAACGCCCGCCTGCGGCCGGCGCTCCGCCCGGCGCAGGCGCACGCCAGTGCGGGAGCACCCCGGTGAACGACGACAGCTTCGCGGGCAGTGAAACCGGCCCGGCCGTGCACGAGCCCGTCGACCTCCCCTTGGACTTCGAGGCCTACTTCCTGGCCAAGCAGCGGACGTTCCGCGGCTACGCCGCCGAGATGATCGGGGACCTCGCGGTCGGCGACGAGGTCGCGTACGAGGTGTTCACCTACCTCGCCCACAACTGGGCCCAGGCGCTCGAGGCCCCGGACTTCGAGCAGCACCCCGGGGGATCCTGGCCGGCGCGGTCATGTACCGGGTCCACTGGCTCCGGCGTGAAAAGGACCTGGCTGCCCGTCTCAGGGAGGCGCGCCGCACGCTGAAGCAGATGCACCAGGCCCTCACCCGGATCGAGGGCGGCGCCGGCCTCTACACCGCCCTCGCCGAACTGCCGACCCGCCAGTGCGAAGTGTTCGTCCTGCGCACCAGCATGGGCTACACCGCCGAATACAGCGCGGAGGTCCTGGGCATCCACCCGCGGACCGTCGACTACCACCACCGCCGCGCGCTCGCCGCCCTCGAACGCCTGCTGACCACCCGACACGTCCTGCGCCGCACCGCTGCCGTACCCGGGCCCCGCCGCGAAGGAGCCGACCGATGAAACCCGAGAACCTCGACCACCTCCTCGACGCCCCCGACGACTTCGACGTGCCCGCCGCGCCGCGCCGCATCTCGGCCGACGTCGCACGGATTCGGCGAGGCCAGCAGCCGCCGCCTGGCTGGTGGGCGGAGCAGGACCGTGCCCGGCAGTGCCTGGAGACGGTGGTTTCCGGGGAGATCAGCACCACCCGGCTCGCCCGGATCACCGATCTCGCCGATCTCCTGGACGACCCCCGGGGCCCACGCGACCAGCGTGTGGAGGATCTCGTTCAGGAGATCGAATGGTTCCGGCTGTTCGGTTGCCTGCTGCACTACACCGGGCACCCCGTCAGCGCCGAGTTCTGGTGGAAGATCGGGGCCGGCGCCGGTGACCACACCTCGGCCTGGTGCCTGTACCTGCACCACCTCGGCCGAGGGGAGATCCGCGAGGCCCGGCTGTGGTTCGAGCAGGCAGTGAGCGTCGACGAGGACCTGGGGCCGGGTGTCCCCATGCCGGCGGTACCGGAGATGCCCGACTACTTCCGGACCGCCCCCATCGTCATGGGCACCCGCACCGCCAAGCCCTCCACGCCCTCCGGCGCCCTGGCCGTCGAGGTCGACCGCCTGGTGATGCACACGGGCGACGACACCGACGGCCTCGTCCCCTGCCCCGACCGCCGCCTGGCCGACCGCGTCGAGGAGTACGCAAGTCTGCGCTGACCAGGCCCGCCGCGGCCGGACGACCGGCCCACCCGCCCAGCATTCCGCGAGACATCCCCCCAGCTACGCCAGCCACCAGCCGCCCGGACCCCGGGCGCCAAGGGCAAGGGCAAGGCGTTCGTCGGCGCGCTGCGCCAGGTCGTCCGCGCGGTGCGCGGCGGTGAGCGCGACACCGAGGCGCTGTCCGGCATCGCGGAGGCGAACACCAACCGTCGCCGCACCTAGACCGGGCAGAAGGCCCGGGTCCGGGGCAAGGACGTTGTCGGCGCGCCCGGCGAGAGCATGGCCGGCCGCGCCGGGAAGCAGGCCATCAAGTCCGGCGCGAGCCACCTCGCCCCGGTCGTCCATGAGACAGGCCAGGTCGGCGGCCGCCTGGCCTTCACCGTCCGGATGAAGGCCGACCAGTACACGATGTCGGCCGGCTCCACGGAAGACTCCCCGGGGCTGCGCCGCGGCTTCATCCCGCGCGCGGACGGCACCGAGGAGCGCACCTACGGCTCCGCCAGCACCGGCGGGTTCGACGCCGCCGAGTGGTCCCAGCGTGTCGCCGACCACCTCGGCGACGTCACCGAGGCGATGCGGGCCTGGCTGGTGGAAACCGGCCGCGCCGTCCAGGACGCCGACATCGCCTACCTGGAAGTCCGCGGCTGGATCCCCGAGGACCAGCAGTAGGCCCGGCCGGCTGTGACTGAGTGCTTCAGTTGGCGGGTGAGCGGTCGAGTTGGCGGGTTGAGCACTCGGCGGCGAGATGTGCGTCTGAGCCGGGTAGAGCGGCGATTATGCCGCAACTCTGCTGGGGTCATGGGAACTCGGCCGTCGAGGTCCGGCCGCCAAACCCGCGTGGTGATCCACACGGCACCGCCAGTGCCAGCGTCCGTGCGTCGCGGCTCCACCTTCGGCAATCCCTGACCCGGCAGGGATCCACCGTTCTGCGGCACGGGCCTCTCCTGGCGATCGCTCGTGCCCATCTAGACCTGCTAACAGTGGAGTTGACGCTCCGATCCCGCGAGTCGCGGGGGGGGGGGGGGGGGGGGGGGGGGCGCCCCCCCCCCCCCCGCGGGGGGGGGGGGCCCCCCCGGGCCCGCCCCCCCCCCCCCGGGGGGCCCCGGGGGGGGGGGGGGGGGGGGGGTGGGGGCGCCC
>NZ_JBVIRL010000043.1:0-35962 GCF_055576085.1 Kitasatospora sp. NPDC033851 | reverse complement strand
CGTCCGGCCGCCGCCGGTCTGCCGGGCGTGCCGGCGCCCCATAATCTACCCCCCGGGGGCGGGGGGGCCCCGGGCGGGGGGGGCCCGGGGGCGGGGGGGGGGCCCCCCCCCCCCCACTCCCCGGTCACAGGCGGAAGGGGTTCCCGCCCTGCGCGGCGATCACGTACCAGGCGGTCGCCCCGGTGTGGAGGGTGGAGTAGTAGAGGTCGCCCTCCCCCGTGTCCAGGCCGTCGTGCGAGGCGGCGACGATGCCCTTGCCGTCCGTGTTGGTCGCGCCGCTCTGCGCCTTCTGCAAGGTCGCCATCAGGGCCGCCGCCTTCGCGGCATCGCCGTCCGCACGGCGGACCTGGTAGGCGGCCAGCAGGTGGGCGGTGCCCTCGAACCAGACGCCGGTGGTGTCCTTACCGCTGAAGCTCACCCCGCTGTACGGGCCGTCGGTGGCCGCCATCCGCCCGGCCGCCCAGTCGATGGCGGGCGCGTAGGACGGGTCGAGGGTGGCCAGGTAGCTCCAGGTCTGCACATCCTCCGGCTCGACGTCGTCGTTGGTGGTCACCCCGTCCAGACCGGTGCCCGTCCACAGGTGGCCGTTGGCGGCCTGCACGGACTTCACGAACCGGAACGCGTTGGTGGAGCGCTGCGCCCAGCCCGCGTCGCCGGTGACGCCGGCGAGCATGGCGAAGAAAGCGCCGGTGTCGATGTTGTGCTCCGTGGCCTTCCAGGTGAGCGGGACCATCGTCTGACCGGTGCCGTCGTCGTTGCGCAGGCCGCCGGTGTAGCCGCCGGCACCGCGGGTGTCCGCGGCGTTGTTCTGGATCCAGTTGGCGGCCTTCAACGCCCCGTCCAGGAAACGCTGTTGGCCCGTCACCCGGTAGAGCCGGGTAAGCGCCATACCGGCCCAGGCCATGTTCCCGGTGTAGACGGAGAACCCGCCCACGTACGGCGCGCCGCTCGCGGTGACGAACGGGCTGGGCTCGTAGGAGGCGCGGATGCGGCCGTCTGGGGTGATGTCGTGGGCCTGGGCATACAGCAGGCTGTCGCCGAGTGCCGTGGCGTGGGCGACGTCGTCGGCTCCGCCGCGTTGCAGGAACGCGGTGATGACGAGCGCGTTGTCGTACGTGAAGGAGGCCTGGAAGCCGTCCGGGCCGAACAGCTTCGGGTCCTCGAAGTGCCCGCCCTGGTAGCTGCGGGGCACGCGCAGCGTGCCGGCGGTGCCGTGGGCGTCGAGGCGCTGGGCGAGGAAGGAGTAGGCCGCGTCCATGGAAGGCCCGGAGGGCTTCACCGGCGGCTGCTGGGACGGCAGGTGCACGCTGCCCGCGGGAGGGGGTCCCGGCGTGGTCGGCAGGTCGGCGTCCTCCTCACCGACCGGCACCAGTTTGAAGAGCTGGTTCTCGTCGTTGTGGTCGCACGGGGCGTTCCCGGGTGTCGCGACGCTGTTCGGCACGCTGGCGCCGGGCCACAGCGCGAGACAGTTCCCGCCCTTGATCTGGAGGTGGAAGTACCAGTGCCCGCCCTCCCAGTCCGACAACTGGAGTCCGACGTCGGCGGACTGGCCGAGGTACTCGTTGGGTGCGGCCAGGTTCCGGAACAGCCAGCCGCCGTCCGTCGTCTGGAGGAGTTCCCAGTCGGCCCGCGGGTCACCGGGCCGGGCGCCGACGAGCCGGCCGCTCGGCAGGTCATAGGCCATCGCCGTACCGTTGCCGTCGACCAGTTCGTCGTGCTCGTGCGGCCTGGGGTCGGAGCCTATGTCCCCGCCCCCGCCCCCGCCGCCGCTGCCGTAGTCGACCCAGCTCAGGTGCCCGGTGCTCCAGTCACGAACGCCGATCTTGGCACCCAGCATGGGGAGGGCGTCCTCCAGGCCGACGAACATGATGCCGCCCGTGCAGCTGGTCGCCATCGTCCTCCCCGGCGTCTTGCAGCTCCAGGTTCCACCCGTCGTGGCCGAGACGATGCCCAGGGCCGTGATGTTGGGCGGCGCCCCCGGAAGGCCCGGGCCGCCTCCCAACACAACGGGGCCTCCGCTGTCGCCCCTGCGGGCCGCGATGGACGAGTTGTCAGCGGCGGTGAACTGCTTGAGGGCCTTCCAGCCGTACATGTAGTGGTGCTCGACCTCGCCGCCCAGGTTGTCGACGCCCTTGGCGTAGTAATCGGTCACCTTGGTGGTGACCTGGATGTTGCAGATCTCGCCCGATCGCGAACCCTCGTTGCAGATCCAGTTCCCCGTGTGCGCGACCTGCGCGGCGCTCACCCATTTCTTGGTCTGCGAGATGCTGGACTGGTCGGCTGCGCCGCCCGTCCAGATCTGCTGGTTCATCGTGACGTTCGAAGACGGCGTGATGACGGCCGCGTCGAGGTAGACAGGCCCCCTCTCGTCCGGGCGGATAATCTGCGGTGAGATCCGGGTGCCGATCGCCGGCCCCTGCCCGCCCGTATCGTCGACGCCGTACCGGACATTGGTCTCGTTGTTCGGCAGGAAACAGTGGTCCGCGGTGAGCATGGCGTCCTCGCCGCGGTAGTTGATCGCGAAGGCCGTGCTGCAAAACGGTGCGATGATCTGCGCACCGCCGGCACCCGGATCGTTCCGGCGCGAGGGGTCCCCGAGGCTGATCGACTCCGTGCCGTTCGATTCGACCGTCACCGGAACGCTCACGGACGCCACCGCCCGCCGCAGCCGCTGTGCGTCGGCCTCGCCGCCCACCACGGTCGCGGTGAGGCCGCTCCCATCCTGCGGCATCGCCACGTCGGTGATCCGCACTCCGGCGGACTCGGCGAGGCGCGTCACCTCGCGCGAGGCGTCCTTCAGGTCCTGCGCGCTGTGCGGCGCCGGCTTGACATCGACAGGCACCGGGCTCTGCGC
Organism: Kitasatospora sp. NPDC033851; assembly: GCF_055576085.1. NCBI lineage: Bacteria > Bacillati > Actinomycetota > Actinomycetes > Kitasatosporales > Streptomycetaceae > Kitasatospora > Kitasatospora sp. NPDC033851. The sequence goes on along the minus strand of NZ_JBVIRL010000043.1, from coordinate 33,108 downwards.
GACGACCGCCCGGACCTCGGGCGTCAGCTCGCCGTGCCAGTAGATCGTGAGGTGCTTCTTCTCGGGGGCGGCGACCACACCGGCGAAAGCCCGGCTGCCGATCTGACCCGACGCATGTTCCACGGCCGAAGCGGTCTCGTTCATCTTGCCCTGGATGTCCATCAGCTGATGCCAGGACAAGAAGGGTGCTGGACTCCCGAAGGAGTTCGCGACGGGGGCGATCCCGGGAGCCGCGAGCACTCCCACGACGGCGGTCGCGGTGGCGAAGGCCACGAGCGGCCTTCGCCACCTGCCCCCGCGGCGGGCCGGATCTTCGGCGTGGTGGACCAACTGGAACTCCCCGGTTTCGGAACTGCGGCGCCTCGGCGCCCTCTCACCTGTGCAAACGGGCGGGGGTGAACGCGCAGTTCAGAGCAGGGACGGGTCGGTCACCACGGCATAGCGCCAGCCCCGCCGCGGCCGCCGACTTGGCGGCCGCGGGAAGCCCGGGATGTGCGCGACCTTCCCTTCCGACCAGGTGAACCGTAACCGGAACGGCTGGGCCAGCACCTCGTCGAATCCGCTCGCGAAGTCCAAACCAGCAGCAGCCACCGCTCGGCCAGGCTCTCGAAGCCGTGCTGCCGACCGGTGGAGACCAGGCACTGCAGCCCGGGACGGTGCCGCACCAGCGCTCCTGCCGTGAATGCCGTCCACGGCACCCAGGACACCGCACGTCCTGCGTGAGCGGGCGATATCACCCAAACCGGGTTCACTGTCCAACTCTGGCGTTACCCTGCTTGGCCAACGCTCGACTCGCCAACTGAAGCGCTCAGTCACACCCGACCACATGAGGCAGGGCAAGATCCCGATCCCCCTATCAAAAGGAGACCCGCCATGACCAACATCCTCCAGCTGTGCGTCTACCGCCGTGGAAGCCAGCTCACCGCCCAGCTCGAACAGCTCGACGAGGACGGCGTCGGTCTGGGCTACCGCCTTGCCGGGCCCATGCTTCACAACATGGGTGAGCTGGTTCTGTCACAGCAGCTCACGGTTGAGGACGCCGACGGGATCCGCCGGATGCTCGACCGTTCCTTCCCGCCCGGGCCCGCCGCCGAGGAGAGTTCCACCGTCTCGGCCCCGTAGCCCCGGGACTACGCAATCGCGCACTCACGGGCAACCGGAGGGGGGTGCCCAGCAGGCTGGGTACCCCCTCCCCGCGCGGTCCACCGCCCCCGTCGACCGCCCCCCGCGGACCGGCCGTCGGCCACCGTTCTGCAGCTGCGCCGCCCCGCTCGGTGACCCGCCACCTCCCCGCACGACCCGGTATACGAAGGAGAAGGGCAGCCGTGGAGACCACCACCACCGCCGCCACCGCCGAGCAGGACGTGCCGGCCGGGCTGCGCGCCCAGGCCGAGACGCCCGTCCCGGCGCAGCCGCCCGGCACCGCCGTGAACCCGCTGCCGCTGCACTGGTTCCAGAAGGACGCGGTCGCGGCGGCGGTGCGTGAGGTGAAGGACGGGGCCGGGCGACGGTGGTCGCGGCAACCGGCTCGGGCAAGACGCTGATTGCCGCCGGCTGCGCCCGACGTCTGGCGGCGAAGGGCCGGGTGCTGGTGCTGGTGCCGACGATCGAGCTGCTGGAGCAGACAGCGTAGTCCTGGTCGCTCAAGGGAGGGCGCCGGGGCGTGGCAGTGGCGGCATGTTCGCGGGAGGAAGCGCTGGAGAGCGCGGAGGCGGGCGGGCGGATCGACGCCGCGGTGACGACCGCCCCGGCCGCGCTGACGGACCTGGTCAACGGTGCGCCGGACGACCACCCGGTCACCGTGTACGCGACCTACGCCTCGCTGGAGCGGATCGTCGAGGCCCACTACCACTGGGGCCTGGCGCAGTGGGACCTGGTGGTCATCGACGAGGCCCACCGCACCGCCGGCTCCGAGGGTAAGGCCTGGGCCGCCGTCCACGACGACGACCGGGTTCCGGCGAAGCGCCGCCTGTACTTCACCGCCACGCCCAGGATCGCGGACGACCGGCGCGCGAAGGACGGCCTGGCCGACCTTGCCGACGCCGACAGCGAGGGCGCGGAGAAGCTGCCCGCGCTCTGCTCCATGGACTCGGAGGAGATCTACGGCAAGGTCTGTGTCACCTGGACGCTCGGCCAGGGCATCGAGCACGGCTACCTCGCCGACTACCGCGTGCTCGTGCCGGTGGTGACGGACGAGGACCTGCGCGAGCTGCTCCGCCTCCCGGCCGTCGCGGACCTGCGCTCCCAGCGCAGCAACGAGGAACTGCTGCGCCTGGCCTCGCAGATCGCGGTGCTGCGCGCCATCGCCGACCTCGGGCTCCGACGGGTCATCACCTTCCACTCCCGGGTGTCCGCAGCGCGCGAGTTCGCGAACACCCTGCTGGAGACCTCGGAGCTGCTGGAGGACGCGGAGCGCCCGGAGCGGATCTGGGCGAAGGCGGTGGCCGGCACCGACCGGCTCAAGGACCGCCGGGCCGCGTTCGCCGACTTCAAGGCCCCACACCGGTGAGGACGGCGAGGAGTGCGGCATCCTCGCCAACGCCCGGCTCCTGTCCGAGGGCATCGACGTTCGGGCCGTCGATGCCATCTGCTTCGCGGACCCGAAGTCGTCGGTCATCGACATCGTCCAGGCCGTCGGGAGGGCGCTGCGCCAGTCCTACCGCGAGGGCAAGGTGTCCTGGGTCATCATCCCGGTGTACCTGCCGACGCCGGAAGTCGGCGACGACACCGCCACCGCGCACCCGGCCGAGGTCCACGACGCCGGCGAGGCCGTGAAGGCGGAGGCCGACACCGAGATCGAGGCCAGTTCCTTCCGTACGATCTGGCGGGTCCTGCGCGCCCTGGCCGCGCACGACGCCCGGGTGGTCGGCCGGATCACCGAGCTGCGCGCCCACCGCTCCCAGGGCACCGCGCACACCACCGCGGCCAAGGCCTCCGAGGGCGAGGCCAGGGAGGGCGAGCAGCAGCCGGCGCCGGTGGAGTCGCCGATCGAGTGGCTGCGGATCAACGCGAAGCAGCACGCCGCGCGGATCCTCCAGACCGTCAAGCTCCGCGCGTTCAACCCGCGGGCCGTGGAGTGGCAGCGGATGCACGCCGTCGCGGCGGTCTTCCACCTCCAGCACGGCCACCTCGACCCCACTGACAAGACGAAGCACGCGGACCTGATCTCCTGGCTCACCCGCCAGCGCCACCTCAACGGCCAGGGCCTGCTCGACCCCGCCCGGGTCAGCGAGCTGGACGCGCTCGGCATGATCTGGTCGAAGAACGCCAACGCCTGGGAGCGCGGGGCGGCCTATGCCGCCGCGTTCCACCGCCAGCACGGTCACCTGGCGATCCCGGCGGCGGCGAAGCTGGACGACTACGCGGTGGGTGCGTGGATGCGCCGCCAGCGCAAGGCCGACAACCTCACCACCGACCAGGCCGCGAAGCTCGACGGCCTGGACGAGCTGTGGCGCCTGGAGCCGGACTGGAACCGCTCCTACCGCCGCCTGCTCGCCTACCTCGCCGCCGGCGGAACCCTGGACGGCCCGGCGAACCGCACCGGCCTCGCCGACGACCCCACGTTCCGCCCCGGCGCCTGGCTGCGCAAGCAGGCGGGGGCCCGCACCGAGGGAAAGCTGACCGACCAGCAGACCGCGCTCCTGGACGCCCTCGACCGGCACGCCGAGACCGTCGCCGGCTAACCCGCCCCGTACACCTCGCCGCCCCGCTCCCGACTCCTGGAGGCACCACACGATGACCGACACCACCCCGGAGCCCACCGCGGACGAAGACCTCGACGAGCGGTTCCCGCTGGCGCTGTACCGCCACGACAACGGCGAGCTCATGATGCCGACCACCCACGTCACCGCCTGCTGCGCCACGTCGCGGAGACCGTGCGGCTGTGGCGGGTCCGAGGCCAGGTGCCGCTGGACCTGATGACCACGGATCTACGACGCCCTGGTGCACTACGCCGCCGACCTCGACACCGCCATCGCCGACGCGCACGGGCAGTGCGACCCGACGGACCGGACCCGGGCCGACGAGGTCGCGCGCTACCTGGACGAGGTGGCTGGCGCCTATCTCGCGGCCGGCTGACCCGTCCCGCATGCTCCGCCGTCCCGGCCCACCCCGGCCGGGACGGCACCCGTTCCGAGGAGAGGCACCACAGGATGACCGACACCACGCCGACCCGCACGCTGCCCACCCCGTTGCCGGGCGCGACCGGACCCGGCGCCCAGCGCTCCCCGGCCGCCACCAGCACGCCCGGGACTCCCCAGCGGGGACCGGTGATGTCGAGTCCGTCCTTGACCAGGTGGCGGCAGGCTCCCTCGATCACGCCGGTAGGAACGGGGAGCCCGTAAAGCTCGGCACCGGGCGGGTCGGCGCGGACGGCGGCGAGCCCGGTCGGTCGAGTCGGCGCAACGCCAACGTGGAACCACTGACCACCAGTGCGACCACCAGTGCCAGCAGGAGAGCACCGAGCAGAACAGTTCCGATCCGTACCGTCCCGATGTGCTTCTCGGTGCTCATTGCAACCCCGCAAGTACCATCCGCATTGCCTCCGCAGCGCCGGCCAGCGTCAGATCATCGGTGGACGGCCCGGCCCTGTAGCTCACTATGACGACATCCCCGCCCTGCAGTGCCGAGACGATCACGTAGGGGTAGGTCTGATCGGAATGGACCTCCGCGTACGCGAAGTGCCCGAACCCGGCCAGGTCCACGGTGTGGCCGAGGCTGTCACCGGGGCCCAGAGCGAGCTTCTTCTGCGAGCTGAACGAGGCCATCGCCTCGTCGGCGGAGGTACGGAAGGCCGTGGGCGCGCTGCGATCCACAAACACGGCCAGGGAGGCCGTGTTCCCGGTCGCACCGATGTCGGACTTCCACTCACATCTCGTCCGCAGGCCTGGCTCATTGGACGTGAGGCCTACGACCGCGGCGGGCACGAGCCGTACCAGCAGCGCTGCCGGCACCAGGGCACAGGCGCTGGGCGGCCGCTCCGGCGCGGATGGTCGGCCCACTACCTGGAAGGCCAGCACCGCAGCGGCCGCGTACACCACCAGGGCGATCGGTGGTGACACCCCGCGCGTCCAGGTCCGAGGAGATACTGACATGCCGTCATGCTATGCACTTCAGCGAGTCACCCCAAGAGTTCGGTCAGCCATCAAAGGAGCGGAACGCGACGTTCAACTCGCAATACGTGACCAAGCGTTGATCTGAATCCTGTGACCTTCACCTCGTAGCGTAGAGGCCGTGACTTCAGGGGAATTTGGGAGTCATGGCAGAGAAGGGGCGGAAGTTCGACGCGGAGTTCCGCGCGGGGGTGTGCGGATCGGGAGGTCTGGCGGCCGAGGCCGCGCGGGAGCTAGGGATCAGCCGCGGCCAGACCGGGCCACCAGACAGGGCAAGAGCCCGAGTGCGATTTTGTTCCCGGCTGATCCTGCCGTGCCGACTGATCCGTGGGCGTTCCAGGAAGAGTGCGCTGCCGCGTTCGAGATGACATGGACGGTGCGGGGCCTCACCCCTACCACGATCCGGACCGCCTCAACCGGACCCGGCATACCTCCGAGGGTTCACCGCTGGTCGGGGCGCCGCCCACTGCGGTGCGTCTGGAAGAGTTCTTCGCGTTCGCCCGCGGCATCACGATGCGGACGCTTTACCAGGACTCCACCCGCAACCAGTCGACCCACTGAGGAACCCCGATGATTACCTGGCGCCGGCTCGGCGAACCCGACTTCCCGCAACTGAGGCAGTGGCTGGCACAGCCGCATGTCGCCCGCTGGTGGAACCACGAGAGCTCCCCGGAGGCTGTCGAGCGCGACTTCGGCCCCGCAGCCGGGGGGCTGGAGCCGTCTGAGGACTTGCTCGTCATGCTCGACGGCGAACCGATCGGCCTCGTGCAGCGCTGCCGCCTCGCCGATTACCCCGACTACCTGGCCGAGTTGGCGGCCGAAGTCGACGTGCCAGACGGGGCGGTGACAATGGACTACCTGATCGGCGATCCCCGCCTGGCTGGTCAGGGACACGGCCCACGCATGATCCATGCGGTCATCGAGGCGACCTGGACCGACCATCCCAACGTCACCGCGATTATCGTCCCAGTGCACGTCGCTAACCGACCATCCTGGCGGGCGCTGGAGAAGGCGGGCCTGCACCGTGTCGCCGAAGCCTCGCTGGAGCCTGACAACCCCATCGACGACCGTGCCCACTACATCTACCGAATAGACCGTCCAGCCCGCTCGGCCACCGTTCAGTGAGAAGCGATTCCCAAACCGGGGGACATGGCTGCCACTCGAACTTCCGCGCGCATCAGGCTCGTTCGGGTGATCAGGTCGCGGCCGGCGCATAGAAGAAGGGCCTCTTGCCCAGTTCGGTGATGTCGAGTCAACGAACAACCAGGAGGCCCTCGTGCTCCACTCTGGCGTGCCCGCTGCGCCCGCGTCCAGCTCCGGCATGTCGTGCGATTGCCTCGCACACCGGCTCGGAAACGCCGCCGACCAGCCCGACCGGACCCGCCGCTACGGCTCCGACCTCACCGACACGGAGTGGGCAATCCTGCGGCCGCTGCTGCCGGTACCGGCCTGGATGAACGGGCAAGGGGGCCACCCTGAGGGCTTCTGCCACCGGCAGATGATCGACCAATGCCACGAAGTTAAGCGCTCGGCGGCGGTGTCAAGGGTGGGCGCGATGCGCGAGGGGCCTCTGCTATCCAGGGGATCGACCAAGATCTTCCTGAGAAAGCAGAGGCCCAGTGGCCCACTCTGTCACGGACGGAACCGGTGACGTGTTCGCGCCCGGTCACATCGGCGAGTTAACCCAGGTCATCCCACCCGAGTTGGTGGATGCGGTACTGGACGAGACCGGGGCGCGTGAGCGACGACTTCGGAGCCTCCCCTCGCGCGTCGGGGTGTACTTCGTGCTCGCACTCGGACTGTTCGAGCATCTGGGCACTGGACTGGTGTGGAGCAAACTCGCGGCCGGACTGGCTGCTCGGGTGCCGCAGCCCTCGGAGAAGGCACTTCGCGATCTGCGTCGGCGGGTCGGGGTGGCCCCGCTCAAGCGACTGTTCGACGTGCTGGCCGGCCCGCTGACCCAGCCGTCCACGCCCGGAGTGCGCTACCGCAGGTGGCGCACGGTCGCCTTCGACGGCTGCGGGAGCCTGTCCGTCCCCGACCACGAGCGCAACCGGTCATGGCTCGGCCGCACCGAACGCCGCTACGGCCCGGCAGGCTACCCCCGGCTGATGCTCATGACCCTGTGCGAAACAGGCACCCGCGGCCTGATCGCAGCGGTCTTCGGGCCCGCCTCCAAGGGCGAGACTGACTACGCCCACGACCTGGTCGGCCACCTGACCTCGGACATGCTCCTCCTGGCGGACCGCGCCTTCGACAGCAACGAGCTGCTCGCAGACATCGCAGCCCAGGGGGCGCAGTTCTTGATTCGCGCCACCAGCACCCGACGACCGCCGGTGCTGGCACTGCTGCCCGACGGCTCCTACCTGACCCGGATCGGGGGCCTCTCACTGCGGGTGATCGAGGCCGAGATCCGCTCCCGCACCGCCGACGGAGGCGACTTCGGCGGGACCTACCGCCTGCTGACCACGCTCCACGACCACCGCACCGATTCAGCCGACCACCTGGTGCGTCTCTACCACGAGCGGTGGGAGATCGAGATCACCTACCTGGCACTCCGTCACACCCTGCTCAAAGGCCGAGTCCTACGTTCGAAGGACCCTGTGGGCCTCAACCAGGAGATGTGGGGACTGCTCACCCTCTACCAGGCCCTGCGCTCGGTGATGGCGACCGCCGTGGAGACAGTGCCCGCCTGCGATCCCGACCGGGCCGGCTTCACCGTCGCACTGGAGGCCGCCCGTGACACGGTCGTCAACCTGGCCGGAACGACTGCGGCCTCAGGGCCGGGCAGCCGCTCCGACCTGGTCGGACACATCGGCGCCCGTGTCCTGCACGCGCTGCTTCCCGGGCGCCGGATGCGGTTGTCCGCCCGCATCGTCAAGTGCGGAACCTCCCGCTACAACATCTGGAACCGAGACGGTCGTCCTCGCGGCAGCACACCGATCACCGTCATCGAGATCACCGTGCACCCACCGGCTCTGCCCAGCGCGCAGGACCCTGGCCAGGCCCTCTCCGGCCGCTGGGGCCAGGTCTGCCAGCTCTGGGCTGCGAACTCCAACCAGGCCATGCACACCCGGGACATCGCGCGGCATCTCGGGCTCGCCAACTCTGGGCGCCCCCTCAGCAGCCTCACCGCACAACTCTGCTATTGGGCCCGCAACGGCCGGCTCATACGCACCGCTCCGAACACCTACAAGATCACCCTCCCCGACGCCTTGACACCACCACCGAATCCTTAACTTCGTGGCATTGGATGATCGACGCGGTGCGCTACCTGGTCGCCGAGGGCGTGCGCTGGGCGAGCCTGCCCGCCGACTTCCCCAAGTGGCGGGCCGTCTACTGGTTCTTCCGCCGCTGGCGCGATAACGACTTCATCAAGGAGCTCTACGGCCGACTGCGCAAGCGTCTGCGCGAGCTGGCCGGGAAGAAGGAGGAGCCCTCGGCCGCGATCATCGACTCGCAGTCGGTGAAGGCCGACGCCACGGTCGGCGCGGCCACCCGCGGCTACGACGCCGGGAAGAAGATCAACGGGCGCAAGCGGCACATCGCGGTGGACACCCTGGGCCTGCTGCTGGTGGTGATGGTCACCGCCGCCTCGGTCAAGGACAACGACGCCGGGCGCGACCTGCTGGAACAACTGTGCGCCGAGCGCCACCGCATCGCCCTGGTCTGGGCCGACTGCGGCTACACCGGATGGCTCGTCGCCTTCGCCCACGCCGTCCTGGCCCTCGCCCTGACCGTCGTCAAACGCAGCGACGACGCCAAAGGGTTCGTGGTGCTGCCCCGCAGGTGGATCGTGGAACGGTCCTTCTCCTGGCTGATCCGGGCCCGGCGCCTGGCCCGCGACTACGAGACCCGCATCGACAGCGCCGAGGCGATGGCCTGGTGGGCCGCGAGTATCCCGGCCACCCGCCGACTGGCCCGCTCGGGCCGACCCTCCCCGCGCCGCGTCAAGCGGTCCGCGGCCTGAACAGCCCCGGCCGCGCCTCGGTCAACCAGCCCCGTTCCACCAGCCGCTTCGCCCTGAACCGGGCCGCCTGCTCCTTCGCATCACTCGCCGACCAGCCCAGATGCTCGCGCATCGCCCGCGCCCGCACCCCCTCCCCGCCGCCGGCCGCATCGCGCTCGACCAGGGCCACGATCCGCGCGCACTCGGGCGACAGCACCTCCACCCCCCAACCCCTCACGCCACGAAGGGACTTCGCCCCGCGGCCCGGCCACGCCCGCGACCGGCCCCACCACCGGTCCACCGGCCGACGCCCCAGGCCTCGCGGCCTCATCGGCCAACTCGGCCAGGGCCGCCACCGTCTCCTCCCGGGCGATCACCGCGCGCCGCGCGGCCTCATCCGCCTCCGCCACGGCGGCCTGGACCCGCTCCAACTCGGCGCGCAGTTCCTCCGCCCTGGCCAGCGCCACCCGCTCACGCCGCTCCAGCACCCCCAGCACCGACGGCATCCGCCACCTCCGACCATGCCCCCGCACCAACACGACGGTCCGAGCATGCCTACCGAGCGACGGCCACGCACCTCACCTGCGAAAACGTGACCCTACCTTCGGTTTGGGAATCGCTTCTCACGTCACATGCATGTGAAGTCGGGCCGTCCCGTCTCAGTGAGGGATGGACTCATGGTCCATTTTGGGGGCACCACAATCACCAAAATGAACCATGAGTCCATCCCGGATTCCGCCCCTCGCTCTCCCCGCCCGGCCGGTGGCGGCACGTGCCCTGCCGGGAAGCCGGGACCGGGCGGCAACCCTGTGATCCACGCGGACCTGACCATGCAAATGGCTGGGCGCGGCGCGCTCCGCTACCGCACCCTGGCCAGCGCCAAGGGTTGCGCTGGACCAGCCCCTGCCGCCTGCCCTGCGCCGCCGGATCCGTCGTCAGGGCCGTGGCCGGCCCCGCCGTCGGCCCGTCGCCGCACCGGTCACGCCGAAGACGGCGTGACACTGGGCAGTTGCCCCTCGCCAGCTGGCTGATGCCCGTGCCTGGCGCCGAGCGGCCGGTGCAGCGTTGCCCGCAGCAGCAAGCCATGCAGCAAGGGTGACCTTGCTATCCCGCTGCTCGGCGCGGGCCACTGGGCAGCAGGGTGCAGCAAGGTCACCCTTGCTACACCCGTTGTTGCCGCTGCTTCCGTGTAGCAAGGCGATCCTTGCTGCACGCCGGGGCTGCGACTGCGACGGCCCGCGCGGGTGAACGGAGTGCGACTGCGACCGGCCGCTGGCTGCGCAATCGCCGACCGGGCTGCGACGGTGCGACCGGCGTCGCAGCCGCCCGGCCCCGGGCGCGCAAGGACCGGTGAGTTCGCCGCACACCGGGTGCGACGCAAACTCCCCACCGCAGGTCACGACAGGTGCGAACGGGATCGCACCCGCCCCGTCGCAGGCCTCGGGCATGGCCCGGCGGCCCTGCCGCCGACGCCGCCGGCAGGGCCGGTTGTTGCAGCAACGATCGGGCCCGCTGCGCATGCGCAACGGCCGGTTGCAGCATCGGATGCGCATGCGAAAGGACGGTTGCGCAGCGCTGCGCAACCGGTGATGCGCGCTGCTGCGACGGGCCGCCGCTGCCCGCCGGGGCGCGGCGTTTCACCCCGGGGCGAAAGGCGATGGCCGAGCCGATGCTGTTCGGCGCGCCGACCTGCACGGTCTGCGGCAAGGAGATGGAGCCGAGCAGTACCGGTCGCCCCCGGAAGTACTGTTCGAAGGCGTGCTCCTCCCGGGCCGACCGGGCGCGCGGGCGCGAGCGTCAGGAGAAGGCGCTCACCGCGGCCGCCGAAAACCCCCGGGGCGAAACCCCGCTACCCGCCGACCTGCCCGCCGACGGCACGGCCGTCGGGCTGCTGGAGCTCGGCGAGGCGCTGCGCCGGCACGACGAGCGCTTCCTCCTCCAGCTGGAGCGTGCGGAGCACGAGGGCGACGGTGCCCTTGCCCGCCAGGCCCTGGCCGACCTTCTCCGCGCCGCCGAGGGCCTGGCCGTGCGTCACCGCGAGCTCGCCGAGCGGATACTCGCCGCCCACCCCACCCAGGCCGCCGCTTCGGAAGAGGCCGCCCCGGAGCCCCTCGTTTCGCCCCGGGGCGAAACAGCGGCCCCACCCGGCAGCGCCCCGGCCGCGGACGCGCCGGTGCCGACGGCTGCTCCCGTACCGGCTCCGGCGAGCGGCGGCCCCGCCCACGAGGACCGGTCCGCACCCGTTGCTCCCCGGGGCGAACTCCCCCGTCGACGGACCCTGCCGCGGAGCGGCCGCAGGCCCTGTCGGCGCCTGTTCCTCCCCGGGGGGAAAGGGAGCCCACTGCGGGGCCCGCCGCCATGGCGTCCGTTGTTCCCCGGGGCGAAACGGCGCCCGGTGGCGAGCGGCTGCGCGAGCTCGTGGACCAGCGGCTCGCCCAGCAGCAGACCGCGCCCCGGCCCGCCCCGGCTCCGGCTTCTTCCGCACCGCAGCAAGCGCCCATCGAGGTTCCCGTCCCGGCCGACCCGATGCACCGCCGGCTGCCCCCGAGCGACGTGCGCGTCGCCCTCGATGCGGGGCGGTTCGGCGACTGGTGGGCGCTGGCCGGCTGGACGGTCAACCCGGACGTCTACCTCGTGACGGGCGAGGGCCATCAGGTCGGCTGGGTCGAGCGCGGCCTGACCGGCATCGGCGACCGCTGGGTGGCGGTGTACGAGGGCTACTTCATCGGCGACATCAACACCCAGGAAGCGATGCTCCACGACACCCCCGAGCAGGCCGCCTTCACCGTCCACACCGCCTATCTGCAGAACCTCTGACGGCCCGCCGCCCGTGATCCCGGTCACGGACAAACCGGGAGGACAAGGGACCTGACCGGGGCGAACCGGGCGGGACAACGTGCTGGTCAAGGGGCGGGGTCAGACCGCGGACAAGGGGTCGGTGTGCAGTGTCGGCCGCGTCCGGGTGCTCGCCCGGGTGCCGGGCCGGCCATCGCGCCGATTCCGGCCTCCTGCTGATGGAAGGCCAACCCGATGTCCACCACCGCGCTCGCCGCGCCCGATCCGGACGACGGCGTCCAGGCCGCCGGCCACCTCCCCGGCCGGGCGGCGAAGGCCTCGCCCGGCCGGGACAAGGGGCCCGGTGCCGCCTCCACCGGCACCTCCACCGATACCTCCACGCCCCCGACGGCGGCCCGGCCCGTTTCCGCAGGCCAGCGGCCCCGGTCAAGGGGCGTCGGGCGTGGCGACAACCCTCTTCCCCCTGATGCCGAGGTGCGGTGGAAGCGGGGTTCGACACAGCCGGTCAGGAAGGGGGTCCTGGTGTCGCTTGCCCTGTTTCAGCGCGCCACCGGCCGGGAGCTTTGGCACCTGGTCTGCCCGACCCAGCGCAACGACCGGGCGACGCGCGACGCCGTGGTCGACCTGGAGGCCGCCGGGAGGGTGCGCCAGGAGCTGCGCCTGCCGGACAACCGCAAGCTGTGGACCCTGACTGCGGCCGGGCGCCGCGAAGCCGCCGACCTGCTCCCGGCCGGGACGAAGCTGTCCGCGCTGCGCCCCGAACGGGACGGCCCGGGCGCGGCGTTCTCCGAGCACGCCCTGGACGTCGTCGCCGCCGCCGGCCTCCTCGCCCGCGCCGGCATCGGTCACCTCGGCGCGTTCACCACCGAGGTCGAGCACGCCATCCCGCACCGCCGCTCACTGTTCACCGACCTCGTGCTGCGCCACCCCGGCGCGAAGGTGCCGGTGCTCCTGGTCGAGGTCGACCGCGAGAACGAGGGCGTCGGCACCCTCGTGGAGAAGCTGGCCACCTACCGGGCCTGGTGCGAGCTGGCGGCGAATGGCGCGGCCAAGGCGGCGTTCGAGGCCTCGCTGCGCCGGACCGGGACCCGCACGCACGACCTGCGCCTGTGGCCCACCCTCTACCCGGCCACCGGACGGGAGGGACTGCCGCCGGTCGCCCTGGTCCTGGAGGCCGGCCGCAAGCGCACCCGCCCCGGCGCGGGGCCGCTCACCCCGAAGGAGAAGGAGGAGAAGGCCAAGCGGGACCACCAGCGGCTGCTGAACCGCATGGCCGAGGTCGAGACCGCCTCCGAGGACGCCTGGTACGCGCCCGCGTACAGCGGCTACGCCGCCCGCGACTACCACCGCGCCCTGCCGGTCGTGGCGACCACCCTGCCGCTGCTGCGCCGCTTCGGCGCTGATGCCCCGGTCTGGCACCGGTTCGGCCGCCGGGGCTGGCACACCCTCGCTGCTGCGCTGGCCAACCGGGACGGCGACCGGCTGCTGCACGCGGAGCGGGCTGCCGCCGACCAGGTCCGCCAGGAACGGGAGCAGGAACGGCAGAGGGCGGAGCGCGAGCGCCGCCGTCCAGCCTGCACCCGCTGCAAGGTGCCGTTCTCGGACGCGCGGTGGGAGATGCGCGAGCGGGCCGCCTGGGACGACGACGGGCTGTGCCCAAGCTGCCGCCAGGCCGACGCCGACCAGAAGGCTCGCCAGGAGGCCGAGCGCGAGCAGGCGGCCGCCGAAGCCGCCGAGGCCGAGGCGAAGCGCCACCGCTCCTGGTGGCGCAGGGCCTGACCCCGCTGTTCCCCGGTGCATGGCGCTGACCTGCACCGGGGAGTTTCGCCTCGGGCCGGTGAGTTTCACCGCCAGCCGGTGAGCTTCCCCTCCCAGGGCTGGTGAGTTTCGCTGCCGGGGCCGGTGAGTTTGCCCGCCGTGGCAGCCGGGCCACCGGTGAGTATCAGGTATCTGGGCAGGCCAGAGGCCGGGTAGAACGGCCTCGTGCTGCTCTGTACGGGTGGCGGGTTCGGCCCCGGCGCGGGGCGGGCAGAGCTGCGGCATGACGACACCTTCGACCAGGCGCCACCGCCGCCCGACCGCCACCGTGCCCGCTCCTGCGGTCCCGGTCCGCGCTGTGAGGCCGCCGGCTCCTGTTCGGCCGGGCAACGGGTGCTGCCGGACCTGGTCCAGCGAACATCTGACGCCTGGCGGGATGGTCGTCCAGACGACCTGGCACGAACCCGTCTGCCGAACCTGGGGCCAGCCAGCCCGGTGATCAAGCAGTTCCACCCCGCGCGTCCAACCGGCGCCGATAGGCTCGGCGTATCGTCGAAGGGGAGGAGCGGACCGATGGCGCAGCCGAACCAGTATGCGCCGGAGCCGGTGGCCGACTGGATCAACGACGTGTGCGGCTGGCAGGACCAGACCCGCGGGCTCCGCGGACACCTGCCCTCCCAGCTGCGCCTGGTCCGTGACGCGGACCGCTGGTGGATCGGGATCGACGCCTTCGCCCCGTACCTGCGCGTCCAACTGTGCGCGGGCCGCATCCTCGACGACGGCACCTTCGCCGATGTCTCGGCCTTCCTCGACGGCACGGTCAACGCCACCGACCGCGAGGAACTCGCGCAAGCCGTCCAGGAACTGCGCAAGCGACTGGACACCCCGCAGCCGCCGAACGCCTGGGCCGCCAGCCGCTACGGCTTCCCCAAGCCCTGAGCTGCCGTCACACCTCGAGCGGAAGTCCCGGCCCCGAACACGGGAAGGCTGCCCCGTGACCAACACCAACCTGTTTCAGCCCGGCACCACCGCGGTGCGCCGCGACATCCACGCCGACCGGGTGTGGACCGCGATGCCCCAGCGCGTGATCGAGAGCCTGGCACCGACGACCTGGATCACCTCGACGCGCACCGGCGACGACACTATCCGCAAGCAGGGCCTGGAGGACCTGGCGGCCGGCACCTGGACCCTCGGCCGCTACGGCCGTTCCGTATCCAGTGACTGTTGTTGCTGGCGGGCTGTGAGCTTGAGGTCGGTCTTGAAGCTTGGGTGTTGATGGTTGGTCGTTGATCGTTCTGGACAGGATGCGGGTGTCCCATGGCTGAGGGCGACATCGATCACCCGTAGCTCGGGGCCAGCCACCCTTTTGCACCGTTGAGAGGACTGCACCGTGTCAGTCGAGAACGAAAGCCCCGTGCCTGCCTACAGCTACAGGGTCACCATCGGTGACGAAGAACTGGCGTTCGCCTCCGTGTCCGGGCTGGAGATCCCTCCGGAGATCGCCGCTAAGGCAGGCATCGAAGCCGTTCCACTCTTGCCTGAGTCCGCCAATGGCCCCGTGATCACGTTCACGAACGGTGCTCTCCAGGACCAGCCCGAGCTCGCCGCATGGCTCAACCCCGCTGACGACACTCGCACCGGCAAACGCGACATCAGCATCAGCCTCACCAACGAGGCCGGCACTGTTCTGTTCATGACCTGGAACGTCGTCAACGCCTTCCCGACCGCCATCAGCGCACCCAACTTCGATGCCAGCAGCAACGAAATCGCCATCGAGGAGGTCTCGTTGTCGGCAGATGGTTTTTCCCTCGAATGGCACTGATGGGCTGCCCCATGGCCTGGCGGTGCCGCAACGACTGACGCTGCTGGTCCGGGCAAGGCCGCTCGCCGATGGAACGCACGGCCTGCCGCAAGGGGTGAGGCCCGAGCGGTCCCACCTGGGCCTACCGGGAGATCCCCCCACCGGGTTTGCGGATGCCGCCGGACCCGCGCTGGGACGGGGAGGCCAACCAGGACCTGCTGGGGCGAACACCCACGCGTCACGAGAACCGCACGCAGCGCATCGCCGAGCCGACCATGCAGATACTCCTGGGCTGGGCGATCCGCTTCGTCGAAGACTTCGCCGATAACGGAACGCCCCTCTGCTCCCGTGCCAAGTGCCACAACACAATGGCGGGATAACCGGTGGGAGGGCACCGAACTGCTGAGCCACTTCCTGGCCGGCGGCGTCCAGGCCGTAACGTCTGCCGCACCCGCGACGGCTCCTCGCCCAGCGCCCGCACGGTGCACAACCTCGTCCTCCAAGCCCACCTCACCGATGCCGGGCTGCGCACCGCGTACGCCCGCGAGCACCTGGTCGTCCGGGCGGAAGCCCGTCAGGGCTGATGCGTTCTCAGGTTGTGAGATGAAGTAGCTCGCACGCGTGGGCGGGGTGTGACCGGTAGTGGTCACGCGGCCCGAACCGTACGCGGACGTATCAACCAGCGCGTACGAAGCAGGGCCAGAGCGCCCGGGTAGGTCGCTCACCCGTTGGCTGTGGCCGTGCCGGTCATCGTCCCCAGCCGTTCGGGGGATACGCGGGCCGCATCCGGCGCGCTTCCCACCCGCTGGGGTATCCCTTGGTGGAACGAAAGGGAGATGATGCCGCTCTATCTATCGAGGTTCAGCTACACACCGGAGACGTGGGCCAGGCTGATCGTCCACCCCGAGGACCGCGCAAAGGCCGCTCAGGCGTACATCGAGTCCGTCGGCGGGAAGCTCCACGGCTTCTGGTACGCCTTCGGCACACACGACGGCTACAACCTGTGGGAGGCCCCCGACAACGTGTCCATGACCGCGGTTGCGCTGGCGATTAGTGCAGGCGGCGCGCTTAGCTCGTTCGAGACGACAGTTCTCCTGACCGTCGATGAAACCATGGATGCCCTGCGCAAAGCCGAACGAGTCCAGTACCGGGCGCCGGGCGCGTAGCGGTCCAGCGCCAGGGCTGATGTGTTGTCAGCAGGCGATCTTGAGGAGCGCGGTGGCGTGTTCGGGGCATGACCGGTAGTGGTCGGCTGCGGCGGCGATGTTGGTCCAGCCGGCCTGGCGCATCAGGCCGATGGCGAGGTTGCGCAGGGTGGCCATGGCGCGGGGCGCGCTGCCGGTGCGGACCCTGGAGGTGTCCTCGGCGAATGTCACGTCTCTCACGTGGTGCAGGGCCTCCACGGACCAGTGGCCCTGGACGAGCCCGGCCAGGCGGGCGGGGTCGGCCTGGCCGGGGGTGAGGCTGGTGACGGCGTAGACCGTCTTCGTCTGGACCCTGCCGTTCTTTTGTTGACGCGGCGTCGCTTGATCTCGATGGCCTGGACAGCGTGCGGGAACAGCAGTCCGGCTTCGACGGTGCATACCTTCAGGCGTCGGACCTCTCGGCGTCCGTGCCCGGTGGTGCGGGTGCGGTCCAGCAGCGGTATCTGCTGCCAGGGCAGGCGGCGCAGTTGCCGGCGCAGCTTCTTCTGGTTGCCCTTGGCGACCAGAAGGTAGTGCCCGCCAGCCGCGATGATCTTCTTCGCGGTCTTGCGCTGGGTGTGCATCGCGTCGGCGGTGACGACCACGCCGCGCAGGTCGAAGCGGGCCAGCAGCGGGGCCATGGCCAGGATTTCGTTGCTCTTGGCCGCCACCTGGCGCTGGGCGATGACGGTCTGGCTGCCGTGGAGGGCGGCGGCCAGCAGGTGGACTGCCGTCTCGCTGTCGGTGCGTGAGCCGCGCACCGTCTTGCCGTCCACGGCCAGCCCGATCAGGGCTTCGTCCTCCTCGACGGGATCGGCGGCGTGATGGGCGAGCCAGGTGCCGACGGCGTCGTCCAGGGCGTCGCCGTCGATGCGGGCCAGCAGTCGGCCGAGCGTGGAGGCGTTGGGCGTGGCGCGGGTGAGGCCGAGTCCGGCGCGGACCTGCGGGTCGGTGTCGGCTGCGTACCGGGCGATCTGCGCGAGGGAACGGGCTCCGCCGAGCACCGCCGTCAGGCACAGGGCCAGCAGCACGCCGATGCGGTAGCGGCGCCCGCGCACCCGGCGGGGATCGGGCACGGCGGCCAGCACCTCGGACAGCGAGGCCAGCTTGTGCGGTTCGATGGACGGGCAGGGGTCGTTGGCGTCCTCGCAGTGGCGCGCGAGGACGGTGATCAGGGAGGATGGCACGCGGACGCGACTCCAGGACGATCTTCGGTCTCAGAAGCCTTGATCATCTGGCGTCGCGTCTCTTGCTTCCACTCCGGCAAACCGCCCATCAGGTCTCAAAGCCGACGAGCCGACCTATCCCGCCAGCTGAGAACGCATCAGCCCTGGGAAGCCCGTCGATCGCATTGTCGGTGATGTGCCCGAAGTATTCGGCGTTCGGGTCGTGTGGCGGTGGTGTCCATGCATTGCGAGCACATGGCGGTGATCGGAGCATGAGTTCGCATTGATGAGGATCCTTTAATATTTTCCCACTGGTAACACGAGTGAGGGCCGGATCTGTTTTGATGTGAATCCCCGTCCTGAGCCCGCCGAGTGGTGCTGGCGCTGTGAGCTGCAAGAATGCAGCCCTGTCTGATGGGCGCAACGGTGCGGTCCCGGCCATGCATTGCTGGAATTGGACAGGCTGGTTCGGGTTCCCGGCTATTGCCCTCGGGGCGGGGTAGCGTTTTCCTCTGCTGACTCAAAGGGGGCGGAAGATCATTTCTCCCCGGAGCGATGGCACGTTCAGCGGTAGCCGGCCAGCGACAAGGAGTGCACCATGATCAGTGCGGCGGAAGTCATCGGCAGCGAGGTTCGGTTGTTCCGGGGGGACCAGGTGATCTTCATCGATCTCTCCAATGGCGGCATCACCTACAACGGGCAGACCACCAAACACGGCTCCTTCGCCCAGGTGTCACCCAAGTTCGCCAACGGCATCGACGGGGCGTACGTCGTCGGCCAGGACATCCGGTTGTTCAGGGGCGGGCGGCTCGTGGTGATCAATGCCGCCAACGGCAGCCGCACCTACGACGGCAAGATCTCCGGGCACCCCTCGCACGCCCAGGTGACGGCGGACTTCTCCGAGGACATCGACGACGTCGTCTACATCGGCAGCGACATCCGCATGTTCAAGGGTGACCGTCTGCTGGTCCTCAATGCGAACAATGGGAGCGTGACCTACGACGGGCTGATCACCCGACACCCTTCGTTCACCCAGCTTCCGGGCGGCTTCTCCGGTGACTTCGACGCAGTGCACTCCATCCGCCAGGAGGAGGTTCGTCTGTTCAAGGGTGACCGCCTGGTGGTCCTCAGCTGGCGCGATGGGCACGTGGTCTACGACGGGCTGATCACCAAGCACGCCTCGTACCAGAACCTCCCGGCGAGCTGGGTGAGCTGAGGTCCCTCGGTGACCGGCGCGCCCGGGAGGAGGCCGAGCGCGAGCGGGCCGCCGCGGCCGAGGCCGCCGAGGCGAAGCGCGTCCGCTCCTGGTGGCGCCGCTCCTGACTGGGTAGCGGGTGCAACACGGGGCCGCAACACGTGCAACGCGCGGGCCCTGGCAGGCTTCGCGTTGCACCCCTGACCTGCGCGAACCACCGGGGGAACCGGGGTGCAACAGCGTGTTGCGCTCCGCGTTGCACCCCCTGGCCTGCGGTGGGGAGTTGTCCTGTGACAGCGGAGTCGGGACGGTTGTCACCGAAGTGGGGACAACGGCTGTTTGTGACAGCGATCATGGGAAGCTGGCCGGTTTGTGACAGCGAAGTTGGGAAGTAGGGGCGGGCTGCTGGTGCCCGCAGAGCGGCATACTGCACGTCGTGGATCGCGAAGACCTGATTGCTGCCCTCGAACGGCATGAGACTGCTGCCGCCGGCCATGTTGCCCTGGCCCTGCGCGCTGGGGCTTCGTTTCGGGTGTGGGCCGAATCGACGGTGCCGGCCAGCCGGCTTCTCGACATCTGGGCTTGGCGGGCCCAGTGCATGGCGGAGGACGGCATCGTCACCTGCAAGGACTTCGAACAGGGAATGCCCGACCTTCAGCGTGCAGGTGACACCCCAGTCGCCTTGGGGCGAGTGCATATCGCTGAAGACTCGCGCCTGGTCTTCCTGGCCGCCGATCTGAGCTCATGCATTGCCGTGCTGTAGCACTACGAGGGCGTTGACCGGGGTCTTTCCCAACTTCGCTGTCGCAAAATGACGTTGTCCCAACTTCGGTGACAATCGTCCCAACTTCGCTGTCACGGGTCAGGAGTTTCACAGGCGGGTGGTGAGTTTCGCCTCGCGCGCTGGTGAGTTCGCCCGCCCCCGCCCCGCTCACCGGGCGCGGTTCAACCTGCTGCGGTCAGGGACACGTGCGGGTGACGCTCCCGGTCCGGGCCGGGTGAGGCATCGGGCGCACCGGTACGGTCGCCGGATGGTCGGGACGTTGCGGTTGGCGGTGGCGCAGAGCACGGTGCCGGAGGATCCGGGGGACCGGACGGCGATCCGGGCGGCGGGTGAGGGGGTCCGGGCCCTGATGCGGGAAGCCGCCGGGGCGGGGGCGCGGCTGGTGCAGTTTCCGGAGGGCGCTCTCGTCTACCCGGACAAGCGGGTGGTGGCGACCGGCCCCGACGGGACCGGGGCGCCGGCGGACTGGACCGGCGCCGCGTGGGACGTCCTGCGCGAGGAGGCGGAGCGGATCGCGGCCTTGGCGGGCGAGCTGGGCCTGTGGACGGTCTTCGGCTCGCTCCATCCGCTCACACCGCCCCGGCGTCCGCACAACAGCCTCTACGTCGTCTCCGACCGCGGGGACCTGGTAGCCCGGTACGACAAGCGGTTCCTGTCGAACACCGAGCTGTCCTACCTCTACACCCCCGGCCGGCCCGAGCCGACGGTCTTCGACGTGGACGGCGTCCGCTTCGGCCTGGCCATCTGCATCGAAGCGAACTTCCCCGCCCTGTTCGCCGAGTACGAACGCCTGGACGTCGACTGCGTCCTGCTGTCCGTCATGGTCGACGACCCCGCCCGCGCCACCGTCGCCCAGGCCTACGGCACCCTCTACAACTACTGGCTCGGCTACGCCGTCCCCGCCCAGTTCGCCGCCACCGCACCCTCCGGCATCGTCGCCCCCGGCGGGCGCTGGCTCAACCGCGCCCCGGCCCACAACCAGCCCGCCCTCGCACTCACCGACCTCGACCTCCACTCGACCGTCCCGGACATCGACACCGCGATGCGCTACGCCCGGCCCTGGAGGCGGCTGGCCCGCGCCGGCCTCTACACCGACCATCTCGCCGACGGTGACCCCAGGAGCCAGATCCGCACCGCGTTCTGACACCCCGACCACTGGTGGGAAACGCCCGGGAGGCTGGTGAGTCTCCGCGTTCGTGGCCCGCCCGGACCCGGTGAGAGGCCTGGGTACCCGGACGTGGCCGTCGGGCCGCGCGCGTCCGCGCTACGCGGCCGAGGCGTCCGGCACGTCGTCGATGTGCATGAGCCGGCTGCAGGCGATGACCCGGTCCTCGCCGGACAGCTTGGCCCAGTACTCGTCAGCCCACACCACATGGGAGGCCCGCCGCTCGGCTTCCTCCAGCCGGGCGGACTCGGCCGGCTGCTCCTCGCTAAGCCCCCGCCGGGCCGCCTCCAGATCGCCGCCCCACAACGGCAGCGCGGCCAGGAAGGCACGGCGCTCGGCCTGCACAGCCACCAGCGCCCGCTGCGCCGCCTTCAGCCCGTCGGTGTACTCGAAGGTCTTCCGCTCTTTGCCCACGGCACGGAATCGTACGTGCGACCGGATCCGCACCCGGCCGCGCCCCGCCGATACCTAATTCGTTGTTAACAGCCAGTGGGAGCCAGGGGGGTTGCTACGGGTTGTTCGAGTGCCAGGGCCGTGACGCCTTCTCGCATCCAGGCCGCTGACGTCTCTGGGTAGACCGGCGGGCGGCCCTGGCACTCGGTGGTGGCCGTGTGGGCGCCGGACGGATGCCTTGCGGATACCGGGCGCATTGATGCCTCCATCAAGAGCGGTGGCGTCCGGCGCCTTCGCGGCCATCACCACGGTCAACACCGTCCGGTTGATCACTCGTTGGTGTTGGTGGTGCGAGCCCGCCTCGCGGTGACCTCTCGTTTCTCCCGAGCCGCAGAGCTCCCGAGGAGACCGGGGCCCGTGGGGTGAGCTGGTGCCACGAACGGCTAGTGAGGTGGCGGACCGGCCCGAGTGCCGAGTCCTGGAATTAGGTCGCTGCGTGGCCCGCATGTGCTCGTGACCAGCGCAAACACCTGCGCCAAGGGGAGGAAACACGTGATCTACTGCGGGATCGACTGGGCGGAGAAGACGCATGACGTCGCCCTGGTCGACGACACCGGCCAGCTGCTGGCCAAGCGCCACATCACCGACGACGCGGCCGGCTACAAGCTGCTGCTTGACCTGCTCACTGAGTACGGGGACAGCGAGGAAGCCCCGATCCCGGTCGCGATCGAGACCTCCCGCGGCCTGCTCGTCGCGGTGCTGCGGACCGGGCAGCGACAGGTCTTTGCGATCAACCCGATGGCCGCCGCCCGCTACCGCGACCGGCACGCCGTCTCCCGCAAGAAGTCCGACCCCGGCGACGCCCTGGTCCTGGCGAACATCTTGCGCACTGACATGCACGCCCACCGGCCCTTGCCCGACGACAGCGACCTGGCGCGCGCCATCACCGTCCTCGCCCGCGCCCAGCAGGACGCGGTCTGGAACCGGCAGCAGATCGCCAACCAACTCCGCTCCCTGCTGCGCGAGTACTACCCCGCAGCCCTGGAGGCCTTCGCCAAGTGGGACAACGGTCTGTGCCGCCCCGAGGCCCGCGAGCTGCTCAAGCTCGCCCCCACCCCAACCAAGGCCGCGCGCCTGACCCGCGCCCAGATCACCGCGGCCCTCAAACGAGCCCGCCGCAAGCGCGGCATCGAGCCGGAGGCCGAGCGGCTGCGCGAGGCGTTCCGCGTCGGCTGGGCCCGCCAACCCGAGCTGGTCGAGGACGCGCTCGGCAAGCAGATGCTCGCCTTGCTCGGCCAGCTCACGGCCGCCTGCACCGCTGCGGACGACCTCGCCCAGGCGGTGGAGAAGGCTTTCCCTCAGCACCCGGACGCTGAGATCATCCTCAGCTTCCCCGGCCTCGGCGTTCAGCTCGGTGCCCGGGTGCTGGCCGAGATCGGCGACGACCGCACACGCTTCGCCGACGCCCGCGGCCTCAAGGCCTACGCCGGGGCCTCACCCGTCACCCGTGCCTCCGGCAAGAAGTCCAGCATCACGCGCCGGTGGGTGAAGAACGACCGGCTCAACCACGCCGGCTACCTGTGGGCCTTCGCCGCCCTGACGGCCTCACCCGGCGCCAAGGCCCACTACCGGCGCCGCCGCGACGACGCCGGAGACTGGCACGCCGCCGCCCAGCGCAACCTGTTCAACCGCATGCTCGGTCAGCT
Organism: Kitasatospora sp. NPDC033851; assembly: GCF_055576085.1. NCBI lineage: Bacteria > Bacillati > Actinomycetota > Actinomycetes > Kitasatosporales > Streptomycetaceae > Kitasatospora > Kitasatospora sp. NPDC033851. The sequence continues at coordinate 10,100 of NZ_JBVIRL010000043.1, read as the reverse complement.
TTACCACTGCCTCAAGGCCCGCTGCCTGTTCGACGAACAGGCGGCCTTCCCGGCCCCTCTGATCGCTGTCGCCGCCTGACGCTCAGATGCTCGGTTCCACGCCGAGACAGGCCTCCAGCTTGGTGCGTTGGCGCTCGGGCAGGTAGTCGCCGAGTGGGGTCTGCCGCGGGCTGTGCTCGCCGTCGCAGATCCAGCTCCGCTCGTCCGCGTCGAAGGACCACGACTGGGCACCCCACATCGGGTGGCCGCCGAGCAGACGCTGGGCCAGTGCCTCGCACCCCTCGGGGGCGTCTTGGGCGATCAGCGACTCGGTGACGGCGTCCACGGCCTCGGCAGGGACTGCGGAGTCGCCCAGCACCGGCAGGAGAAGCAGCAGTCGGGCATGCGGATCGGTCACACCGACCGCCCCGTCCGGGGCGTGGAGGATCGCGGCGAGCTCCGGCCAGCACAGGCCCGGACCCGTACGGTCCTGGTCCGTGCTGGCCAGGACCGCATCGGGGCCGTTCGGGTGGACCAGGAAGTAGTCCGTGCTCGTGTACTCCTCGCCGCTGTTGTAGTGCACGACGATCGAGAACCCGCCCTCCAGCGGGACTGTGAACATCGGCCAGGCCGACTTGTCGTGCAGGCGCTCCAGCATGGCGCCGGCATCAGCGGCGTCCACACCAAAGGCCTCCGGCAACATGTCCTCGCACAGGTCGACCAGGTGCGCGGCCCAGAACCCGGGCTTGTCCAGCAACGGAAGACCGTCCACAACGGGAGCCGAGGAGTACCAGTGCCGTGCCATCGCCATGCCGTGATTCTGGCGCACGAAGATCCGCTCTGTTCGACCGCCCCACGAGCTACCCGGACATCAACTTGACGGCTTGGCGCCGTGAGGTGTCTTGATGCCCGCCCCGGACAACGCGCCGGTACCTTGACGGCTCGGTCACGGCAAGATAACGCAGCAGGTCAGATTGTTGGTGAGAGCGGTCCGGATACCTTGATGCCCGTCCCGGGCGCCGGGACGGGCATCAAGGTGTCGGTGGCGGGTGCCGGTCAGGACTTGGTGTCGGTCAGTTCCACCAGGGGCCCGGCCCGGCTTCGAGGTCGGCGATCGACCACCACACGTCGGCGCCCGGGCCTTCGTCCTCGAGGTCCTCCAGCTTGGCGACCATGGCCGGGACGGTGCGCAGCATCTTGGCGACATAGCGGGTGCGGGCGATGAGTTCCAGGTCGTCGGCGCGGTGGGCGAAGCCGGCCTGGCCGGTGCCGGTGAGGACGAACAGCAGCCTGGGGAAGTGCACGTAGCGGCGTTCCCACAGCGGCACGCCGCCGCCCTGGGCCTCGGTGGTGCCCCGCACTCCGGTCGGCAGGGGCGCGGTGGCCCAGTAGCGGGCGTAGGCGTTCAGTTTGGCGGCCAGCCGGGGGCCGCCCATGGTGCCGCGGTCGACCTCGACGAACGCCAGGTTGGTGACCCGGGCGTCGTCCGTGCTCGTGCGGCTGTAGTAGAGCAGGCCGTCCGGGCGCACGGTGCCCTCGCGGCCCTCGGCGAAGCGGTGGGTGATCTCCGGGATGAAGTCGAACGGCCCGTAGGAGTCGCCCCGGCGGCGGGCGTCGGCGAGGAAGGTGAGGTGGGTTCGTACGACGGCGAGTTGGTGCCACAGCGTGTACTTGAAGGCGCTCTTGTCGCCGGGCGTCCTGGGGGCGGGGATGTCCGCCAGTTCGGGGAAGGCGCCGGCGATCCGGGCGCCGTGTTCGGTCAGGTACCAGCCCCTGGCCCGCCCGGACTGGGGCAGCACCAGTTCCTCGGCCAGGCCCTCCTCGCGCAGCCGCCGCAGGCGGGAGCGCATCTTCTCGATGCCCGCGTCCGGGGCGGTCAGCCGAGCGCAGCTGCTCGGCGGTGGCGATGCGGAACTGGAACAGGGCGGCGAGCACGGCCCAGGTGATCTCCACCTCCCGCGCCTCGCTGTCCGGCTCCGCGCCCGTCCGCGCCCTGGCCTTCGTCCTGGCGCCGTCGTTCTTCGTCATCGCAGGGGTGCCCTTCGGCTGGGCGCGGAGCCGGGTGCTCCGCGCGGTCGCGGAAGGGAACCCCGCGAACCTTGGTGGATCCCTTGGTGAACAGCCCCCTCCGCCGCAACGATCACGTAACGGCCTCCACCAACGTTGGTGCCGCGCACGGCCACCAACCTTGGTGGATTCCTTGATGGAGCGACCGGATCCCTTGATGGCGGCCCGAATGGCTATGTACGCGGGTTGTGCCGTCGTTTCGACATGAGATTGGGAGTCGCGCGTCTGCTCGAATAGGTGCTGTTCGCGAGAATGGGAGTCACCTGCGCTTCAGTCGGCGGCGTGCGGCTCGTGGTCCTTCTTCTATAACTCCGGCCCTCGCCGTCTGCGAAGCAGCTGGAGCGGCGCCGAGCGACGCGAGGAGCCCGCGCCGGCTGCGTGGAGTGCGGCAGCGGGCGCGGGCACTACGGGCTTACCCAGGGGCGAAATGCCCGGCCGTGTGGGTTACAGGGTGCTGCACTGGCCCGTGCGGGCGCCGGTGACGGTGTTGGGGTGGCCGTCGTTGGTGGGGGGCGGGGTGTTGCCCGAGCAGGCCAGGGAGCCGCCGATGGTGTTGCCTTCGATCTCGGGGCGGTTGTCTTCGGGGAAGGGGCCGGTGCCGGTGTTGCCGGTGACCAGCAGGGTTGCGCCGATGTGGTTGCCGATGGCCTCCAGGCCGCCGTTGTTGTTCGTCAGCTGGACCGACGACTGGATCTGGTTGGCGGCGCAGTGGTCGTCGCCGGGGTCGCCGATGACGACGAACCTGCTGGCTCCGTCGACGGCGAGGGAGCCGGTGACGGTGGTGCCGCACACCCCGACCAGGGTGGAGCCACGGGAGGCGACGCTGCCCTGGATGGTGGAGTTGCCGATGAACAGGGCGGTGCCCGCGCCGGCCGTGACGCTGCCGCGGACGGTGGCGTTGAGGATGCAGGTGCTCTCGCCGGTGGCGGCGACGCTGGCCACGGAGCCGGTGACGGTCCGGGTGCAGTTGACCGTCTGGGTGGCGCTTTCCGCGGCGGGGGCCGCGTAGGTGGCGTCGCCGCTGTACTGGGCGGTCAGGGTGTGGCCGCCGGGCAGCAGGTTCGACCAGGTCAGCCGGGCTTGGGCGCAGTGGTCGCCTCCGCCGGGGGACAGCGGGGCGGTGCCCAGGGTGGCGCCGCCGTCGGTGAAGGTGACGGTGCCGGTCGGGGTCGCGGTGGAACCGCTGGCAGGGCAGACGGTGTCGGTGAGCGTGACCGGGTGCCCGAAAAGCGACGGGTTCGGCGAGCTCGTGAGCATGGTCGTCACCGTGGCCCGGGTGTAGCTGATGGTGATACTCGCACCAGCGCTGGTCACCGCGGGGCCGGTGCCGCCCGGTGGAACCAGGGAGGAGCCGCCACCGCCACCGCCGGCGGCGGCCGTTCCGTTACGGGTGCCTCCGTTGCCGCCGCCGTAGAGACCGCCACCGCCTCCGCCGCCGACACTGGCGATAACGCTGTCGGTGCCGCTGCCACCGGTGCCCAGGTGGCCCGGGTTGCCGCCGGGGGTTCCGCCGGTACCGCCCATGGTCTGGGTGCCCGGCCCACCGCCGGTGCTCGCGGTCCCGCACGTGCCGTTGCCTCCGGCTTCCCCGGCATTGCCACCCGGGGTGCCCCCCCGGGTCGCAAAAGGCGAACGAGCCGCCTCCGCCGCCGCCGGCCGCCACGATGAGCCGCGAGTCGGTGGTGGTGAGGGGAGTGCTGCGGGGCCGGGTGCGCACATCGGAGGCACCGCCACCGCCACCACCGGTCTGGTGGCTGGAGCCGCCCCCGTTGAACCCACCGGTACACCGCGTCGATCCGATGCAGCCGCCGCCGTTGGTGGGAGTGCCGCCGACCTCGACATACAACGTCTGGCCCACGCTCAATCCCGACAGTGTGCCGCTGACCTGGGCGCCCATCCCACCCGGGGTACCGCCGTCACCGGTGTCGTTGGGGGCACCGGCCGCGCCGATGGCGGACACCTGCACCGAGGACACCCCGCCGGGCACGGTGAAGGTCTGCTCGGCGGCGGTGAAAGCGAACGTACAGGTGGTGGTGTTACCGGAGGTCGTGCAGGTGCCCTGGGCATGAGCGGTCCCGGACAGCGCCACCGGGGCGATACCGGCGGCACAGAGCATGCCGGCCGCAACGGCCAGCGCACGTCCACGGCGGCCCGCCCAACCGGCACGGTACCCCCTCACGCCTGAGCCTGGCTGACCACCGGCAACCGACAGTGAGAAAGTCACGATCTACTCCCAGAAAGCGGAAAGGGGAATCTCCCGGCAGGGGATTGTCTTCCGCCACCCTGGATCAGACAGCCCAGCCCCCGGCCGGCAACCGATCCGACACACCACCGAATCACCCCGGCGGTCCCCCGCCCACCCGGCATGCGCGCAAGACCGGACCGCGAACCCGACCTCCGTCGCCCAGGACGTCACCAGGCCGGGCCCGGCAGGCGGGCGGTGCTGTCGAAACTCGTGAACATTCCGCCGCGGTCTCGGAAGCCTTGTGCCTCCCGAATCGGTGTCGAAGTGCTGCCCAAACTCGTGGACGAAGCCACCCGAAATACCTTGATGAAGCGGCCGGACACCTTGATGGCCGGGGCGGACACCTTGATGCCGCCCCGGCCCGGACCGCCCGCTGCGCCCTACAGCTCCCAGGCCCCGCACCGGGCCCGCTGGGGGCGGCGAGGGTGTGCCACACCGCCCCGCCGGGCCCGTGCCGTTCCAGGTCGTCCAGCCGGGCCGCCCCGGCCCGAACGGTCGTCAGCATCTGCTCCACCACCGGGTGCAGGCCGGCGAGGGCCTGGAGGTCGCGGATCCGGTGCTGGGCGGCTTGCTCGCCGGTGTCGGCCAGGACGAACAGCAGCCGGGGGAACCGCGTGTAGTGCTGCTGCCAGGCAGGCCCCACGCTCTGCGCGCCCGCCGTGCGCCGCAGATGCACCGGGACGGGGTGGTGCTCGTGGAAGCGGGCGTAGCCGATCAGCTTCGAGGCCAGCTTCTCGCTGCCCATGGTGCCGCGGTCGACCTCGACGAACGCCCGGTTGAGCGACCGGCGGGCCCCGCCCGTGGTGTAGTGCAGCAGGCCGTCGGGGATGACGGCGCCATCGCGGCCTTCGCCGTAGCGGTGGTAGACCTCCGGCAGGAAGTCCAGCGGCGCGCACTCGTCCCCCGCCTTGCGGGCGCAGGCCACAAAGGCGGCCTGGGTGCGGGTGACGGCCAGGATGTGCCCGACCCGCAGCCTCGCCTCCGTCTTGTCCTCCGGCAGTGGCGGGGAGGCAACGCCGCGCAGCTCCGGGAAGCGGGCGGCGATCCGCGCGCCCCGCTCCGTCAGGAACCAGACATGCAGGCGTCCGGCCTGACGTGCGTGATTGAGCCTTCCCCCGGGACATGGACACCGGAGTTTCATGCGGCGAGCGTGATCCTACGGGACGCCGCTGTCTGCTGTTCGAACTGGATCGGGCTGAGGTAGCCGAGCGTGGAGTGGCGCCGGCGGAGGTTGTAGAAGGAGATCCACCGGAACACGTCCAGCCTGGCCTGAGCCTGGCCGGCCCAGCGCGCTCCGTGCATCAACTCCCGCTTCAGCGAGGCGAAGAAACTCTCCGCGGCGGCGTTGTCGTAGCTGGAACCGACCTTCCCCATGCTCCGTCGGACACCATGGCGCCGGCAAACTCCGGCGAACTCGGCCGAGCCGTATTGGGCGAGCCCCTGTCCGAGTGGAAGATCACGCCGTCGACCCGGCCGCCGCGTGCTGCGACGGCGGCCTCCAGCGCGTCGGCGACGAGCTTGGTGCGCATGTGGTCGGCCATCGACCAGCCCACGAGCCGGCGCGAGTGCAGGTCGATGACGGTGGCCAGGTACATCCACGAGCCTGCGACCGGCAGGTAGGTGATGTCGCCGACCCACCGGACATCGGGCTCCGCCGCCGTGAAATCCCGGCCGATCAGGTCCGGCGCGGGTGGCACGCTCCTGTCCTGGACGGTGGTTCGGCAGCGTTTGCGCAGGTGACGGCCCACGATGCCGTGCTCGCGCATCAAGCGCGCTATCCGCTTGCGGTTGACCACCCGGCCCCGGGACCGCAGTTCGGCGTGCACCCTCGGCACCCCGTACGCGCCCCGTGCCTCCTGGTGGACCTCGCGGATCTCGTGAACGAGCACGGCCTCGGCCGACGCCCGTTCGGCGCCGGCCGGAGCACCGGCCCGCCACGCGTAGTACCCGGACCGGGCGACGCCCAGGACCTCGCACAACCGCTGGACGCCGAACTCGGCGGCGTGGGTGGAGATGAAGTCCCAGCGGCGGGCCCTCACTTCATCTCCCGTGCGAAATAGGCCGCTGCCCGGCGCAGGATCTCCTTCTCGGCCTGCCACTCGCGCTCGGCGTTGCGCAGGCGGACGAGTTCGGCCCGCTCCTCGGTGTTCAGCACCTGCCCGGTCGACGCCGGCCCGGCGTCGGCGGCGCGCACCCAGTTCCGCAGGGTCTCGTGATTGACCCCGATCTCCTTCGCGACGGCCGCGAACGTGTGCCGGCCCTCCGCGGCCCGGTACAGCGCGACGGCATCACGCCGGAACTCGTCCGAGTACTTCGACGGACGTCCCACCTGGACTTCCCTTCCTGGATCGACAAGATCCAAGTGTCAGGGTGTCCACGTCACGGGGCAAAGCTCAGAGTTCCACGAAGAACGCGATGGCGGCATCCATGTCCTCGACGACGATGCCGACGTTGTCCATCCGCTGAATCGCCACGCTGGTTTCTCCTTCTTCCGTGTGCGGCCGATGGTGGCCGCTGGTGCACCGGGACGGAGCCAGTGGCACCCTCTCGACATCCTGCGCCACGAATCTCAGCGAGCGGCCTGCACCACTCACATTTCGTGGGCACCCGCTCAGGTTCGGTGGCACAGGACAGCCCGTCCGCCAGCGAGCTGGTGACTCCCGTTCTCGCTACTCACGTACATATCCACGCGCTGGCCCCGCGGCTGCTTCGGCGCTCTGCCGCGTCCGGTGCTGGCCAAGCGGCGTGCTCAGGTTGGCCAGGTAGCCCGAAAACTCTGGCCAACTAGCCTGCAAAGTGGCCATCTACGGTGCTCAGGCACAGCCGGCCCGGTGCGGGTTGCCTCTGAGGTTGCTTCTGGGGGTTGCTACTCGGGCTTGCTACTCGAGGTTGCTACTTGGGCTTGCTACTCGCGGTTGCGTCAGCCCACCCCGCCGAAATCAGCGTTTGCGCAGCTCAGAGCCGGTTTGTCCCTAGGTCGTCGGGCGCCGACTACTTCTCCCTGGCACCTTGGCGGTGCTGGGTGAAGTCCGGGCACCGGAGCATCGAAGGAGAAGAGCAGGTGGAGGAGAGTGGGCGCGCAGAGCAGGAGCGGGGACGGGATCCCGGCAACCTGATGCTGCGCGCCGACGGCGTCTTGGGTGTCCGCTGCGCGGTGGCCCGGTGGTCCCGCTTCGCGGCGCCACCGGCCGGGGAGGAGGGGCGAGGGGGAGGGCGGCCGGTGCGGCCTGCGGCAGGCCGACCTGCGGCTCCCGCTCGTCGCCTACAGCTCGGTCCACCCGCAGGGCCGTCCGCTCCGGCCGTCGAGCGGGTGCCAGACCGGAGCCGACGGTCCGCGCTGCACCAGGTCCTCGATCCGGGCGGCGCCAGCCGGGACGACGGTGAGCATGTCGGCGACGGCCGGATTCTCCTCCGCGGCCAGGCGCAGGTCCGCCACCGCGCCGCGCACCCCGGCGGCCGCCGTGCCGACCAGGACCACCAGAAGCCGCGGGAACGCTCGCCAGCGCCGCTCCCACGCCCGGCCCGACCCGTCCTCGCCCGCCTGCTCCCACACCCGGGCGCAGGCCGCCAGCTGCGCCGCGGTTCCCTCGGCGCCGACACCGGGGCGGTGCCGTTCGACGAACGCCCGCAGGCGGTGTCGGTCGTCGCCGGTGCCGGCGGTTTACGCGAGCTCGGCGGCGGGCCGGTACACCCCGCCGCCCTCGACCGACAGCTCCGGGCCGGGGAGGAGGTCGAGCGGGCCGCAGGCCTCACCGCGGGTGCGGGCGTCGTCCGGCCGGAGTCTGTTGGAACGCAGGGTGCCCCTGACCGAAGCAGGCCAGGGGCACCTTGAGTTAGGCGGTCACATGGTGACGATCTAGCTTCGTACCAGGGGGGACCACTTCTGGGCGGGGGTGCTGTTGCACTCGAACAGTTGCAGTCGGCTGCCGTTGGTTGTGTCGGCGCCGGGGACGTCGATGCACCGGCCGGATGCGGGGTTGTAGATGGTGCCGTCGGGCCGGGGGACGAAGATCTGGTTTGGCCATGTGTTGCCGCAGGTCCAGAGTTCCAGGGGTGTCCCGTTGGCGGTTCCGCCGCTTGCGGCGTCCAGGCATCCGCCGAGCGCCCGGAGCGTTCCGTCGGGCTTGAAGGTCCACTGCTGGGCGGCGGTGGCGTTGCAGTCCCACAGTTCGACGGCGGTGCCGGGGGCGGAGCTGCCGCCGTAGACATCCACGCACTTGCCGGTCTGGGCGGTCAGGGCGATGGGGCTGTTTTCGGGGGCGTAGATGCTCAGGACGCCGGTCGGGCCGGCGGTCCAGGCGTAGTACGGGTCGGTGGCGGTGGAGTGGCCGGTCCAGGTCTGGAGGATGCCGTTGGGCGTGATGCCCCAGAGTGTGGGGGCGCCGATGCCGGTGAGGTCGCCGTCGGATCCGATGACGGGCCAGTTGGCGGGGTCGATTCCGGCGAGCTTGGTGTCGGTGGCGATTCCGGTGAGGGTGGGGTAGCTGGCGTTGCCGCCGAAGGGGTTGGAGATGATGACTGTGCCGGTGGTAAAGGTGTATCCGCGCAGGTCACCGGTGCTCTGGTTGCGGGCCCACAGACCGGGGTGCCCCTGGCTCGCCCAGTCGCCGGGGGAGAGAAGGTCCCAGCCCTTCCAGCCGGTGGCGGCGAGCTTGGTAGGCGAACCGAACTTGGCATCGCCGATGCTGGGGTAGAACCAGAGGGCACCGGTGCCGTCCGGACCGCTCTCGACGGTGAACAGGCCCGTCCGGTTGAGGAACTTCTTGTTCGCGTCGAGGTTCGTGGTGCTGGGGTCGCCGCTGGCGGCGATCTGCAACGTGGTGGACCAGTCGGCGGCGTTGTAGCCCGCACAGTCGGTCAGCTTCGGGTCGCAGGCGGGCTTCGCCAGACCGAGGTAGCCGTCGAAGACGCCGGTGACGCCGGTGTTGCCCGGGTTCTTGTAGAAGTAGAGTTTCTGGTCGCCGTCCTTGTGGACGATGAGGTCGTCGACGTTCATGCCGCCGCGCAGGCTGCCGCGGTGAGTGACGTGGTAGTTGGCCCAGGAGTCGCCGCCGGGGGACTTGGACTTCGGCGCGGCAAGCGGGGCCTTGGGCGCGGTGGCGGGGATGCTGTAGGCCCGCAGGTCGCCGTTGGGGTCGGCGGTGACGATGTCGGGCAGGGCGTCGCCGGTGACGTCCCCGAAGGTCGGAGCCGGGCTGTTCGGGTTCCACGGGACGTAGAAGGCGTACTGCGCGACGGGGGAGAGGTTGCCGGCGTTGTCCTCGGCCTGGACGTAGAGGACGTTGGTGCCCCAGCGCCCGGGGGTCACCGGGATCTGGCCGGTGGGCATGGAGCTGCCGCACTGCCAGGTGGCGTCGACGAGTTGCGGGTCGAAGCTCCAGCGCAGGCAGACCGCTCCGGAGGCGTAGCCGCCGCTGGGGGCGGTGTCAGCGGCGTTGAAGGGGACGCCGCCGCTCTGGCCGGCGTAGATCTGGGGGGTCTGGCCGTTGCCGCTGGGCGGGAACTGCTTGGTGGTGTCGCTGACCGTGGTGGGGAGGGTGACGGTCGGCGGGGTGAGGTCGACCTTGAAGTAGCAGGCCGGGGTGGAGGGGGACCAGGGCACGCCGTCCAGATTGTCGGTGGCCATCATGCCGTAGCCGTAGGCGTGGCCGTCCTGGATGACGCTGCCGGGGACCTGGAAGGTTGTGGTGCCACCGCTGTTGACGAAGGGGGTGACATCCTTCGCGACGTCGGGGATGCCGGGGAGGTTGTAGTCCCAGATGTGGTCCCAGGTCGCGACCTGGGCCTGGGTGGGGCTGGTGACAGTGGC
>NZ_JBVIRL010000042.1:0-42072 GCF_055576085.1 Kitasatospora sp. NPDC033851 | reverse complement strand
GAGCGGATGATGCGGGACGCGAAGATCACGCAGATCTACGAGGGCACCAACCAGGTCCAGCGCATCGTCATGGCCCGCAACCTCCCGTAATCCGGCCGGGTCGCAACGAGCGACCCCGGTGCCCACGGCCCCCGACCGCCCGTCCGCGGTCGGGGGCCGTCTGCTGTCCGACGTCCTGTCGCCCCCCGTCATGTCGTCCGGCATCGAACCATCCTGGACGGATCCCCGCACCCGGTGTCATAAATGATCGTCAACTGGCAGGCAGCGAACGACAATCGCGGGAGATCACGGAACATGGGCAACACCCCCGAGCAGCACCCGGCCGGCAAGGTCTGGCTGATCACCGGCGCCAACTCCGGCTTCGGCCAGGCGATCGCCGAGGCCGCCCTGGCGGCCGGCGACACCGTCGTCGCGGCGGCCCGGCGCCCCGAGACGCTGGCGGAGCTGGCCGCCGCGCATCCGGACCGGGTGATCCCGGTCCGGCTGGACGTCACCGACCAGGAGCGGATCCCCGCCGTCGTCGCGGAGGCCGTGCAGCGGCACGGCCGGATCGACGTCCTGGTGAACAACGCCGGGCGCGGCCTGATCGGCGCCGTCGAGGAGTACACCGACCGCGACCTGCGGGACCTGATGGACCTGCACTTCTTCGGCCCGGCCGCGCTCACCCGGGCCGTGCTGCCGCACATGCGCGCCCAGGGCTCCGGCGCGGTGGTGCAGATGAGCAGCATGGGCGGCCGCTTCTCGTTCCCCGGCGTGGGCGCCTACTCGGCCACCAAGTTCGCGCTGGAGGGCCTGTCCGAGGCGCTGGCGCAGGAGGTCGCCGGGTTCGGGATCAAGGTGCTGGTCGTCGAACCGGGCGCGTTCCGGACCGGCTTCGCGGGCGGCGGCGCGCTCGCCCACACCGCCCCGATCGCCGCGTACGAGCCGGTGGTCGGCCCGGTCCGCACCGGCCTGCCGGACTCCGACGGCAAGCAGCCCGGCGACCCGGCGAAGGCCGCCGCCGCGATCCTGGCCGCCCTGGCCGCCGAGCGGACCCCGCTGCGGCTCGCGCTCGGCAGCGACGCCGTGGACGCCGTCCTCGGCAACCTGGACGGCGCGCGGCAGGAAGTCGAGGTCTGGGCGGCGGTCGGCCGCGGCACCGACTTCCTGGCCGGCGAGTGACGGCGGGGCCTCCCCGCTCCTGAGGAAAACCGCGCGACGGCGGGCAGCCCCGCTCCCTAGGCTGCCCGCCATGTCCGCCACGCCCTCCGCCTCCGCCACGCCCTCCGCGCCCGCCACGCCCTCCGCGTCCGCCAAGCTCAGCCTGGCCGCCGTCACCCCCGGGAACATCGACGCTGCCCTCGCCCTGCGGGTGCGCCCCGACCAGGAGGGGCTGGTCGCGCCGGTGGTGAAGTCGCTGGCCGAGGCGTACGCGTACGGGGAGACCGCCTGGCCCCGGCTGATCATGGACGGCGAGGTGCCGGTCGGCTTCGTGATGGCCTTCTTCGACCTCCGTTTCCACCCGGAGCGGCCCGACGACCGTGCCCGCTCCGGTCTGTGGCGCCTGCTGATCGACGCCGACGCGCAGCGCGGCGGCTACGGCCGTTTCGCGGTGGAGCAGGTCTGCGCCGAGATCCGCCGCCGCGGCGGCACCCGCGCCACCGTCACGTACGTGCCCGGCCCGGACGGCCCGGCGGAGTTCTACGACCGTCTCGGCTTCCGCCCGACCGGCGAGCTGAGCGGCGACCAGACGGTGGCGGAGCTGGACCTCTAGCCTCCCCCCTCAGGCCCCCGGCCCCCCTCGGTCGAGCAGCGCCGCCGCCTGCTCCCGCGCCTGCCGCAGCCACTCGGCGCGGACAGCGGCGGGCGAGTCGGTGACCGTGCGGAACACCGTCCGCCGTACGTCGGTGACGCCGACGTACGGCAGCACGCAGGCCGCCCAGATCCGCTCCAGGGGGTCGCCGAACTCGCTGCGCTCGCGTTCCTCGGGCGTGTCCGAGGTGTTCAGTACCAGGGCCCGTCCGGCCCGCAGCAGCCCGGCCGGTTCGCCGTCGGCCGTGCCGAGCTTGTACGCGACGCCGGGGACCAGGACCCGCTGTGTCCAGCCGACCAGGACGGCGGGCGGCATGCCCCACCAGTTGGGGTGGATCAGCACGAGCGCGTCCAGGGTGGCCACTTCGGCGCGGTGCAGGGCGAGGTGGGCATCGTCGGCGTGGTCCGCCGCGTCCACCGTGCCGGTCTCCCCGGCGGTCAGCAGCGGTGCGAAGCCCTCCGCGTAGAGGTCGTGGGCCCGTACCTCGCAGCCGCGCTCCCGCAGTTCGTCGACCACGGCCTCGTACAGTGCGTGGTTGAAGCTGCCCGGCCGCGGATGCGCCAGGTAGACCCCGATCGTGCTCATCGTCCGTTCCCCTCCCGTTGGTTGGCGAACGTGATGCTACGGGCCGAGGCCCGCGGGTAGGGTGCCGGACCATGGCCGAGCCGGACTTCCTCGCCACGACCAGGGCGTTCTACGACGCCATCGCCATCGAGTACACCGACCGCTTCCGGGACGCGATGGACTCCATGCCGACGGACCGGGCCGTGCTGGCGCTCTTCGCCGACCTGGTCCGCGCCGAGGGCCCGGACGCCAGGACGGCCGAACTCGGCTGCGGTCCGGGCCGGGTGACGCAGCACCTGCACGGGCTCGGCCTGGACGTGTGCGGGATCGACCTCTCGCCGCGGATGGTCGAGCTGGCGCGGGCGGCCTACCCGGAGGTGCCGTTCGCCGTCGGCTCGCTGTTCGACCTCCCCTTCGGGGACGGCGAGTTGACCGGCGCGGTGGCCTGGTACTCGATCATCCACACCCCGGCGGAGCGCCTCCCGGAGGTGTTCGCCGAGTTCGCCCGGGTGCTCGCCCCCGGGGGCCGGCTGCTGGTCGCCTTCCAGGTCGGCGACGAGCCCCTGCGGCTGGAGCAGCCCTTCGGCCACCCGGTGTCGTTGGACTTCCGTCGCCTGCGGCCCGAGCACGTCGAGGAGTTGGCCCGGGAGGCGGGCCTGCCGGTCACCTGCCGTACGGTCCGCGAGCCGGACGGCGAGGAGAAGGTCCAGCAGGCCTACCTGCTGGCCCGCAAGCCGGAGGCCGGTAGTTGACCGGGTGGTCAGGCGACCTCGGACGCCGGCTGCCCGGAGGCGGTGACGATCACCTCGTCCAGTACCTCGCGCGAACGCAGCAGGTCGGTGATCATCCGGTCGATCCGCTCGCGCTCCGCGGTGAGCTCCTCGACCAGCAGCGGGGTGGCGATCTCGCTCGGGCTGCCGTCGGCGTCCTGCATGCAGGGGAGGATCTTGTAGATGGTGCGGCTGTGCAGCCCGGCCGCGTACAGCTCCTGGATGTGCACCACCCGGTCGACGGCGGCCTCCGGGTACTCCCGGTGGCCGCCGGCGGTGCGGCGGGCCGCCAGCAGGCCCTGCTGCTCGTAGTAGCGCAGCGAACGCTCGCTCACGCCCGTCCGCCGGGCCAGTTCGCCGATCCGCATGCCGTCCGTCCCGTCATCCGTGCCTGGCCGAGCCGAGTGAAGGCCTCTTGAACCTGACATCGATGTTAGCTTCCACCGTTCCGGCATGAGGACGAACACGGAAACCGCGGGTCTCTTCCAGCCCTCCGCACTCGGCCCGCTCCGCGACGGGCTGATGTACGGCGGCGGGGCCGAGAGGTACACCGACTACCCCGCGCCGGCGGGACAGCTCGCGGGACGGCACGCCGGATAACACGGCGGGGCGCGCCCGCGCCCGCCCGGGGGTACCGCGCGGGAGCCGACCGCTCATGCCATGATCCCTGCATGAGTTCCAACGTTTTCTTCGACATCACCATCAACGACGAGCCGGCGGGCCGCATCGTCTTCAAGCTGTTCGACGAGGTCGTCCCGAAGACGGCCCAGAACTTCCGCGAGCTGGCCACCGGCCAGAACGGCTTCGGCTACGAGGGCTCCGGCTTCCACCGCGTCATCCCGGCCTTCATGCTGCAGGGCGGTGACTTCACCAACCACAACGGCACCGGCGGCAAGAGCATCTACGGCGAGAAGTTCGCGGACGAGAACTTCAAGCTCAAGCACGACCGCCCGGGTCTGCTGTCGATGGCCAACGCCGGCCGCAACACCAACGGCTCGCAGTTCTTCATCACCACCATCGTCACCGACTGGCTGGACGGCAAGCACGTCGTCTTCGGCGAGGTCGTCGAGGGCATGGACCTGGTGAAGAAGATCGAGTCGCTCGGTTCGCAGAGCGGCCGCACCTCGGCCACGATCAAGATCGCCAAGTCCGGCGTGGTCGAGTAATCACCGCTGCCCTGGCAACGCGTACCGCCCCGGAGTGGGAAGTCGGCAGGTCCGACTTTCCTTTCCGGGGCGGTGGCGTTTCCGGTCCCGGGAGCACCGCCGCCAGGTCCTAAGCCCAAGGACCGATGGCCTGGTGCCCCCGTCCCGGCTGGAATGGGCGGATGGATCACGACACGGTGCGCGAGGGCCTGACACCCGCCGAACGGACGGCCTACCTGGCGCGGATCGGCCTGCCGGACCCCGGGGAGCCGTCGGCGGGCGCGCTGGCACGGCTGCAGCAGGCCCACCTGCGGGCCGTCCCCTTCGAGAACCTGAGCATCCACCTCGGCGAGCCCGTCGTCCTGGACCCGGCGGCCCTGGTGGCCAAGGTGGTGGACCGGCGACGCGGCGGGTTCTGCTACGAACTGAACGGCGCCTTCGCCGAGTTGCTGCGCTCCCTGGGCTACCGGGTGAGCCTGCTGGCCGGCCGGGTCTTCGACGGGGAGCGCCCCGGCCCGCCGTTCGGCCACCTCGCGCTGCGGGTCGACCTGGACGAGCCCTGGCTGGCCGACGTCGGCTTCGGCCGGTTCTCCCGGCACCCACTGCGCCTGGACGAGCGCGGCCCGCAGTCCGACCCGCACGGCACGTTCACCGTCGCCCCGCACGGCGCCCACGGCGAACTGGACGTCCGGATGGACGGCGCCCCGCAGTACCGCCTCGACCCGCGTCCGTACCCGCTCGCCGACTTCGCCCCGACCTGCTGGTGGCAGAGCACCTTGCCGGACTCGCACTTCACCCGCTCGACCACCTGCTCCCTGCCCACCGAGGACGGCGGCCGGACCACGATCAGCGGCACCCGGCTCATCCGCACCGCCCCCGACGGCACCCGCAGCGAGCGGCAGCTCACCGCCGCCGAGACGCCGGCCGCCTACCGCGAGCACTTCGGCATCGCGCTGGACCGCCTGCCCGGCTGAGGCCGGGCCGGAGCGGGCCCGGCCGGGCCGGAGCGGGCCCGGCCGGGTCGCGGGAGGGGCAGGGTAGCCGGGGGTGCGATCGTCCGGGCCGGAACCGGGCAATCGCGCCGGCCGTCACCGCCGTCGCCTTACGCTCCTCGGACGCGGGTCGAACCGCGGTCGAACTCGACTTTCCGGCAAGGTGGTTCACCGATGATCGAGCAGAGCGCCGACGACGGCGAGGTGACGTACGAGCAGGTGACGGTGGTCTCCCTGGCCTCCTGCGAACCCGCCTCCTGCGAACCCGCCTCCCTCGAACCGGCCTCCGGCGAGCCGGTCGGCCCCGCGCGGTTCGCGGTCCGGGTCGTCCGCGAGGGCATGACCGTCAAGCGGGTGGCGGGTTACTGGGCGCGTTGGGACGAGCGCCGCGGCGCGGAGGAGATCCGCCACCACGCGCGCTGGGTCGCCGACGAGGAGTACGTCCGGCCGGACACCGGCAGCGTGGACGGCACGCTCGCCGTGACGGTCGCCGCGTACTGGACGGACGGGGCGCGGGTCTTCGGCCGCCGTCCGAGCACGGAGACCGCAGTGATCTTCCGGCCCGGCGAGACCGAGCACGAGCTGGTGCTGGAGCAGGCCGCGCCGCACCGCCCGGCCGCCCTGTCGGTGCAACTGGCGCACGCCCGCTGGCTGGGCGGCGACGGGCAGCCGATCCACTACGGCTACGCGGGTGCCACCGAGGCCGCGGGCGGCGCGGGGGAGTGGCTGGTCCGCCTCCCGGAGTGCGGCACCGGCCTGCTGCCGTACGCCGGCCAGGCCGAGGCGGGATAGCCCGGAGCGGGATGGCGCGGAGCGGGAGAGCCCGAGACGGACCGGGTCGAGGCGGACTGGGCCGGAACGGGCGAGCGGTGTACGGGTGCAGCACGGTGCCGAAGCCGCGGTGGAAGACGGTGAGGCCGGGCCCGATCTCGCAGGCGGCCGGCACCTCCATGCCGGAGAACGCGAGCGCCTCCTGGACCAGGCGGCCCAGGAGGCGGTGGCGACGGCGGTAGATCAGTGCGGTGACGAGTGGCATTCACTCATTGTGGCGCCGTCGTCACTCGAAGTCACCGCTCGCTCACTTGACGTCCGGCACCGTGGTGTCGTTCTTGAAGGCGTCGAAGACCTGCTTGGACTTGTTGGCGTCCCACAGCACCGCGGATTCGCCGGTCTTGGTCCGGTAGTCCGCGTTGCCGATCGGGACGGTGATCGTCTTGCCGCTGCCGCCGTTGACGTCCTTCATGGCGAGGAAGAGCGAGCCGAGGTCGGTCAGCCCGCAGTCGTCGTCCACGATCAGGGTGCCGAGCGCCGAGTCGACCAGCGGGTAGAAGGTGAACGGGTTGAGCAGGTTGCCCGGGGAGGCGGCCTGGTGCGCGAGGGCGCCGAGGAACTTCTGCTGGTTGCGCATCCGGCCGAGGTCCTGGTCGGCCATCTGGTGGCGCTGACGGACGAAGGCCAGGGCCTGCTTGCCGGTGAGGGTCTGGTCGCCGGCCTGGAGGTCGAGGCCGGAGTCCTTGTCCTTGACGGGCTGGTCGATCTTCATCTCGACGCCGCCGATCGAGTCGACGATGCCGACGAAGCCGGCGAAGCCGATCTCGGCGTAGTGGTCGATGTGGATGCCGGTGCTCTGCTCGACGGTCTGGACGAGCAGGCGGCCGCCGCCGGCGCCGAAGGCCGAGTTGATCTTCGCGGTGGTGCCCTTGACCGGCTTGCCGTTGCTGCCCGGGTGTTCGGGGATCGGCACCCAGGAGTCGCGCGGGATGCTCATCAGGGTGTTCCCGTTGTCCCCGACGTGCAGGATCATCATCGAGTCGCTGCGCTTGCCCTCGTCGTGCCCGGTGTGCAGGTCGTCCTGCTCGGAGTCGGTGAGGCCCTGGCGGCTGTCGGAGCCGACGATCAGCCAGTTGGTGCCCTTGCCCGCGGCCGGGCGGCCCGGGTAGTCGGCGAGCACGCTCTCGTGGTTGAGCTTGGAGTCCGCCCAGAACCAGGTGGAGACGGAGGTCACCATGACGGCGATCAGCAGGCCGAAGACCGACCACTTCACGATCCGTCGCCGCGGCCAGCGCTTGGCGGCCGGCGCACCGGCCGGCCGGGCACTGCCGGGACCACCGGGACCACCGGGACCACTCGGCCCATCCGGGCCGCCGGGCCCGCCCGGATATCCGGGACCGGCCGGGCCGCCGGGGCGGACGCCGGGCGCGCCGGCCCCCTGCTGCGGGACGCCGCCGAGCCGGGACGGCCCCTGCTGCCCCTGCCCCAGCTGCTGCGGCGTGGACGCCCCGGGCCCGCGCGGATTCAGCGAGGACGGCAGTGGCGGCTCGGCCGCCGTGCCGCCTCCGCCGCCTGCGCCGTAAGGGTTCCCGCTGCCTCCGCCGTTGCCGCCGTACGGGTTCCCGCCGCCCCCGGGGCGGCCCTCCTGCCACGTGTTCATGCCGTCGAGGATGCCCGACCCCGGTCGGGCTGACTCCCCCCGGGGGCCCAGCCAGGCCTCTTGTAGCAGTTTTGATGCACGTACCGGATCGTTCCGCCGCAACGTCCGCCAAGGCCCGGACGCCCGGCAGTACGCGCTGCTCTGCCGGCCCCGGTCGTCGAGGGCCTCGCCACGGCCCCGGAGCGGCTGCCCGTACCGGCACTGACCGGCTTCTGGCGGGCTGCCACCCGGCTACCGACCGGCTACCGACCAGCTACCGACCGGCGCCGACCGGCGCTGACCGGCCGGCAACCGCGGCCGCGGCCCGTACGGGGCGTCCCCGAGACGGGCCGCGGCGACCCCTAGGGGGAGGCGCGCCGCGCCCCGTAGAACCTTGGTTGAGCCGCTTCATTCCGTCGGATGACGAGCGGTCCGCCGTCCACTCCTAACGTGGTTCCTACATCCCCACCGCCAGGAAGCGGCCCGATCCGGTCGGGTCCGGTGGCCAGGTCCACCGGGAGGGTGGAGACAACTCCCGGTCGAGGACTACCGCCTGCGCCATATCGTGAGGCGGGTGGGCCCGTGAGGCTGGGGGCCAACGGGTGAGCGCATTTTTCCTCTAGGAGACTCCAGTGACGACGGCAGCAGCAGCCGTGTACGACCCCCAGCTTCCCGGCGGAGCCTCCGCCGTCGCCGCTTCGGCCCGTCAGGTCACCAAGGCGTACGGTTCCGGCGAGACCAAGGTCACCGCGCTCGACGCGGTCGACGTCGACATCCAGCGCGGCCGGTTCACCGCGATCATGGGCCCCTCGGGCTCCGGCAAGTCCACCCTGATGCACTGCCTGGCCGGGCTCGACACGGTGAGCACCGGCCGGATCTGGATCGGCGACACCGAGATCACCGGCCTCAAGGACAAGCAGCTGACCAGACTGCGCCGGGACAAGATCGGCTTCATCTTCCAGGCGTTCAACCTGCTGCCGACCCTGAACGCGCTGGAGAACATCACGCTGCCGATGGACATCGCGGGCCGCCGGCCCGACCAGGCCTGGCTGGACCAGGTGGTGGAGACCGTCGGCCTGGCCGGCCGGCTCAAGCACCGCCCGACCCAGCTCTCCGGCGGCCAGCAGCAGCGCGTCGCGGTGGCCCGGGCGCTGGCCGCCCGCCCCGAGATCATCTTCGGCGACGAGCCCACCGGGAACCTGGACTCCCGGGCCGGTGCCGAGGTGCTGACCTTCCTGCGCCGCTCGGTGGACGAGCTGGGCCAGACCATGGTGATGGTCACCCACGACCCGGTCGCCGCCGGCTACGCGGACCGCGTGCTCTTCCTCGCCGACGGCGTGATCGTCGACGAGATGCACGCGCCCACCGCCGACTCCGTCCTCGAACGCATGCGCCGTTTCGACGGCAAGCGCACCAGCTGAGCGACGGGACGACACGATCATGCTGCTCAAGACCTCACTGCGGAGCTTCTTCGCCCACAAGGGCCGGATGGCGCTCTCGCTCATCGCCGTCGTGCTGTCGGTGGCCTTCGTCTCCGGCACCCTGGTGTTCTCCGACACCGCCACCAGTACCTTCGACAAGCTCTTCGCCGCGACCGCCTCCGACGTCTCGGTCCAGCCGCCCAAGCCGGCCGATGACGAGGAGCAGCAGGCCGCCGCCAAGCCGTCGACCGTCCCGGTGGCGCTCGCCGACCAGGTCGCCGCGGTGCCGGGCGTGAAAAAAGCCGTCGGCCAGGTCATGGTCGGGAACGCGATCCTGGTCAACCCGGCCACCAACAAGCTGGTCGGCCCGACCAGCGGCGCGCCCACCCTGCTCGGGAACTGGACCGACACCCCGCGCAACCCGGTCACCATCACCTCCGGCCACACGCCGCAGAACTCCGGTGAGCTGGTGCTGGACGCGGACACCGCGAAGAAGGCCAAGCTCGGCCTCGGCGACCGGATCCGGGTCGAGAACTCCGGCGGCAAGCACGACTTCACCATCGCCGGCATCGCCACCTTCACCGCCACCAACCCGGGCGCGGCCCTCGGCTTCCTGGACACCCCGACCGCCCAGCAGCTGCTGCTCGGCGAGCCGGCCTACACCTCGATCGAGGCCTTCGGCGACGGCAGCCGGAGCAACGACCAGCTCAAGGCCGCGGCGCTGGCCAAGGTCGGCGGCGGCTACCAGGCCAAGACCGCGGCCGAGCAGAAGGACGAGAACGCCAAGCAGGTCGGCAGCGGCCTCGCCTTCATGAAGTACGCGATGCTCGGCTTCGCCTTCGTCTCGGCGATCGTCGGCGGCTTCCTGATCATCAACACCTTCTCGATGCTGGTCGCCCAGCGCACCCGGGAGATCGGCCTGCTGCGCGCCATCGGCGGCAGCCGCCGGCAGGTCAACCGCTCGGTGCTGGTCGAGGCGCTGATCCTGGGCGTGCTCGGCTCGACCCTCGGGGTCGCGGCCGGCCTGGGCGTCGCGGTCGGCCTGATCAAGCTGATGAACGCGATCGGCATGGACCTCAAGGCGGCCGACCTGCAGATCGGGCCGGACGTGTTCGTCGCCGGCTACGCGCTCGGCATCGTGGTCACCCTGGTCGCGGCCTGGTTCCCGGCCCGCCGGGCGAGCCGGATCTCGCCGATGGCCGCCCTGCGCGACCACGGCACCCCGGCCGAGGGCCGCGCCAACCTGGTCCGTACGGCGGTCGGCCTGCTGCTGACGGCGGGCGGCGGCACCCTGCTGGTGCTCGGCGCGCGGTCGGAGAAGGCGGCCACCGGCGGCCAGTACCTGGGCATGGGCGTGGTGCTCACCCTGGTCGGCTTCGTGGTGCTCGGCCCGCTGCTGGCCTCGGCCATCGTCCGGGTGCTCGGCGCGGTGCTGCCGGCCGTGTTCGGCCCGTCCGGCAAGCTCGCCCAGCGCAACGCGATGCGCAACCCGCGCCGCACCGGCGCCACCGCCGCCGCGCTGATGATCGGCCTGGCGCTGGTGATCGCCTCCGCGGTGTTCAGCTCCTCGGCCGTCACCTCGGCCGGCGCACAGATCGACAAGTCGGTGGGCGTGGACTACATCATCGCGGGCGGCGGCACCGAGGTCACCCCGGAGATGCTGGACATCGTGCGCCGCACCCCGGGCATCGACCACGTCACCATCCAGAAGGGCTTCCAGGCCGCCAAGGTCCGGCTGCCGGACGGACAGAAGGCGAAGACCGACCTGACCGCCGTGCCGCCCGGATTCCTCGGCACCGACTTCCGTCCGACCGTCAACTCCGGTGCGGCGGACTCGGTCGGCCGCGGCTCGCTGGGGATCGGCGAGACCTTCGCCAAGGACCACGGCCTGAAGGTCGGCGACCAGGTGACCGTCGACTACGGCAGGGGCCACACCCAGGTGCTGCCGGTCGGCGCGGTCTTCGCCAAGGGTGAGCTGTTCGGCGACGGCTCCTTCGTCGCCATGGACACCATGGCCGAGGTCGTCCCCGCCGCCGGGCAGCCGCCGGTGTGGACCTTCTTCGCCAAGGCCTCCTCCGGCGCCGACGTCGACAGGACGCTGACCGCGCTGGAGGACGGGCTCAAGGAGTACCCGCAGCTGACCATCAAGGACCGGGCCGGCTACAAGGAGCTGGTGCAGTCCCAGGTCGACACCCTGCTCTACCTGATCTACGGGCTGGTCGCCCTCTCGATCACGGTCGCCGTGCTCGGTGTGGTCAACACCCTGGCGCTGTCGGTGGTCGAGCGGACCCGGGAGATCGGCCTGCTGCGGGCGATCGGGCTCTCCCGCCGCCAGCTGCGCCGGATGATCCGGCTGGAGTCCGTGGTGATCGCGGTGTTCGGCGCCGTCCTCGGCACCGGGCTGGGCCTCGCCTGGGGCGTCACCGCCCAGGGGGTCCTGCGGGACCAGGGCCTCGGGGCGCTCTCCGTCCCCACCACCACGATCGCGATCACCCTGGTCTCCTCGGTGGTGATCGGCCTGGTCGCCGCGCTCGTCCCGGCCTTCCGGGCGGGACGGATGAACGTCCTCACCGCCATCGCCACGGACTGAATCGCGGCGGACTGAAGCGCGACGGACCCGTTCCGGCGCCGGGGGGCGTCGGAACGGGGACGCGGGACAGGGGCCGGGTGCGCACCGCACCCGGCCCCTGCCGCGTGCCGCGCCGAGGGCCCCACCAACTCCGCGTCCGCCCCGGTCCGGGCCCGCGCCGACGGGAGAGCGCGGTGACCTTGATCACAGTGCCGGTGCCGCGCCGCGAGGAGTGCGCGGCCGCCCGGACCGGGACAAGACGGGGACGCGTCCGCACCGGTACGGTGGCCCCGATGAACACCAAGGCTGCTGAGGAGCTGCCGGCTGTTTCCGTGATCATGCCGGTGCTCAACGAGGAACGTCACCTGCGCACGGCTGTCCGGCGCATCCTGGACCAGGAGTACCCGGGGCCGATGGAGGTGGTGATCGCCCTCGGTCCCTCCAGCGACCGTACCGACGAGATCGCCGCCGAGCTGGTGGCCGAGGACCCGCGGGTGCGGACGGTGGCGAACCCCACCGGCCGGACGCCCGCCGGGCTGAACGCCGCGATCCGGGGCTCCCGCCATCCGATAGTGGTGCGCGTGGACGGCCACGGTCTGCTCACCCCCGGCTACATCGCGACCGCGGTCCGGCTGCTGGGCGAGATGGACGCGGCGAACGTCGGCGGCATCATGCACGCCGAGGGCGAGACCGAGTGGGAGAACGCGGTCGCCGCCGCGATGACCTCCAAGCTCGGTGTCGGCAACGCCGCCTTCCACACCGGAGGCCTGGCCGGCCCGGCGGACACCGTCTACCTCGGGGTGTTCCGGCGCGAGGTGCTGGAGAAGCTCGGCGGCTACAACGAGGAGTTCATCCGCGCCCAGGACTGGGAGCTGAACTACCGGATCCGCCAGGACGGCGGCCTGGTCTGGTTCACCCCGCAGCTCAAGGTGACGTACCGGCCCCGGCCCTCGGTGCGGGCGCTGGCCAAGCAGTACAAGGACTACGGCCGCTGGCGCCGGGTGGTCACCCGCTACCACCGCGGCTCGGTCAACCTGCGCTACCTCGCCCCGCCGGCCGCGCTGCTGGCGGTCACCCTCGGGCTGGTGCTCGGCGCGGCCGTCCACCCGGCCTTCCTCGCGGTGCCCGGCGCCTACCTGCTGGGCATCGTCGGCGGCGCCGTGACCGAGGGCCGCGGCCTGTCCGTCAAGGCCAGGACACTGCTGCCGGTGGCGTTCGCGACCATGCACCTCAGCTGGGGCTTCGGCTTCCTCACCTCACCGCGCTCGCTGGCGCGCCGGGTGATCGCCAGCGTCAGCCCGTCCTCGAAGAACCTGCTCTCCAAGACCGGCTGACGCCCCGTCGCGCCGGGTCGGCCGCGCCGGCGAGCCGCTGCCGGACGAGGAGGCGGCCACCGGCGGTGCCCGAACCGGCGAAGGGCACCGCGAGGCGGCCGGAACCCTCCTGCCCCGGCAGCTACTTGGCGCAGGCGTCGACGTCGTCCGCCTGCACCCGCTGGAGGTCCTCGGGCGCCGCGGTCGGCGCCGCCCCCGGGGTGGCGGGCGCGCTCAGGGCGTCCTTGCCGAGCACCAGGAGCAGCCCGGCCTTCGGGTCCGTCTTCGCGGCCGGCTTCACGGCGTCACCCGGCAGCCCGAGGGCGGCGGCCAAGGCGTTGGCCTCGGCCTCCTGGCCCGCCGGGTAGGAGACCGTGGTGCTCGCGGCGACCGGCGCGTCGCTGCCGACCGCGGCCTTGGCGAAGCCCTTCGCCTGGAGCTTCTCGACGGTCGGCCCGGACTGCCCGCGCTTGCCGCTGCCGTTGCGGACCGTCACCTGGACGCCCTTGGTGTCCACCGCCGGGGCGGTGGCGGCGGGCGTCGTCGGGGCGGCCGAGCCGGCGCCGTCGGGCGCGGGCGGGGCGGCCGTCTCGGTCAGCGAGCGGTCGCCCGCGACCATCGCGAACACCTGGGAGGCGTCCGGCTGCTTGAAGATCACCCGGTCCTTGTCCTGGGGGTCGTCCACGACGGGCACGGTGGCGAAGGTGATGTTCTTGGTGTCCACCTTGCTGATGTCCAGCGCGAGGTCCTTCAGCTTGTCCACGCTGCCGATGCCGTCGTCCACGGTGAGCGCCTTGGTGGCGGCGTCCGCGAGCTTGTAGAGCTTGGCGGGGTTGGTCAGGGTGTCGTCGGTCTTGATCTTGCGGATCATCGAGCTGATGAACTGCTGCTGGAGCGGGATCCGGCTGAGGTCGCCGCCCTGGCCGACCGCGTGCCGGGTGCGGACGAAGGCCAGCGCCTCCTCGCCCTGGACCACGTGCCGGCCCTTGGTCATCTTGAGGTGCGAGTCCTTGTCGTTGATGTCCTTGGCCGCGCAGACCTCGACCCCGCCGACCGCGGTGGACAGGGTCTTCACCGCCTCGAAGTTGACCTGCACGAAGTGGTCGACCCGGATCCCGGTGTTCTTCTCGACGGTCTTCCAGGTGCAGCCCGCGTCCCGTCCCGCCTGGCCGAGGCTGTTGTTGAACATGTCCCGCGCCGAGCCCGGGATCTTCTTCCCCTGGGCGCTCTGGCACTCCGGGATCGGCAGCATCAGGTCGCGCGGGAGGCTGACCACCGTCGCGTTGGAGCGGTCCTTGGCGATGTGGAACAGCAGCGTGGTGTCGGCGTGCCCGGTGCTGCCCGCGTCACCGTACTCGCGGCCGAGGCCCTCCCGGCTGTCGGTGCCGATCACCAGGATGTTCAGCGCCTCCCCGGCGGCCTTGGGGCGCTCCGCCTCGTCGCCCAGCTGGACCTTGACCGAGGTCAGGTTGTTGTTGAAGTGCTGGTACAGGTAGTACGCCCCGCCGCAGCCCGCGGCCATCACCAGGGCGCCCGTCCCGGCGGTCCACTTGAGCGCGCGCCGGCGCCGGTTGCGCTTGGCGAGGGCGGCAGCCCGCCGCCGGGTGTCCCGGCGGCCCTCTCCGGCCGGTGCCTCGGGTGCCTCGGCGGCCCGGCGGCGCTGCCGGGGGACACCGGGCGCCGGGTCCACCCGGTACCGACCGGATTCCGGTTGCTCCTCGTGCACGGGGGGTTCCCTACCTTCGACCGGTCACGGCTCCGGCCCACCCGTCCTGAGCGGGCCGATCCGGACACAGTAGACGAGCCGAATGGGGGAATCGTTCCGGGTGTGATCTGCATCATGCGTGAACAAAGCGAAGGTAAATTCCGTTCTCCGCCAGACGATTTCCGGACACACCCGCGCCGACCTGCGGCGCGGCGCGGCCCGGGGGGCCCGCTCAGTGCTGCGCGCAGGCGTCCACGTCGGCGGTGCGTCCCTCGAACGTGGGCGAGGCGCCCGCCGAAGGTGACGCCGCCGCCATCGCCGCCTCGGCGGAGCCCGCGTTCGGTCCCGCGCCCGGGCTCGCGTTCGCCGCCGCGCCCGCCGACGGCGCCGACCCGGGCGGCCGGACGGCGACGGGCTGGTCGTCGCGCAGCGCCGTGAACAGCTGGGTGGTCTGCGGCTGCACGAACTCGTCCCGGTCCGAGTCGTAGCGGTACGGGCGGCGCGGCGCGGTCAGGAAGGTCACGTTCGCCGTGGGGACGCCGCGCAGGTCCTGGGTCAGGTCGTACAGCGCGCCGAGCGAGGACAGTCCGCCGTCCGCCCGGACCGAGGAGGTCGCCGCGTCCAGCACCGGCCACAGCCGGGCCGGGTTCAGCAGCACGCCCTGCGACTCCACCTTGCGGATCAGCGCGGCCAGGAACTGCTGCTGACGGCCCATCCGCTGGGTGTCGCTGCCGTCCCCCAGGCTCTCCCGGGCCCGGACGTAGCCGAGCGCCTGCTCGCCGTGCAGGGTCTGCCGGCCGGCGGGCAGGTCGAGCTTGGCGTCCTTGTCGTGGATCGGCTGCGGCACGCACACCTCGACCCCGCCGATCGCGTCCACGATCGTCTTGAAGCCGCTGAAGTCGAGGATCACGTAGTGGTCGATCCGGATCCCGCTCAGCTGCTCGACGGTACGGATCGAGCAGGCCGGGCCGCCCGTCTCGAAGGCCCAGTTGAACTGCATCAGCGCCGGCTTGCTGTGGGTGCCGTCCGGCTTCTCACAGGCGGGGACGCTGACCATGACGTCGCGTGGGACGGAGACCGCCGTCGCGTGCTTCCGGTCGGCGGCCAGGTGCAGGAGGATCGTGGTGTCCGAGCGCTGGGTGCCCGCGTCGGTGCCGTAGGAGCCGTTCGCGCCGGAGCGGTCGTCACTGCCGATCAGCAGGAGGTTCTCGGCGCCCCGCGCGCCGGCGGTGCGGCTCGGCCGTTCGGCCTCCAGCTTGGCGAGCAGCCGGTCGGTGGCCGCGTCGGTCCGGATGTTGCCGTCCAGCTTGCGGTAGGCGATCCAGAGCAGCGCCCCGGTCGCGACCAGCAGGAACGCGACGACGCCGGCGGTGATCATCAGCCACCGCCGGCGCCTGCGCGGGCGTCCGGTCCCGTCCGGGGGAGCGTCCGCGGGGGGAACGTCCGTCGGAGAGGTCTCCGTAGGGGAGTCGTCGGTCGGGGGGTGCTCGGTGTCGTCCTCGGCCATGGCAGGGATACCTACCCGCCGGGCCCGGGCCGGGGGGTCACCCGAGGCGCAGTGTCACCCGTTCGGATTCGGTCCGCTTCTCCCACTGCTCGGCGTCCAGCGCCTGCGAGTTGCGGCACAGCACCACCGAGGCGCCGGCCGCCAGCGGCGCCAGCAGGCCGGCCTCCAGGCCCGCCCAGTCGTCGTACGAGAGGGTGGACAGCACACGGTCGCCGGGCTTCAGGCCGAGGCGGGCCGCTCCCTCCCGGGCCAGCGCGACGGTCTGCTCGCCCGTCAGCTTCAGCGGCAGCCCGTCCACCGCGGTCTCCAGCGCCTGCCCGTCCGGGGCGACGGGGGAGTACGGCGCGAAGCGGTCGCCCTGCCCGGGCACCTCGGCGGCGTAGTCGAGGAAGCCGTCCGGGCGCTGCGGGAAACGGCCGCCGAGCGGGCGCAGGGCGAGCGCCACCCGCTCGCCCTCGCAGGCCTGGGCGGCCGCCAGCCCGTCCGGGCCGCTGACCACCAGGTCCGCGGCGGCCGGGTCGCCGCCCGGCACCGCCGCCACTCCGACCGACCAGCAGGCGAGCAGCCAGACGGCGCTCTGCCAGTGGGCGGGCAGCAGCAGCGCCGCCCGGTCGCCCGGGCCGGCGTTCAGCTCGTCCTGCAGGAGGTTGGCGGTCTTGGCCACCCAGTTGTCGAACGTCCGGGCGGACAACTCCACCCGTTCGCCGGTGGCGTCGTCGTAGAAGGTGACCAGCGGGGCCGCGGGATCGACCGAAGGGGGGCCGCCGCGCAGGAATGCGTGCAGCAGCTCGACGGGGGTGTGGGCATCGGCAGCGAAAGGCGCAGTCATGGTGCGCCCCAGCCTACGGCCTTCGAGTGGGAGGCCGGGAGGGGTGGCCGAACGGCCGCGGGGCGGCGTGGCGAGCGGTCCGGTTTGCGGCGACGATCCGAATTATGCGCCTTTCACTACCAGCCGTTCTGCTCGCCGGCTGCACCGCTGCCCTGCTCGTCCAACCCGCCGCCTCCGCCGCCGACCCGTCCGGCCCCCAGCGCCGCGACTTCGCCGACGGCGGCTCGACCACCTCGTTCCCGCTGCCCGCCGGCCACGGCCTCGCCCCGCGCGGCACCCGGCCGTTCGAACTCCTCGGTGTCAGCTGGGACGGCCCGCCGGACGCACTTGCCGGCGCCGACATCCGGATCCGCACCCGGGACGCGGACACCGGCCACTGGGGCGACTGGCGGCGGCTCGAAGCCGAGCCCGAGGACGGCCCCGACCACTCGCCGCACGGCGCCACCGCACCCCTGTGGACCGGTCGCAGCGACGGCGTCGCGGTCGACGTCCGGACCGGCCCGGCAGGAGCGCCGCCCGGACTGCGGCTCGAACTCGTCGACCCCGGCCGGGGCGCCGCCGCACCGGCCGCACGGACCCTGCCCGCCGAGCCCCACGAGCCCGCCGACGGGCACCAGGCCCCACGCCCGGCCATCGTCACCCGGGCCGGCTGGGGCGCCGACGAGTCGCTGCGCGACCAGAGCTTCGAGTACACCGGCCCGGTCCGCGAGGTCTTCGTCCACCACACCGCCACCGCCACCGACTACGCCTGCGGCGACGCCCCCCGAGTGATCCGGGCGATCTACCAGTACCACGTCAAAACCAGCGGCTGGCGCGACATCGGCTACAACTTCCTGGTCGACCGCTGCGGCACCGTCTACGAGGGCCGCGCCGGCGGCGTCGACCAACCCGTCCACGGCGCCCACACCCTCGGCTTCAACACCGACTCCTCCGGCATCGCCGCGATCGGCACCTACGGCGGCGACCAGCCGCCCCAGCCCCTCCTCGACGGCCTCGCCGCCATCACCGCCTGGAAACTCGGCCTCACCGGCCAACCCGCCGACGGCCACAGCAAGCTCACCTCGGCCTCCGACGCCAGCCGCTACCCCAAAGGCACCGTCGTCGACTTCGACACCGTCTCCGGCCACCGCGACGCCTTCAACACCGAATGCCCCGGCAACGCCCTCTACGCCCAACTCCCGGCCCTGCGCGCGGCAGCGACCCGCCTCCAGACCCAGAGCCCCTGACCCGCCGACGCCGCCTCCCGCGCCCGGCTCCTTCCCCCCTTCCCCTGGCCCCGCGCCCCGACAGGGCGCGGGGAACCGCGCGCGGCAGGCGCGTCGGGGCCACCCGATCGCGAACGCTCAGTTGCCGCCCCCCACCTCACTCCACCGCCGTACCAACCCCCGCAGCTCCTCCGTCAGCCCCGCCCCCAGATCCGGCCGGAGGTCGTACCGCGCGGGGGTGTTCTGCAGCAGCGCGATCCGCCACCCCGCCCCGGCGTTCACCGCGATCACCGTCTGCACCGCGTTGAGCCCCGGGTCCAGCTCCTGCGCGCCGTCCGGCACCATCCCGGCGACGGCCTCCAGCTGCGCCACCCCGGCCCCGAGGGCCCGCACCCGCCGTACGGTGGCCACGTACCGGGGCGTCGCGTGGTCGGCGAAGATCCGGCCCAGCTCGGCGGCGATCACCGACCGTCCCCGGTGTCCGCTCCCGTCGAAGCCGATCGCTTCCCCGTCCACCGCGAACGGCCCGGCGAAGGCCGCGCCGTCCCGCTGGTTCCATCCCTCCAGCATCCGGCGGTACAGCGCCCGCACCGCGATCTCGTCCTCGGAGGGCAGTTCCGGCAGCCGCGTATCGTTCATATCCCCATGGTCGGTGACGGCAGCGAAGGAGGCGACGGCAGTGGCGGACGGTACGGCCGGCGGCTCGGTGCGGCGCTGGCGGCCGGGTTTCCCGCTGGACGCGGCCCGGACGCTGCTGCCGCTGCGCCGCGGCCCCGCCGACCCGTCGTACCGGACCGCCGGGGACGGCGCCGTCTGGCGCGCCTCCCGTACCCCGGCGGGTGTCGGTACCTTGCGCGTGCTGTCGCACCCCGCCGCGGGCGAGGTCGAGGCGACCGCCTGGGGTCCTGCCGCGGACTGGCTGCTCGACCGGCTTCCCGTGCTGCTGGGCGCGGAGGACGAGCCGGAGGCGCTGGTGCTGCCGCCCGGTCCGCTGCGGGACGCGCAGCGCCGTACCGCCGGGGTCCGGCTGAGCCGGACCGGTCTGGTGCTGGAGTCCCTCGTCCCGGCGATCCTGGAGCAGAAGGTCACCACCGACGAGGCCTACCGCGCCTGGCGGACCCTGTTGCGGGACTTCGGCACCCCGGCGCCGGGCCCGGCCGAGGGCATGCGGGTGGCGCCGTCGGCCCGGGAGTGGGCGCTGATACCGAGCTGGGAGTGGCACCGGGCGGGCGTGGACCCGAAGCGGTCCGCGACCGTGATGCGGGCGGTCCGGCTGGCGCCGCGCCTGGAGGAGGCGTCGGCGATGGGCCACGGGGAGGCGTTCGCCCGTCTCACCGCCGTGCCGGGCATCGGTGTCTGGACGGCGGCCGAGACCCTGCAGCGCAGCAACGGCGACCCGGACGCGGTCTCGGTCGGCGATTTCCACCTGCCCAACCTGGTCGGCTGGGCCCTGGCCGGCCGACCCCGCAGCGACGACGCCCAGATGCTCGCCCTCCTGGAGCCCTTCCGCCCGCACCGCCACCGGCTCTGCCGCCTCCTGCTGGCCGTCGGCGCCCGCGCCCCCCGCTACGGCCCCCGCCTCACCCCCAACGACCACCGCCACCGCTGAGGAGAGGCCGCCCCGGTGTACACCCGCGTGGGTCGGTGGGCAACCGCCGCGGGATCTCCCGGGGCCGCTGATCCCTACCGCACCTCGATGAAGGTGTCGGCGCTGCGTTCCGGGCGTTCGCGGGGCGGCTCGGCGGGGCGGCCGACGGCGATGGCGCCCATCGGGTCCCAGTCGGCGGGCAGGTCCAGGGCGGCGCGGACGGTGTCGCGGCAGAACATGGTGGAGGAGACCCAGGCGGAGCCGTAGCCCTCGCCGGTGAGGGCGACCAGCAGGTTCTGTACGGCGGCGCCGACGGCGACGGTGAACATCTCCCGTTCGGCGCCGGCGCGCCGGGTGTCGGGGTAGTCGTGCGAGCCGTCCATGACCAGGCAGGGCACCACCAGGTACGGCGCGTCGCGCAGGACGTCGCCGCGGGCGGTGCGACGGGCGATCTTGGCCTCGTCCCAGCCGTCGAGTTCGCGCAGGTCGCGCTGCCAGGCGGCGAGCATCGCGTCGAGCAGCCGGGTGCGGGTGTCGGGTGACTCCAGCAGCACGAACCGCCAGGGCGTGGTGTGGTGCGGGGCGGGCGCGGTGACGGCGGCCGCGACCGCGCGGCGGACGGCGGCCGGGTCGACCGGTTCGGCGGTGAAGGAGCGGACGGTGCGCCGCAGGGTGACGGCCTGCCGCAGTGCCTCGGAGGTGCCGAGCCGGAACATGTCGTCCGTGGCGGGCCGCACCAGTGGCCGGGTGCCCGTGCCGTCCTCGGCGGTGACCAGGTGGCCGAGCCCGCGGACGACCGCGACCGGGACGCCGGTGGCCTTGCCCTTCACCAGGTCGGCGGCGGCGGCGAGTTCGTCGGCGGTCGCGGTGACGGTCATTTCCAGCGCGTTGCCGTGGCTGTCGGTGCGCCCGCGGTGGTCGTCAAGGGCGGACAGTCCGGCGGCGCCGATCGCGACGTCGGTGAGCCCGTTGCGCCAGGGCCGCCCGAAGGTGTCGGTGACGACGACGGCGAGCCGGCGGCCGGTGAGGTGCTGCAGCCGGGCCCGCAGCGCGCGGGCCGAGGCGTCCGGGTCCTCGGGCAGCAGCAGCACGGTGCCGGGGGCGGTGTTGGAGGCGTCGACGCCGGCGGCGGCCATGACGAAGCCGTTGCGGTTCTCGACGATCCGGACCGGTCCGCGCCGGGCGATGACCCGGACGGTCTCGGCGTCGATCGCGGCCTCGCGGTCGGCGGCGTGCTGCAGCCGGCCCTCGGCCTTGCTGACGATCTTGGAGGTGACCAGCAGGATGTCGCCGTCCAGATACGTCCCGGCCTTGGCGATCAGCTCGGCGAGGTCGGCCCCGGCATCGACCTCCGGGATCCCCTCGATGCCCAGGATCTGCAGCGGCGCGGTCACGAGCGGACCTGATCCGCCAGTGCGAGCGCGGCCCAGGCCATCTGGGCGGTGGTCTCGATGTCGGTCATCAGCAGGGGGACGGCCCGGCAGGCGATTCCGCCGGCCTCGACCGCGGCCACCGACGCCTCGTCGGCGGTGTCGACCAGCCAGCCGTCGAGGAGGTCGGAGCCGTAGTTCAGCGCGACCGCCTCCGCCGTCGCCTCGACGCCGACGGCGGCGAGCACCTTGTCGGCCATGCCGCGCACCGGCGCCCCGCCGATGATCGGGGAGAGCCCGACGACCGGCGCCGGGGCGGCGACGACGGCCTCCCGGATGCCGGGGACGGCGAGGATGCTGCCGATCGAGACGACCGGGTTGGACGGCGGGAAGAGGATGATGTCGGCCGCGGCGATCGCCTCCAGCACGCCGGGCGCGGGCTTGGCGGTGTCGGCGCCGACCGGGATGATCGCCTCGGCGTCCACGGCGGCGTGCAGCTTGACCCAGTACTCCTGGAAGTGGATCGCCCGGGTGCCCTGCTCGTCGGTGATCCGCACGTGCGTCTCGACCCGGTCGTCGCTCATCGGCAGCAGCCGCACGCCGGGCTTCCAGCGCACGCACAGCGCCTCGGTCACCTGGGTGAGGCTGTATCCGGCGGTGAGCATCTGGCTGCGGACGAGGTGGGTGGCGAAGTCCCGGTCGCCGAGCCCGAACCACTCGGGGCCGACGCCGTACTCCTTCATCTCGTTCTTGATCGACCAGGTCTCGTCGGTCCGGCCCCAGCCCTGTTCCTCGTGGATGCCGCCGCCGAGGGTGTACATCACGGTGTCGAGGTCGGGACAGACCTTGAGGCCGTAGAGGTGGATGTCGTCGCCGGTGTTGCCGATGACGGTGATCTCGTCCTGCGGTCCGACCGCCGCGAGGAGCCCGCGCAGGAAGCGCGCTCCGCCGATTCCGCCTGCCAGTGCCACGATGCGCATGGGGTCATCCTGCCACGATCGGACCGTCCGTCAGCCCGGCGTCAGTGCGCCTCGGCCTGCGCCTGCTGCTGGTCCGCGTGCGGCTGCGCGTGCTGCTCGGGGAGGGCGGTGGCGCCGTACTGGTTCATCTCGGTGAGGCCGGGGGTGTAGAGGTGGATGGAGACGGCGGGTTCGAGCGCGCCGTTGACCACCTCGTGCAGGTAGCCGGAGGAGAAGACGCGCTGCCCGCCGGGCTTCAGGGTGCGGGCGCCCTCGCCCGCGTGCGTGAGGGAGCGCTCGATGAGCTCGCCCCGGACGACGGTCATCACGCCGGAGGACTCGCCGTGGTCGTGGAAGCCGCTGCTCTGGCCGGGCAGCCAGCTGAGCAGCCAGATCTCGTAGCCGGGGCCGGTGGCCAGGCGGGCGTACCAGCGGGTCAGTGCGTCGTAGCGGACGAGCGGTTCCCAGCGGGCGCGGTCGGCGGCGATCTCGCGGACCAGCCGGGCGTAGCCGGCGACGGTGGTGGGGTGGGCGGGCAGGTCGGTGCGGGCCAGGTGCGGGAACGCGAGCGGGTCGCCGGCGATGGAGACGTCGCTGAGCCCGTCCGTCCAGCGCTGCCCGTCCGTCCGGCGCTGCCGGTCAGGGTGGCGGGGGGAGTGGCTGGGGGTGAGGCCAAGGCGGGCGAGCTTGTTGCGGTCGCGGTTCCGCCGGCGGATGCGGATGATGCGCACGGGAGTCGTCCTCGGAGGAGTCGGCTGGTTCGTCGGGATCAGCCGGATCCGGGATGTCCTGGGGCGGGAATCGCGGGCGGCCTCTGTGCTTCCTGGGGGCGGCGCGCGGTGGGACGCGGGCGCCTAGATACAGCAGGAACAGAGGCGACAACAAGAGTTCACGGCACGGCGGAGCGTGGAACCGCTCCGGGGGCTGGCGAACTCTGACATAGGGGAAAGGACACCGCATCCGCAGGGTCGGTGTCAAACGGAAGGATGAGGCATTCGAGTGGATTCGGTCCGGATCTTGCCCTGATGGGGTGATTCATCACTCTCTATGTTTCGATGGGAAGATCGCCGGGAAGGCAGGCCGATGACCGGCCTGTGGTGGTGACCAAGGGTCACCTGGCGAATGGTTGCGGACGGTTCGGCACTGTTCAGGGCCTTACGGCAGAAGGTCCGTTGTGTCCGGATATGTACACTATTCGTAACGGCTTGGTGCCGGGGAGTGAATCCTGGCCCCAATACCAGAGCTCGGCTTGACTGGGCCAGAGTGACGCAACTGTAATTTCACTCGTGTCGTCAGCCGCACGAGGCAACGGCAACCACGGGGACGCCAAGTAGGGGCAGAGGAGGCGCGCCACATGAGCGAGCTCTTTGAGCTGTTGATCGGGGACGGCATCGCGGAGGAAGAGGAGGAACTCGGCTGGCAGGAGCGCGCGTTGTGCGCTCAGACCGACCCGGAGTCCTTCTTTCCCGAGAAGGGCGGCTCGACCCGCGAGGCCAAGAAGGTCTGCCTCGCCTGCGAGGTCCGCTCGGAGTGCCTGGAGTACGCCCTCGCCAATGACGAGCGTTTCGGCATCTGGGGCGGCCTCTCCGAGCGCGAGCGCCGTCGGCTCAAGAAGAGCGCGGTCTGACGGGGCGGCCCCCGGGCCCCGCTGACCGTTCGACAGCGACGGACAATCGCACAGCTGTACGGGCGCCTCACCGCGGTGGTGGGGCGCTTTCGTGTTCCCGCCCCTTCCCCCGCCACCCCTCCCACCGCCTCCTCCACGGTCTCCCCCGCGGCCTCCTTCACCGTCCCCGCACCGGCACCCCGGACGAACCGTCCACCAGGAGCCGTTAGTGTGGTGCGCCATCCGGTTGCCGTTCACCGGCTGTGTCCACCGAGAACTGGGGCCCGCGCACTCGATGACCGTCTACAGCCACCAGAGCGGCTTCACCGCTTCCCGGCCACCCGCCTACCCGCGCCACCTGGTCACCGCCGTGATCGTCTCGCACGACGGCGCCCGCTGGCTCCCGCAGACGCTGGCCGGCCTGCTCGGGCAGGACCGCCAGGTCCAGCGCGTCCTCGCGGTCGACACCGGCTCCACCGACAACTCCCAGCAGCTGCTCGCCGACACCCTCGCCGACTGGCTCCCCGAGAGCGGCCCGCTCGTCCTCGGCCGCCGGGCCGGCTTCGGCACCGCCGTCGCCGAAGCCGTCTTCAACAGCCCGCCGCTGCGCCCCGAGGACCTGTCCTACCGGCTCGACCCCTCCGGCTACGACCCGGTCACCGGCGGCTGGGACGACTTCGGCGACCCGCTCGCCCAGGAGGACGACCTCGGCCGCGGCGGCCCGCGCGAGACCGAGCCGGTCGAGTGGCTCTGGCTGCTGCACGACGACTGCGAGCCGCAGACCGACGCGCTGCGCCGCCTGCTCCAGGTCGCCGACTCCACCCCCAGCGCGGCCGTGGTCGGCCCCAAGCTGCGCAGCTGGTACGACCGCCGCCAGCTCCTTGAGGTCGGCGTGACGATCGCCCGCTCCGGGCGGCGCTGGACCGGCCTCGACCGCCGCGAGCAGGACCAGGGCCAGCACGACCAGGTCCGTCCGGTGCTCGCCGTCTCCAGTGCCGGCATGCTGGTGCGCCGGGACGTCTTCGAGGAGCTCGGCGGCTTCGACAAGGCCCTCCCGCTGATGCGGGACGACACCGACTTCTGCTGGCGGGTCAACGCCGCCGGCCACCGCGTCGTGGTCGCCCCCGACGCCGTGCTGCGGCACGCCGAGGCTTCCGCCCGCGAGCGCCGCGCCATCGACTGCGCCTCCTCCCACCCGCACCGGGTGGACAAGGCCGGCGCCGTCTACACCCTGCTCGCCAACTGCCGGGGCGCGCTCTTCCCCTACGTCCTGCTGCGGCTGGTGCTCGGCACCCTGCTGCGGGCCGTCACCAACCTGCTCGGCAAGGACCCGCGCCAGGCCGTCGACGAACTCGCCGGGCTCGGCCACGAACTGGTCCGGTTCCCAAGGCTGTTGGCCGCCCGCAAACGCCGCGCCCGGACCAGGGCCGCGGACGCCCTGGACGACCGCACGCTCTTCCCGGCGCCCGGCGCCACCACCCGGCTGGCCGTCGAGGGCGTCATCGGCTCGCTCGGGATAGGGGGCGGCGACGACACCGGCAGCCGGCACGGCTCGGTCGAGGCCGGCGGCGACGACGACTCCGAGGACCTGGTCGTCGAGCAGTTCGCGCTGATCAAGAAGCTCGCCCGGCGCCCGGCGCCGGTGCTGTTCGCGGCCCTGCTGGTGTTCGCCCTGATCGCCTGCCGCGGCCTGTTCGGCAGCGGCGAGCTGTTCGGCGGCGCCCTGCTGCCCGCCTCCGACGGCGCGGGCGGCCTCTGGTCGATGTACGCGGACGCCTGGCACCCGGTCGGCACCGGCTCCACCGCCGCCGCACCGCCGTACCTCGGCGTGCTCGCGGTGCTCTCCTGGCTGCTGTTCGACCACGCCGACTTCGCGCTCACCGTGCTCGTCGTGCTCACCGTCCCGCTGTCCGCGGTCAGCGCCTACCTGGTGTCCCGGCCGCTGCTGGACTCCAAGCTGGTCCGCGCCTGGGCCAGCGCCACCTACGCGCTGCTGCCCGCCGCGACCGGCGCGCTCGCCCAGGGCCGGATCGGCACCGCCGTCCTCGCCGTGCTGCTGCCGCCGCTGGCCCGCGCCGCGGCGATCGCGGCCGGCCTCGGCATCCGGGACGAGAGCGCCGCCAAGGGCGCCCGCCCGGGCTGGCGACCGGTCTGGATGGCCGTCCTGCTGCTCTCCCTGGCCACCGCCTTCGTCCCGCTGACCTGGGCGCTCGCGGTGCCGCTCTGCCTGGCGGTACTGGTCGTCGCGGTGCTGCGCGGCGGCGCCTTCGGCTCCGGCGGTACGGCGCTGCGGCTGCTCGGCCTGCGCGTCCTGGTGATCCTCGCGGTCCCGGTCGCCGTGCTGGCGCCCTGGTCGCTCAAGGTGCTGTCGCACCCGCAGTCGCTGCTGCTGGAGGCCGGCCTGCCCGGGCTGCACGGCACCGGCGCGAGCGCGGCCGGCCTGCTGCTGGTCAACCCGGGCGGCGCCGGCGTGCCGCCGATCTGGCTGTCGGCGGGTGTCGTGCTCGCCGCGCTCGCCGCGCTGCTGCGCGCCGACCGCCGCCGTGCGGTGCTCGCCGCCTGGGGCGCGGCCGGCGCCGGCCTGGTCTTCTCGGTCGCGGTGGCGGGCACCTCCGTCACCCCGGCCTCCGGCGGCCAGGCGGTGCCCGCCTGGGCCGGCCCGGCCACCCTGATCGCCGGCATCGCCCTGCTGGCCGCGGCCGCGATCGGCGCCGACGGCGCCAACGCCCGCGTCGCCGGGATCGCCTTCGGCTGGCGCCAGCCGGTGGCCGCCCTGGTGGTGGCCGCGGCCGTGCTGGCCCCGCTGGGCACCGGCCTGTGGTGGGCGCTGACCGGCGCCGGCAAGCCGCTGAACCGCGCCGACGCCGGCCAGGTGCCCGCCTTCATCGCCGAGGAGGCCGGCACCACCGACCGGGCCCGCACCCTCGTCGTCACCGGGGAGAAGAGCGGCGGCGCCGTCCGCTACACCGTGCTGCGCGGCGCCGGCCTGACGCTCGGCCAGGCCGAGTCCACCGTCGACCCGGCGACCGGCACCCAGGACGGCCTGAACAAGACGGTCGGCAGCCTGCTGGCCGGCTCCGGCGCCGACCAGGCCGGTGCCCTGGCCGGCTACGGCATCGCCTACGTGCTGGTCGAGCAGCCGGTGATCGGCGTCTTCAAGGACGTCCTGGACACCACGCCCGGCCTGGTCAAGACCAACCAGGACAACGGCACCGCGCTCTGGCAGGTCAGCGGAGCGCCCGCAGTCCGCGCGGTGATCACCAGCCCGGGCGCCGACCCGGTGGCCGTCCCGTCCGGGACCCGCGACCTCGCGGCCACCGTCCCGGCCGGCCCGGACGGCCGGGTGCTGCGCCTCGCCGAGTCCGCCGCCCCCGAGTGGAAGGCCACCGTGGACGGCACCGCGCTGGAGCCCACCACGGTCGACGGCTGGGCGCAGGGCTTCAAGCTCCCGGCCGGCGGCGGCAAACTGACCGTCACCCGGGAGGGCAGCCTCGCCCACACCGGCTGGATCTGGGCCCAGGTGCTGCTCGGCCTGACCATCCTGGTGCTGGCCCTGCCCGGCCGCCGCAGCCACAAGGACGACGACCTGCCCGAGGAGGTGGTGGCCGCCGCCGCGCTGGCCGCCGCCGCCCAGGCGCAGGCTCCCGCTCCCGGCAGCCGCCGGGCCCGCCGGATGGCCGAGCGCGGCGAGGGCGGCGAGCCCGGCGCCGACGAGGCCGGGGTGTACGAGAGCCGGCCGGGCGCGATCCCGGCGCAGCCGGCCGGCGAACCGGTGACCGAGGCGGTCCAGGCGGCCGCCGCCGTCCAGGAGGCCGAGCCGTACACCGACCCGTACCAGACGTACCAGCAGGCCGACCCGTACAGCTACGACCAGTACGCGGCCCAGCAGCCGGTGGCCGCGCCGTACGGCGGCCAGGGCTACGGGGCCCAGGGGTACGACGGGCAGGGGTACGACGGCCAGGGCTACGACAGTCAGGGGTACGACGGCCACCAGCAGCAGGCCTACCCCCAGCAGGGCTATGACCAGCAGGGCTACGAGCAGCCGTACCCGTCGGAGCACCAGCAGTACGGCTACGACGGGTACCAGCAGCCGGAGCACCAGCAGCCCTGGCCCCCGGGGCAGCCGCAGGCCCAGCCCTCCTACGACCCGAACGACCCCAACGGCACCGGCCGGTACCCGCACCAGCCCGGATCGGGGAGCTGACCCGCGATGAAGAAGCCCGCATTCAGGAAGAAGTCCGGCGCCGACGAGGCCCCCGAGCCCGTCGGGACCGCCGTCGCGCCGGAGCCGGCCGCGTCCGCTCCCGCCGCCGATCCTGCCGGCCGTCCCGCCGGGAGGACCGGCGGGACGAAGACCACCCCGTCCCTGCTCGCCGCGGCCGTGGTGCTCGCGGCGGTGTTCGGCATCGCCGAGGTACGCCCGCCGGCCGCCCCGGCCACGGCGGACGGGGCCGCGGCCCCGACCACCGCGCAGGTCGAGCGGACGGGGGCGGTCTGCCCGCAGCCTCTGCAGGGCCTGACCGGCTCGACCACGCTCTCCGCCTACACCCCGCCCGGGACGGGCTCCGCCACCGGCGGCGCCGGCTGGCTCTCCGACGCGGCCGCGCCAGCCGTGCCCGCCGCCCAGCCCTCCGGAACCCCCTCGGCCCCGGCGGCCACCGCGCCCGCCACCCCGGCCCCGACCGGCTCGGGCGCCCCGACCGCCCCGGCCCAGGACAAGAACGCCGCGCCCGCGGACGCCCGGCTGACCCTGACCAAGCCCGGCACCCCGGCCACCGGCCCGGCGGCCAACGGGGACACCGCGTCCGGCACCGGGGCGGTCGCCACCGGCGCCCTCGCCCCGGGCTTCACCGTCACCCAGACCACCGTGGTCACCGAGCAGCGCGGCCTCGGCCTGTCCGGCCTCACCTGCACCCCGGCCGGCACCAGCTTCTGGTTCGCCGGGGCCAGCACGGCCGGCGACCGGGTCGACTACCTGAGCATGGTCAACACCGAGTCCTCCGCCGCCGTGGTCGACATCAAGCTGTACGGCGACAAGGGCCTGATCGAGAACGACGCCGCCAACGGCCTCACCGTCGCCCCCGGCAGCTCCCAGTCCGTCCTGCTGTCGACCCTCAGCAAGGGCGCCGTCACCGACCTCGCCGTGCACGTGGTGGTCCGCTCCGGCCGGGTCGGCGCCGCGCTGCACGCCGCCGACGGCAACAAGGGCGCCGACTGGATCCCGGCCTCGGCCGCCCCGGCCGCCACCCAGGCGCTGCCCGGCCTGCCCGCGGACACCGCCGCCGCGCGCCTGGTGATCTGGGCGCCGCCGGAGGACGACGCCGACCTGAAGATCCAGCTCTCCGGCAAGAACGGCTGGTTCACCCCGGCCGGCAACGAGTCGATCCACGTCAAGGCGGGCATGGTGGCCGCCGTCGACCTCGGCAAGGTCACCCGGGACGAGGTGGCCGGGCTGCGACTGTCGCCCAGCGACCCCAAGCACCCCACCCCGGTCGTGGCCGGGCTGCGGGTCGACCGGGCGGCGGCCAACGGCAAGACCGACGCGGCCTGGCTCACCGGCAGCGATCCGGTCGGCGCCCGCGCCACCGTCGCCGACAACCGGGCCGGCGGCTCCACGCTCTACCTGACCTCCACCGGCGACGCCGCCACCGTCCGGGTCACCGCCTCGGCCGGCAGCGGCGGCGGCACCCCGGCCACCAAGGAGGTCCAGCTCCCGGCCGGCGGCACGGTCGCCCTCCCGGCGCCCGAGCCCGCCGGGCTGAACGGCGTCTTCGCGCTCACCGTGGAGACCGTCTCCGGCGGCCCGGTGGTCGCCGCCCGGATGCTCTCCATCCCCACCAAGGACGTGCCGATGTTCACCGTCCAGGCGCTGCGC
Organism: Kitasatospora sp. NPDC033851; assembly: GCF_055576085.1. Lineage (NCBI taxonomy): Bacteria > Bacillati > Actinomycetota > Actinomycetes > Kitasatosporales > Streptomycetaceae > Kitasatospora > Kitasatospora sp. NPDC033851. The sequence goes on along the minus strand of NZ_JBVIRL010000042.1, from coordinate 12,452 downwards.
GACGACCACAGCACCGTCAAGGTCCCGCAGGCCGCCCAGGACCCGGGCATCGTCCTGCACTGAGCAAGCCGAGCACGCCGAACAAACCGAGCAAGCGACGGGGGCGGCACCTTCCGGGTGCCGCCCCCGACCGCTCGATCCCCGTCTCGGTCCTGGCTTCGGTCCCCGGCTCAGTCCTCGTCGTAGCGCGGGTCGATGGCGTCCGGTGAGAGCCCCAGCAGCTCGGCGACCTGCTCGATCAGGATCTCGTGCACCAGCGCCGCGCGGTCCTCCCGGGTCTTCGCCCGGATCTCCACCGGCCGCCGGTACACCACGATCTGGCTCTTGTGTCCCTGCTTGCCCGGCGAGACCCGCCCCAGCGGCACACCGTCCTCGGCGTCGGCGCCGTCCGGCTCGCGCAGCGGCACCTCCTGGACGGCGAACTCCACCTCGATCAGCTGCGGCCAACGCCGCTCCAACCGCTCCACCGACTCGCGCACGTAGTCGTCGAACAGTTCGGAGCGGGTGAGCGAGATCGGCACCTGCGGCGGCGCCAGCGGTCCGCGCAGCCCCCTGCCGTGCCGGTCGCGGTGCCGGGGGCGGCGCGCGGGGCCTGTCGATGACTGCGGTGCGGAGCTGTCCATATCACTGCCGAGAGTAGTCCTTGGACGGTCGGAAGTGGACCACTCCGACGGGGAATCGCCCGGGGCGGTCGATACGCGGCCCCGGCGCTCGGAGACGACACGGCACACCCTCCGGGCAGGCGGTCTTCGCTCCCCGGCGGGGAGTGCGGTACCGTCCACCCTCGTGAGCTCTGTACGTCGTTGTTCGCGGACCGCGTGCGGCCGGCCGGCCGTCGCGACGCTGACGTACGTCTACGCGGACTCCACCGCCGTCCTCGGCCCGCTCGCCACCTACGCCGAGCCGCACTGCTACGACCTGTGCGCCGAACACGCCGAGCGCCTCACCGCCCCGCGCGGCTGGGAGGTCGTCCGGCTCGCCGCCGAGGCCGGGCCGCTGCGCCGCAGCAGCGACGACCTGGAGGCCCTCGCCAACGCCGTGCGCGAGGCCGCCCGCCCGCAGACCCCCCGTCAGGGCCGCGCGCCCGAGGGCGAGTCCACCGAGGGCAGCCGCCGCGGCCACCTCCGGGTGCTGCGCTCGCCCGACAACTGACGCCTCTCCTGGCACGGGGCGTTCGTCCGGCCCGGGTACGCTGCCCGTCTACCGCCACCGCGCCCGTCGACCGGGCGGGCGGTGGCCCGACGTATCCCGACCGACCAGTACAGAGACCAGGGTGGAGCCGCAGTGCGCGACCTCAAGCAGCTCGTGAAGGCGTACGACGTCCGAGGCGTCGTCCCGGACCAGTGGGACGAGAGCCTGTCCCGGGCCTTCGGTGCCGCGTTCGTACAGGTCACCGGCGCGTCCGCGATCGTGGTCGGCCACGACATGCGCCCCTCCTCCCCGTCGCTCACCCTGGCCTTCGCCCAGGGCGCCGCGGCCTACGGCGCCGACGTGGTGCAGATCGGGCTCTGCTCGACCGACCAGCTCTACTACGCCAGCGGCAAGCTCGACCTGCCCGGCGCGATGTTCACCGCCAGCCACAACCCGGCCCAGTACAACGGCATCAAGCTGTGCCGGGCCGGCGCCGCCCCGGTCGGCCAGGACACCGGCCTGTCCGAGATCCGCGAGCTGGTCGAGTCCTGGACCGCCGAGGACGACACCGTCACCATCCCGGCCAGGGACGTGAAGCCCGGCGCGCTCTCCGAGCAGGAGACCCTGCGCGGCTACGCCGACCACCTGCTGGGCCTGGTCGACCTCACCGCGATCCGCCCGCTCAAGGTCGCCGTGGACGCGGGCAACGGCATGGGCGGCCACACCGTGCCCACCGTCTTCGACGGCCTGCCGATCGAGCTCGTCCCGATGTACTTCGAGCTGGACGGCACCTTCCCCAACCACGAGGCCAACCCGCTCGACCCGAAGAACCTGGTCGACCTGCAGGCCAAGGTCCGCGAGGTCGGCGCCGACGTGGGCCTGGCCTTCGACGGCGACGCCGACCGCTGCTTCGTCGTGGACGAGCGCGGCGAGCCGGTCTCCCCGTCCGCGATCACCGCCCTGGTCGCCGCCCGCGAGATCGCCCGCGCCCGGGCCGCCGGCGAGGCCGAGCCGACCGTCATCCACAACCTGATCACCTCCTGGACCGTCCCCGAGGTGGTCCGCGAGCTGGGCGCCAAGCCGGTGCGCACCCGGGTCGGCCACTCCTTCATCAAGCAGGAGATGGCCGTCACCGACGCCGTCTTCGGCGGCGAGCACTCCGCCCACTACTACTTCCGCGACTTCTGGCGCGCCGACACCGGCATGCTGGCCGCCCTGCACGTGCTCGCCGCGCTCGGCGGGCAGCCGGACACGCTGTCCGAGCTCACCGCCGAGTACGACCGCTACGCCGCCTCCGGCGAGATCAACAGCACCGTCGCCGACCAGGCCGCCAGCACTGCCGCCGTCCGCGCCGCCTACGTCGGCCTGGAGGGCACCACCGTCGACGAGCTGGACGGCCTGACCGTGGCCGGCCCCGACTGGTGGTTCAACCTGCGCGCCTCCAACACCGAGCCGCTGCTGCGCCTCAACGTCGAGGCCAAGGACCCGGCGAAGATGGCCGAGCTGCGCGACGGCGTGCTCGCCATCGTCCGCGGCTGAACGAGCGCCCGAGCGGACGCGCCTGAGCGGACGTGCCCGAGCGGACGCGCCTGACCTCAGCGCGTGGTGCCCCGGCCGGTAGGGTTGCCTATCGGCCGGGGCACCTCCGTGCCGTCACCGAACTATGGAGAGCCTCATGAAGCTCGAATCCTTCCTGCTGGAGATCCTGGTCTGCCCGCAGTGCCGGGCCGCGCTCACCGAGGGCGGCACCGAGGAGCAGCCCGAGCTGGTCTGCACCGGCGCGGACTGCGGCCTCGCGTACCCGGTCCGCGACGGCATTCCGGTCCTCCTGGTGGACGAGGCCCGCCGCCCGGCCTGATCCTTGGGGGCGAAGCCCCACCCCGCCAGCCGCCCAGGACCGCAGCCGGAGGCCAGCCGCATGCTCGACGACACCCTGCTCGACGACCCGGCCGCCCTCCTGCGCGCCGACCAGGACCGCGCCCTGCTGGCCCTGGCCGGCGCCGGCGCCCGGGTCCGCACCGCGCTGCGGCAGGCCGACACGGCCGGCCTCGACCGGCTGCGCCCGGACGGCCGACCGCGCGCCGTCCTGATCGCCGGACACGGCAGCGCGCTGACCGCCGCCGAGATGGTGGCCGTGCTGGCCGGCACCGCGAGCCTGGTCGTCCCGCTGCCGCCGACCGAGGCCACCGCCCCGCGCGCCGACCGGGCCGGCGCCCCGCCCGTCTTCACCGCCGGGCTCGGCTGGCAGCTGCCCGGCTGGGCCGGCCCGCTCGACCTGCTGGTGATCAGCTCCGCCGACGGCGGCGAGCAGGGCCTGATCGGCCTCGCCGAGCAGGCCTACGCGCGCGGCTGCGCGATCGTCGTGACCGCCCCGGCGGGCAGCCCGCTGGCCGGGGCCGCGCTGCAGGTGCGCGCGCTGCCGCTGCCGTACGTGACCTCGGTGCTGCCCGAGGACGGCCCGCCCGCCGCGGCCGCCGAGCCGGACCTGCCGGCCGAGGACCCGGCCGCGCTCTGGTCCCACCTCACCCCGCTGCTGGCGCTCGCCCAGAAGATCGGCCTCACCCAGCTGCCGTACGACGCGCTGCCCGGCGTCGCCGACCTGCTGGACGCCACCGCCGTCCGCTGCCGCCCCGACGCCGCCGCGTACACCAACCCGGCGAAGGGCCTGGCCGCGCGGCTGGCCGGGACGGTTCCGCTGCTGTGGGCCGAGGGCCCGATCGCCGGAGCGGCCGCCGCCCGCTTCGCGGCCCAGCTGGCCGACCGGGCCGGCCGCCCGGCCCTGGCCGGGGAGCTGCCGCAGGTGCTCACCGCCCACCGCGGCATGTTCACCGGGCAGTTGGGCGCGGGCGCGGACCCGGACGACTTCTTCCGCGACCGGGTCGACGAGCCGGACCCGCTGCACCTCCAGGTCCTGCTGCTGCGGCACGTCCCGGGCCCGGCCGGCGGGTCGCCGGAGGAGCAGGACGGACCGGCCGAGGTGCCGGAGGAGGACGCGGGCCCGCGCAGCTTCGGTGTGAGCCGGGCGCACCGGCTGGCCGCCGCGCACGACGTCCGGCTGACCGAGTACGCGAGCGCCCGGCCGGACGCCCTGCACGGGCTGGCCGACCTGGTCGCGCTGACCGATTTCGCCGCCGTCTACCTGGGCCTCGCCGCCGCGCAGTCCTGAGACGGTCGACCGGGCCGGGCCGCCGGGCCGGTACGGTAAGCGCTCGACGACGCTGACCGAGACCGACCCGTGAGGACCCCTGGCATGAGTACCGAAGGCGGCACCAAGGCACTGGTGGCGGCGCTGTCCGCCAATCTGGCGATCGCGGCGGCCAAGTTCACCGCCTTCGGCTTCACCGGCTCCTCCTCGATGCTGGCAGAGGGCGTGCACTCGGTGGCCGACTCCGGCAACCAGGTGCTGCTGCTGGTCGGCGGCAAGCGGGCGCGCCGGGTGGCGGACGAGGAGCACCCCTTCGGGTACGGCCGCGAGCGCTACGTGTACGGCTTCCTGGTGGCCATCGTGCTGTTCAGCGTCGGTGGCCTGTTCGCGATCTACGAGGGCTGGCACAAGGTCAACCACCCGGAGGCGCTGGACTCCTGGGGCTGGGCGGTCGGCGTGCTGGTCTTCGCCATAGCGATGGAGGGCTGGTCCTTCCTCACCGCGGTGCGCGAGTCGGCGAAGGTCAAGGGCGACCAAAGCTGGACGCAGTTCATCCGCACCGCCAAGGCGCCGGAGCTGCCGGTCGTGCTGCTGGAGGACGCCGGCGCGCTGATCGGCCTGGTGCTCGCGCTGTTCGGCGTCTCGCTCACCGTGATCACCGGGGACGGCGTCTGGGACGGCATCGGCTCCCTGTGCATCGGCCTCCTGCTGGTGGTGATCGCCGCGGTGCTCGCCCTGGAGACCAAGTCGCTGCTGCTCGGCGAATCCGCCGACAAGGAGTCGGTGCGGCGGATCCGCGAGGCGCTGGTGGACGGCCGCGCAGTCACCGGAGTGATCCACATGCGGACCCTGCACCTCGGCCCGGAGGAACTGCTGGTCGCCGCCAAGATCGCTGTCAACGCCGAGGACAGCGCCGCCCGGGTGGCGGCGGCGATCGACGCGGCGGAGGAGCGGGTCCGGGCCGCCGTCCCGATCGCCCGCGCGATCTACCTGGAGCCCGACGTCTACAGCGCCGAGAAGGCCGCGGCGGGCGAGGACCCGGCCGCCACGCCCGGCGGCCCGGGCCCGGAGGCCGCGCACTGACGGCCCTCGGGCCGTGCACTGACGGGACTCGGGGCGGGACGCGGGGCGGGACTCGGGGCCGCCGGGGACGGCCTGGGGCGAGGCTCGAGCTCCGGTCGGGTCGGGGACCGAAATCGGTCATCGACAGACGGCCGATGGGGCCATCGGTGTAGATTCGTCCCCAGAGCCAGAACGTCGCTGCTGATGGCGGTCGATCGGCGGTCCGCACCCGTAACGTGTGCGCCGGTCGAGGGAGAGAGGTCCTCCGACGGTTTGTGCTGCGCAGTAGGGAGCCGGTCCGCCACCGCGGGGATCCGGTGGCCCAGGCGTGGCCGTGCCCCCGTACGGCCTGCCGCGCGCGACACATGCCCGGACCTTTGGCCCCACCCCATCAGCGAGGAGCAGACGCATGTCGACCGACATCACCGGTGACTTCAAGGTCGCCGACCTTTCCCTGGCGCCGTTCGGCCGCAAGGAGATCCAGCTGGCCGAGCACGAGATGCCCGGTCTGATGGCGATCCGTGCCGAGTACGCCGAGTCGCAGCCGCTGGCCGGCGCCCGCATCACCGGCTCGCTGCACATGACGATCCAGACCGCCGTGCTGATCGAGACCCTGACGGCGCTCGGTGCCGAGGTCCGCTGGTGCTCCTGCAACATCTTCTCCACCCAGGACCACGCGGCCGCCGCCATCGCCGTCGGCCCGGAGGGCACCCCGGAGAACCCGCAGGGCGTGCCGGTCTTCGCCTGGAAGGGCGAGACCCTGGACGAGTACTGGTGGTGCACGGAGCAGGCGCTGACCTGGCCTGACGGCAAGACCCCGAACATGATCCTCGACGACGGCGGCGACGCCACCCTGCTGATCCACAAGGGCGTCGAGTTCGAGAAGGCCGGCGCCGCGCCGGACCCGTCCACCGCGGACAACGACGAGTTCCGGATCATCCTGGAGCTGCTCAACCGCACCCTCAAGGACACCCCGAACAAGTGGACCGAGGTCGCCGCCACCATCAAGGGCGTGACCGAGGAGACCACCACCGGTGTCCACCGCCTGTACGAGATGCACCGTGACGGCAACCTGCTGTTCCCGGCCATCAACGTCAACGACGCCGTCACCAAGTCGAAGTTCGACAACAAGTACGGCTGCCGCCACTCTCTGATCGACGGCATCAACCGCGCCACCGACGTGCTGATCGGCGGCAAGGTCGCCGTCGTCGCCGGCTACGGCGACGTGGGCAAGGGCTGCGCCGAGTCGCTGCGCGGCCAGGGCGCCCGCGTGATCATCACCGAGATCGACCCGATCTGCGCGCTGCAGGCGGCGATGGACGGCTACCAGGTCACCACCCTGGAGGACGTCGTCTCGATCGCGGACATCTTCATCACCACCACGGGCAACAAGGACATCATCCTTGCCTCGCACATGGAGAAGATGAAGCACCAGGCGATCGTCGGCAACATCGGCCACTTCGACAACGAGATCGACATCGCGGGCCTGGCCAAGCTCCCCGGCATCGTGAAGACCGAGGTCAAGCCGCAGGTCCACGAGTGGCGCTTCGCCGACGGCCACACCATCATCATGCTGTCCGAGGGCCGCCTGCTGAACCTGGGCAACGCGACCGGCCACCCGTCCTTCGTGATGTCCAACTCCTTCGCGAACCAGACGATCGCGCAGATCGAGCTGTTCACGAAGACCGAGCAGTACCCGATCGGCGTCTACGTGCTGCCGAAGCACCTGGACGAGAAGGTCGCCCGCCTGCACCTCGACGCGCTGGGCGTGAAGCTGACCACCCTGAGCCAGGAGCAGGCCGACTACATCGGCGTTCCGGTCGAGGGCCCGTACAAGCCGGAGCAGTACCGCTACTGATGCGGTGCCGCTGAGGTACGAACGCCGGTGGCCGGCACCCCCCACGCGGGGGTGCCGGCCACCGGCGCGTTCCGGTCCCGCTCGGCGCGTTCCGGTCGGCTCAGCGCATGACGTCGGTCGTCCAGGCGCTCGCGTCCGGGCCGAGGGCCTTGGTGTGGGCGAGCATCCACGGCAGTCCGCCGAGCTGCGCCAGCGAGGGCGGCAGCTCGGCCCCGGCTCCGACGCACACCTGCACCCCGTTGTCCGCGGAGCACGACTGCGGGTTCGGGCCGGTGTCCGGCGACCCGTTCTTCCCGGTCGGCGACGCCGGCGACCCGGGGGTGGACGGCTTCACGCTGAACCAGACATTCCTACCCTCCGCCTCCAGCATCAGCCACATGCTCCAGGGGACCTTGGCGTCCGCGTCCGGACGCGCCAGCCGGACGTTGGTGACCTTGAACGCCGTGGGCAGTCCGGTGATCCGGACCGGCAGCGGGACGTCCCACGTGCCGTACCGGACCCCGACGGCCACCTTGTGCAGGACCTCCCGCGTGATGTCCGCGGGCCGGCCGCCGGAGCCCGCGAGCTCCGCCCAGCGGCCCGAGGGCGTCAGCCACCGCAGGGTGTGCTGGTAGTCCGGCTGCGCGTCGGAGACCACCCAGTAGGCGGTCCGGCCGTCGACCGGCTCGGCCTCCTCCGTGCGGACCGCACTTCCGGGTGCCCCGGTCATCGGGGGACGGGACCCGGCCGGGTACTGCGAGAGCTGCAGCTGCGGAGCGTCCTCGCCCCGGCCGCTCGCCTGCAACTGGATTCCGTGGAAGGCGGTTTGGTACCCCACGCCGTTGTCACCGCCGGCCCACTCCGGCAGCCAGCCGAACCGGAGCTCGGGGGTCAGCGGGTCGGCCCCGGCCCGATCCGGTGCGGCGGTCGGGGACGGTGTGGCGGTCGGGGACGGCGCGAGCGTCGGGAGTGCGGTGGTGGCCACCGTGGGTGCGGCGGGCAGCACGGGGGCGGCGGTGCCGCTGCCCGGCAACAGGAGGGCGCCGCCGGCCACCACCGCGGCCGTCGCGCCCGCGACGGTGCCGATCACGGCCAGCCTGCGCCGGCGAAGCCGCGTCGCGCCCTCGGCCAGGGACCGGCCGGCGTCGAAGCCCGGAGGCGGTGCCGGTTCGTCGGCCAGGGCCGCCAGACGGTTGGCCAGGTCGTGCGGGTCGATGGTGCTCATGACATCCTCTCGGCGACGGCGGGACGGGCGGTGAGCCTGCCGCGCAGGGTGTCCAGGGCGCGGGAGCTCTGGCTCTTGACGTTGCCGGAGGAGCAGCCCAGGGCCTCGGCGGCCTGCTCGATCGACAGGTCGCAGTAGTAGCGCAGCACCACCGTGGCCCGTTGGCGGGGCGGGAGGGCGGCGAGGGCGCGGCGCAGGTCGAGGGCGGCGTCCAGGTCGACACCGCCGGCCGCCGCGTCCGGATCGGTCCCGGAACGGACGGTGCGGCGCCACCACGGGGAGCGCTGCTCGGCCAGGAAGGTGTTGACCAGTACCCGGCGCGCGTAGCCGTCCCGGTTCTCCATCCGCGCGGCTCTCGACCAGTTCACGTACAGCTTGGTGATCGTCTCCTGGACCAGGTCGTCGGCCCGGTGCCAGTCCCCGCACAGAAGATAGGCGACCTTCCGCAGCCAGCCGGTCCTGGAGGCCACGTACTCCGTGAACTCCTCGTCGCGCGTCTGCTTCGCCATCCGCACCCCCTCTCGTCGTGACGGCGGCACCGCTCCGGCGCCGTCCACCCCCCTAATGCGCGCACCACCGGAGAAGGTTGCACGCGACGTGCGCACGTAGGCTTTCGGGCATGCCCAACGGCCGCTACTCCCTCTCCGACACGCACGACCACGTCCTGCTCGGCGAGGAGCGCTTCAGCTGCGCTCCCGGGCCGGCCGGGTGGCGGTACGTCTCCAAGACCTACGCGCCGGACGGCCGGGTGATCGGCGGCGTCGACCTCACCCTGGACTCCCGGGCCCGGCCGCTGCGGATGGAACTGCGGGCCGGGGGCTGGCAGGTGCGCGGCGGCGCGGTGGACGGAGTCGCCTGGGTCCGGACCGACGCGGCCGACCCGGGCGGCGAGCACACGGTGGAGGGACACGACCGGGCGCACGCCTTCACCGGCCGCTCGCCGGGCTTCCTGGTCGCCACCGCCCGGCTGCTGCGGCTGCGGGAAGGGGCGAGCGCGCGGGTGCGGCTGGTGGCGTTCACCGAGCCGGTGCTGGCACCCCGCACCCTCGACCAGGGATGGCTGCTGGAGGGCGTCGACACCCACGAGACGGACTCGGGGCCGCTGCTCGTCGAGCGGTACCAGGTCGCGGACCTGGAGACGGGGGAGCAGCAGGTCGTGCACCTGGCGGGGGACGTGGTGCTGTCGGCGGACGGGGTCGAGCTGGAGGAACTGGAGTCTCCGCCGAACGCCTGGCGGGTGGGGGACGAGGAGTAGGGGCCCGCCGGGTTCGGGTGTTTGCCCCCTTGGGGTCCTCGTAGCGGGGTCCTCGTCGGGCGTCAGAACGCCTGAGGCCTCAGGAGGGCGGGGCGAAGCCGGTGCCGGCGGCGGGCTTGTCGAAGGACGGGGCCGGCTGGGCCGCCGGTGCGAGAGGTGCGACCGGTGCGACCGGTCCGGCCGGGGTGGGTGCGGTCGGTACGGGCGCCGTCGGGATGCCGAGGACCCGGAGGGGGCGTCCGTCGGCCGTGCCGGGCACCGGGCCGGAGGCCGGGCGGGGCACGGGCAGCTGCACGGGTATCGGCGCGGCCGCCCACAGCTGCTGCTGGGCGCGCAGCCACTCCCGCCGCTGGCGTTCGGTGAGCACCGCGCCCAGGTACGCCGCCGGGTGCAGCCCCGGGGGCACCGGGTGGCCGATCCGGTCGGACAGGTCGTCGGCCAGCCGGGCGGTCATCCGGCTCATCACCGCCGGGTCCAACTGGCCGATCCGGCCGAGCAGTTGGCGGACAGCGAGCCAGAGCGGCTCCGGAACCGCGGAGAAGTCCATCGCGACCAGCTCGTGGCCCATCGTCTGCAGCAGGTGCGGGTGCACCGGCGGCAGCGGGGTGGCGGAGCCGCCCGCCCCCGGGGTGCGCTCACGCACGACCACCGTCCCGGCGAAGATGTCGCCGAGCCGCTTGCCCTCCGAGTGCACCGCCGAGGTGATCACGGCCGGGGAGCCGGTGAGCGCGATCAGCTCGAAGAAACCGACCAGCCCGCGCACCAGCGAGTGCCGGAACCGCACCGGGCCGCCGTCGGTGCGCACCACCCGCAGGCCGAGTGCGGCCTTGCCGAGCGAGCGTCCGTGGCTGAAGGTCTCGACCATCACCGGGACAGCGACCAGGAAGAACACCATCAGGCCGATCATGACGGCCGCCAGCGCCGCGCTGTCGATGTCGACCAGCACGACGCCCAGCAGCAGCGTGACCACCAGCAGGGCGGCGAACTCCACGAGCAGGTCGAGCACGATCGCCAATGCCCGGCTCGGAAGCTTCGCCGTCTGCAGGCCGAGGACGACCGCCTCACCCGTCACCAGGTCGCTCAAGACACCTGTCCGTTCACGTTCTTGGAGCCCGTACGGCTCGCCCATGGGGATCCGGGACCGCCGGGGGCGGCAGCGCCGGGGAGGGAATCGGCCCGGATCGGCCCCCCAGGCTCCGCCCGCCGCAGTCTGATCCGCAGCCGCAAACATACGGGGCCCGGTGGGCGCACGGGAAGTGAGATCCCGGAGGCCGCGACCCGGGCCCCTGCTGGCATGCTGGGCCGCACCTGTCCGTACGTGCCTGCCCGCCGCGTACCCGCCCGCCCGCGCACGCACGTCCGCGCCCACCGCCGATCATGGAGCCGCCGAATGGACCTGGACGTCTTCGTCGCCACCCACCAGGGGGAGTGGGCCCGGCTGGACGCCCTCGCACGCCGGCGCCGGCTCAGCGGAGAGGAGGCCGACGAACTGGTCACCCTCTACCAGCGCACCACCGGCCACCTCGCCAAGGTCCAGGCCGCCGCGCCCGACCCGGTGCTGCTGAGCCGCCTGACCAGCCTGGTCTCACGTTCCCGCAGCGCGGTGACCGGCTCCCGGACCAACGGCTGGCAGGACGTCGCCCGCTACTACTCGGTGAGCTTCCCGGCCGCGCTCTACCGCGCGCGCCGCTGGTGGGTGCCGGTCGCGATCGTCTCGCTGCTCGCCACCGCCGTGCTCGCGTGGTGGGTGGCCACCCACCCGGAGGTCCGCAACAGCCTCGTCGCCCCCGACCGCCTGCGGGAGCTGACCCGCCCCGGCGGACAGTACGAGGCCTACTACTCGGACCGGCCGGCCAGCTCCTTCGCCGCGCAGGTCTGGACGAACAACGCCTGGATCGCCGTGCAGTGCCTGCTCTACGGGATCGCGCTGGGCATTCCGGTGCTCTACGTGATGTGGGGCAACGTCGTGAACCTCGCCATCGGGGTCGGGCTGATGGCCTCCGCCGGACGCCTCGACGTCTTCCTCGGTCTGCTCATCCCGCACGGCCTGCTGGAGCTGACCGCGGTCTTCGTGGCCGGCGGCCTCGGCCTGCGCCTCGGCTGGACCGTCATCGCCCCCGGTCCGCGCACGCGTGCGGTGGCCCTGGCGGAACAGGGCCGCTCGATCATCGGAATGGCGATGGGGCTGACGACGGTGCTGGCGGTCTCCGGCATCCTCGAAGCCTTCGTGACCCCGTCCGGCCTGCCCACCTGGGCGCGCATCGCCATCGGTGCGCTGGCAGAGCTGGCCTTCCTTCTGTACGCCCTCGTGCTGGGCCGGAAGGCCGCGGAAGGCGGAGAATCCGGTGATGTGGACGCGGCCGACCGGGCGGACCTGCAGCCCGTCGCGGCCTGAGGCGATGTGATCAGCACTCCTCTGACCTGCTAGTCTTCTCTCATCCCGGCCAAACCATTGACGTGGTGAGGGTGGGCTAGTAGGTTTGAACGGTTGGGACTGACTGGACAACGGTCGGGCCCGGGCGTTAGTGTCTACGACACCGCCGAATCGAGGCGAGCGCGTTTCACGAAATGCGCGCCCTCCGACGAAGCAAATCCCACGAACTGAGCACACCGAAAGCTTTGATAAGCTTCGGAGCGAAGTTTGCAGGAAATCCCGCCAGCGGGAATCGGATGAATGAAACTCCGGAAAACGGAGCGGAAAGCATCTGATAAGCTGGGAACACGAAAGAACGAAGCCCGGAGGGTCCGCTGGAAGGCGGTCCGAAGGAAGCGTCCGTTCCTTGAGAACTCAACAGCG
>NZ_JBVIRL010000041.1:3213-44086 GCF_055576085.1 Kitasatospora sp. NPDC033851 | reverse complement strand
CGGTGATCATGAAGCGTAGAGAACTCCATGATCGGGCGAACCGTGCCTGCCCTGCTACTACCGATTAGCTCGGCACCTACTGGCGGACGCCCTTAGATACGGCTCCATGGATGATCTCCGGCGCGGAGTGCCGACCGAGGAGAGTAAGGCTGCGCAGGACGCCCTGGCCGATCTGCGTGACGACTATCGTGCGGCGTGCCTCGCCGCGTTCTTGGCCTGCAGTGATGCGGAAGTCCGCCAGGACCTCTCCCTCGGGATCAACCTAGACCCGGCCGCCTACCCTGACCATCTCCAGCCCAGCCACCAGCAGGCGAGAGACATCATCATGGCGGACCCCGAGCACTACGGCTGGGTGCTCCAGCGGTAACTGTCACAGGCTGGATACCCGTCCCGGAGTTGTTCAGAGAAGCCTGCGTCCGATGCCCCGTCCTCATCGTTAACCCCACCGAACGCCCCCGCCTTGAAGAAATCCGCGAAAACCTTCGCGATCGAATCGCCGAAGCCGAACGGGAAGGCTGGCTCGGCGAAATAGAGGGACTCAAAACTAGTCTCGATGCCGCCGAAGAGAAAATCCACCAACTGGATGCGAGGCTGCAGCGCAAGGAATCACCCGTCTTTATGGGAATCCCGACCCTCAACCAGATCGTTGTCCGCACCAGCGACGCTCAGAGTCCCTGAGCCGCAAGGCTGACCGGCTCCCGACCCTGTCTGGGAGGCCGGTCGGCCAACCTAGCTATTGCCAGAAGAATCGCCGGCCGCCCGACTTCTTCTTCTCTTCGCGGGCCAGCCGTCGAGCTTCCTTCTTCTCGAAAACCGCCTGGCGCGACTTGGCGACACTCAGCAGAGTCCTGGCCAAGGGGGCCTCTTCCTCTACTGCCTTCTCAAGCCAGACGATAGCCTGCCGAAATTCCACGGCCTTGTCTACGTCGGCACTTTCGTCTCTAACCTCCTCGTCATCAAGAGCCCGCTTTAGATGGTAATCTCCAAGCTCCACTGCAGCCTTCTTGTGACCCAGTTCGTGGGCTTGGCGATAGAACTCGATCTTTTCTTCACCTGAGGACCAGTTGGCAACCAGCCAGCAGGCCTCGGGGTGTCCCGCTCCGGCTGCAAGTCGTGCCATTGCTTCCCCCGCCTGGAAATTGGCGGAAGACCAGTAGAACTCGTGCAAAGCCCACATGGCACCGACATGTCCGGCTTCAACTGCCTTCAAGAGGAAGTGCTGCCCATCGGCAATCTCTCCGGCACCGAGCTTGAGGGCGCCATAGCGATAGAGCTCATCCGCACCCATCTCGGGCGAGCCGCCTGGCCCGTAGTAGTTGTGTGACACCTGGTTGAACTGGGTGCCAGAGTATTGGTTAAAGGCGGCTCCGCCATTCTGGGCTGTGACATTCTGTTCGGCTGAACGTTCCTCATTCATCGCGCTCAGCCTCGGTTGATGGTGTTGTGCTGAGTCCCAGATCCTTGGTTGAAAACCACGGCGTCACCACTCGCGGTGACGTGCTGGTGGATTCCTACCGTGTCCTCGGCGCCCTCGCCGGATGCCTCGTCGATGATCGACTTCAAGTCGTCGAGAAGTTCGGGATCGCGAGTCAGCGCGCGCCTAAACCTGCTCCGCCACTCAGCAATCACCTCGTCACGAGTGCCGTCGCCCTCGATAGCATCGAGAAGCCGCTGACGAGACTCGTCAAGTTCTTCCACTACCTCGGTCGTGTCGCCTTCGCGCGGACTGAGGATGCGCGCAAACCGATCCCGCAGAGCCGTCCATGCGTCTCCCAACATGACGTTGATCAAGGACTGGGCCGCCGGTGCTACCCACTGCGCGACGTCAAGTCCACTCATGTTGCCCTCCGTTGCATCGCGATTCGGCGTCCAGTGCGCGGATCAGATGGTGCGTCAGCTGGGCTGCATCCTAGACGGAGGCCGCTTAAACGTGGCACGGAACGAACGATGCGGGAGGGCAGGGGCTACGCGCGGCCCTTCGTTAGTTCGGAGAAGTTGATCACAAGACCGTCGTAGACCGATGTCCAACTTCCCGACGTGGCACGGCACTTCGCATCGGTCGATACGGACTGCCCATCGCGCTTCAGGATGACCTCGCGGGTATCACAACCCTGGCCTTGCATGTTCCAGTGCGGGAACCGGTCCCGACTGTACCCCGTCATCGGCCGCGGCTGGGCGACCGTCAGTGCAGCGAGCTGCGCCCTGGCTTCGGCCGCCGAAGAGGGCTGAGGGCCGGGCCACACCAGGATGCCCGCCGCGACGGAGGCCGCGGACGGGGCAGGCTTCGCCGCCGTGCCGGGCGCAGTCGGATGCGAGCACCCACCGAGCAACGAGACCGCAAGGACCGCCGTGCTCACGCCGACCGCGGCGCCCCGGAATGCCTGAGGGAGGATACGCACGGCGACAGCCTGCCCACCTCTGCACCTCGTCATCAAACCGGCGCGCCGCGCGTGGTCGGAGCCGGGAACCGACGGTCTGGACCACCAGGCCCGGCAACACCACCGTGCCGTCGGAAGACCGCGTGCTGAACGGTCCGGCCTCCGTCGCGGCGGGCACCCTGGTGTGGCCCGGCCCTCAGCCCTCTTCGGCGGCTGCTGCCGGTCGGGCGGGTCAGCCGGGGTGAGAGCCGAGGGCCAGACCGGCTTCAACTGCCATGGAGGTGAATGCGGTTGTGTCTCGCGCTCGGCGCTCGGGTGCACCGTCGTAGGAGGACCGCGCACCTCGGGTCTCGCGGATGCGCAGGGCTTCGGTGACGATCGGCTTCCAACGCGGTTCGAAGGCGGTCATGGCGTACCGGCCGGCACCGCTCTTGGAGGTGAGTTTGCCCGTGGCGAGCAGGTGGTGCAGGCGGCTGACGCCGAGCACACACCACTCGGTGGCCTCGGCGGTGGACGCTTCGTCCGGGTGCTGGACCAGCGACTGGGCGACTGTGCTCCAGTAGCTGGCCAGGTTGCCGTGGCTGTAGGCCCGCAGGGCCGCGTCGTCGGTCCACACCTCGGCCTCGGTGAGCGCCGGGCCGCGCACGGCAACGCCATGGCGGACGAGTTCGTGCCAGGTGACCGGGTTCACGTCGAACCTGCCTGCTTCCTGGAAGACGCCGCCCTGGGTGCAGGGGAGGTCCGGGCACGACTCCGGCGGCCGGGCCAGGTCCTGGAGCGGGAGGTGGAAGCCGTCGAAGTCCGGTAGGGGGCATTGCTCGCGCACGACCTGGTGGGCGGCGGCGAGCGCGGCGGTCGCGGCGGCGTCGGGGGTCCAGGCCAGCACGGCAACGTAGTCGATGTCGCTGTGACCCGGGTAGAACTCGCCGAATCCGAGGGAGCCGTGCAGGTAGAGCCTCTCCACCAGGCCGGGGGCGGAGTCGTCGATGGCGGTGAGGAACGTGGTCGTGGTCCGGCGAACTTCCGGTGGCAGGGTCATCTGGGTCAGTTCCGGTCCAGGTCTTCGATCATGGAGACGACGACCGCGCCGACCTGGACGAGTTCCGCTCGCATGGCCTCCCGGTCGGCCGGTTCGGCGAGGGCCTCGAACACCTCCTCGATGAGGATGGGCCGCCAGGTCTTGCGTCCGTGGCGGGCGGCCCGGTCGCAGAGGTATTGCAGGAGGCGCCGGACCAGGACGAAGCCGCGGTGGGCGCCGGTGGGGTGGTGCTGGTCGCCCCAGCGGGTGCGGATGGCCTCTTGCTCGGCCGCGATGTCGGCGTAGACGGATCGCATGGGTGGTCCCTGTCTGGTCATTATCGGGCGGAACCGGTCGCGCGGGTGCGCAGGCGCGCACGCGGAGACACGGGGGAACCGGGCGACTACTGTCGAGCGTCGGTACAGCACTGTGGGATCGTGGGACTCCGGAGAGGAACCAAGATCATGAGTGAGCAGCGCACGGTCGTCTGGCTGAACGGGCCGTTCGGCGGCGGGAAGACCACGCTGGCCAAGGAGCTGAGCCGGCGGTGGCCGGACGCGATTCTCTTCGACCCGGAGGTGGTCGGCGCCACCGTTCAGCGCTTGGTGGAGACGCCGACCGGCGACTACCAGGACCTGCCGGTGTGGCGCGAGCTGGTCGCCGCCATGACGATCCGGATGCTGGGCGAGTACGAGCGCCCGCTGATCGTCCCGATGACCCTGGTCGTCCCCGAGTACCTCCGGGAGATCCACGGCGAGATCCGCGCCGCGGGCGCCCGGCTTCACCATGTCTTCCTCAAGACCCCGGCCGAGGTGCTGGGCGCCCGGATCGACGCGCAGTCCTTCACCCCGGACGATCCGGCTGCGGATGAGGAGACCCGGGTGTGGCGCCGGGCGCAGATCGAGCGGTGCGCGGCGGCGGTGGACCTGCTGCCCGGCGACACCGTGCTGCTGGACGGTGTGCTGCCGACGGCGGAGCTGGCCGGCCAGGTGCTGGAGCTCGTCGGAGCGCCCGTCCGGTAGGTCGCCGGGCCGCAGGCCTTGCACGGCTCAGGCCGCCGGGGTGAGTGCCGGGGCGGCGGTGATGGGGATGCCGAGGCGGGTGAGGGCGGCGGCGAACGCCTGCGGCCCGGTGAACAGCTCGGCGCGCAGCCCGGCGTGGAGGGCTCCGGCGATGTAGGGGGGCTCGTCGTCGGTGAAGAACAGCCGCTCCGGCGGCAGGCCCATCGCCTTGGCGGCGGTGCGGAAGGCGAGCGGGGCCGGCTTGTCGACGTGGAGTTCGGCGGTGGGGAAAACGTAGTCGAAAGCGTCAGCGATGCCGTGGTGGGTCAGGTCGGCCCGGAAGGCGTCGGTGGTGTTGGACAGGACGCCGACCGGGACGTGGCGGCGGGCCTGGACGAGGAGGTCGAGCATGACCGGGTTGGTCTCGCCCCGGTCGGCGCGCCACGGCCCGATGGCGTCCAGGGCGCGGGGGCCGAAGGCGGCGGTAAGGCGTTGGGCGACGTCGTCGGCCCACTGCTGGTCGGTGAGCACGCCGAGCTGGGCGAGCCGGTAGCTGGGGTGGCGGTAGGCGTAGGTGTCGAAGGTGCCGGCGGGCAGGTGGGCGAGCTGTTCGCCGCGCCGGGCGCCGGTGTCGCGCCAGTGGCGGAACAGGCCGTCCATGTCGACCAGCAGGCCGTCGACGGCGGGGCGGTTGGCGGTGGTGGGCACGGGTGCCTCCTTGCGGGGCGGTGGTGCGCTGGTGTCGGGGGTGGTGCCTTTCCTCGGGCCCCGGCGGCCGGAGCATGCCGCCGGGGCCTGCTTCGCTGGGTGGGTCAGATGGTGTGGTGGATGAGCGGCGGCGCGGCGGCGGGCCCGTCGGCGACCGTGAACGCGGCCGCGGCGCGCTCCAGCAGCACCACCTGGTCGTGGACGGTGCGCAGGTGGAGTTCGGCGACCGGGTCACCGGCCCGGACCGAGTCGCCGACCCGCGCGCGCAGCTGGATGCCGACGGCCGGGTCGACGGGGCTGTCGGCCCGGGCGCGGCCGGCGCCCAGTTCGGCGGCGATGCGGCCGAGCTCGTCGCCGTCGATTCGGTGGACGGTCCCGCCCACAGGAGCGGTTACGGGCACGCGCACGTCGGCGGCCGGGAGCAGGGCGGGGTCGTCGATCTGCCGGACGTCGCCGCCAAGGTGCTCGACCCAGAGGCGCAGCGCGGCCAGGGCGCTGCCGTCGGCGAGCGCGGTGTGCAGGCGGTGGCGGATCTGGTCGGTGGTGTGGTCGGGCCAGGCCTGGGAGGCGATGAGCTCGGCGAGGGCGAGGGTCAGGTCGGTGAGGCCGCGGACGTGCCGGCCGGACAGGACGTGGACGGCTTCGGCGACTTCGAGGGCGTTGCCGATGGCGTAGCCGAGGGGCTGGCTCATGTCGCTGATGACCGCGCGGGTGGGCAGGTGGGCCTGGTTGCCGATGTCGACCATCAGGCGGGCGAGTTCCAGGGTCTGGGCGGGGTCGGTGAGGACGGCGCCGGGGCCGGTCTTCACGTCCAGGACGCAGGCGCTGGCTCCGGCGGCGAGCTTCTTCGACATGATTGAGGAGGCGATCAGGGGGATGGAGTCGACGGTGCCGGTGACGTCGCGCAGGGCGTAGAGGGCGCCGTCTCCGGGGGCGAGGTGGTCGGACTGGCCGGTTAGGCCGATGCCGGTGGCGGCCAGGGCCTTGGTGAACTCGTCGGCGTCGGC
Source organism: Kitasatospora sp. NPDC033851 (assembly GCF_055576085.1). Lineage (NCBI taxonomy): Bacteria > Bacillati > Actinomycetota > Actinomycetes > Kitasatosporales > Streptomycetaceae > Kitasatospora > Kitasatospora sp. NPDC033851. The sequence continues at coordinate 37,974 of NZ_JBVIRL010000041.1, read as the reverse complement.
GGGCAGGCGCAGGCCGCTGATCGCCTCCAGCTTGTCGACGGTGCCGCCGTGGTGGCCGAGGGAGCGGCCGGTGAGCTTGCCGACGGGGATGCCGACGGCGGCCAGCAGCGGCACCAGGACCAGGGTGGTGTTGTCGCCGATGCCGCCGGTGGAGTGCTTGTCGGCGACGAACGGTGCCAGGGCGCGCAGGTTGAGCTGCTGGCCGGTGGCGGCGAGGACGCGGGTCAGGGCGGTGGTGTCCTCCAGGGTGAGGCCGTTGCAGGTCACCGCCATAAGCCAGGCGGCCAGCTGGTAGTCGGGCACGCGGCCTTCCAGGTAGCCGGTGACCAGGCTGGTGATGGCGGCCTCGCCCAGCGGCCGGCTGGCGCGGGTGGCGGTGATGCAGTCGAGGGCCGGTGCGCTCACGCGAAGCTCTCCTCTATGTAGGCGGCGACGTCGGGGTCGCGGTGGAGCTGCCAGCGGCCGGTGCGGGCCGCGCGAAGGTCGGCGATGTCCGCGGCGATGGCTGCGGCGGGCCGGTAGTCGTGCACGGCGTCGGCGATCAGCTCAGCGACCTGGTCCATGTCCTGGACGGTGAGCCCGGCGCCGACCGCTTCGGCGGTGCCCAGGCGCAGCGCCGGGGTGCCGGCCAGGCCGGGGAGGTCAGTGAGCACGTTGGTGTGGATGCCGGCGGCGGTGAGGCGGTGGTGGGCCTCGCGGCCGTCGACTCCGGCCGGGGCGGTGTTCAGCCACAGCTGGTGGGTGGCGGTGTAGCCGCGGTCGGCGGCCTCGGGGACCAGGTGGTGCTTGTGGAGTGCCTGGCCGAGGGCTTGGGCGGCGGCGATGACGTCGGTGGCGTATGCGGCGGGGCCGGCGGCGAGGAAGTCGGCGGCGGCCAGGCCGAGCGCGCAGGTCGGGGCGAGGTGGTGGTTGGAGACCATGTCGTACTGGGCTCGGGCGAGGGTGTCGGTGAGGTCGTCCCGATTGGTGGCGACCATGCCTTTCTGCGGGCCGGGGAAGGTCTTGTGGGTGGAGCCGCCGAAGGCGTGCGCGCCGGCGGCGAGCGGGTTGGGCAGGGCGCCGCCGAAAACGAGGCCGAGGGTGTGCGAGACATCCGCGTACAGCACGGTGTGCTCGTCGGCGGTCCGGACGGCTTCGGCGACGGTGGCGACGTCGGCGGGGAACAGGACGTGGGACTGGTCGAGGTAGACCAGGTGCGGGCGGTGGGTGGCGACCAGGTGGTGGAGCAGCTCGGGGTCGAGGGTGTGCGGGTCGGGGCCGGTGGCCTGGTGCGGGGTCAGGCCCAGGCGGCGGGCGAGGGAGGCGGTGGCGTAGTGGCCGCCCTGGTCGGGGTGGACGGTGAGCACCGGCGTGCCCGGCTGCCCGCCCCACGCGGACAGCACGAGGGTCATGGCGTGCAGGCCCGACAGCGGCCGGACGTTGACGTGCCGGGCGCCGGTGAGCAGGCGCAGCAGCGGCACGGTGAGGCCGGTCTCGGCCTCGGAGGCGGCCTGGGCGGCCGGGAATACCCAGCCGTCGACAGCGCCGCTGGTGTTGAAGAAGTAGCGGCCGCCGGCGTCGCCCGCCAGCGCCCAGCGGGCGAGTGGGGAGGCGCTGTTCTCGGAGGGGATCAGGTTGAGGGTCGCGGTGGCGTGCTGCTGCTGGCGGGCCAGGGCGGCGACGGCCGCCCTGGCGCCGGACAGCGCGCCGAGGTCGGCGCTCACGCGGCGGTGTCGCGGGTGAACAGGCCGCGCAGCATCCGACGTGGGGCGGCGGGGTCGTTCAGGTAGACGGTTCGGCCGTGGCACAGGCGGCTGTTGGCGAAGATCAGGCCCTGCCCGGCGGCGAGGGTGAGCTCGGCGGCGTACGGGGAGCCGGGCTGCGCCATGGCGTCCATTGCCTCCAGTGCGCGGTCGAGGGCGGCGTCCTGGCCGGGGGCGGGGGTCCAGGTGTCGTTGCCGTCGCGGCTGTAGCGGGTGAGGAGCTGGCCGTCGACGACGGCGAATGCGGGGCCGGTGGTCTGGTCGGTGGAGCCGTTGACGCTGGCGGTACGGGTGAGGACTCCGGAGCCCATGAGCGTCTCGGCGGCCTGCGGGTCCTCGCCGACGAGGGCCCAGAACGCGGCGGTGGAGTTGAACAGGGTGGAGACGCCGCCCTGGGCGGCGGGACGGGCGCACAGCAGCACGGAGGTGCGCACGGTGCCGATCGGCTGGAGCAGTCCGTCGACGTGCAGGCCCTGGCCGTTGGCGGAGACGGCCGGGTGGGCGACGCCGTCGGCGGTGGCGGTCAGGGTGGAGACGCCGCTGCTGGCGACGGTGACGGCGCCGGGCCGGCGGTAGATCGGGGGGACGAACGGGTCTCCGAGACCGAGCCGGGCGGCGAGGGCTGTCAGGTTCTGCCCCGTCGGCTCCTCGGTCACGTCGACGACGGCGAATCCGGCCCGCTGGACGCGGCGGGCCAGCAGCGCCGCCTCGCTCCGGGTGAGCTGGTAGGAGCCGAAGTGGAGGGGCTCGGGCAGGTCGGCGGGGAAGGCGGGCAGACCGGGCCGGCCGGTGGAGGCGGCGGCGGCGAGGAAGGCGTCCAACTGGCCGGACGCGAAGGCGACAGGGCTCACGGTGTTCTCCGATTCGATCTGGTGGGACGTGGTCAGACGAGCTGGAGCGGGGAGTGCGCGAGGGAGGGCCGGCGGGCGAGGATCTGCGCCACCGCCTCGTCGCGTCGGCGCCGGTCGGCCCAGGTGGCGGGGCGGCCGTCGGTGAGGGCGCGCAGCAGGGGGCCGGTGTTGGCCTCGATCCGGTGCAGGGGGCGTTCGCGTTCGATCGCGTGCAGGCAGGCGGTCAGCTGGTGGTCGTCGCGGGTCAGCGCGGCCATGGCGTCGGCGACCTGCCGCACGTCGCGGGTGTCGACGGCCAGGCCGATGCCCAGGCGGCGCATCCAGTCACCGGACGCGCCGTGGGAGTCCACCACGACCGGGGTGCGGTAGAGCAGGGCGTCGCGCAGCCGCAGCCGGTGGCACAGCTCGTTCTCGACGCCGGGTCGGCCGAGGCAGACCAGGGCGCGGGTGGCGAGCATTAGGGAGTCGCGGTCGCTGTGGCGCAGCGGGCCGGGGTGCAGCAGCACGAGGTCCTGGAGGCCGTACTCCTCGATGGCGCGGTGCAGCCGGGCGGCCTCCAGGATCTGCTGGTCGGGCGGCGGCGCGTAGAGGAAGCGGGTGCGCACGGGCATGCCCTCGTCGCGCAGCAGGGCGGTGGCCCGGCAGACGGCCTGGGTGTCGTAGAAGTCCCAGATCCCGCCGGACCAGCAGAACTCGACCGGCTGCGCGGTGATCGGGGTGGTGGCCAGGACGGCGTCGGCGCGGGCGCCGAACCCGATGAGCAGGAGGGAGACGAGGTGGTCCAGGGTTCGGGAGCGGGCGTGCTCGGCGGGGGTGAGGCGTCCGAGGGCGGCCAGCGTCGCGTACAGGCCGGCGCGCTCCACGTCGGAGCGGGCCAGGAGGTGGTCCGCGGTGACGACCTGCAACAGGTACTGGTCCATCACCTCCTGGTAGGCGTCGGCGGGGTCGGGGGCGTTGCGCAGCCGGTCGTAGTCGAGCTGCTCGACCGGGACGCCGGTCTCGGCGATCAGCAGGCGGCCGGTGGTGTGGGCGTGGAGGATGACGCGGGTGTCGGCCTCGGCGCCGGTCATCACGGCGTCGCTGGTCTCGACGACGGTGCGCCAGGTGTCCTCGTCGAAGACGGTGACCCGCACGCGGTCGCTGCTCCAGGTGGTGTCGGAGCCGGGCGGGCAGACGAGGTGGACGTCGATACCGGCGTCGGCGAGCGCGCAGGCGAGCTCCCAGAAGCGCAGGCCGATCCCGCCGATGTTGTCGCCCACGGTGTACGGGCCGGTGAAGGCGGTCAGTCGCACGGCGCGGTGTCCTTCCAGTGGCGGGTGAAGGCGGTCCAGGTTCCGAGGTCGGTGAACGGCGGGCAGTCGATGACCGGGGCGCCGGCCAGGGGGCCGGTGCGGAAGTCGTCATCGGTCAGGCGGTGCTCGGCCGCGGCGTGCAGCTGCTCCAGCACCTGGCGGGCGGAGGCCGGCTGGAAGCCGAAGCCGAACCAGACCCGGTCGAAGGCGCCGGTGGGGTCGGGGCCGGGCTTGTCGGCCAGGGCGGTCAGCCGCCGCAGGCCGCCGGGGCCCGGTTCGGTGGCCAGTGCCCCGTCGACGGCGATCCGCCGGGGGTCGTCCTCGGGTGCGGCGAGGAAGCACGCCGGGCTGTCGGCCAGCGCCGCGAGGGCGGAGTCCAGCAGGCCCGGCGCCGGGTCGGCGAGCACCTGGTCGGGCAGCAGCACCAGCACCGGTCCCGGGCACCAGGGCAGGGCCGAGCGGATCGCCCCGGCCAGCTCCGGCAGCGCCGGATCCTGCTCGACCACAGCGACCGGTGCGACGCTGCGCTCGCGCACGTACCGGGCGGTGGCCTCGCGGCCGGGCGCGGTGACCAGAAGCAGCCGGACGTCGGCGGCGGTCTCGTTGACGAGGCGCAGCACGGAGTCGATCGCCACCAGGCCGGGTCCGGCGGGGAGCAGCTCCTTGGGGAAGGGCAGGCCGAGGCGGCTGCCCTTCCCGGCGCAGGGCAGGACGACGGCGGGGTGCGCGCTCACCGGTGCTCGTCCAGGGCGAGGGCGGCGCGCTTCAGGGAGTTGGCGATCCGCTCGGCCTGCTCTTCGCTGAGGACCAGGGGCGGGGCGAGGGTGACGGCCGCGCCTTGCAGGCGGGCCAGCACCCCGTCGTCGTGCATCGCGGTGTCGACCTGGGCGGCCTGCTCCGGGGTGTCGAACTCGACGGCGAGCAGCAGCCCGACCCCGCGCACGTCGTGCACCGTGGGCAGCTCACGCAACTTGGTCAGCCGCTCCAGCAGCAGCGCCCCGGTGAGGGCGGCGCGCGCGACCAGGTCCTCGCGCTCGACGGCGTCCAGGACGGCCAGCGCCCCGGCGCAGGCGGTGGCGTGGCCGCCGGTGGTGAAGCCGTGCCGCAGGCCGCCCATCAGCGGGTCCGCGGAGAACGCCTCGTAGATGCTCTGGCGGACGGTGACGGAGGAGACGGTGGCGTAGGCGGCGCCCAGCCCCTTGCACAGGGTCACGATGTCCGGGGTGATGCCGTGGTGCTGGTAGCCGAACCAGGCCCCGGTGCGCCCGATGCCGGTCATCACCTCGTCCAGGACCAGCAGCACGCCGTACTCGTCGCACAGCTCGCGGACCCGTCGCAGGTAGCCGACCGGCAGCGGCCACACCCCGGCCACGCCGAGGACCGGCTCCAGGACGATCGCGGCCACCGTCTCGGGGCCGGCTGCCAGCAGTGCCTGCTCGATCGCCTCCGGCCCGGGCACCACACAGGTGCGGTGCGGGCGGCGCGCCGCACACTCCGGGCAGCGCGGTGCGGGGGCGTGGAGGAACCCTGCGGGCAGCGGCTCGTTTCCGGCCCGCGCCGCCGGGATCTGCGACATCGCCACGGTGGCCAGCGTGGAGCCGTGGTAGCCGTCGGCCAGCGAGAGGATCGTGCGCCGGCCGGTGTCGCCGCGCAGCGCGTGGAACTGCCGGGCGACCTTCACCGCAGTCTCGTTGGCCTCGGACCCGGAGTGGCAGAAGAACGTCCGCGACAGCTCCGGCTCCCCCGTCAGGCCGGCGATCCGCCGGGCAAGCTCGATAGCGGGCACCGTCGCGGCCTGGGTCAGGGTGTAGGTCGCCAGCCGCTGGGCCTGGACGTGCATCGCGTCGGCGACGTCGGTGCGGCCGTAGCCCAGCGCAGCGTTGAACATCCCACTGCGGGCGTCGAGGAAGGTGCGGCCGTCCGCCGTGGTCACCTCGCAGCCCCGGCCGCCGGTCACCACCATGGCCCCGCGTCCCGCCTTCCCGCACGGCGACCACGAGTGCCACAGGTACTGCTCGTCGTCCGCGAGCAGGCGCGGCGGGCGGTTGCTCGGAGGCGGCGGCAGCTGCTGTTGCTGTCGGCGGAGCTGCCCCGGGATCTTCTGTGATGTGGGCATGCCAGTCCCTTCTCGGGAAGGTGAGACTGAGAGAGCTGAGCCGGCCGGGCTCGGATCGGCCGTGGGCCCGGCGTCCTCGCCAGGGTGGAGCGCGCGGGGTCTGACGGGGACTCACCGGCAGTACGGGTTTGCCGGACCGCGGTGGATCCAGGAAACCGACGCCAGCGGCGCTGAAGCGATGTCAGACGGCTGGAAATTTGGATGAAGAACACGGCCTTCATTCGAATTTCCATGGCGGCGGCACTGTTGCGGAGAGTGCCCTTGTCGCTACCGTCTGGGTGTCGGCGCGGTGCTCGTGGACTCCGAGGGGGCGGTCATGGGCCAACCGAACAGCACGTTCCGTAGGCTCCGCGAGGTCGAGTGGGACATGAGCCGCAGCGAGGCCGCCGAGTTCCTCGTGCGCGAGTCGATCAAGCTCGGCGACCCGGTCCTTCTGGTAGCCAGGACGATCGCGACCTGGGAGGACGGCGACACCGCCCGGCCGCAGGCCCGGTACTGCCGTCTGCTGCACCGGGTGACCGGCCGCACGGCGGAGGAGCTCGGCTTTTCACCTCCCGGCCGCCGGGCAAGAACGAAGGCGACGCCGGACACTGACGAACAACGCATCAACGGAGACGACATGCGCCGACGCAGCATCCTCCTGGGCGCCGGGGCGGCCGTGCTCGCCGCCACCGTCCCGGATCCCGATACCTCCCGTCCAGCCCTTGGCCGCGACCACCTCGAAGGCCTCGCGCGGACCGAGCAGGAACTGTACGCCGAGGACCGCGACCACGGCTCCGCCGACCTCGCCGGGCGGGCCGCCGAAGCCCTCCACACCGCCCACACTTGGCTCGCAAACGGCAGGTACAGCGAAGACCTGGGCCGCCAGCTCCACACCGCCACCGGCATGCTCTCGGTGGCCGCTGGCTGGCTCGCCCTCGATGCCGAACGCCCTTCCGACGCCCGCTCCCTCTACACCGAGGCCCTCGCCAGCGCCCGCCAGGCCGACGACCCAGGCCTGGAGGCCCACGCCTGGGCCTGCCTGTCCCTGCTCGCCCACGCCACCGGTCGGCCGCGCGAGGCCGTCACCACAGCCCAGGTGGCGCAGCGCGCGGCCGCGGGGCTCGGCTCGCCCCGCTGGCTGTCTCTGCTGGCCATGCGCGAGGCCCGCGGCTGGGCTCTCCAGGGCGACCGGTCGCTCACCGAGCAGGCGCTGGTACGCGCGTACGGTCTCTACGCCAAGGGTCCCCGGGAGTGCGACCCGGACTGGCTCGCTTTCTTCGTGCCCGCCGAGCTGGCCGGGCTGGAGTCCCTGTGCCGGGCGGACCTCGGGCAGCACGACCGTGCCGCAGCCGGCGCCGAGCAGGCCGTGATGCTGTTCGCCGACGGCCACCCGCGCAACCGCGCCCTGTACACCGCCGACATCGCCGTCCACCACGCCCGCGCACCCAAACCGGACCTCGACGCCGCCGTCGAGGCCGGCCACCAGGCGCTGACCTACCTGCCCGACGTCCGCTCCGGGCGCCTCGTCCGCTCCCTGCGCGACATAGCCAGCACCCTGCACGCGCACCGGACGGTGCGGTGCGTCGCCCACTACCTGGACGCCTACCGTGCCGCCGTCCCTGCAGCCTGAAGGGCCACCATGAACACCCCCGACATACCGCTCGTCGTCCGGCGCTACGGCCCGAGCGACGCCGCCACCCTGCTCGACACCCTGGCCGACGTCTGGGCCGAGGCGCACGCCGGCCACGACGACGTCGCCCGCGCCGGGTTCACCCCCGAGACCCTGCGCCGCCAGATCAGCGGGCACGCGCGGCACGAGGAGTTCACCCTCGTCGCCGCGTTCGCGGCCGGGCAGATCGTCGGCTTCGGCTACGGCTTCCGCTGCTCCCCCGCCTACTGGTACGGCGAGCAGTTGCTGCCGCAGGTCACTCCCGAGGAGGCGCGCACCACGGACTCCCTCGCGGGCATTTGCGAACTCGCCGTCCGCAGCGGCTGGCAGGGGCGCGGTGTCGGGAGCCGCATCCACACCGCGCTGCTGGAGGCGCTGCGCACCGACTGGGTCTCCCTGCTCGCCATGCCCGGCGACCACCCCGCCCAGCACCTCTACCGCCGGCTCGGCTACCGCTACACCGGCCCTTACCAGCCCGGACCCGACGCCCCGGTACTCGACCTGCTGCTGCTGCGCACCAGCACCTGAGCCCGGGGCCCGGCATCAGGACGTGCCCAGGGGCAATCGGTAGCACTGCGGCACCGATGTGGGCGCGCGAGGCCGACGCCGCCCAACCGGTTCCGGCCGGGCCTGGCGTTGGACCGGCCGGGACCGGCGGGGGCGGAGGCCCGCTAGATGTGCCGGAATCCTCGTGCGGGATCGCGGGCGCAGTCGGGGTCGAAGGGGGTGAACCAGTCGCTCAGGCCGAGGTTGACCATGCCGAGCATCTGGTTGACCTGGCTGCCGGGGTCTTCGATGCCGTCCATGGAGGCGTCGAACAGCATCAGGACGTCGTGGTCCAATTTACCGACCGCAGGAGCTCGGATACCGGCTCTGAACTGCGACGATTCATAGACTACATGTCCGTGACGGTGCCTCACCCTGTCCAAGATGCCGCGCCCGACGGAACTACCGAGAATCGCTCCTCATCTGGGCAGTAGCGTGGGGCGCATGGCGGAGAACACATATGACGCGGCGGATATCCGAGTGCTGGAGTTCGACGACGCCGTGCGCGCGAGACCTGGCATGTACTTCGGGGTAGGCCGGGAGGAACCGATGCTGGCCAGTCAGGTGCTCTGCCAAGTGATAGGTCACGTGCTCCATCCGGCCCGCAGTGTTGCTCCGTCCCACTCGCTGCGCGCCGTCGTTGAAATCTCCGCTGACCTCGCATTCTCGGTGACAGATGATCAGGCCGCTCCGCTGGACGAACAGAGGCGACCCCGGCTGGGTTACTACGGCTCTCTGCTTGGCGTCGATCGATGGCTGAGTGCGGCTGCCGCGGCCGTGAGCTCACGCGCGGTCGTGGAGGTGTGGCGAGAGGGGCGTGGATTTCGCCAGGAGCTCGTCCGTCTGCGGCCCACTGCGGAGCCTGAGGAGTTCGGGGCCCCGCCCGGCTCCGGAACCCGGGTGGCCTTCGAGTTGGACCCGGAGTACTTCGGCGCAGGAGCGGCCATCACCGCTGACCTGGGGGCGTTGGACCTGCATGGCCCGTACTGCACCGAGGACGACGGACCGGGATACATCGTCTTCCGAGACCACCGTAACGGCAGCGACCGGACCGAAAGCCATCGACGCTAGGCCGATGACCGGCTCAGGTGCCCAACAACCAGTCCGACCCGGTTCTGCAGTTCAGCGGGGACGCAGTTCGATCTGCGCGCGTGTAGCCGCCCAGACACCCTCGAACTCCTCGACCGACAGCCACTGGGGTTCATGCCCTTCCCATTCCTCGAAGGGCAGCTCTGCGGTCAGCCCGTACTTGGCTTCGTACTCCGCGAGACGGCGGGTCTCCTGGGCGTGTATCCACTCATCGAGGGACGCCGCCGTTAGAGGAGTCAGGCCGGGTCCCTGGAGCTCGATCTGTCGAGTCACTTGGCCACTGGCGTCGAGTTCGAAATAGAAGCAAATGCCTTCTTCATCCCAGTAACAGCGGAGCCACTTCGTCACCCGACCACGATAGGTCTCGCCTGCGACAAGGGCCGACCCGGCTCCGCGCGTGCCTGTTTCCGAGGTTCGTCAAGGCTCTGAGGGCGCGTCGACGGCTCCGGCGGAGCGGAGCGCGCGTCCGAGGTCGCCGACGAGATTGCGCGGGTGACGGCGCCACCACCACATGTCGTCGGGATCGAAACGGCTGATCCGGTGGAATTGCGCCAGGGCCTGGCCGTCGTCGAAGACGGTCGCGGCCCGGAAGCGGTCGTCGAGCTCCTGGATCCGCTGATTCCAGGTCACGAGCACGTGCCCGGGCAGGAGAACCCACGCCTCGTGGAGCCAGTTCCGGCAGTAGAGGTCGTTGGTGTACTCATCGATGAAGTCCTCGTAGCCGTTCTCAACGGTCCCGACGAGCGAGGCCCACTGGTCGACCATCTCGGTGACGGTGAACGCCTTGCGCCAGCCGCGCCCGTGCAGCGCCTCGCCTGCCACTTGGTCGTCCTGGGGCTCCATGCTGGGATGTTCGCATGGCCTCGGCTGGTGCGGCTACTGGCTTTCCCAGGCTCCGAGACCGAGGGTCTGTTCAGGAATCGCGCCCGATTTGACGCGTCCAGACTGGGAACGGCGGCGGCACGGCCTCCGCCCGGTCCTGGCCACCGGACTCGAATGATGTGAGTTCGGTCCACGGCACCGAGCCGGGATCACTGTCGTCGAGGAAGCTGGTAATGATCGGTTCGAGCGTCTCGGTCGGCACGTAGGTGCCACCGAACGGGAGCGATTCCGGGGGCTGGGAGGAGGTCGAACAGCGCAGTTGTCCGGCTTGTTCATCGTGCCAGACGTAGAACGTGGCGGTTCCGTGCAGACCGAGGGCCCGGATGCGGTCACGCAACGCCCTCGCGGTGCTCTCGAAGGCGGCAGCCACCTCTTCCACGGACAGCGTCGCCCGCTCCTCGGCGTCGGCGCCGAGGAGCCAGGTGTTGGTCTGCGACTCGGTCGCCTGGTTGCCCGGGTCTAGGATCAGGGGTTCGTCCGCGACCTCTGCGATGAACGTCAACAGCATCGGCCAAGTGTGCACTACGGCCGGTGGCCGCCCCACCGGGGGTGCGACGGCCACCGGTCAAGTCGGATCAGCCCGCCGGAGTCGCGATCTGGGCTTCGAGGTCGGCGACGCGGCGGTCCTGGAAGCGGAGGTTGGAGCGGGCGGCCTTGAGGCGTTCGTCGAAGGACCGGTTGTCGGCGGTGAGCTGGCGGACGCGCTGCTTGAGGGTGGTGTTCTCGGTGGTGATCCGCTGGATGGCCTCCTGGGTCCACTCGGCTTCCAAGTCGCGGACCTGTCCGAGGAGTTCCCCGATGCGGGTGCGCTGGGTGAGGATCTCGGCGTGGGCGGCCTTGAGGCCGTCCTCAGCGTTCAGGGCCCGCTCGCGCCAGGTCGCTTCGCGTGCCTCGTCCTGGTCGGTGACCATCTGGGTCCGGCGTTCGCCGGCCTCCGCCATCGCGGCGGCGACTGCGGCCCTGGCGTCGGGGTGGTCGTAGAGGAAGGTGCGGGAGACGTTCGCGCGGCGGGCGACGGCGGCGACGCTGACCTGGGTCTTCTCGCGGCGGAGCCGGGTGATGGCGTCACGGACCCGTCCGAGGGCGGCTTCGGTTCTGCAGTGGCGGGCGGCCAGGGCCGCGGCGGTGCGCGGGTCAGGGACAGTGGTGGTCACGCGCATTGCTCCTGATCATCGGTGGTGTCGTCGACCTGGTCCTGTTCGTCGTCGGCGGCCTGGGCGAGGTCGGCGGCGCGGAAGGCGGTGGACCAGACACGGTGGAAGTAGTCCTGGGGTTTGCGCAGGTCCAGGGCCAGGGCGTCGTCGAGCAGGCCGAGGCCAGCGAGGGCGCTCTCCAGGCCGTCGATGGCGCGGGCGGTGGGTTCGAAGTAGCGATGGAGGTAGTCGGCGGTGGCATCATCGGGGGCGCCTTCAGCCAAGAGCCGCCACTGTTCGCGCTTGCGCCGCCAGTAGAGGAGGTCGGCGCCGGACAGCACGAACTTGTCGCAGTTGTGGCAGTCCAGGTTCCAGGGGCAGGCGCCGCCCTCGACGACGGGCTGGAAGGTGCAGAATCCGCCCTCGGCCGGGGTGCTGCGGCGTGACAGGTCGATCGCCAGGGCCTGGGCCTGCGCGCGGGTGAGCGGGGTGGCGTCCCCGGCCAGGAGTTCGCCCGGTTGGGCGGTGCCGGGGCCGGCGACCCAGATATGCTGGAGCACGTCCTCCAGATCAGTGCTGGTCAGATGCACGTAATGCTCGGCCATGCGGTCTGAAACCTGGCCGAGGTAACGGCGGATGTGGGTCAGCGAGGCACCGGCCCGCAGCAAATTGGTGGCCAGCGTGTGGCGAGCCTGATGGGGGACGAGCTGGCCCAGGTCGAGTTCGTTCACCCAGTCCCGGAAGCCGCGGTTGAACCACGTGTAGGACAGCGCGGTGGTGCCGGTGGGGTTGCGGACCTTGGTGGCGAACAGGGCCAGCCGGGCCCGTTCGCTGCCCGTCGGTCGACGGCCGTGCCGGGCGACGAAGCGGTCCAGCGTCTTGCGCTGGCGCTCGGCGAGCAGGTCGTAGAGACGGTCCGGGATGCGGATCGCCACGTCGTAGTTCCCGACTTTGGTCTGGTCGTGCCAGAACATCGCCAGGCCGCCGTAGCGGCCGATGCAGTCCCAGCGCAGTTTCACGACCTCGCCGACGCGCCGACCGGTCACCACGATCGTCTCCCAGACGTCCCTCAATCCCAGGTCGTCAGGGTCGTGGACCTCGGCGAGCCGGGTGAGGTTGTCGCCGTCGGCCAGGGCGCGGGCGACCTCGTCGGGGAACGGCCGACGGGCCCGAAGCGTCTCGTTCCCGGCATAGGGCATCGCGATGATGAACTCCCGGTCCAGCGCGAGCCGTTCGGCGGTCCCGTGCTCCAGCGCGTCGCGCAGCAGCTTGCGCACCCCGTTGAAGACATCGGTCCGGGTGACCTGGGTGACCGTCGAGGGCTCCCCGGCCAGTCCCTTCATCACCAGCGACGGCAGGCCGTTCTGTTCACGGTGCCGCTGGTCGGCGACGAACCGAGTCATGTGCTCCACCCGCAAGGCAGATGGGTCGTGGCCGCCGCTGGTGGCGTCGACCTCCAGGAACGCGCTGAGCTCGGTGCAGGCCCGGCGGATGCCGTCGATCGGCGCGGCGGTGCGCGGGCGGCGGGGTGAGCTGATCAGGTCGGCGGTGTAGTCCCAGAGCAGGTCCCGCAGCCAGCGCTGGGAGATGGCGGTGAGGTCGATGTGGCTGGCCCGGGCCGGGAAGCGGATGCCGAAGTGGTCGGTCTCGATGAACCCGGCCTCCCGTGCCTGCTGCGGGGTGAAGTAGACCAACCGCAGGTAGTGGAGCATCTTCTTCACGATCGCCGTGTGGAAGCGGGGGAAGCCGTCCAGGTCCAGGTCGGTCAGTGAGCCGGCGTCGCGCTCGCGTGCGAGGTTGACGAGCTTCTGGATCCAGTCCAGCTTCCAGATGCTGTGCCGGTCCTCCTGGGTGTGGGCGAACAGCGCCCACTGGATCTCAGCCCGCAGCAGGGCCGCAGGCCGCGCAGGTTGACCTGCTCCGGCCGCGGTGCCGGGTCAACGGCCGCGCACCAGGCACGGAACCTGGAGGTCCGCCACCGTGCTCACGCCCGAGTCGAGGACCACATCCGCTGCGGCAAGACCACCGGCTTCGGCCGCTTCCCCTCCCGCCACTTCGCCCTCAACCAGGCCTGGCTGGAGCTGTCCCTGACCGCCATCGACCTGCTCGCCTGGGCCCGGACCCTGCTGCTGGACGGCGAGTTGGCCACCGCCGAGCCCAAGAAGCTCCGCTACCGCCTCCTACACGCTGCCGCCCGGATCACGCGCGGAGCCCGCCGCCTATACCTGCGGATCGCCGGCACCTGGCCCTGGCGCCACGAACTGACCGCATCGTTCAGCCGCCTGGTGGCACTACCCCGACCGGCCACCTGACAGACGAAGCAGCCCCTGACCACCCACAACCCGAGGACCCAGGAGCACCCGGCCATCGCGCCGGGCCCTCGGCATGCCCAACGTCCCACGGCAGCCCCACGACCCCCGACACAGGGATCACCCCAGATCAGCCGACGCGAACCGAAACACGGAGGTTAGAGGTTGAGGGTGAATGGACCACGTCACCGCTGAACTGCGCGTGGCGAAAAGAGAGCATGCCGCCGCTGAACTCCGCGCTGTCGAAAGAGATCTCGTCGCTGCTGAACTGAGCGTTGTTGAAGAAGACCATGCCACCGCTGAATTCCGCGCGCGAGAAGTCGACAACGTTGAACTTCGCTCTGTTGAAGGAAACCGCGCCGCCGCTGAACTTCGCCCCGCCGAAGAGGGCACTGTTGCTGAACTGCGCGCCCCCGAAGACAACCGTGCTGCCACTGCTGAACTTCGCACCCGAGAAACTTACCATATCGCTTCTGAACTGAGTGTTGTCGAAATAGACTCGGCCGTGGTCGAACTGAGCGTCGCTGAAGGTGCCCCAGGACATCTGCGGCAAAGTCGAGCGATTGAACTGGGTGCTGCCAAAGGAGATCTCACCACCGTTGAACTGTGCGCCGTTAAAGGAAACGCGACCGTTGAATTGCGCTTGATTAAAGGAAGCCGTGCCACTGATGAACTGCGCGTCGCCAAAGGAAACCGTGCCCCGGAAATAAGTATTGGCGAAGTCGGCGCCGTCGAAAATGGCGCCGATGAAGTTAAAATCGCAATCCGACCAGGACGTGCTCTCTTCGGGGTATGTAAGATGGGCGGCAATGACTCCGATAATAGTGTGGCGGACTTCGCGTTCTCCTTCCTTGTGCTTATCCGAGACTGGATCGGGTTCGTAGGGCATGCGGAGGTAGGCACACAGGACATCGATGCAGACCTGCCGTTGTTCCTCCCAGTCGTCGGCAAGCCGGGCCATGGCGTAACCACCGGCCAGACGCACGGCGGGTTTGTCGTGACCGAGTTGTTCGGCAGCAGTGGTGTAGCGAACGGCGAGCTGGTCGGCGTCGGCACAATGGGCGTCGCCCTCGGCGATTCGTTGCTTCCGATACGCGTACACGCCGGCGAGGACGGCGCCAACCAGGGTCAGTATGGCGATGCTGGTTTTGATGACGTCCGAGACGTCCACGGAACTTAGGAGGCGTTGCGTGGCTGGCTACGGACGCGATCAGACCGTAGACCCGCCGGTAGATCGTGTAGCCGATGAACCCGGCCGCGAGGATAGCGAGGGGTGCCGCGATCCAGACTGACCACAATTTTGGCGCGTATCGGCCACTTGGAGTCCGCCGTCGCTGGTTCCGCAAGGGTGTGCCCGTCACGTCTTGAGCATGTCCAGGACTGTCCCTCATCAAGATCGAAGACGGCCATCTGGCCGAATGTCGAGAACGGTGACGGCGGAGCGGGTGAAGGTGAAGCTCGGGGTCTGGATCTCCAACACGAAGACCCGCCGGGCCGAGCTCACTGGCGGGCACCTCGACCGGCTCGCCACGCTCGGGCTCGACTGGCGTTGACCTGGCCCGGGCCTGCCCGCAAGAAGGGCCAGGCCGCCTCTGCCCGCTGCGTGGGAGGAACGGCGGCGGCCTGGAGGCCTTCTGGGGCCGCCTGCGCGCCCGGCCCCTGCCCCCACTGCGAGCGGGCAGCACCAGCCGGACAAGAGAGGAAGAAGCCCGCCGCAGGCGCAACGAACCCTCACCGCCACCGTCCCACCCAACCAGCCAACCGCCACCCAAGCCAAGGACCGGAAGGGGAAGGAGAGGGTTGTCGGGGTGGTGAGTTTCACCTTGCAGACCACTCACCACGGCCGCTTACCTGGGCTTTCGTCCGGAATCCGGGCGTGGCGGGCGGGAGGGGTCGGCCACTGGTTGGTGCACCGGTTCACACCACCGGTTGTCGCACCTGCAGTCTGTTCCGGTTGGGTTAGTCGGATGCCGGGAAGTAGAAGTCGATGAATTCCGCGCCGCCGAAGTGGATGCAGAGCCCGCTACCTGAGGCACAGAAGTATTCTTCCTGAAGCGCCCACGCGATTAGTTCCTCCAACTGGGTGTCGGTGGCGCCTTGAGAGTGTTCCTTGACGATCTGGCAGGACCATTTCGGTGAGAGGACCTGGGTAAACAGGCGCAGCCTGGGTGCGTCTTCGCTGTCGGGTGGTGCTTGATAGCCGATCCGGGCCCGGGTGTAGAGCCCGAGGCCGCCTTCCTCTACTTGTTGCAGGACGGTGGTTGTGGGGATTCGGTTTGTCAGTTCGCGTTCTGCGTCTGAGAGGGCTTGGCTGACGCTTGCGGGGGGCTGTGCCATCGTCTTCTCCTTGTCGTTGGTGCGAGGCGTATTCAGATGCGGTCCAGGCCGGTGATCCTCCGCGCCATGCGGCTGATGTCGCGGGGGTCGACCTGTTGGACTCGAACGGACACGGATGCGTGCTGAGCGGGGCGGTTCAGCGCTTGGCGCTGGGTGGGGGTCAGGTTGGCCAGCGGGGTGTCCACGAGCAGGGGCCCGTACCGGGCTGGGGCCTGGTGGGCGTCGGGGGCGAGGACCCGGTGTAGCGCGATCAGGTCGGCGTCGCAGCGCGAGCACAGGCGGAAGCCGGCAACGGGCGCGAAGTCGGTCGTCAGCGCGTAGGAGTCGCTGGCCTCGCCGCAGCCGCAGGCTGGGGTCTCGGAGCGGTGGAAGAGCTGCCAGCCGTAAGCGAGGGCCGTGAGCGTCGCGGCGCGTGCCAGGTCTGCGGTGATGGTCCATACGATCGGGTCTGGACAGCTGCTGGACGTGTCGTGGTATGGCGCGGCGAGCTCCAGTGCCACCACGGTGCCGTGCAGGACTGCGGCCAGGACGTGTGCGAGCTGTGGCTCACGCCTGGGTCGCCACCATCCGATCCCGCACAGGAACTCGGCCGCGCAGGGGATGGCGCCGGTGTCGTCCCCGTACCCGGACGGGTCCTCCCGGTGGTTGTACTGGGCGTGGGTCTGCAGGACGCTCCACGACGTTTCCCAGGGCAGGGGGACGTCGGGCCCTTCCTGCTGCCAGCGCTGTCCGCGGCCGCTGGTGGGATCCCGGTCGTGGTAGCCCTCGCAGGCCACCGCGCGAAGGCCGGCCAGGGGCGGGTGGGCGAGCCGGCGGTGGCCGTCGACCACCGCCCAGCCGGCTTTGTCCTGGCGGACCTGCAATGAGGGGACGGCGAGCAGCCAGGGGACGCGTGTGGTGGTGACCCAGCAGCTGTCGACGCCGGCGGCGGCGTAGCGGCGGGTGCGCATTTCGATGTCGGCGGTGGTGATGGGTGAGAGCTGGGCTTCGAGGGCGAGGCGGCGGCCGTCGGGGGCGGTGGCGAGGACGTCGGCGCGCCAGCCGTCACCGGGGGCTTCGACTGCGGCGTGCCAGCCGGCGGTGCGGGCGGCGTGGGCGAGGGCGTGTTTGAGGTGGTGGTGTTCGAGGCTCTCGCCGGTGCTGGGGCAGTGGGGCTGGGCGGTGTTGTGGGCGAAGAACCGCAGCCCACGGTGGGAGGTCTTGGCGTGGACGGGGCCAGCGCAGGCGGGGCACCGCAGGCTGGGGCGGGGCTTGGCTCGGTGGACGGTGTTCCAGTGGAGGCCCGCGCCGAGGTCGTCGATGGTGGCGTCCAGGGTTCCGTGGCTGGGATGCAGGGCGGTCAGGGGCACGGGGTTCTCCGACGGGGCGTTCCGGGGCCGTTACCGGGGGGCGGGGCCGAGCCTGGCCCACGGGTCGTCGTGCCCGGGTCGCGCGGTGTTCGGGGTATCGGTGTTCTGGCCGGCGGGGTGGTCGTCGATCCAGGCCAGGCTGCCGCGCTCGAGGTGGTGGCGGGCGCGGGTGATGGCGACGTAGGCCAGGCGGGCCTCGGAGCGGGAGACGGGGCCGGGCTGTCCCGTGTCGGTGGGTTCGGGCTCGGGGAAGTCGTCGGCGATGCGCACCGAGGGCCATTCCCGGCCCTTGGCCTTGTGCGCGGTGGAGATCGTGACGTCCGCGCTGTGCTCGTCGCCCAGACGGTCCAGGAAGCCGAGGATCTCCTCGTGGCCCAGGTCGTCGACCAGCTCGACCCAGGGCAGCAGATCGCGCCCTGCCGGGTCGTTTTCGGCGTATTCCTGCAGTTCGCCCCAGGACTTGAACAGCAGCAGGTCGTGGTGGTTCGTCCTCTTGCCGGACTTGAGGTCGCGTGCGGCCAGCGCCAGTTTGCGCAGGTCGTCCCCGCCGCCGGCCATTGCGACCCGGCGTCCGGTTCCCAGGTGGCGGCGGACCTCGATCATCGCTCCGGCGTTGGTGCGGCACAGCACCGCGTCGGCTTGCTCTACGGGCCCGATGCTGGTCCTCGTCTCGTGGTGGCCTGTCAGGCGCAGGGGGGCGTTCACGATGCTCAGCCAGCGGTTGGCCTCGTGGGCGAGCTGGGTGCCGAAGCGGAAGGACTGGGAGAGGTTGAGGTGGCGCCCCGGCGAGCCGGTCATGATGTCGCGGGCGCCGAGACCACCACCGGCACCCTCGACCGCCGACTCCGCTTCCTCGCCGAACTCGCCCAGCACGACCTCACCGACCACGCCCGCCGCATGATCCACACCGCCTGGCACCTCGGCACCCAGCCCCGGCACACTCACCTCCGCTTGCGCCAGTGGGCCCACATGCTCGGCTTCCGAGGCCACTTCTCCACCCGCACCCGCCACTACTCCACCACCCTCACCCACCTCCGAGCCGAACGCACCACCTGGCGCGGCCGCCAAGATGACGCCACCTCTGCCTCGACGCCGCTCGACCCGGCAGCTGTTGGCCGACACGCCGGTCAGGAACCGACCGGTGAGGGCCAGCCGGTCACTGACCGGCACAGTGACCGCGATGACCGCGCTGACCTGGCCGCCGGTCACACCGACCCCGGCCCCGGTCACCGCGCAGGTCACCGCGCGAAGGACGGGCGATCCGGCGGCGCGGACACGACTCTGGTGATCTCGCACTGGCAGTACGCGGGGACCGGCCTTCTGCCCGAACTCGCCCACCTCGCTGAACTCCTGTCCACCACACCGCGCCCCCGGCCCGAGCAACCGAGCCGCCCCCGGCATGCGCGGCGCTCCGGTGACCCAGCCGGTCACACCACCAACCCGCTGACCACCGCCGTCCAGACGGGGGCGATCGCGTGACCGCCGAGGCCGAACTCCTCACCGTTCCCGAGGTCATGGCACGCCTGAAGATCAGCCGCTCCACCGTCTACGACCTCATCCGCACCCGGCGACTGGCCTCGATCACCATCGGCCGCGCCCGCCGCATCCCCGCCCACGCCCTGACCGCCCTCGTCCACCACCAACTCGCAGAGGCAGCCTGATGACCAGCTCCGAAACCAACCCCGCCCCCAGCACCAGCACCAGTTCTCGCAGGGTCCGCGCCAACGGCGACGGCACCGTCTACCAGCGCAAGGACGGACGCTGGGAAGCCGCCGGATACGTCCTCGCCCCCGGCAACACCCGCAAGCGCCTCCGCGTCTACGGCACCACCCGCAAGGACGCCCTCGCCAAGCTCACCGAGAAGATCGCCACCAGCAACCGCGGAGTCCCCGCCCCGACCGCGCTGGGCAGCGTCGCAGCGTTCCTCACCTACTGGCCGGAGGACGTCGCCGTCCACCAACTCCGAGAGAACACCCACACCCGCTACACCGCCTGCGTCAACCGGTACCTCATCCCCGGCCTGGGCAAGAAGAAGCTCGCCAAGCTCGCCGCCAAGGACATCCGCACCTGGCTGAACGAACTCCGCACCGTCTGCCAGTGCTGCGCACGCGGCATCGACGCCGGCCGCAAGTCCGACGCACAGGCCGACCGCCGCCCCCGCTGCTGCGCCATCGGGAAGTGCTGCCGCAAGCACCTCTCCCCGCTGACGCTCGCCTACATCCACTCCGTCCTGAAGTCCGCACTGGAGCACGCCGTGCGCGAGGAAGAGATCCCGCGCAACGTCGCCCGCAACGTCCGCACCGGCACACCCCGACCCCGCCGCTTCGAACCCCTCACCGCCGACGAAGCCCGCACCTTCCTCTCCGCCGCACAGGGCCATCGCCTGCACGCACTGTTCGAACTCGCCCTCCGCACCGGACTCCGCAAGGGCGAACTCCTCGGCCTGCGCTGGGAAGACCTCGACCCGACGGGCGGCACCGCCAGCATCCGCCGCACCCTCCAGCGCACCCGCACCGGCGGCCTGACCACCCTCCCCACCAAGACCCTCAGCTCCGAACGCCGGATCGCGCTGCCCACTCCCTGCCTGCGCTCACTGCGCGACCACCGCGACCAGCAGGCCCAGGAGCGGAAGAAGGCCGGCGGAAGCTGGAAGGAGAACGGTCACGTCTTCACCCGGCCCGACGGCCACCCGATCGAACCCGCCACCCTCACCCGACACTTCAAGGCACTCCTCCGCCAAGCGGGACTCCGGCAGATCCGATTCCACGACCTCCGCCACTCGACCGCGACCCTCCTCCTGGAACAGGGCGTCGAACTCGTCGTCATCAAGGAACTCCTTGGCCACGCCCACATCGGCGTCACCGCCACCGTGTACGCCCACGTCCGGCTTCGCCTTCAGCGCCAAGCCATCGACACCCTCAGCAACGTCCTCCGCGCCCCCGCAGACAGCACCGCCGGCGCCGACGATGGCGGCGCACCACCACTTTGTGCAGCACCCGTCCGCTGACGTTGCCGTCAACTACTGCCGTCAAGACGGCAAGAAGCCTCGCCGGAGCATCCTCCGGCGGGGCTTCTCCTGTCTCGCGAGGTGTGATTCCCCAACGCGCCGAGCAGCTAATTCAAATCGCCAAGGATTTCTCTCGGCCCTCCATCCTCGGCGATCACAATCACGGCACTCTCGCTCGCATTTTCCTGTCAACCTTGAGACCCTAAGGGAAAATGCAAAACGCTCGACTGGAGTTTCCCAGCCGAGCGTCTTGCATTTGATGATCCTTAAGTCCAGTTAATGCCAAGCCATGCTAGTCCGGCAGCGGATCTACACAGTCATCACTTGACATGATGATCTGAATTCCAGATGGCGAAGCAACGGATTCCACTCCGAGTTCAGCATTGAATCTGGCAGAGAAAAAGGTCACATAGCCAGTGTAAATATCTGGCTCTGTGAGTATGGGAGCCGAGGAGATGCGAGCTGTCAATGACGGCTGCGGCGACAAAGCTTGAGCCGCGTGAAGCGCATCCCAAGCAAATGCAACACCCCGGCGCATGAGCGCCTGGATCTGCCCGTACCCCAACTCCTCAATATCATCATCTGGAATCCCCCGCCCGTTGACAGCGGACTCATAGCTACCCACGTTCGGAAATCTCGACCGCTCTCCGAAGTAAGATTCACGGAACTTTACGAGCAGGGTAGCGCCAGCATCCACCGTCCAGCCAGCCTCGATCACGAAGTGCAGCGGTGGGCACCTGTCCGATGAACGGATACTTTGCAGGAAGTCGGCCCCCAGCACCCGGCTGGCCTCAGGACTAATCCTCGACACAAACAACTCCTCGCTCACGGTCAAATTGCTTCACGGACAGCCAGATCCCGTCCAGCTTCGCGGTCGCCGGGATCGCCAGGTGACCGTGCTGGTGGTGGAACGCGGCGGCGTAGGCGTAGCCGCGTTCCCAGGCGTTCGCGTTCTTCGACCAGATCATGCCGAGCGCGTCCAGTTCGCTGACCCGTGCCGGGTCGAGCAGGCCCTGGCCGTTCAGGTGGCGCTGGCGGGTGAGCCAGGAGATCAGCTCGGCGTGCTTGGCCTTGTCGGTGGGGTCGAGGTGGCCGTGCTGGAGGTGGAACACGGCGGCGACCGCGTGCATGCGCTGCCACTCGACCGCGCGCGGGTTGAACGCGCGCAGCTTGACGGTCTGGAGGATCTTCGCGGCGTGCTGCTTCGCGTTGATCCGCAGCCACTCGATCGGCGACTCCATCGGGACCGACTGCTGCCCGCCGTCCTCGGGCTCGGCAGCCCCGCTCCCGGCCGGCTTGGCCGCGGTGGTGTGGGCGGTGCCCTGGGAACGGCTGGCGCGCAGCTCGGTGATCCGGCCGACCACCCGGGCATCGTGCGCCGCCAGGGCGCGCAGGACGCGCCAGATCGTACGGAAGGAGGAGGCCTCGATCTCGGCGTCGGCCTCGGCCTTCACGGCCTCGCCGGCGTCGTGGACCTCGGCCGGGTGCGCGGTGGCGGTGTCGTCGCCGATCTCCGGCGTCGGCAGGTAGACCGGGATGATGACCCAGGAGACCTTGCCCTGGCGGTAGGACTGGCGCAGCGCGCGGCCGACGGCCTGGACGATGTCGATGACGCTCGACTTGGGGTCCGCGAAGCAGATGGCGTCCACGGCGGCGACGTCGATGCCCTCCGTCAGGAGCCGGCTGTTGCAGAGGATGCAGCACTCCTCGCCGTCCTCGCCGGTGGCGGACTTGAACGTGGTGAAGGCGGCCCGGCGGTCCTTGAGCCGGTCGGTGCCGGCCACGGCGAGGGCGGTCAGTCGCTCCGGGCGCTCCGCGTCGGGCAGCAGTTCCGCGGTCTCCAGCAGGGAGCCGGCGAACTCCCGCGCCGTGGACACCCGGGAGTGGAAGGTGATGACCCGGCGCAGGTCGAGGTCGGCGACGGCGCGCAGCACCGCGATCTGCAGGGCCGGGCGCAGCAGTTCCTCGTTGCTGCGCTGGGAGCGCAGGTCGGCGACGGCCGGGAGGTTGAGCAGCTCGCGCAGATCCTCGTCCGTCACCACCGGCACCAGCACCCGGTAGTCGGCGAGGTAGCCGTGCTCGATCCCCTGTCCGAGCGTCCAGGTGAAACAGACCTTGCCGTAGATCTCCTCCGAGTCCATGGAGCACAGGACAGGCAGCTTCTCAGCGCCTTCGGTGTCGGCGAGGTCGGCCAGGCCGTCCTTCGCCCGCCGGTCGTCCGCGATCCGCGGGGTGGCAGTGAAGTACAGCCGGCGCTTCGCCGGGACCTGAGCGTCGTCGTGGACGGCCGCCCACGCCTTCCCTTCGGCACCTGCCGTCCGGTGGGCCTCGTCGATGATCACGAGGTCCCACTGGGCCAAACCCCAGCCCTGGTGGGCCTGGACGATGCGCTCCAGCGAGGCGTACGTGGCGTAGACGGTGACCGGCTGATTGTCCGGGGCGCCGTTGACCAGGTCGGTGAGCCGGGCCGCCTGCGTGGTCACCTCGGCCTCGCCGCGCTCGGGCTCGACTGGCGCTGACCCGCCGGGCCCGACGCACCGCCGAGAAGCGCTCCAGGCCGTCCCTGCCCGCCTGCACCAGCTGCGTCCGAGGAACACGGCGGGCAGGCCGGGCGAAGGCGGCCTGTCGGCCTTCCCGGACCGCCCGCACGCGCGGACTCGCTATCGGGAAATGCCCTGGGTCACGTCCACGTGGTGACGGAGAAGTCGATGGTGGGCTGGCTGGCCCACGAGATTTTGTCGATCTTCGCCATCACCACACGCTTCTGGTCGGTGATGACACAGATCGCAGCGCCAGCAACCATGCCTTGATCTGCGGCGTCGCGCTGACTGTCGAAATGAACCGACTCCAGACCACCGCCCGCAGCAGCCGCGCGACATGATTCAAGGGTGGCAGCTGATCCCTCCTGCAGAAGGCCTGCGGATCTTCCCTTCTCCAGCTCAAGAACTGGGGTGATACAGCCGGCCCATCCCATGTCGAAGGCGTTGGCTTCCCGGCTCGACAGTTCCCGGGTGTTGACCTTCTGGGTAAGCCGGTCTGCGTCAAAGTCGATGTGGAGATAGGTGATGTTGTCGCAGGCCGGCGGCGACAGCCTCATCGGGCGAGGTACGGAGGCGGCCGCCGGGGGCGGCGTAGGCATCGCTGGGCTGCTGGTTGGTGTGGAGCCGTTAGTCGGCGGACCGGAGACGGCCTGCGGGCTGGCAGGCGGCTGATTCGACGGGCGCACCGCAGCTGTGCTGACCGTCGATGTGGTCGGAGGAGCGGCTGGTCCCTTTGCTCCTGTGCTGCTGTCGTTTCCCCATAGCCCGAACAGGCCGGTGATGAGCGCCGTAGCAACAGCGGGAATGCCCCCGTACAGAGCGGTGAGCTTTGCGATGCGGTACGGATCGGGAGGATGCGGAGGGGGGCTTCCAGGAGGCGGTGTGGGAGATGGGGAGGGGGAGGGAGAACCAGTGGTCACGGCAGCTCTCTCTGTCGGCGCTCGATGTCTAGGCTCGCTAGCTTCCCATGCCTGCACATGGCTTGACCAAGCGTCAGTTCTACTGATCTGCAACAGTGGTTCCTTCACGTGTCAAGGAACCAAGGCCAAGTGCTGGGGCGCGCGACCGAAGCGATCTCCTAGCGAGCAGCCAAGAGATCGTTCCGGGCGGTAAGGGTCCTGCTGACCGGGGAGAAGGCCCGCGCGAAGGCGGGAGCATTCAACGGGAGCGTGGCCGCGCTCGCCCAGTACCCGGTGCGCCCGGGATCAGCGACCGCCGTGCCGCGCCAGCACGTCAAGGAGATCGCCGACAGTGACGGCAGCACGGTGGAAGCTCGGGGTGTGGATCTCCAACACCAGGGCCCGCCCGGGCAAGCTCACCGGGGAGCACCTGGCCGCGCTCGCGGAGCTGGGGCTCGACAGGCGGTGAACCCGTGCCCACCGGGGTGGTTGGCCGATCGGGGGTGCAACGCGTTCCGCGTTGCACCCCCGTGTTGCACCCTGGGTGGGCTATCTGTGCAGGTCAGGGGTGCAACGCGCTTTCCGCGTTGCAGCGCGTTGCACTGGTCCAGTCCCTGATGTTGCGTCAGCGGTTGGGGTACTTCTCGGCGTGGAGCAGCCGGATGTGCCACCAGGGGTCGTCGAGTTTGCCGGCCTTGGCGAGGCGGAGTTCGCGGCCTGTGGGCAGGGCAGGATGATCGGCTGGCGGCCGTTCATGCGGCGGCTGCTGTCGCAGGCGGGGCACTCCAGCTGGTCGGGGTCGGCCTTCTCGCGTAGTTCGAGGATGGTGCCGGGTTCGCCGCCGATGGAGCCCTTGCAGGTGTAGCAGGGGTGCATGGCGGCGTTGGCTTCCCGGGCGGCGAGTAGCTGGTTGCGCTCCTCGGTCTCGCGGGCTTCCTGCTGGCAGTCGGTGCAGAGCTTGGTGCCGTCGCTGGCGCCGTACTTGTAGTCGTACTCGTCTTCGCGGCGGTTGCAGCCGGGGCAGCGGGTGGCCTCCAGGCGCCGCTCCTTCTCTTCCTGGGCGGCCTTGTTCTCGGCGGCGATGCGTGCGCGGGTGCGATCGCGGTAGTCGGTGTTGGCCAGGGCGTCGGCGAGGGTCTGCCAGTGGTGGCTGCCGAAGCGCCACCAGATCGGCGCGTGCGGGCCCTTGGCCTTCAGGTCCTCGAGGTGGCAGGCCAGGATCGGGATCTTGCCGGTGAAGTCGAAGTCGCCGCGGGGCTGCCAGTGCCGGACGGTGAGGTCCTGGACCTCGTTGATGGTGTTGTTCAGGGCTCGGGGTCCGGCGCCGGCCAGGACGAGCGCGATCGGCGGAAGCGTCTTGG
Organism: Kitasatospora sp. NPDC033851; assembly: GCF_055576085.1. Taxonomy (NCBI): domain Bacteria; kingdom Bacillati; phylum Actinomycetota; class Actinomycetes; order Kitasatosporales; family Streptomycetaceae; genus Kitasatospora; species Kitasatospora sp. NPDC033851. The sequence continues at coordinate 12,870 of NZ_JBVIRL010000041.1, read as the reverse complement.
GCGGGGCGGTGGGGTATTTGCGGCGCCAGGTCGGCAGCTGCTTCGCGGTGGAGGGGTGGCCCTCGTGGCCTGGGTCCTTGTAGGTGAGGGCGAAGTACTCGGCGTAGCCGTCGAACTTGCGGGCGATCTTGGCGTTGTCGCCGTTGTGGAGGTCGACTTCCACCAGGAGCACGGGCACGCGGTCGGCCGGCGCGATCAGGACCGCGTCGGCGATCTGCTAGCGGCCTGCGGGCAGGGGGTGGGAGTCCTCGGTGGTCCAGTCGGCGATTTCGCCGATCGGGCCGCCCGGGGTGTTCGCCCCGGTGAACGCGACACAAGGGCGGCACCCCGCTGCTCGGTGCCGAACAGCCTGGCCAGCCCGGGCCTTTCGGCACCTGAACCGAGGACGACGACCAGCAGTACGACAACCCCGCGCCCGAGCAGGACGACGCTCTGCGGTGCTGACGCCGGTGCGTCCACCTCGCTCCGGAACTCCAAGATCATTCCTTAGCGCTAACGGCTGTACCGCTACTACAAGCGTCGTTACGGGAGGGTAATGACGACCTTGCCCCGGGTGTGCTTGCCTGCGAAGTCGGACACCGCCTGCGGGGCATCGGTGAACAGGTAGGTGGCGCCGATCTCCACCCGCAGCCGCCCGTCGGCCGCTCGGGCGGCCAGGTCCTCCAGATCGCCGGGCTCGGCGGTGAAGCTGCCGATGTAGACGCCAGTGACTCCCCGGCCCAGGTCCTGCGGCCCGAAGAGGGGGGAGACCAGCCGGCCCCCGTCGCGGACCGCGCGGGCCGTGGTGGAGAGCGCGTCACCACGATTGATCAGGTCGACCACCACGTCCACTCCGTCCGGGACCTGGCGCAGCGTCTGCTCCGCGACGTCGCCCGCCTTGTAGTCGACGGTGCCCTGCGCGCCGAGCCCGCGCACGTAGTCCGTGTCCTCGGAGGCCGCTGTGGCGATCACCTTGGCGCCGAGCGAGGCGGCGAGCTGTACCGCGTACAGGCCGATACCTCCCGTCGCACCGACCACCAGCACGCTCTCCCCTGCTGCGAGGCCGACCGCGCGCAGCAGGCACGTGGCCGTCATCCCGGACTCGGGGATGGCAGCGGCGTGCGGTGCGGCGAGGCCGGCGGGCCGCTTGGCGAGGTGCGGGCCGACCGCGACTACGGTGTACTCGGCGACGGCCCCGGCTTGACCGGTGAAGGCGAGCACCGGGTCGCCCGGTGCGTAGGCCGTAACCCCATCACCGAGTTCGGCGACGGTGCCCGCTGCGTCCATCCCCACGACGAGGGGGTGCTCGACGGGGAAGAAGTCCTTCATCGCACCTGTGATCAGCGCGAGGTCCAGCGGATTGAGGGCTGCGGCCTCCACCTTGAGCAGCACCTCACCGGGACCTGCGACGGGCTTCGGGAGGTCGGTGACGGTGATCCCGTCGAGCGTCGTGTACTCGCGGGCTACGAGAGCCTTCATCCGGGAACTCCAGTCGGGCGTGAGCGCGGAACAGGTCGCGTTCACTTCTACACCCTGGCGCCCCTGAACCCGGGTGAGCGGCGGCGGCGCGGCGAGTCATGGGCGGCAGGAGGGATCAGCCGAGTCCGAGGGGTTCGGTGACGACCACGACAAGACCACCCGTCCGTCTCTTCATCGAGACGGGCACTGCGTGGACCGATACACCGCCGGAGATCACGGGAAGTCACCGCCACGCTCGACAAGACCGACCATTCGCGACAGTTGAATACGCGACCCCACCAGTATCAAGACCGAGCACCAGCTGGCGCTGCTGCTGGCGCTGAAGTCGTACCAGCGGATGGGCGGCTTCCCGAAGGCGCACGACGTGCCGGACCAGGTGATGGAGTTCGTGCGCCGGGTGGCGGAGCTCCCGAAGGACACCCTGCCGGTGTACGGCTCGGAGCGGACGGCCAAGAGCCAGCGGAGCATGGTCCGCCAGCGGTGCGGGATGCGCTACGACGGACCGGGGGCCCGCGCGCTGGCCGAGGAGACGATGCGGATCGAGGCGGCGTCGAAGAACAACCCGGCGGACCTGATCAACATCGCGCTGGAAAAGCTGGTGGAGGCCGGGCTGGAGATCCCCCGGTACTCCACCCTGGACGCGATGGCCTCCACCGTGCGGGCCCGGGTGAACGAGGAGATCCTGGCCGGCATCCGGGAGCGGATGACCGAGGACGAGCGGTGCGGCTGCTGGGCCTGGTGGACGTCGTCGGCCTGGACGGCAAGACGCTGTTCAACGCGCTCAAGCACAACCCCGGGCGGGCGACCTGGTCGAACTTCAAGCGCCTGAAGAGCCACCTGACGTGGGTCGACGGGCTCGGCGAGACCGGCAAGTGGCTGGAGTCGGTGGCGTCGGGGAAGGTCGCGGACTTCGCTGGCGAGGCGGAGTCCCAGGACGCGGCGACGCTCAAGGACTACACCGCCCGCCGCCGGGTCGCGCTGATCGCCTGCCTGGCCGCGAAGGCGAGGATGCGGGCCCGCGACGACCTGACGACGATGTTCTGCAAGCGGATGGCGGGCAAGGCGAAGAAGGCCCGCGAGGAGCTGGAGGAGATCCGGCGCCAGCAGCAGGAGATCGTGGAGCGGCTGGTCGCCAACTACCGCACGCTGCTGCAGCAGGTCGACGTCGGCGGGCCCGCGCAGACGGCGCGGGCGAAGGCCGCCGCGCTGACCAAGCAGGCGCTGGACGCGCTGGAGGGCCTGGACGAGGAGTCCAGCGCGGCCGAGGCCGCCTCCAAGCTGGAGGGCCGGGTCTCGCCCGCCCTGCTGACGCTGGCCGAGGGGCTGATGGTGCAGTCGAACGGGCTCGCCTCGCTCACCGCGGCGGTGGAGGGGCTCGGCGGGTTCGACGCCCAGTACGCGCAGATCGAGCGGGTCTCCGCGCACCACGGCGACAACTGGGAGGTGCTGCTGCACGGGCACCTGTCCGCCGACCTGGCGCAACGCGTTTTGGGAGGGCGACCACAAGCGGGTCCCCGTGCAGGTCGACGTGGACGGTGAGCTGGCTGTCCGGGGATCACCTGGTTCATCGACTGCGCCACCCGCGCGATCACCGGGGTGGCCGTCACGCCTCACGCACCGTCCCGGGACGCGGTGCTGGCCGCCAGCGAGCCGTCGTGGACCTTTGTCCAGACCCGCGCGCTCCGGGTTCGCTTCAAGCAGCTGGTCAGCGAAACGTCTCAACTGCTCCGGTTGTCAGTAGAAGTGTCGGTGAGGCTGGCGGTGAGGAGGCTGGTCCGGATGCGCTCGGTGTCGGGTACTGCCAGCCGTTGGACAATAGCGAGAGCCTGATGAAGATAGGTCTCATACTCGCGGGCGTTTCCCTCCTGGCCGTAGCCGTTCGCGATTCCTTCGAGTGCGCGTGCCTCCTGAAGCGGATAGGAGATCGCACGGGCGATCTCCAACGCCCTTGCGTGATGGTCACGTGCGTCGACCCACCGCGCGCGCTTCGCAAGGAGCCTGCCGAGCGCATTGAGGACTTCCGCTTCGAGCCCTGGGTCCTGGAGATCTCCGCACTGGGCCAGCGCCTGGCTCAGGCTCTCGGCTGCGGCGTCGAGTTCTCCCGTGGCCCGTTGGGCATCGCCGAGGTGGACCAGCGCGCGTGCTTCGGCCGCTGGCACGCCGATGGCGCGGAACCCGGTCAGGGCCTGCTGGAGGAGTTCGACGGCCTGCGCGTGGCGCCCGGTCTCATGCTGGAGGCTTCCCAGCGTGACGAGGGCGTCCAGCTCGCCCCGGCGTATGCCCGCCGTGCGGAACATCTCCAACGCGGCCCGGAGGTTTTCGGCGGCCACCTCGTGCTGCCCGGTCACGAGTTGGACACGTGCCAGTAGGGCGAGGGAGTTCGCGTGGCCGATCGGGTTTCCCATTGCACGGAGGATCTCCAGAGCTGCACGGTGGTTCTCGACGGCCTCCTCGTACCGTCCCATCGCCTCCTGCGCCAGACCGAGGCCCTGATGGGCGTTGGCTTGGCAGAACCGGTTTCCCATGGCGCGGAACTGGCTGATCGAGGCGTCGTGGTTGCGTGCCGCGTCTTCGTAGCGCCCGGTCTTCTCTCCGATCAGGCCGAGATTGAAATGGACGTTGCCCAGGCCGACCCGGTCCCCCAGGGTGCGAAACAGGTCAAGGGCCGGCGGGAGGCTCTCGGTGGCCTGGTCGGTCTGCCCGGCGAGCTGTTGGACGAAGGCGAGTCTGACCAGAGCATTGGCCTGGCCAGGAAGATCGCAGGCTTCCTGGTAGATCGCCAGTGACGCGCGGCACGAGTCGATCGCGTCCTCGTATCGTCCCTCGCTCTGTTGCACATCCCCTAGACAGAGGAGCGTGTATGCCTCGCCGAGCCGCTCACCGAGCGTCCGGTACAGGGTCATTGCCTGCCGGAGCAACTCTGTGGCCGGTTCCAGATGCCCCCGCAGGTCTCGAAGCTTGGCCAGGTAAACCAGGGCGTCGGCTTGGCCGAGCCGGTCGCCCGTGACAATCGCGGTGTCCAGAGCGATCTGGTGCAGGGTCTCGGCCTGTTCCCAGTGGCCCTGGCCCCGAAGGATCTCGTGCAGGGCCGATGGCAGACGTACAGCGTGGAGCGGGCGGTTGTGTGCGGCGGCGAGCTCCACGGCCGCGTGCAGGTTGGCGCGTTCGGTCAGCATCCAGGCGGTTGCCCGTTCCGGGGTCGACAGGTCGGGGCTGATCGCGGAGGGCGCGTGTCTGGTGGCGGGCTGGCTGTGGCGGGCGAAGTGGCGGTTGGCGGCGGTGCTGCCCGCCAGGTAGTAGTCCAGCAGCCGGTCCAGGGCAGCGACGCGTTCTTCGGGCCGGTCCGCCCCGGCAAGGTCGCGGGCGTGCTCGCGCAGGAGGTCGTGCATGCGGTAGCGGCCGCGGACCGGTTCGTCGATCAGATGATGGTCCTCCAGTACCTCCAGCCGCCGCCGGGCCGTGGCGAGGTCGGTGTCGTCCAGCGCGGCGGCGGCGTAAGCGTCGAGGTCGTCACCGGGGTGCAGGCCGAGCCGTCGGAAGAGCCGTTTCAGGTCTGCCGGCAGGTGGCGATAGGAGAGGTCGAAGACGGCGGCAACCGAGGTCGTCCCGGCACAGATCGCGTCCAGGCGCCCGGTGGCATCGCTGAGGTCCGAGACGAGGTCCGCGACCGACCAGGACGGATGGTGACGCAGACGGGCCGCCAGAAGCTGGATGGCCAGCGGCAAGTACCCGCACAGGCGCACCGTCTCGACGACCGAGGGGTCCTCGGGCGGCAAGCCCGCCCGGCCCGCTCTGGCCGTGAACAACTCGGCGGCCTCGCGCGGGGGCAGAACGTCCAACGTGATGGGGACGCTGTCCTCAAGGCCCACCATCCGGCGGCGGCTCGTGACCATCACCAGGGTTCCGGGCGCGCCGGGAACCAGGGGGCTGACCTGCTCGCTGCCGAGAGCGTCGTCCAACAGCAGCAGGATCTTCTTGCCCGCCACCCGGCTGCGCCACATCCCCGCCCGCGCTGACAGTTCGGACGGGATCTCCCGCGGCGCCACCCCGACGGCCAGCAGCAGGGCGGCGAGGGCTTCCGCCGGTTGGACGACGCGCGTGCCCGGCGTGTGCGCGTGCAGTGGCAGGAATATCTGGCCATCGGGGAAGTAGGAGGCCAACCGGTGCGCGCAGTGGACGGCGAAGGCGCTCTTGCCGATGCCTGGCATGCCGTCGACGGCGTGGATCCCCAGCACTCCACCCGCTTCGGCGCCGCGGCGGCACGCGGCGAGCACGGCGGCGAGTTCTTCGCGACGCCCGACGAACGCGGAAACGTCCCGGGGTAGTGAGGCGGCCGGGAGTGCTGTTGCCGGCGACGCCGTTGCCGCGCGTGGTGACGAGGACGCGGCTTCGCCGTCGGAGGCCAGGATCTGCTGATGGGCGTGCCGTACCGGGGCGCCCGGGTCGACGCCGAGTTCCTCGGCGAGCCTGGTGCGCAGGGCGCGGTGGACGTCGAGGGCCTGCGCCGTGCGGCCGCAGCCGTGCAGGGCGAGCATGAGCTGGGCGTGGAAGGCCTCGTGGAGCGGGTGTTCGGCGGTCAGCGCGGTCAGGTCGGCGACCAGGTCCCGGTGGCGTCCGGTGCGCAGGCCCGCGGTGAACGCCCGTTCCAGCAGGGCGAGTCGGGTCTCGCGCAGCTGGGTGGCCTGGGGGCCGGCGGTGAGCCCGGGCACGTCGGCGAACGGCTCGCCCCGCCACAGGGCCAGGGCCTGGTCCGCGCCGGCCGTCACCGCCGCCCAGTCTCCGTGCTCGTGCGCGTCTCGCACCCGCTCGGCCGCGCCGGCGAAGGCGAGTGAGTCCGGTTCGTCCGGCTCCACGGAGAGCAGGTAGCCGCTGGGCACCGACCGCAGCCGGGGGCCGTACGGGCCCAGCGCCGTCCGCAGGCGATTGACGTGGTTGTGCAGGGAGGCGAGCGCCGTGCGGGGCGGAACGCCGTCCCACAGCAGGTCCACCAGGGCGTCGACCCGGACGGCCTCACCGGGCGTGCACAGGAGCCCGGCCAGCAGCGTGCGCACCTTCGGGCTGGCGAGCGGCAGCGGCTGCCCGTCGCGTTCCACCTGCAACGGCCCGAGCAGCCCAAACCGGATCCCCACGCCGAAACCCCCGTAGTAATGAGCGCTCACATCGGCCATGGATCGCTGTTATCGCCATATTAGAGGCCTGTGAGCAGGCGGAGTCACGATCGGTGCATCCGTCCGGTCGGGCGTGAACGGGCAATGGTTCGTTCCTCCATGATCCGGTGACACGAACCTCGGGGGAGACCGCTGCCGCGTACGCCAGGCGCGTCGTTCACTCGGTGACTGCCCTGCTCGGTAGTGGCATTGCCAGGCTCGGCGGCACACCTCTCCCGTCAATCCCAGAAGGCTCCGTCATGATCCGCACCCGTATTGCCCAGGCCTCCGCGGTCGCCGCCGTCTCGCTCACCGTCCTGCTGATCGCTCCGGCCGCTTCCGCAGTCACCGGTGGCGCTTCCGCTGCCGCCACGTCCGACCGCCGCCACGACTGCCACCACGACCGCCGCCGGCTCGGACAGCCTCGGCTGGGGCGGCTGAGCGCGGGATGGACATCGTCTACGCCAGCCTCAGGCTCCGGCGGCCGGGTGAGGTGGCGCAGACGAGCGCAGCGGCCGCGGCAGAGGCGGTGGACGCCCTCTGGGCGCACACCGAGCCCGCCGACGGACTCCAGCACGTCAGCGTACAGCCCGCCCATGACCGGCTCGACCTCCTGCTCTACCTGCTCAGCCACGACCCGGCCGATGGGGCCGACGCCGTCAGGTGTGCCCACGGCCTGATCTCCCGTAGCCACCGGACATCTCCCCTGCTCCTGCGCTGCTACCTGCCCCCGGAGCCGCCGGAGGCCGCGGACCACTCAGCCCGGTGACCGCCACGCCCACCGCGCAGCGCCGGCCACCCGGGCACCACGCCCACCGCGTCGCGCCGGCCACCGGGGCTCCACGCCCACCGCGGCCCGCCGACCGTGGAGCGCGCGAAGCCTACCCAACTTCCCGGTAGCGGCGTTCCCGCCCGCCCGGTCCCGTTCCTCCCGCTGCCGGGCCAGGTGTCGCCGCGGCGACCGCGTCCCGCCGCCGGCTGTGACCGCTCCACCCGCAGCGCAGGACAGCCGTCCCCGCGACATGCACACCCGCCCCACTCCTAGCCGCCCTCTTTCTCGACTCCCCATGAAGGGACGACCCGTCATGCCCCTTGTCCGCCGTCGCCGAGCGCTCCTGATCGCCGCCGTCCCCGCGATCGCCCTCGCGGCTGTTACCGCGAACCAGTTCGTCCCGACGTCCTCGGCGGCCACCGCACCGGCCACCGTCTCCCCGACGGCCGCCCCCGCCCTCGCGGCCGCCCCCGTCACCGCGGCCGCCCCCGTCACCGCGACGCCCCGCGCGGCGGCCACCACCCCCTCCTCGCCGGCGGCGGTGCCCCCGGTCGACGCCTCCGCTCCACCCGCGCCCGCCGTGCCGGCACCGCCGGCCGGCACCTCTCCCGCCGGCCAGGCCCAGCCAGCCGCACCGATCGCTCCCACCCAGCTGCCCAACAGCGCGAAGGCGGGCTGGAAACCCCTCGGTGCGCCGGTGCCGCGCCCCACCGGCCAGCACACCGACCTGAACGAATGCCTCGGCATCGACGGCGCGACGGGATGGCTCCAGCAAGGCTGGGCGAGCACCGCCAAGACCCCCGCCATCCAGGACACCTTCACCTTCGCCACCCCGCAGGCCGCCGCCCAGGTGTTCCAGCAGCTCACCTCCGCCATGAACACCTGCCAGGACCGGCTTGCCGCCCTGCAGAGCCAGAACGGCCGCTCCCCCGACGCCGCCGTCACCGCGACCGCCACCGCCGGCGGCGCCGCCGCCTGGACCTACCGGTGGACCGCCGTACCGGGCTTGTCCGCGCCCGGGCAGCAGTCCCAGCACGTCTACCTCGCCCAGCAGGCCGGGCAGTTGACCGTCCTGCAGTACACCGACCTCGACTCCGCGGGCCAGAGCGACACCGCCACCGCAGACGGTGACCGAAAGGCCCTGGACGTCCTCATGGCGCAGCTCACCGCAGCCCGGTGACCCGCCCCCGCACGCACGGCACCCGCATGACTGCCCACGTTCCCGCTCCCGAAGGAATCATCATGAACCGTTCCAAGTCCACCACGTTCACCTCCCTCGCCACGACCGTCGCCCTGACCGCCGGCGTCGTGGCCACGCTCGCCGTCGGCAGCCCGGCCCAGGCCGCGTCGAGCGCCGGCGGAACGATCAGCCGCAGCGAGGTCATGGCCCGGGCACAGTCCTGGGTCGACGAAAACGTCCCCTACAACCAGGGCGGTTACAAGACCGACGCGAACGGCACCTACCGCGAGGACTGCTCCGGATACGTCTCCATGGCCTGGCACCTCAAGGAGAGCATGGTCACCTGGACCCTGCCGGACGTGTCCACCAAGATCGGCTTCTCGGACCTCAAGCCGGGCGACGCGATGGACTACACCGCCGAGCACACCTTCCTGTTCGCCGGCTGGACCGACAAGTCGAGCGGTGCGTTCAAGTACTACGCGGAGAGCAACCCGAACAACCCCACCCACGGGCCGACCTCCGCCAACATCAACAACTCGAAGGTCGAGGGCTGGCCCACCGGCTACTACACCGCCCTGCGCTACAACAACATCGTCGACGACACCCCCGCCCCGACTCCGACTCCGACTCCGGTGGCCGGGACGACCGGTGCGAGTGTGTACGTTCCGGACGCGAAGACCACCGAGGTGTTCAGGCCGGGCTCGGACGGTCAGATCTACCACACGTGGTACACGACGGGCTCGACCGGCTGGTCGAACTGGCAGCTAGTCGCGCCGGGCAAGTTCGTCGGCGAGCCGCGGGCGGTCTACCACGCCGACAAGAAGACCACCGAGGTCATGGCCCTGGGCACCGACGGCCAGATCTACCACTCCTACTTCACCGCGGGCTCCGCCGGCTGGAGCGACTGGCAGCTCGTCGCGCCGGGCAAGTTCACCGGCCAGCTCCAGGTCGTCTACCAGGCCGACAAGCAGACCACCGAGGTCGTGGCGATCGGTGACGACCAACAGGTCTACCACTCGTGGTACACGACGGGCGCGACCGGCTGGTCGAACTGGCAGCTCATCGCGCCGGGCAAGGCCACGAAGGTGCAGACCGTCTAC
>NZ_JBVIRL010000041.1:0-3116 GCF_055576085.1 Kitasatospora sp. NPDC033851 | reverse complement strand
AAGTCTTCGCCACCGGCACCGACGGCCAGCCCTACCACGCCTGGTACACCACCGGCTCCACCGGATGGAGCGACTGGAACAAGCTCGGCTCCTGACCGTCCGACACGGTGACCGGCCTGCGCGCGGTGCCCGGTCAGGCAGACGGGCACGTGCGGGAACAACGACACGGGACAGCCGAGGGGCGGGCGTCCGGATCCGGAGGAAAGCGACCCCGGATCCGGGCGCCGCCGCGTTTCCGCTGTCCCGTGCCCTCCTGCCGGGAGCCGGACGGTGGCGGTAGCCGGCGGTACGTCAGGTGGCGGGGACGAGATCGGACGGGTCGGTGTTCGCCCCGCACAGGACGACGGCGACGCGCTCGCCCTCGCCGGGCCGGTAGGCGCCGGAGGTCCGCGCGCCCAGGGCGGTGGCGGCGGCGTGCTCGATCGAAGGACTGAAGTTCCACCCTGCGGTTGGACACTGTCCGTCTACGCCGCCAAGGCGTGACCTTGCTGGTGTCGCTGTCGGATTTCGAGTGGGGTGAGGTAGCCCCACTGGGGGTGCTTGCGCAGGCGCCTGCGGTTGTAGAAGGTCTCGATGACCCTGTTGCCCAATTGGGTGAATCGGCGCGATCTTGCGAACGCGTGGGGTCTGCTGGGAGGAGCCGTTGGGCCGGCGGCCTGCTTCTGGATGGTCGTCGTCCGGTTGAAGGACGGGGCAGCGGGTGTCGATGGCAGCGAGTTCGGGTCGGGACGTTCCGGAGGCAACACGGGTGGTCGCCTGCGCGGCGTTTCCCAAGGGGTGCCTGGCGATGCGGGTCCGGGACTCGCTCGGCCCGTTGTTCGATGACGAGGTCTTCAGATCCACGTTCGGTGTCCGCGGTCGGCCGGGGGTCTCGCCCAGGCAGTTGGCGTTGGTTTCCGTGTTGCAGTTCGCCGAGAACCTGACCGACCGCCAGGCCGCGCACGCGGTGCGGGCCAGGATCGACTGGAAGTACCTGCTGGGCCTCGAACTCGCCGATCCCGGCTTCGACTTCACCGTGCTGACCGGGTTCCGGGACCGGCTCGTGGCCCACGGCCTGGAGGAGAAGGTGCTCGATCTCCTGCTGGAACGGCTGATGGAGCTGAAACTGGTCGCTTCCGGAGGCCGACAGCGCACCGACTCCACCCATGTCCTCGCGGCGGTGAGGAACTTGAACCGCCTCGAATTCGTGGGCGAGACACTACGAGCGGCACTGGAGGCGATTGCCGTCTCGGCACCTGGGTGGCTCGCCTCGTGGATGGACCCCTCATGGCAGGAGCGTTATGGAGCCAGGGTCGACTCCTATCGCCTGCCGAGCGAGGAGGATAAACGAGTCCAGCTCACCCAGCGCATCGCAGCCGACGGATACCTCGTGGTCGAGGCCGTGGCGTCTCCTTCGGCTCCGGGCTGGCTGCGGGAGATCCCTGCCGTCACCACCTTGCGGATGGTGTGGCTGCAGCAGTTCAAGCGCACGGTGATCGACGGAGTGCGGGAGGTGGCATGGCGGGGGAAGGACGATCTCCCGCCCAGCAGAATGCGGATCACCTCGCCCTACGAACCGGATTCCCGCAACGCGGTCAAGCACGGATCAGCCTGGGACGGCTACAAGGTCCACTTCAGCGAGACCTGCGACGCCCCCGAATCCGGCCGCCCGCACATGATCACCCACGTGGTCACCACGGACGCCACCGTCGGCGATCCGGTGGTCGTCGACGAGATCCACGACCGCCTCGACGACAAGGACCTGCTGCCTTCCGAGCATCTGATGGACGCCGGCTACATCTCTGCCGAGCTCCTCTTGACCGCGCCCGCCGACTACGGTGTGCGCGTCATCGGCCCGGTCAGACCGAACACCACCCGCCAGACGGCCCAGGGCATCGGCTTCGGAAAGACATCCTTCACCATCAACTGGGCTGCCAGGATGGCTACTTGCCCCAACGGAGCCACCAGCCGGTACTGGACCGAAGGCCAGGACAACAACCAGCGGCCGGCGATCCGGATCCGCTTCGCCACCGAAACCTGCGCGCCGTGCCCACTACGCGACCAGTGCACCAGCTCCACCCGCTACGGGCGCCAACTCACCGTCCGCCCACAGGAACAGGACGCCGTCCTCGAACGCGTCCGGGCCGAGCAGGCCACCGACGAGTGGAAGGCCAGCTACGCAGCCCGCTCGGGCGTCGAAGGCACGATCCACCAAGCCATCGCGGCCACCGGCGCGCGCCGAACGCGCTACATCGGCCTGTCGAAGACGCGCCTCGCACACGTCTTCACGGCCACAGCCATCAACCTCATCCGACTCGACGCCTGGTGGAACGAAAAGCCACTCGCTCGCACCCGGACATCACACCTCGCAATCCTCGTCCTTGCCGCATAGAGCAAATTGGGCAACAGGGTCATCGACGGCTTCTACAACACCCGCCGCATCCAAAAGCGCCTCGGCTGGCTCAGCCCCGACGAGTACGAGGCGAAGTACTACGCCGACCAGGCGACGGCCGAACCAGTGGCCGTCGAACCACCTGAACCCGTCCTGACCAGGTAATCAGCACCTCCCGCACAGCGGGGGAAGCTCAGCCCGATCCGGCGATCTTTCCATGCCCCGGTTCAGCGGACATGGGTTGTGGCCGAATCGTGAACCGCCTCCGACACGGCACATCACCATCGTCAGCATGAGGTGGTGACTGCCCGTGGGGCACAAAGGTCGTCCGAGTGCCGCCGGCGGTGGCTGACAGCAAGAGTCTTGGACTGTCAGTCGGCGCCACCCCACGTATCAGCATCTACTCGGGACGGTACTGATCCCGGCAGATCGGCGTCGGCGCCAGCCGTACGGTGACACCGCTCAGTCTGCACGTGGCGGCTTCGGGACGTCAGCAGCGATCAAGCTCAACCAGGAGACATGGCAAACGTCGCTCGCATGCAGATCTGCTTACACGGGCACGCTCCTCGTGCACCTCAGCCGCACAACAAACGTAACTTCCACTCACTGGGCGTTTCGTCCCTGACTCTGGGGGTTCAGGTGCCGCGCCCGGTGGGGGTGGTTTCGCCGGTGAGTCGGCGGGTCATGAGGCTGATCATCGCGAGGTGGATCATGGCCTCGGAGCGGGCTGGGAGGGTTTCGTAGT
>NZ_JBVIRL010000040.1:0-55110 GCF_055576085.1 Kitasatospora sp. NPDC033851 | reverse complement strand
AGGCCACCAACGTCGTCGACCTCATGGACATGCTGCGCCGCAGCCTCGAGACCGCCCGCAAGGGCGAGACGACCGAGGGCCCGAAGAAGTCCACCCGCCGGACCCAGGCCGCCCGTGCCAGCGGATCCCCCAAGCAGACCGGCGGCAAGAAGAGCACCTCCACCAAGACTGCCGCCGCGAAGACCACGACCAAGCGCACCAGCGCAACCGGTAAGCAGCAACTGTCCCAACTCACCAAAGCCGAGCTCTACCAGCGCGCCACCGACCTCGACATCGCCCGCCGCTCAACGATGAGCCGCGACGAACTCCAGAAGGCCGTGGAGAAGGCCACTCCGGGCAAGCGGCTGCGCTCTGCGTCCTGATCGCACATCCCGTAGGTCGACCGGTTCGGCCCGTCCGGCTCCAGCACAGCCGAGCCTGCAGCCGGGCAGGGCCCCGTCCAGCGTGCTGCCGGTGACGCCCCAGCCGGTGGCGACGGTGCGTACCACGGACCGGGCCGGGGCGATACAAGCCATGCGTTCACGCGGGTCGGTGGCGGTGGTGGTGACGGTCAGGGTTGACGGCGCCCGTGCGGGCCGTCGCCGGCCCAGAATTCGCGGCGATCACGGCGGTGCGCGCGGTACGGTCGGCCCACCCGTCGACCCCGGAGGCCGTCATGGTGTCCACTCCGCCTGCCGGCCGTCCCGGTTGGGACGATCTGCCGCCCGCTGTCCGTACGTCTGTCGAGGAGCGTTCACGGGCCCGGGTGATGCGCGTGGACTACCCGTCGGGCGGGTTCACTCCGGGCATCGCCGCGCGCCTGCGGCTCGCCGACGGCACCCAGGTGTTCATCAAGGGCGTTCCGACAGCGGACAGGGCCGCGACGATGTACCGGGCGGAGGCCGCCGTCGGAGCACACCTTCCCTCTAGGGTCGCCCCTGCGCTGTTGTGGACGGTGGAAACCGGGGGCTGGCTGGTCCTCGGGTTCGAGGATGTCGACGGCACGGATCCCGATCTCGCGCCCGGATCGTCGCAGCTCGGCGCGGTGCTCGCCGCGGTGGCGGAGCTCGGTGAGCTGCTGACCCCGTGTCCGGCCGAGGAGGCCGGGACGTTCTCCGTACTCGCCGACACCTTGGCTGGCCACTGGGAGCGCCTGGTCCGCGACGGCATGGACGGCTGGGACCTGGAGCACGCCGCCGAGCTTGCCGAGCTCGACGATCCGGCCGCGCTGGGCCAGGCGACCGAAGGCGACACCCTGCTGCACTGCGACCTGCGCGGCGACAACATGCTGCTCGCGCGCGGTCGGGTGAGGGTGATCGACTGGTCGTGGTTCGCGCGCGGCGCCACCTGGGTCGACGCCGCGTTCCTGCTGCCGCAGCTGGTCCTGGCCGGTCACACTGCCGCCGGTGCCGAGCGGCTGCTCGCCGAGGCGGTGCCGGCCTGGCGGGAGGCCCCGGCGGAGGGGGTGACGGCGTTCGCGGTCGCCATCACCGGGTTCTGGGCGTGGCAGCAGCGCACCGGGCCCGGCGGCGCGCTCGGCGCCTACCGGGCCCGGGCCGCCGCCGCGGGTCGCGAGTGGATCGCTCACCGCGCGGGCTGGAACTCCCCCGCCGCGGTGGCCCTGTAGGAGCCGCGGGCGGCCAGGTCGGCGAAGCCCCGGGCCAGGACCGCATACAGGTGCGCGGGGTGCAGGTAGCCGAGGTAGTCCTTGCCGGTGCGGCCGTCCGGGGCGTGCAGCAGGGCCTCGGCGGCCTGGCCAACCGTCACCTTCCGTGCGCCGTGGAGGGTGTGGGCGAGGCGGGCGGCGGTGCACTCCGCCCGGGCGGTGTGCCGCCGGAAGGCGACCGCGTTCCCGGCGAGGAAGACGTTCGGCGTGGTGAGCGCGTTGAACACCAGCCGGAGCCGGAACGAGTCGGTGGTCAGGAACGCGGCCTCGCGGACGGTGGCCGGTGCACCCTCACCGGGGGTGAAGCCTTCGCCGTCGGCGGCCTGCTCGGCCTGGTGGAGCGTGGTGTACAGCTTCGTCTCGTAGGGGACCTCCTCGTCGAGGTCGAGCCCGTGCCGCCGGTGGAGCAGCTTCACCTGCTCCACCAGGCCGGCCAGACGTCGTGTGGGGGACGTACACCGTGTCGATGCCCACCCGCCATAGCTGGGCGGCGTCTCCGGTGGGCGGCCCCTCGGCCGTGGTGGTCGTCATGAAGGCCTCCTCGCTGCTCGACTGCCCTGCCTACCACAACCGGCCCGGCCGGGGCAGGCAGTCCGCCGGAGGCGACGGCGCGGGCCGGGCCCCGGAATGCTGGGGCGGTGACAGAACATCAGCGGCGCCCGCTGTGGACCGGTCCCCGGGACAGCGCGGACGAACAGCAGACAGCCCGGCAGCGACGCGGGACGGGCGCGGTGGGACGGCCGTCCCGGCGGCCCCGGAGGCCGTTTCCGGCCCGGCGCAGGGGCGCTGGCGGCTGGGCCCGACGCCGACGAAGGCCCTGGGCATGACGCCTGGCTGACGGCAGGACAGGCCCGCCGTCGTGCGGGCGTGTGTCGTACGGATGGACCTCGAATATGCCGGCTACTCGACGTCGAAGAGCGACTGGAGGATCTCGCGAAGGTCTGAGGCGTCAGCGCCCGGCGGGATGGTTCGCAGGCTGTCAGGATTCGATTCGATCATGGCCACCGTTCTTGCGTCAGCGGGCAGGAGGCCGAGGAACCAGGCTGCCGTATCTGCCCAGATGTCCGCGTCACCATCCCGCAACACCAAGTGGCCGCGCTCGAAGTACGCCCCGTGCCGGCTCTCGCCGTCGAGCTCGACATAGAAAGAGACGTAGTTCTTGCCGGTGGACGGCGAGTGCTCCTGCCCGGCCTGCAGGTCCGGGAAGCGGGCACGAAGGTGGTCTTCGGCGTCCAGCGGCGACAGAGCCCAGGCAGTCCCCGGCGCGGCGCCGAGGTGGATGGTGTCCAAATCAGCCTTCTTGGGTTGGAGGCGGCGGGGGCATCGTAACGACACGTACGTTGCTCTTCACGTGGTTCTTGGCGGCCAGGTACTGCCAGTAGCCGACCGTCGCGTCGTCAGGGGTATCGATCTCCAGATACTGGGCGTGATTGGCCGGGTTGTCGATGGCGAGCTTGTAACGCCTGATCTCGTCGTCGTCCCCCTCCAGCATCCACCCGGTACGGAAGTCGTCCTCCTGGATGCCCTTCAGTGACCGCGGGCTGCAACCCTTTTTGCGGACGTTCTTGGCATCGATGAACGCGCCGTCGGCCGGCCGGAAGCCGTCCGCCCAGACACTCTCGGTCCCGTCAGCGCTCTTGGCGTTTCGCTCAGGCTTGCCCGCTGCGTACACCTGGTATGCCCGGTCCTCCGCCGTGCCGTAGTTCGGCGGACGTTCGGGCAGCCCCTCAATCCATGTCTTCGCCGCCATCTGCTGCGCCGCGTCGTACAGCGGGTATGCCGGCGGCTTGGGTGGGGGAACCGGACCCACCAGGGGGTTGGCGAACGGGCTCTGCCCAGCTGCGCCAGGCGCCCCGCCCGGCTGCTGCCCGGCTGGGTCGGGCGCAGTCGCCGCACTCGCCGAATCAACACCCGCCACCGCGGTCGCCGCCGCGGCCGTCCCGGCGAGCACGACCAGACGTGAGGCCAGAGACGACACGATCGCTTCAGCCTCCGCCACGGCTGTCGCTGCGGCCAGCTCCGCCTCCGCAGCGGCGAGTGCCTCGGCCGCGAGCGCGGCGTCCGCCGCCAGGGCCGCGTCCGCGGCAGCGGCGGCTGCGTCCGACCCGCCGAAGGTGAAGAAAGTGAAGATCAGTCCGGCCGCGGTGATGACGCCCGCGGCGACCCCGAGCTCGATCAGCTTGTCCTGGCAGGCCTCGATCGCCTGCGCGTACTGCTCGCAGATCGCCTGCAGCTCCCGGCACGCCGCCGAGATGTTCACCATCAGCGGCTGTGAGGCCGACACCGCCGTACCTCCCGGCGGGCACGCGTCGTACACCGTGGCGACGTGCGACTTGAAGCCCTCGAACGCCGCCCCGGTGCACTTCGCCATCACACCCGCGGCATGCTGGCCGGCGTTGCGCTGGGCCGTATCGATCACCGACGCGCACTCCGCCCACACCTGGGCCGCGCTGCGCAGGCGCTTCGGGTCTCCCTGGGGCCAGAACTTTCCGATCACTGGGATCTCGTGGACTTCTTTCGAGCCGGTGACCATCGGCAGAGTGGTGTGCGCCTCGCTTTCGTCGCACTGCTGGGCGCCCTTGGCCAGCGGCGACGATGTGTTGATCTTCCCGGTGAATGCTGCGGCCACCGAACTCCTGGACCGCCAGGTAGTTGGCGGCCATCGTCAGCAGTCGGCTGGAGATCGTTGCCATGCCCTGCCCGGCAGTCCCGATGGCCTTGACCACGCTTTTGGCCGCCGGCTCGTACTTCTGGGCGAAGCTGTGGGCGATGGTGTCGTCGCCGGCCATCCCCGCCGATGACACCAGATCGCCCGCCACCCCGGAAGCGATGTTGTAGACGAAGTCCTTCGATCCGAGAAAGCTCAGTGATGCCCGGAACACCACGTCCGGATCGACCGAGAACTCTCCCCCTGATGCTGTGTCTGCCACCTCTACCTCCCCCGACCCTCAGCCTATCCACGTGGAGGGGTAGATGATCCTCAGCCTCATGTACTTGGGCATGGAATCAGGGGCATGTCCTCGCCGGTCCGCGTCATCGCGAGCAGGAGCCGCTGGGGCTCGCGGCATTGTCGACCAGCTCGCTGACGATGAGTTCACCGGGCTCGACCAAGTCGTCCAGCCCCCACCCGGAAGGGTGGCGCGCAGCAGGCGGCGGGCCGCGCCAGCGGACTGCGGTTCGTAGGGCAGCAGCGCTCGCGCGTGGTCGGCAGCCTCGGGGCGCGGCAGGGTCTCCACGGCGGCGGTCACCGGGCACCTCGTCCCCTCCGGTCAGCTTGTCCGCGTCGCCGCGGTACCGGTCCCCCCAGACCCCACTTGTCGACGCCGCTGGTGGTGCTGGCCGCGCACGCGGACGCCTACAGCCCCGACCTGGTGCGGCTGGGCCCACCTCGACCTCAAGCCCGAGAACCTGCGCCGGCGCCCGGAAGGCGAGGTGGTGCTGCTCGACGTGGAGAGCGTGCGCCCGGAGGTGACCGGGCTGATCGACTTGGTCACCCTGCCCGCCGTCCTACGGCAGGCAGGCCACGAGCTCGGCCGCGCGCCGCGCCGGGCGTCGACCACTCGATGGGCGAGCTCATGCCGCGCTGGCCGAGGAGGCCGTCAACCTGAGTGAGCACGGTCTCCTCCATGGATGTGGCACTCGCAGATCGGCCAGGTGGCTGACGGATGGTGGGCGTCGGGGCTCACGTCGTCGGGGTCGAGGGTGACCTGGCCGGTGTCGTGGGACCGGGTACCGTCAGGGCCGAGGCGGTAGGTGCGGATGGTCAGGCCCCGCCGGCGCTTCTCCGGAGGGACGAAGTCGGCGCTGTTCACCGCGCGGCCCGGCTGCGCAGCTCGCGGAACAGCCAGGCTCGGCGGTAGGCGACGCTGTGGTTGGCGATGTGGACCACCGTCCTGCCGTCGACCGTCACCACCAGGTCGCCGCCGGGGTGTCTCAGATGCGGTCTGCTCGCGGGCATGGCGGTACTCCAGCGCGTGCGGGGGGATTGGGCGCCGCCCGGGGCGTCCACGGTGCCGACGGGGTTCGGTCGGTTCCCCGCGCTGGGCGGCATCAACGACGGTAAGAAGTAACGGGGCTGGCCCTCAATCAGGTTGTGCCATCTTGCGCCTCTTCACCCGAGAGCGGTGATGGCGGCGGTGATCAGCTGACGGGCTCGCGCCCCGCGGACCGCGGTGGACGCCAGGCCGTTGAAGGTACGCGCGTAGTCGGCGATCTCGCGAGGCTGGGTGATCCGCAGATAGCCGGAGGTCAGCTCGACCGCCACCTCGGCCTCGTCGAACATGTAAAAGTCCTCGACCGGCAGGTGCGGCCGCCCGGGTCCTGTGGGGATGATGCCGACGCTGACGAACGGGCTGGCCGAGGCCGCGAGCAGGTGCCCGAGCTGGCCCGCCATCGTCTCCGGGTCGCACACCGCCGCGCGCAGCACCCACTCCTCGATGAGCAGGCCGAAGCGGTGCCGGCCGGAGAACAGCATCCGCTGGCGTTCCAGCCGGGCCTCCACGGCGTCGGTGACGTCGTCGACCTCGACGCGGGCGCGCTGGATCGAGCGCAGGACGGCGGTGGTGTACTCGGGGGTCTGCACCATGCCGGGCATGACGCGGCTGGCGTAGACGCGGAAGTGGTGGGTGCGGCGGTAGAGGGCGGCGACGGACTCCTGGGCGGCGCGCAGCCCGGTGCGCTCCATGCGGCGCCACTCGGTGTACATCGAGTCGACCGCGCGGGCGGCGGCGATCAGGTCCGGGGCCTGGTCGCCGACGGCGCAGGCGGTGCACCAGGCGCGCAGGTCGTCCTCGGAGGGGGCGGACTTGCCGCTCTGGATCCGGGAGGTCTTCGCCGGGTGCCACCCGCAGCGGGCCGACAGCTCGGCGCCGGTCAGGCCTGCGTCCTTGCGCAGGCCGACCAGGCGGCCGGCGAGCGCCTTGCGGGCCTCGATGACGCTGGACGACGGGGACGACGACATGGTGCTGGCTGCCCGGCGGGGTGGTGATGGACGGTGTCGGTCAGACGGTGTACCGGGCGTGCGGGACGGCCCGTTCCCACACCGCTTCGAAGGCGCCCGTCACCATCTTCACCACCGCGGGGTCCTCGGTGACCTCGTGGCCGGCCCACTCGCCGTCACCGGTGAACCAGTGGAAAAGCACCAGGCGCTCGTCCACCAGCCACAGGTCGTTACCCGGCAGCGCAAGGTCCGAGGCCTTCGACCGGGGCAGCCAACGGACCTGCTCGCCCAGCGCGACGTTGTGCCGCTCGGTGATCGCGTGCTCCCACCGGATGTAGGCGGTCACCGGCTCCGAGACGATCCGGGCCCGGCGCATCACCACCCCGCGGCCGACCGTCTCCCGCACCAAGGCCGCCCACTGCGTGTACTCCTCGGGCAGGTCGTACGCCTCGGGCCGCTCGACCGGCAGGCCGGCGCGCCAGTCGGCGAACACCGGGTCGTCCATGTAGGAGTCGCGCATCTCCAGGTGGCACGCGGAACGCTCAGCACTCCTCAGCAGGGCGCCAAAGTCCGGCACGCTCGGCTTCATCGCACACCTTTCGCAGGAACGGGATCATCCGGACCGGGATCCGGACGACGCCCTCGTGGTCCGGGACGCCGGTGGCGTGGCCCTCCACCCACTCGGTCTCGCTGATCACGCGGTACATCTCCATCTCGGGCAGCCAGCCCTGAATGACGATCTCCGCCTTCTCGTCCTCCAACCACACGGTCGGAGAACCACCGTTGGGCGTGTCCGGATCGATGCCCCTGAACCGTAGTGCCATGACCGCTCCTCCTGCCAAGCCCGTTGCGGATCCTTGCGCCTTCACCGTTCCCCTCCACTGACAGCCCGTCAAGGGCGCGCGGAAGCAGGAGACCCGGGCGGGCCCACGGGACCATCTGTGGATCCGGCTACGAGTCGGCCAGATCGGTTTCCTCGTCTTCGCTCTCCTCCACGGACAGCACATCCTCCCAGTGCCGGAGGATGCCCTGGGCCACAAGCAGGGCTGGCACGACGTACGACTCATTCAGAGCCCCCCCGTCCAACAGGTGAGCGACCCTGTGACGGTTGTAGTGGCTGGGAGCCTCGTCGCTCGGGGCGAACACGTACTGCATGCCCGCGATGATCAGCCACTCGATGAACTGCCAGCTGCGGAAGGTCTTGGGCGTGGGCTTCGCGGCCTGCCATGTCGACAGCAGGACCAGTCCAGGACCGCGCCTCCCCTTGTTCGGCGGCATCGAGCTTGCATAGTTACTCTCGAGGCGCTCGGCATACTTGCGGACGATTTGATCGAGTATGGCGGAGACCAGCGTCAGCGCCGCCTCGCCGTGGCCACCTTGAGCTGCCGACAACGCTTCAGCGCCCTGTGCGCCGCCGTCGCCGTAGCCGCTCTCCTGGGCGGTACCCCCGCCCACGCCCAGGGCGACGGAGGACTGCTCGGCCTCGGCCTGCTCAACACGCCTTCCATCACCCTCGCGTGCTTCCCCTCGGGACAGGTGGGCCAGGGCAACACCTCGACCGGCACCCAGAACGTCGGCTGCAGTCAGTCCGCTTCCGCCACAGGCACCACGCCGTCCGGCAACGACGGCCTGACCGGCCGCCAGGTCGTGAACTCGAATGCCACCGGCGGGCCTGGAGAACTCGTCGAGGCAGCCGTGAGGTGCCCGGCGGGGACGGTGGTCACGGGCGGTGGCTTTTCCACGGAGCCCGACTCCTCCTGGGACATCAAGGCTTCCAGTGTCGTGGAATTTCCCGTGACCCCGGGGAGCGGCGACGGCGGGTGGTCAGCGATCGCCAGGAACACCGGCACCGGAAACCAGACGCTCTACGTCTACGCGGTCTGCTTCCTGGGGGCCTGACCCACAGGCGGCACCGCCGCCAGGCGGCCGTCAAACCCCCGGCCCGGACGCCGGTCCAGGACGTCCTGAAGCCCACGGCGACCTGCGACTGCCCGCACCTGGGCCGCGCGGCCTTCCCGTTCTTCCAGCGAAGCAGTGGCAACGACGGGTACGCGGTCGCGTCGACAGCGTGGGAGGCAGCGGCCAGCTGGTCGTAGCGGTAGTCCGCTACGACCAGGTCGGCCAGTCTGTGAGCGACGACGCTCGCCACTCGTACGGTCTCTCCGCGGCGCGCTCCTTCAAACGGAGCGCGCCCGCATCCAGAGGTAGGCGCCTGACTACGCGCTCTGGGGAGGCTACTGCGCCACCATCGGGCAGTCGCTGCGCCGCCACTACGGCTTCTCCGACGAGGCCTGCGCGTTCTTCGACTTCTTCGCCCAGCCCGCGACCGAGCTGGAGCAGCAGGCCGCCGACGCGCTCGGACCGGACCCGCTGGACGAGCCGACCCTGGCCGCCGCGCGCGAGTACGGGCTGCTGCTCCAGTCCTACGAGCACCTGTTCTGGGACACCCTGGGCGCGCTCGACGCCTGACCGACGACGAACCCCGGTCGGGACCGGCCGGGTCGTCCAGCCACGGGGTGCGGACTTCACAGATGACGGTGAGGCCGCAGCGGTCGAGGCCGGGGCGCCGCCCCGGCGGGCCGGACCATGGCCCCCTGGCCACCGGACAGGACCCCGAACACCCTCGCCGCGGCGTGTCGTCCGGTGGATGTGCCAGTGGCACAGGCCTACGGCACAGGCCGCCGCAGGAGGCACGCAGAACCAACAGAACACCTTCAAATCACGGGAGTTGACGTTAAGTCAGTTGTACTGTGGAGTGAACATGGCGCCCTGGCCGGCGTCGGGGGCCCCGGGGGCTGGGGCCGGTCGGCCGTGGCTGCCATCGGCGCAAAGGGGGAGCATCCTGATGGCATACGCGAAGGGTTATGACGTCTCCGACTTCCAGTCGGGCATTCCGGGGGACGCGGAGTTCGTCTTCATCAAGGCCACCGAAGGCGGCCACACCGGCCAGTCGGGGTACGCCGACAAGCTCGCGGACGCCCGGGGGCGCGGGCTGGTGGTCGGGCACTACCACTTCCTGCACGCGGAGAACCCGGTCGAGGGTGAGGTGGAGCACTTCTGCCGGGTCGTGGGGCAGGTGCCCGCGGGCGAGCTGCTGGTGCTGGACTTCGAGCCGTACGGACAGTCGGTCGGCGACGGCGACGCGACCGAGGCGAAGAACCGGTGGCTGGCGGCGGTCAAGCAGCGTTACCCGGACCGCCTGGTCGGGCTCTACACCAACCGGGACTACTGGTTCCGGACGGACGACAACGCCGGTGACTTCCTGTGGATAGCGGACTACGTGTCCGCGGGTTCGCCGCGCATCCAGGCGTCCTGGCGCTTCCACCAGTACAGCGACGACCCGCTCGACGCGGACGTGTTCAACGGCTCGCTGGACGAACTGCGGGCGTGGGCCGGCGCCGGCCGGGCCCCGGACCCCGAGCCACCCGCGCCGACCCCGGAGCCGCAGTCGCCCGGCTGGCCGGGGCTGCGGCTGGTGGACCGGGACCAGTGGGGCGCGCGACCCTGGCGCGAGCCCAATGGTTCGATCCCGTACGCCGGTCCGCGCGCCGGAGTGAAGGTGCACTACCTCGGCACGGCGTACACCTTCGACAGCCACGACACCTGCCCGGCCTACGTGCGGCGCCTCCAGGCCTCGCACATGGACGACGACGGCTGGTCGGACATCGGCTACAGCTTCGTGGTCTGCGAGCACGGCCACGTGTTCGAGGGCCGCGGGCTGAACCGGCGCAACAGCGCCAACGGCGACGTCCCGCTCAACGAGGCGCACTACGCGGTGTGCGGGCTGGTCGGCTCCTCCGGCTCGACCGTGCCCACCCCGGAACAGCTCAACGGGCTGCGGGACGCGATCGAGTACTGCGAGCAGCAGGGCCCGGCGGGCCCGGAGATCAAGGGGCACCAGGACGGCTACTCCACCGACTGCCCCGGCCCGGCGCTGTACGCCTGGGTGACGTCGGGTGCGCCGCGCCCCTCCGGCACGGTGGTCACCCCGCCGCAACAGCCCGCGCCCCAGCCGGACCCGGTACCGGACCCGACCCCGGCCCGGTACCGGAAGGACGTCGGCGGCCTGTCGTACGGCTACGGCGCGCACGGTCCGCAGGTCACCGTCGTCGGCGAGGCGCTGGTGGCGGCGGGCTTCGGCTCGCACTACGGCCAGGGCCCGGGACCGGACTGGACCGACGCCGACACCCTCAACTACGCCGACTACCAGCGCAGTCTGGGCTACTCCGGCGGGGACGCGGACGGCGTGCCCGGCGAGTCCTCGCTGCGCCGGCTGCTCGGCGGGCCGATCCTGCTGGCCGAGGTGTCGAAGTCGCGGGTGGTCGCGGCGGCCCGCCAGGACCCGGACGCGCCCCAGGGCGCCACCACGCACGCCGACGACGTGTACACGGTGGAGCGGGCCCTCGTCACCGAGGAGCTGCTCGACCGGAAGTGGGCCGACGGCTCGTTCGGCACCCAGACCATCGCCGCCTACTCCGCGCTGCAGCGCCGGTACGGGTACAGCGGGCAGCAGGCGGACGGCATACCCGGCATCAACTCGCTGACCCGGCTCGGCCAGGCGCACGGCTTCACCGTCGTCGGCTGACGTCGGCCGAGGAGGACAGATGTACCAACTCGCCCTGTCCCTGTGGCGCACGTGCGTGCCCTACATCGTCGCGTTCCTCCTGGTGCAGGCCGCACGGCTCGGCATCCACCTGGACAACGCCTCCGTCACCTCCGCCCTGGTCACCGGCTTCGGCACGGTCTACTACGCCGCGTTCCGGTTCCTGGAGCACCGGTTCGGCGCGAGCTGGGGCTGGTTCCTGGGGGCCGCACGGCCGCCGTCCTACCAGCCGCCGGCCCCCGCGCCCACGCCCACGCCCACGCCGGCCGCACCTGCACCTACGCCCGCCGCACCCACGCCCGCGCCGGCCACACCTGCACCCACGCCTACGCCCGCGCCGGAGCCGTCTCCGGAGCCCGCGCCGGCACCCGCACCCGCACCCGCACCCGCAGCCACGCCGCCGGACCCCACGCCGGCCCGACCCGACTACCGGAACCTGCCCGAAGGCGGCTGACGGGCACCGGCACAGGGGGGTTGCGGAATACCCAATTCCGCAACCCCCGAAAAGGCCCAGTAATACAACAAGCATTTCCCGTTCAGGTCTTGACGAATTGTCACCTGAACCCGAAACTGACCCTGCCACCAATGCATCCGGACCCCATTTACCGGCCTCTTGATGCACGAAGTGAATGGAGGGGGAATTGCCGACGACACCGACCTACCCGGGCGTCTACATCGAAGAGCTTCCCAGCGGCGTCCGTACCATCACCGCGGTGAGCACCTCGGTGACCGCCTTCGTCGGGGCCACCCGGCGCGGCCCGCTCAACCAGCCGGTCACCATCACCAGTTTCGCGGACTTCGAACGCCGCTTCGGCGGACTCGCGAGTCAGAGCCCGGTCAGCTACGCCGTCCAGCAGTTCTTCCTCAACGGGGGCTCGGTCGGGATCGTGGTCCGGGTCGCGGCGGCCGGCACCGGCGCCGCCGCGGGCGTCACGCTCAACTCGACGCAGACCTCCACCGCCACCCCGGCCCTGGAGGTCACGGCCGTCGAGCCGGGGCTCTGGGGCGGGGGGCTGCGGGTCGCCGTGGACTACCGGACGCCGACCCCGGACGAGACCTTCAACCTCCAGGTCTTCGACACCTCCGGCGCCGTCCGGGAGTCCTTCGCGGACCTGTCGGTCCGGGCCGCCAGCCCCCGGTTCGCCGAGACGGTGGTGAACAGCGGCTCGGGTGTCGTCCGGGTCAAGGTGCTGGCGGAGAGCCGACCGGACCCGGTGGGCACCGTCTCCAAGCCCTTCGCGGCCGCCCTGCCGGACCTCACCCACGAGATCCAGGTGAAGATCGCCGACGTCTCGCGGACCGTCAAGATCTACGACCCCGCCGCGGACGGCACCGCGCCCACCACCGTCCCCGAACTCGCCCTGCTGCTGGAGCGCAAGCTGCGGGCCCTGCCCGACGCCCCGGGCAAGCGGGCCTTCGCGGGCACCCGGGTGAGCGTGTTCGGGCGGCAGCTCCAGGTCGTCGCCGGCTCCACCGACCCGGCCGACGTGGTGCGCTTCCTCGGTGAGGCCGCCAACAACCTCGGGCTGGAGGGCTCGGTCAACCCGCCGGTCCTCGCCCTCGCCGGCGGCCAGGACGGCGGAGCCCCCGGCATGACGGACCTGATCGGCAGCGAGGCCGGCAAGACCGGCATCCAGGCCCTGCGCGACGTGCCGGACGTCAACCTGCTGGTGCTGCCGGAACTGGCCGGCTACGCCAGCGTGGACGACGCCGTCACGGTCGTCTCGGCCGCCCAGGCACTCTGCGCGGAGCAGCGGATGTTCCTGATCGTCGACTCGCCGCAGGCGTGGACGACACTGGACGCCGCCCGGGCGGGCCTGTCCGCCTTCGACTCGGTGCGCAACGACCACGCCGCGCTGTACTTCCCGCACCTGGAGCTGGTCGACCCGCTCACCGGCCGGCTGCGCAGCTTCCCGCCGTCGGGCACCATCGCCGGCGTGATGGCGCGCACCGACGGCCAGCGGGGGGTGTGGAAGGCCCCCGCCGGCACCGAGGCCGGGCTGCCCGGGGTGCGCGCGCTGACCGTCCCGCTGACGGACCGGGAGAACGGCCTGCTGAACCCGCTCGCGGTGAACTGCCTGCGGACGTTCCCGGTGGTGGGCCCGGTGGCGTGGGGCGCGCGGACCATGGCGGGCGCCGACGCGCTCAGCTCGCAGTGGAAGTACGTCCCGGTGCGGCGGCTGGCGCTGATGCTGGAGGAGAGCCTCTACCGCGGTACCAAATGGGTCGTGTTCGAGCCCAACGACGAGCGGCTGTGGGCGCAGATCCGGCTGAACGTGGGCGCGTTCCTGCACTCGCTGTTCCAGCAGGGCGCGTTCCAGGGCACGTCGGCGCGCTCGGCCTATTTCGTCAAGTGCGACAAGGACACCACCACGCAGGACGACATCAATCGCGGTGTGGTGAACGTCGTGGTCGGGTTCGCGCCCCTCAAGCCCGCGGAATTCGTGATCGTCAAGATCGAGCAGCTCGCCGGACAATTCGAGGTTTAGGATCTCCATGGTCGAGTTCACCGTCAATCCGCACCGGTTCGATCCGTACAAGAACTTCAAGTTCCTGGTCGTCTGGGACGGCCGGGTCGTCGCCGGAGTCAGCAAGATCAGCCCGCTCAAGCGCACCACCGAGGTGGTGAAGCACCGCAGCGGGGGCGATCCGAGCGCGCCGCGCAAGTCGCCGGGGCGCACCGACTTCGAGGCGGTCACCCTGGAGCGCGGGGTCACCCACGACCCGGAGTTCGACCGCTGGGCCAACAAGGTCTGGATGGTCGGCGCGGGCCGCGGGGCGGAGGTCTCGTTGCGGGACTTCCGCAAGGACCTGGTGATCCAGGTGCTCAACGAGTCCGGTCAGGTGGCGGTCGCCCACAAGCTGTACCGCGCCTGGCCGAGTGAGTACCAGGTGCTCGGCGAACTGGACTCCAACGCCAACGCGGTGGCGATCCAGAGCCTCAAGCTGGAGGTGGAGGGCTGGGAGCGGGACGAGGAGACGCCCGAGCCGGAAGAGCCGTCGTTCCAGCAGCCGGCCTGAGCGGCCGACCGATGGAACTCGCCGGGGAGGCCGCCCTGTTGGCCGCCTGGGAGGCCGGGCTGGCGGCCGGCCGCACCGGGCGGGCCCTGCTACTGCACACCGTCGCCCGTCCGGGCGCCGGGACGGAGGAGCTGCTGGCCTTGCCGCTCGGCCGACGGGACGCCGAACTGTTCGTCCTGCGCGCCGAGTTGTTCGGCGAACGGCTCAACATGCGGGTCGGCTGCCCGAGTTGCGCGGAGGAGATGGAGTTCGCCTTCGACGCCGGGCAGCTGGTCGGTGCCGCGCGGCCGGCGGACGGCCCGCTGCGGGTGGAGCTGGACGGCTGGCAGGTCGGCTTCCGGCTGCCCACCCCCGGCGACCTGGCCGCCGCCGAACAGGCCCCCGCAGGCCAGGCCAGGGCCGTCGTGCTGGAGCGTTGCGTGCTGACCGCCGAGCACGGCGGGGAGCCGGTCCCCGCCCGGCAGCTCCCCGAACCGGTCCAGCGGCGCGTGGCCGAGGCCGCCGCCGCAGCCGACCCCTGCGCGGACGTCCGGCTGAACCTCAGCTGCCCCGAGTGCGGCGAACAGGCCCTCGCCGAACTGGACATCGCCTCCTACCTCTGGGAGGAGCTGGACGACTGGGCCCGGTCGACCCTGCTCGACGTCCACCTCCTGGCCACCGCCTACGGCTGGAGCGAGGCGGAGATCCTGGCGCTCAGCCCGCTGCGGCGCCGCTACTACCTGGAGCTGTGTGCAGATGCCTGACCACTTCGACCGCCTGGTGACGAAGGGCGGCCCGGACGGGTTCCGGGCCGGGGTACGGGTGCGCCCGCGCCTGCCGGGGCCGTTCGAACGACTCGACGCGCTCGCTCCGGCGCTGCCGGCCGTGGACGGGGAGTCGTTCGGGCCGGGCCGCTCGGTCGGGCTACCCGCTCCCATACCACTCCTCCGGCCGCCGGCACCGCCCGCGACGCCCGTCGAGAGGGCGCTGCGGGCGGTGGTCGGCGAGGACCGGCCGGCTGTCGCACCCGTCCTTCCGCTGCCGCGCACGCCGCTGCTGATCGCGCCGCCGGTCACGCCCGTTGCCGCACCGGCCGTCGAGCCGACGGTGCGGGGGGAGACCGCCCGCCCGGCGGCCGTACCGACGCCCGTCACCGCACCGCACCGGGCGGCTGCCCCCGAGCTGCCGACCGCGGCACCGCCCGCACCGGTCCGACCGGCCACCGCGCCGGCGTCCGTACGGCGGGCCGCCGTGGCGGCTGCCCCGGGCCAGGCGCACGGGACCGGGACCCGCCGCCAGCAGCGGCCGGTCGAGCGGGTGGTACGGGTCCGGATCGGGCGGGTCGAGGTCAAGGCCGCCCAGCCCACCCCGGCCGGACCGCGCAAGCCCGCGGCCGCCCGCCCCTCGCCCGCCCTGAACCTGGACACGTACCTCAACCGGGAGCGCTGATGACCGATCGAGTCAGGTGGTGGGCCCATGAGTAACCACCTCGCGATCGCCACCGTGAGCGAGGCGCTGCGGCTGCTCATCACCCGAGCGCTCTCGCCCGACATCCCGTTCGCGGTCGAGGTCAGCGCCCGCAAGCCGCCGACCGAGCCGCCCACCGACCCGACCATCACCGTCTTCCTCTACCAGGTCACGCCCAACGCCTCGCTGCGCAACCGCGACGCGCCCACCCGCGCGACCGACGGCACCGTGCTGACCCGGCCGGCCGCCGCCCTGGACCTGCACTACCTGATCAGCTGCTACGGCGAGGAGACCCAGCTGGTCGGCCAGCGGCTGCTCGGCTGCGTGGTCCGGGCGCTGACCGAACAGCCGCTGCTGTCCCGGCAGTTGGTCGAGGAGGCGGCCACCCAGCCGTACCTGGTGGGGACGGACCTGGCCGCCTCGCCGCAGCGGGTGCGCTTCACGCCCACGCCGATGGACGTGGACGAGATGTCCAAGCTGTGGATGACGCTGTTCCAGACGCCGTACGCGCTGTCCGTCGCCTACCAGGCCACCGCCGTCTTCGTGGAGGGCAAGGCCGATCCGGTGGCCGGCAAGCCGGTGCTGCGCCGTTCCGTTCGGGCCGTGCCCTCCCGCGGACCGGTCGTCGAGCGGGTGCTCTCCCGGCCCGCCGGGTCCCAGGGCGCCCCCGCGGAAGGGCCGGTGACCAAGGACCGGGAGCTGGTGGTGGACGGCTCCGGCCTGCGCGCGGACCTGGTGGTGGCCCGGCTCGGCGAGCGCCGGGTGCCGGTCGACCCGGGCGGTGTCCGGGACGACCGTCTGGTGGTCGCCGTACCGGAGGACCTGCCGCCCGGTGTGTTCCGGGTGCAGGTGCTGCACGGGCTGGCACTGGACGGCCGACCGGCCGCCGAGCACCTCGCCGTGGAGTCCAACGTGCAGACCTTCGCCCGGCAGCCGCGGATCGTCGCGCCGATCGGCACCGCGGACCGCAGCGACGTACCGGCCGGGGTCTCGGCCCGGCTGGATGTCCGGCTGGACCTGCCGCTCCGGGACGACCAGCAAGTCCTGCTGCTACTGGACGAGTTGCGCCCGCCCGCCGGGCGGCCCGGGGCGAGCCACCAGTTCCGCGCACCCGCGCCGCCACTGCCGCGCACCGACCCGTTCGAGGTCCGGGTGCCGGTCGTCGGCGTCCGCCCGACGGCGTACCTGGCCCGGATCCAGGTGGACGGCGTGCCGAGCGAGTTGACGGTGTCCGGCGACGGGGCCTTCACCGGCCCGGTCGTGGACCTGACGCACTGACCGCAGGACAGGGGGGTTGGAGATGAGCACGCGCCGGAGACAGGGCCGCGACGGCTCGGCGGACGACTCGCACCGGGAGTCGATGTCCGCCGCGGTCGCCGCCGTGCTCGAACGGGTCGACGCGCACGCGGCCGGCCGTACGGCAGAGCCCGCCGTCCCCTCGGCCCCCGGCACCCGCCGGGGCGGGCGCCGCCAGCCCGCCACAGCCCTGGACGCAGTCACCGCTTCCTTCGGGCTCACCCCGTTCGAGCGCGACGTCCTCGTGCTGGCCGCCGCCCCCGCGATCGACCCCACGGCCGCCGCCCGGTGCGCCGCGGCGGGCGGCGACCCGGGGCGCGCGTACCCGACCTTCTCCCTCGCCCTCGCCGCCCTGGACCAGCCGCACTGGAGCGCGCTCACCCCGGTGGGCCCGCTGCGCCGCTTCCGGCTGGTCGAACTGGACGATGAGACGGCGCTCACCGCCTCCCGGCTGCGGATCGACGAGCGGGTGCTGCACTTCCTGGTCGGCGTGCCGTACCTGGACGTGCGGCTGCACGGCCTGCTCACCCGGGTAGGACCGCTCGGCGAGCTACCCGGCCCACACGAGCGGTGCGCCGCCGAGCTGGCGCGGGGGTGGACCTCGGCCGCGCTGTCCGGCCCGCCGCACACCGAGCTGACCGGCGCCGACCGCCGCACCCGCTGGGAGATCGCGGCGGAGGCGGCCCACCGCGCCGGACTCGGCCTCTACGCCGCGCACCGCGAGGACCTGCCCACCGAGCCCGCCGAGCGCGAGCAACTCGCCCGGCTGTGGCAGCGCGAGGCGATCCTGATCCCGGCCGCGCTGCTGGTGGAGAGCGGGGAACCGGGCCGGGAGCGTCCGCAGGCCCCGAACGGCGCGGAGGCCTTCCTCGCCAGCCTCGCGGTGCCGCTGGTCGTGTCCGGCGACGAGCCCCCGCCCGCCGGGGCCTCGGACCGTACCAGGCTGACCGTGCCCCCGCTCGGCCCCGAGGAGCAGCTGGGGATCTGGGCCGAGGCGCTGGACGGTGCGCCGGGGGTCACCGAGGGCGGACTCCGCGCGCTGGCCGCGCAGTTCTCGCTGCCCGGCCATGTGATCCGCTCGGCCGCGGCGACCGCCCGGCGGGCCGCCGAGTCCACCGGCAACGGCGGGGACGGCGGGGAGGGTGCGGCCGGCGGGGAGGGTGCGGACGTCAGCCGACTGGCCTGGCACGCCGGACTCGTGGAAGCCCGGATGTCCCTGGACGAGCTGGGCCGGCGGGTCGAGCCGCGCGCCGGCTGGGACGACCTGGTCCTGGAGGAGCGCCAGCGCGCGACGCTGCGCGAGATCGTCGCCCACGTCCGCCGGCGCGGCACCGTCTACCAGGAGTGGGGCTTCGAGTCGGTGCTGCGCCGCGGCCTCGGCGTGACCGCGCTGTTCGCCGGCGGGTCGGGCACCGGGAAGACGCTGGCAGCCGAAGTCGTGGCCGGGCAGCTCGGCGTGGACCTGTTCGTCATCGACCTCTCCCAGGTCGTCAGCAAGTACATCGGCGAGACCGAGAAGAACCTCCGGCGGGTCTTCGACGCGGCCGAGCGCGGTGGCGCGCTGCTGCTGTTCGACGAGGCCGACGCGCTGTTCGGCAAGCGCAGCGAGATCAAGGACAGCCACGACCGTTACGCCAACCTGGAGGTCAGCTACCTGCTGATGCGGATGGAGTCCTATCGGGGCCTGGCCGTGCTCACCACCAACATGAAGAAGGCGCTGGACCCCGCGTTCATGCGGCGGATCAGGTTCGTGGCCGACTTCCCGTTCCCCGGAGTGCCGGAGCGCGCCGAGATCTGGCGGCGGGTCATCCCCGCGCAGACCCCCAGCCGGGGTGTCGATCCGGAGCGGCTCGCCCAGCTCACCGTGGCGGGCGGCTCCATCCGCAACATCGCGCTGTCCGCCGCCTTCCTGGCCGCCGACGAGGACTGCCCGATGCAGATGCGGCACCTGCTGGCCGCCGCGCGCACCGAGTACCTCAAGCTGGAGCGCTCGCTGTCGCCTTCGGAGGTCTCCGGATGGATCTGACCGAGGGGCCAGGGGCCGGGCGGGGCAGTGCGGGAACGGGCGGTGCCGGGCGGATCGAGGTCGAGATCGGCGAGCTGGTCCTCGACGGCTTCGCGCGGATCGACCACGACCGGCTGACGGCGGCGTTCCGGGGCGAGCTGGCCCGCCTGGTCGAGGCGCGCGGGGTGCCGATCGCGGTCGACGGCGACCGTGCGCTGGACCTGCTCTCCGGACTGCCGCCACTGCCCGCGGGCGCCTCGGCGCAGCGGCTCGGCGAGGCACTCGCCCGCGCCGTGCACACCGGGCTGTCCGGCGGTGGCCGGGCGCCGGAGCGGGGGCGGACATGAGTCGACTCAACGCTCCCGCCCGGGACTCCGGGCCGAACGCCAAGCAGGGCGAGGGCCGGCGCAAGACGCGGGCGCCGAAGGCCCGTACGCCCGAGCCGAAGGAGATCGTCTCCGGCGCGGGCCAGCCGCTGGACCCGGGCCTGCGGCGGGAGCTGGAGGCGCGGCTCGGGCACGACCTCAGCCGGGTCCGGGTGCACACCGACCGGGACTCCGCCGCGCTGACCGAACTGATCGGCGCGGACGCCGTCGCCGTCGGTCCGGACCTCTTCTTCGGCGAGGGCAAGTACCGCCCGGCCGGCGAGGACGGCAGGCGGCTGCTCACCCACGAGCTGCTGCACACCGTCCAGGCCCCGAACCCGCTCGGCGCGCTGCGGGCCGGCCGCGATCTGGGCGCGGTCAGCCTGCCGCAGGACGCAATCGAACGGGAGGCGGAGCACGGCGCGCGCGAGGACCGGCCGGCGGCGGCGACGCCGGGTGCCACGCCGGGCTGGCTCCGCTACGCGACCGTCGACGCCGACCGGTTCCGCACCGAGCGGCTCGACCCGGCCACCCTGGTCGACCGGCTGGCAGCCGGCATCCTGCGCTCGCTGCGCGGGGACCCGAGCGACTCCTCCGGCCGGGTCCGCCTGCAACTCGCCCGCTTCGCACCGGAGTTGCAGGCCTCCGTACTCGCCCGACTGGCGGACCGGCTGCCTTCGTCGGACTACACTCGGGTGCTGGAGCTGGTCGAGGCCGCCGAGCACCGCCCGGCCGACGTGGACGGCGCGCAGACGCCCGAGCCGGTCACCGATCCGGTGACTGCTTCCGACCGAGCCACCGACGAGCGCGAGCAGACGGACGAGCAGGACCGCGACAAGCAGGACCGCGACAAGCAGGACCTCGACGCGCAGGACCGGAAGCGTCGACTCGACGAGGAGGCTCGGCAGTCGGACGACCCGAAGGGCCGGCGCAAGCGCCGCAAGGGGCACGGCGGCAAGGACGGCGAGGACGGCCAGGAGCGCCCGGAGCAGCAGGACGAGCAGCAGGCCCAGCCCGCGGAGGACGAGGCCGCGCAGACTCCGCCGGGCGCGCAGCCGGCTCCGCAGCCGGAGGCCGGTCAGGCCCGGCCCGCCGCCGACGCACAGCCTCCGGCCGTCGAGGAGGCGCCCGGGACGACCGCCGACGCGGGGCCGGAGCAGGCCGCCGCGACGGAGGAGGGCGCCCAGCCGACTGCCGTCTCCGTACCCGGCTCGCCCGAAGCCGGACCGACGGACGCCGCCGCCCAGCCCTCGGCCGGCACGAAGCCGCAGGAGCCCGCCGCCGCGCCGCTGCCGCAGCCGGCACCCGTCAAACCCGAGCGCCTGGACGCGATCGCGCGGGCCGAGGACAGCCCGCTCGCCCGGCACGGACTGCTGGAGGGCGACCAGCAGCAGCGCGAAACCCGGGACGAGGAACGGCCGTTGGGCATGGAGCCCGGCGCGGACGCGGAGGTCCACGACTCGCCCGGCGCCGGCGAGGACCGGCAGCCGCAGTCGGCCGCCCCCGGGCCGGAGCTCAACCCGGGGGACTTCCTGCCCTCGGCCGACCTCGACGTGTCCGGTGTGCCGACCACCGATCAGGTCCAGGTGGCTGCGGACGGCGCGCCCCCCGTGTATGCCGAGGCGCCGGAGTTCCCCGCGCCGCCCGCGACCAAGGCCGACCAGGTGCAGGCCGAGCGGGAGAGCCGGCCCGAGGACGAGACGGAGCCGACGGCTCCCGAGCAGGCCCGGCCCGACCCGGCCCAGCCCGAACCGGCACAGAACGTGGCTGCCCCCGCGCCGGGCCCCGCCGCCGAGGCCGAGGACCGGAGCGCCCGTGACCTCCAGCCGGAGCAGCCGGTCGAGCAGGAGATCGGCCCCGACCCGACCACGAACCCGACCGCACCCGCGGCACCGGCCGCCGCCGCGCCCGCCCCTGCGGAGCCGCAGCAGCCGGAAGCCCCCGCCGATGAGGCACGCGAGGCCGAGCCCGCGGCCACACCCGAGCCGCAGGGCCCTGGCCCGGAGCTCACCGCTGCCGCCCCCACCACGGCAGGTCCGCTCGGCGGCGACGGCCCGGACGGCCCCGGCGCCACTCCCGACACCGGCCGCGACGCCGGCGCCGCCCCCGGCCCGGCGGCCGAGCAGGCCGACGCGCCCGCCGGACTCGCCACCCAGCCCGCCCCGGACGCCTCACTGGAGTCCGGCGGCGGTGCCTGCGCGGGCCCGCAGCAGCCCACCACCGAGGCGGAGCCGGACGGTGCCGGTGGCAACGGCGGAGGCGCCGGTGGCGGCTGCGCGGCGGGCGGCGCAGCCGGGGGCGCCCCGCCCAAGCGGGAGGAGCAGCCGCCCCCGCCCGACGTCTCCGCCCAGGACCCGCAGAGCGCGCTCGCCACCGCCGCGAGCCTGCCGCCCGACCGGATGGCCGCCACCCTGGACGGCGTGGACGGTTCGGTGGACCGTACGGTCGGCGAGCAGCACGCCCGGCTGCAGGCCGCCCCACCGGCCGTCCAGCGCCCGTCCGGCGCCCCGCAGACCCAGTCCGGCCCGCCCGAAGCCGCGCCGCCCGCCGAGGCGGTGACGGAGCGGCTGGAGCGGGTCGGCCCGCAGGCCGCGGACGGCGAGCAGCAGAAGGCCGAGCAGAAGAAGGTCGGGGGCCGGAACCCCGGCGACCGGGTCGCCGCGCCCCACGTCGCCGACGACGCGAGCAACCAGGTCTCGCCGCAGGAAGTGCAGCAGGTGCAGGGCGCGGTCGGCGACGTGCCCACGACCGACCCGGCGTTGAACACCACCGTCGGCCCCGCGCCGAGGGTCGAACTGACCGGGGAGAGCGACCCGGCGCGCACCGACCAGCAGGCGGCGAAGCTCAAGGACAGTTCCACGAAGATCCTCGGCGTCGGCCGGGAGGACGCCGCCAAGCCGATGGGCGAGGACCGGATCTACCCGGACGTGCCGAAGGAGACCCTCACCGCCTCCGTACCGGGCGGCGGGGGCAAGGGCGGGGGCGCCAGGGCCGGCGGCGCGGTCGACACCCAGCCGGGCATCGGCATCGTGACCCAGCAGGAGCGCGGCCCGCAGATCCAGGCCGCGGTCGGCCAGGGCCAGAGCCGGCTGGGCTCCGAACAGGCCGAGCAGAAGCAGGGCGAGGCCGATGCTCGCCGGCAGAACCAGGCCGAGGTCGACCAGGCGGTGGCCGACAACGCCCAGGCCCAGGCCGGCGAACGGGGTGAGGCCACCGAGAAGGTCAAGGCCGAGCGCGAGCAGTGGCGCACCGAGCAGGACCGGAAGGTCACCACCGCGGACCAGGACTCCGACGCGGAGCACCAGGACAAGAGCGGCCGGATCGGCAAGAAGCGCACCGAGGCCGACAAGGACGTCCAGGACCGTCAGCAGCAGGACAACCAGAAGATCCAGGACAAGCGGAAGGAGGCCGAGGAGAAGGCGCAGAAGGAGAAGGACCGCAAGAAGGAGGAGTCCGAGGGCTGGTGGGGCTGGGTCAAGTCCAAGGTCAAGGCGGCCTTCGACGCGCTGGTCGAGGCGGTCACCAAGGTCTTCGACTACTTCCGCGGCCTGATCAACGACATCATCGACGGCTTCCGCAAGTTCGCGGACTGGGCGATCGACCAGGCACGGAAGTTCGCCGTCGACCTGATCGACAAGCTCGCCGACGCGCTGATCGCGATCTGCGATGTCCTGTTGGCGGCCTTCCCCGAACTGCGGGACAGGTTCCGCAAGAAGATCGAGGAGTGGCGCGACAAGGCCGTCGCCAAGGTCAACGAGTGGGCGGACAGGCTCAAGAACGCCGTGAACAAGCTGCTCGACCTGCTCGCGGCCGGACTGAACGCCCTGCTGAACGCGCTGGAGGCCGGGCTCAAGGCCGCCATCGAGGCGGTCCGCAAGGCCGTCATGGACGCGATCGACTTCGTGCAGAAGGCGATCGCGATCTTCGGCGAGTTCGCGGTCCTGATCGGCGACATCGCCTCCGACCCGGGCGGCTGGCTCAAGAAGCTCGGCACCGCCGCGATCGACGGCATCCAGCACTACCTGTGGGGTGCGATCAAGAGCGCGGTGCGGACCTGGTTCAACGAGAAGGTCGAGTCGGTGGTCGGCCTGACCTCCACGATCGTCAACGTGCTGGTCAAGGGCTGCATCTCGATGGCCCAGATCGGACGGATGGCCTGGCAGGCGATCGTCGCCTCGCTGCCCGGCATGATCGTCTCGATCGTCGTCGAGAAGCTGGTGTCACTGATCGTGCCGGCGGCGGGCGCGATCATGGCGATCATCCAGGGCCTGGTGGCGGCGTGGAACACCATCAGCAAGATCGTCGCCGCGATCGGGAAGTTCGTCACCTTCCTGAAGGCGGTCAAATCCGGCTCGGCCGCCTGCCTGTTCGCCGACGCGGTCGCGGCGGGCGTGGTCGCGCTGCTCGACTTCATCTCCAACTTCCTGCTCAGCAAGCTCAAGGGCGCGGGCAAAGCCGTCGGCACCAAGCTCAAGGGGATCGCCCAGAAGATCCTCAAGGGCCTGGCCAAGGCTGGTCGCGGTGCCCGCAAGGCCGCCGGAACCGCCGTCAACAAGGCCCGCGCGAGCCTGCGCCGGGCCACCCGGTCACTGCGCAAGCCGCCCTTCCCCGGCCGCGCCCGCCCCGCCCGCCCGGCCCGTACCGGCCCCGCCCGGCACACCGTCCGGCAGGCCGAGCGCCACCCCTCGGCCACCCCCGGACGCCCGCGCCGCGAGGTCACCCGCCCGAAGTCCTCCGCACCCCGCCGCCCCGTCTCGGCGGTCGGCCGCGCGCTCAACTCCTCCCGCCAGACCGTCAAGGCCGCCCTCAACCGCGTCCGGGTCGCCGCCCGCACCCTCGGCCGCAAGCTCCTCGACAGCAAGCTCGGCCGCGCCCTCACCAACGGCGCCCACAAGATCCGCGACGCCTACCGCAAACAGCGCGACCGCCTGCGCGCCTGGCACCAGAAGCGCCAGCAGCAGCGCGCGGACCGCCGCAAGCACGAGAACTCCCCGGACGCGAAGAAGCAACGCCTCGAACTGATCGTGGCCCGCATCCGGCCGCGGATCGAGCGCCTGCTGGCACGCGGGGTCCGGCAGGTGGTGCTCCGGCCCCTCCTGGCCGGGATGCGGGCCTGGTACCGGCTCACCGGGCTGGCGGAGGTCGGCAGTCCGGCCTTCACCATCGATGCCCAGCTCAACCCGACGGCCAGGGCCGCAGGCGGCTTCGAGCTGACGGCCGAGGAGATCCGCGGGATCATCCGCAAGCAGGCGGAGGGCCTGTTGGACCGGGCCGACGTCATCGCGGTCGCGACGCACATGCGGATTCTCAAGCACCAGGCCGGTGCCGATGCCCTGAACCAAGCGCTGCGGACACAGGGGGCACAGGACATACCCGGCGTCGTCCACTACCTGCGGAACCGCGGCACGGACCTCGACGTCTCGACCGCGCAGGGCGGTCCTCTCATCGTCCCGCCCTACAAGGTCGGTTGGGGGAAGATGGAGCACTACACGGTCGGCCCGGAGGGGGGAGCGGTCAGGGAGCAGAACCGGGGCGCCGGCAGCAACGCGGTCACCAAGGGGGTCGGCAAGTACCCGGAGATCGCGGCCGACCTGTCCCGCGTCGGGCTGACCGACATGAACTTCGCCATGGCGCTGAGGGCCTACAGCACGAACAGCCACCTGCCCCCCTCCTTCACGCCGGAGCAGCAGGCCCTGGTGCGCAACGCTCACTGGCTGATGTTCGTCCGGGAATCCGTCCGGAGCCCCGCGAACCTCGGCTACGCGGCCATGACGACCGATCTGCTGGCGCGCGGACCGCAGGCCGGCGGGCTGGACCGGAACCAGGCGTTCGCCCAGTACGAGGGCAACCGCCGGGGTGACCGGGGGCAGTTCCCGATGTCGATGAGGGGCGCCGCAGCCGCGGCGCGCGGTCTCAAGCAGGAGGAGGCGGGCCTGCTCACCAACCTGGAGAGCACGGCGGCCGATCGCAACGAGCTGAGGTTCCGCGAACTGCAGCTCGGCGAAGCCTGGGCACTCGCCAAGACCGGCGGCGTGGGGATCGCCGCCACGACGGAGGCTGACACCGTCAAGAAGGGCGAGAACCTCGTCCAACAGTTCCTGCTGCAGTTCTACGGCCTGAGATAAGAGGAAGACTCGCATGTCCCGATCGTTCACCCGCCTGGTCCTCACGCCCGATTTCAGCGAGCACGACTTCAAGCTGGTCGTCTGGGACCTCTTCTGGGACCTCCTCGACCTCGGACGGAAGGAGGACGGCGCCGTCGTCGACAGCTGGCTCACCCCGGGCGGCGGAGCCGAGGTGCACTACGTCGACGACGGGATCATCGGCATGCGGTACGTCACGATCCGGGGCGACGGCACGGCCGACACCGAGGCGGAGCTCCGGTCCCGCTGCCGGGTCTGGGCCCTGGACGAGGCCTTGACCGCCCTGCGTCAGGCTGCCGACCGGAACGACAAGCTCATCGCCCTCTACGCCGCCGCGCTGACCGCCGACGGCCCGGAGGACCGGTCGGTGGTCGAGGCGCTCGCCGACACCGCCCGGGACGACGATCCGGCGGTCCGACAGGCGGTGGTGCTCGCCACCGGGTACCTGCCCTGGCCCGGCCTGGTGGCCGTGGTGGAGGAGCTGAGCCGGACGGACCCGGTGGACCACGTCCGGCACAACGCCCGGGTCCTGCTGGAGGGTCTGGCCCGAACGGAAGGCGACTCCTGATGCCCTACGCGGACATTCCCCGGCCCGTGCGGTCCGGGCTGGTCATCGTGGATCCGCAGCGGGGGACGCCGCAGCGGGTCATCGTGCTGCAGTTCAATCCGGACAGCCTGGAGCGGTCGTTGGCGCCGCAGGTGGCCGGGGCGGACGGGAGCGGGGACCGGACGGAGGCGCTGCGGCTGAAGGGGCCGGCCGTGGAGACGTGGAAGTTCACCGCGGAGCTGGACGCGACGGACCAGTTGGACGTGCCGTCGCCGAACGGGATCCATCCGCAGCTGGCGACGCTGGAGTTGCTGGTGCAGCCGGCCAGTGCGCAGCTGAGGACCAATCAGGCGCTCGCCGCGGTGGGGACCCTGGAGATCACGCCGGTCGAGGCGCCGCTGACGCTGTTCACCTGGGGCAGCAAGCGGATCCTGCCGGTGCGGCTGACCGAACTCACCATCACCGAAGAGGCGTTCGACATCGAACTGAATCCGATCAGGGCCGCCGTCGCGATCGGCCTGCGCGTGCTGACCGTCACCGATCTGCCGACCGGCCACCGCGGGGCCGAGCTGTACCTGGCGCACCTGGCGCAGAAGGAGCGGCTGGTCGGCGCCGCGGCCGACGGCCGGTTGAGTGTGCTCGGCCTGGGAGGGGGACTCCGATGACCGTCGACCCCGCGTCCGGCGCGCTGCCCGCGCCCTCGCCGTACCCGCTGACCAGCCGGTACCACGGCGTCCCGGTGGCCCTGCACACGACGCCGGACGGGCGGCAGGTGCCGTACCTGCGGCGGAGGCTGCTGCCGAGCGCGGACGGTCTGACCCCGCTGGCCGAGCACACCGTGAGCGCCGGCGACCGCCTCGACCTGCTCGCGAACCGCTACCTCGGCAGCGCCGACCAGTGGTGGCGGATCGCCGACGCCAACCCGGTGGTCGATCCGCGGGAGTTGACCGCGACGCCGGGCCGGCGGATCACCATCGCGCTGCCCGGTGCGGTGCCGGGGGTGGGCAATGCCTGACCTCTCGGCCGTCACGGGAGGCGGGCCGGTCGGGTCGATCCACCTCAGCCTGCTGATGGGTCCGCAGATCCCGGTGCCGGTGCCGCAGCCGGTGACGGACGCCCTGCTGTCGGCGCAGGTCACGGTGGCGTCCGGGCAGCGCAGTGGGTTCCAGCTCGCCTTCGACCTGTCGAAGCAGGGTCTGATCAACACCGCGCTGCTGCCGGGCGGCTTCTTCGACCCGAAGATCAGGGTCGTGCTGATGGTGACCGTCACGGGCACCCCGACCGTGCTGATGGACGGTGTGATCATCCGCCAGGAGGTGGGCATCAGCAACCAGCCCGGCCAGTCCACGCTCACCGTCACCGGCGAGGACCTGACGGTGCTGATGGACCTGGAGGAGCAGGCCGGGGTGCCCTTCCCCGCGATGTCCCCGGCGGCCCGGGTCGCCGCGATCATCGGAAAGTACGGGCAGTACGGCATCCTGCCGCTGGTCGTCCCCGAGCTGGTGCCGCAGACGCCGATGCCCACCCGGCGGATCGACTTCCAGAAGGGCACCGACCTCGGGTACGTCAGCGAGCTGGCGAAGGCCAACGGTTACGTGTTCTACCTCGACCCGGGCCCGGTCCCCGGGATGAGCCGGGCCTACTGGGGGCCGGAGAACCGGCTCGGCGTCCCGCAGCACGCGCTGAACGTGAACATGGACGCGCTGTCCAACGTCGACCAGCTGACCTTCGCCTTCGACGGCACGGCCCGCGAGGAGCCGGAGGCCCGCATCCAGCTCCCGGCGACCAAGGTGTCCTCCGTCCTGCCGGTGCCGGAGGTCAGCGTCCTGCGCCCGCCGCTGGCGCTCAAGCCCGCGCCGGCGCTGAAGAAGAAGGTCATCGCCGACACCGCCAAGAAGGACACCACCCAGGCCGTCGCCGAGACCATCGCCAAGGCGATGCAGTCGGCGGACGCCGTCTCCGGCTCCGGCCAGCTCGACGTCGTCCGCTACGGGCACGTGCTGCGCCCGCGCGAGCTGGTCGGCGTCCGCGGCGCCGGGCTCACCTACGACGGCCTCTACTTCGTCAAGAGCGTCACCCACAACCTCAAGCGCGGCTCGTACACCCAGAACTTCACCCTGACCCGCGAGGGCCTGATCGCCCTCCAGCCGACCGTCATCCCCTAACACCGCCGCAGGAGTTGCCCGCATGGCCGAACCGACCCGCTACCTCGGCAAGTTCCGGGGGACGGTGGTGAACAACGCCGACCCGCTCGGGATCGGCCGCATCCAGGCCCAGGTGCCCGACGTGCTGGGCGAGGCCGTGTCGACCTGGGCGATGCCCTGCTTCCCGGTGGCCGGTCCGGGCATGGGGCACTACGCGGTCCCGCCGGTCGGGGCGGGCGTGTGGGTGGAGTTCGAGCAGGGCGACCAGAGCTACCCGATCTGGACGGGCTGCTGGTACGGCTCCGCCTCGGAGGTCCCGGTGGAGGCGACCACCGGCCCGCCGGGGGCGCCGAACACGGTGCTGGAGACCACCGGGCGGCGGGTGATCGTCCTGTCCGACGACCCGACCACGGGGATCACGCTCCGCACCCCGAGCGGGGCCTCGATCGTGATCAACGACTCGGGCATCCAGATCAGCAACGGCCAGGGCGCCTCGATCTCGCTCGTCGGCGCCACCGTTTCCATCAACCAGGACGCCCTGAGCGTGACCTGACGGGGGA
Organism: Kitasatospora sp. NPDC033851; assembly: GCF_055576085.1. Taxonomy (NCBI): domain Bacteria; kingdom Bacillati; phylum Actinomycetota; class Actinomycetes; order Kitasatosporales; family Streptomycetaceae; genus Kitasatospora; species Kitasatospora sp. NPDC033851. The sequence goes on along the minus strand of NZ_JBVIRL010000040.1, from coordinate 26,396 downwards.
GAACGTCATGACCGGAAATCTGCTGCACGTCAATGCGACGGTGACCTGCCCGCACGGCGCCCAGGCGACGGCCCGGCCCGCCCAGGCGCGGGTGCTGGTCGCCGGCCAGGCCGTCACCAGTACGGCCGACCCGTACACCGTGACCGGCTGCCCGTTCAACGTGGCCGGCAAGCCGCAGCCCTGTGTGACGGTCCGCTGGGTGCTGCCGTCCGCCCGGATCCGGGTGAACGGCTCCCCCGCGCTGCCGCAGTCCGCCATCGGGCTGTGCCAGAGCGCCGAGCAGGTCCCGCAGGGGCCGCCGGTCGTGACCGTCGTCCAGCAGCGGGCGGAGGGCGTATGAACACCAGGCCCATGAACACCAGGCCCATGGACACCGGGCCCATGAACACCGGGGGTGCGCACGCCGCACAGCAGCCCGGGCCCGGCGCCGGGCCGACGGCTCCGCTGCCCGGTCCGGCCCGGACGGACCTCGCGTTCCCGTTCCGGATCGACAGCCGCGGGCGCACCGCCGAGGCGGCGTACGACGACCATGTGCGCGACCTGATCGAGCAGTTGCTGTTCACCAGCCCCGGTGAGCGGGTCATGCACCCGGACTTCGGCTGCGGGCTGCTCGACCTGGTCTTCGCGCCGAACAGCCCGGAGCTGGCGGCCACCCTGCAGCTGTCCGTCCAGGCGGCGCTGCAGCGGTGGCTCGGCGACGTCATCGAGGTCGCCGGGCTCGACGTGGAGAGCGAGGACAACGTGGTGCGGGTCGAGCTGGCCTACGTGGTCCGCCGGACCGGTACGCAGCGGCACGACGTGTTCGAGGGCGGGGTGGCGGCATGACCGGGCGATCCGAACGCCCGACGGCACAGTGCGGGGCGGACCCGCGGCGCGCCGACGTGCGCGCGGCGCACCTGCTGGGCCTGGACGGCGCCGAGCCGGAGGACGACGGACGCACGCTGACCGTGACCTTCCTCGGCCGGGCGCCGGGCGAGCTCGGCCTGGAGAACATCCGCGTCGACGGCGGCCGCCGGATCACCGGACTGCGCGCCCTCGCGGTCGATATCGAGCGCGCGGACGACCCGGAGCTGGACGACCGGATGCACGTCACCCTCGACCGGGCCGGCGACACCTCCCGCTACCGGCTGACCGTGGTCGAGGCGGACGCCTACGGCCGGCCGGGCACCCGACCGTACCCGGGCTTCGACCCGAGGTACGCGAGCACCGGGTTCTCCTTCGGCGCCGACTGCCCCTCGCCCTACGACTGCCGCACCGAGGAGAGCTGCCCGCCCTCCGCCCCGGCGTCCGCCGTCATCGACTACACCGCCCGCGACTACGAGAGCCTGCGCCGGCTCGTGCTGGACCGGATGAGCCTGACCACCCCCGGCTGGACCGAGCGGCACCTGCCCGACCTCGGCATCACCCTGGTCGAGCTGCTCGCCCACACCGCCGACCAGCTCTCCTACCAGCAGGACGCGGTGGCCACCGAGGCGTACCTCGACACCGCCCGACGCCGGGTCTCGGTACGCCGGCACGTCCGGCTGATCGACTACGCCGTGCACGACGGCTGCAACGCCCGGGCGTTCGTCGCCCTGGCGACGGACCGCCCGCTCACCCTCCACCCCGGCGGCTTCCGCTTCGCCGCCGTCGACGTCAGCCGGCTCGGCCCGCAGGAACGCCCGGAGCTGTCCACGGTGATCCCCGACGAGCAACTGGACGCGCTCAGCCGGACCGCGGCGGTCGAGGTGTTCGAGCCGCTCGGCGGAACGGACCTGGTGCTGCGCCCCGAGCACAACACCATCCGGTTCTGGACCTGGGGCGACCAGGACTGCGTCCTGCCGAAGGGCGCGACCTCCGCCACCCTGCGCGACGACTGGCACGAGGCCGACCGGCCCGAGGACCGCACCCGGCACCTGGCGCTGCGCCCCGGCGACCTGCTGGTCGTCGAGGAGGTGCTCGGCCCGCGCACCGGCGCCGCCGCCGACGCCGACCCCGCGCACCGCCAGGCCGTCCGGCTCACCTCGGTCACCCACCTGGTCGACGAGCTGTACCGGCAGCCCGTGGTCGAGGTCGAGTGGGCACCGGAGGACGCCCTCTCCTTCCCGGTCTGCCTGTCCGCACACGGCGGGAGCGACTGCGGCCCGATCACCGACGTGAGCGTCGCCCGCGGCAACGTCGTCCTGGTCGACCACGGCCGCTCGCTCACCTTCTGCGGCGGAGCCCCGGAGACCTTCGCGGTGCCGCCGGAGCCGGTCCGGGTGGCACCCTGCGGGCCGGACGGATCCGGCTGCGCGGACCGCACCGGGGGCAGCCCCGCCGCGGAGGCGATCCACGAACTGCTCGACCGGACCAGGACCGGCCGCCAGCTCGGCCCGCAGCAGGTCCGCGAGCTGTACGCGCTGCTCGGCGAGGCGGCGGTCCGGCGGGCCGGGCTGAGCATCCAGCTCGCGCCGGGCGCGAGCGCGGAGGGCGAGGACGGCCAGGGCAGCGTGGTCGAGCCGCCCACGGCCGACGCCCAGGCGGCGACGCTGGAGACGCTGCTCGACCAGACCCGCTACCCCGTCCTGCCGCAGCCTTTCCGGCCGGTGCTGCGCTACGCGCCGGTCACCCAGGCGGCCGCCTACCCCGACCGGGCGCACGTCTGCGCCCGGCAGGCCGCCCTGCTCGCCGGCATCCCCGAACGGGTCCGCCGGCGGCTGGAGGAGCTGTGGCACCGGGCGGACTGCGGCCACCCCCTCTCCCGCGCCGAACTCGCCGAACTGACCCTGCTGTTCGGGGCCCAGGTGGTCCATGAGCTGCACCTCGCCGAACGGCCCGCCGCCGGGCTGCGTGAACTGCTGGCCCGCCGCACCCGCCTGCTCGCCGCCAAACTGCGCCGCCTCGAGGTGCTCACCGCCCGGGCCCGCTCCGGCGGGGTGCTCCGGCGGCCCGGCGTCTGGGAGGTGGCGCAGAGCTGGGGCGGCCGGTACGCCTCCGGGCTCGACCCCGACTCCCCCGCGCTGGCCGGCCCGGCGTCCGGGATCGCCGTCCAGGACCCTCGTGCCGCACTGCCGGCCGTCCGGGCCACCGCCGGGGGCCAGGAGTGGACGCCCCGCCGGGACCTGCTCGCCGACGGCCCGCGCGACCGGCACTTCGTCGGCGAGCCGGAGGACGACGGCCACCTCGCGCTGCGCTTCGGCGACGGGCGGCACGGTCAGCCGCCCCGGCCCGGCGCGGAGTTGCGGGTCGCCTACCGGATCGGCAACGGCACGGCCGGCAACGTCGGCGCGGAGGCCATCAACCACCTGGTGGTCTGCCAGGACCAGCCGCCCCACCCGAGGGGGCGCAGCACCGTCGTACCGCCGCAGGACGCGCTGCTCCGGGTCCGCAACCCGATGCCCGCGAGCGGCGGCACCGATCCCGAACCGCTCGACCAGGTACGGCAGTCGGCCCCGCTCGCGCTGAGCCGCACCCGGCTGCGCGCCGTCACCGCCGCCGACTACGCGGAGCTGGCCGCAACCCTGCCGGGCGTCCGGCGGGCCGCCGCCGAACTCCGCTGGACCGGCAGCGTCCAGGAGGTCCACGTCGCCGTCGAGCCGTACGGGCACGCCACCGCGGACACCGCCCTGCTCGAAGCGGTCGGACACGGCCTGGAGGCGTACCGCCGGATCGGCCACGACCTGGTCGTCCGCCCCGCCCTGGTGGTGCCGCTCGACCTCGAACTGCAGGTCTGCGCCGCCCCGGGCTACCAACGCGGCCACGTGCTCGCCGAGTTGCGGCGGGGCTTGAGCAACCGCGCCCTGCCGGACGGCCGCCTCGGCTTCTTCCACCCGGACGCGCTGGGCTTCGGCGAGCCGGTGCGGGTCTCCCGGCTGGTGGCCGCGGCCGCCGCCGTACCGGGCGTGGTCAGTGCCCGGGTCACCCGGCTGCGGCGGCAGTTCGGGCGGGACGACGGCGAGCTGGCCGAAGGGCTGCTGCGGCTCGGCGGGCTGGAGATCGCCGGCTGCGACAACGACTCCGACTGGCCGGAGAACGGCCGGCTCTCGATCGTGATCGGAGGTGGCCGATGAGCGGCCAGTGCACCTGCGGCTGCGCGGGCACCGCCACCGCGACGCCGGTACCGCTGTTCAACCCGCCCGGGCTCGACGCCATCGGCTACCGGGTCGGCGGCTACGGGGAGTTCCTCGACAGCCTGCTCGCCCGGCTGTCCGGACCCGCCTACCCGGCGCTGCGCGACCTGACCGTCCGCACCCCGGACGACCCGGCGATCGCGCTGCTGGACTCCTGGGCCGTGCTCGCCGACGTGCTCACCTTCTACTCGGAGCGGATCGCCAACGAGGGCTACCTGCGCACCGCCACCGAGGAGGGCTCGCTCACCCTGCTCGGCCGGCTGGTCGGGCACCGGCCCCGGCCCGGCGTCGCCGCCGACACCTACCTCGCCTACACGCTCGACCACGACCCGCGGGCCGCCGAGGACCCGACCGTGACCATCCCGCGCGGCGCCCGCAGCCAGAGCGTCCCCGGCCCCGGCGAGGACCCGCAGTCCTTCGAGACCGCCGAGGACCTCGCCGCCCGCTCCGCCTGGAACGAACTGGCGGTGCTGCGCCGCCGCCCGTACCAGCTGACGCCCGGACAGCTGAACCCCGGCGGCCGGGCCGAGCTGTTCGCCGCCGGCACCGCCAACAACATCAAGCCCGGCGACCGGCTGCTGTTCGTGTTCAGCGCCGACAAGGCAGCCGACCCGGTCCACCGGGTGCTGCGGCTGGTGCCCGAGGTGCGGCTCGACCGCGAGAACGACGTCACGGTGATCGGGCTGCCCCGGGACCTGCGCACCCTCAAGGACCTGCGCGCCGAGCTGGCGGACTGGATCACCGTCACCGAGAACGCTCCGAACCCCAGGCCCGGGCACAGCCGGATCGTCCGGGACTTCGACGACCAGGTGCTGGCCCCGCTGCGCGCCGACCTCGACCGGCCGTCCGGCCCGCTGAGCACCCCCGCGGACTTCGCCGAGCGGCTCGCCCCGGTGATCTCCCGGTCGGCCGAGGCCGCCGAACTGGCGCGCTCCCAGCAGCCGGTGGCCGACTGGTTCGGACGCCTCGGCGAGGAGCTGTCCGGCCTGCGCGACCGCGCCCACCAGCTGGAGCCGCCGCAGGCTCCCGACAAGCCCGGACCGCACCCTCCCGGCATCGGCACCGCCGACCCGGCCGTCCGCGGACTCGGCTCGGTGCTGGCGGCGCTGCGCACCGCCCCCACCCGGCCCCCGCTGAGCGCCCGGGACCTCGCCCGCGACCCGCAGCGCCTGTTCGCGCCCGGCTCGGACCTCGGCGTGCAGCTGCTGTCCGCGCTCGACCCCCGGCTGCGCGACGGCCTCTACCCCGCCTGGCGGCGGGTCGACCTGACGGCGCCGCTCGCCGTGCACGAGATCCAGGCGATGCGGGTGGTCGCCACCCCGTTCGGCGCCACCGCGCCGCTCAAGCCCGTCTACGGCAACGACGGCCGGATCGACCGCTACGTGGACTGGCCGCTCTCCGGCAGCACGCTGATCGGCGTCCGGGTCGGCTTCGACACCGCCGGCACCGTCCCGAAGACCGCCGACTTCACGTACGTCGAAGCCGGCAGCCTGACGCACAACGCCTTCTCGCTGCCGTGGGACCACACCTTCCCCTTCGGGCCCGGACAGGTCAAGGTGGTCACCACCGAGCCGCCGGCGCCGAATCCGCACGCCGCCGCCGTGCGCGCCGCCGTGCCCGCTCCCGACCAGGAGGCCGGGGTCAGCGCCAAGTTCCTGGCCAAGCTGCCCGAGCGCACCGTCGTCGTGTCCCGCCCGCAGGCCGACGGCCGCATCCACGTGAAGGTCGACGGCGGGCCCGGCGCCGCGCTCGACTACCAGCTCGACCCGGGCCAGGAGAAGACCGGCGAGTCCGGCGAGCTGAACGTCCGGGTCCACCGCTACACCGCGACCGACGAGTCGCCGCCCGCGGTCGAGGTGGTGTTCACCACCAAGCTGCAGCCGGTCTCCGGCACGGTCCTCGCCCTCGACGCCGTGTACGACCAGATCGCGCCCGGCAGCTGGGTGGTCATCCAGCGCCCGCGCAAGGGGATCGACGGCGGCATCCCGGGCAGCCGCGACCTCGCCGAGGTCATCACCCGGGTGACCGACGTACGCGTGATCTCCCGCGCCGACTTCGGCATCACCGGAAAGGTGACCGAACTGTCCCTGCAGCAGCCGTGGTTGGACGAGAAGGACACCCAGCTCTCGGACATCCGGGACGCCACCGTCTACGCCCGCGGCGAGTCGCTGCGACTCGCCGACGAGCCCGTCACCGAGGAGGTCCACGGCGACCGGATCGAACTCGCCCGGCTCTACGACGGGCTGACCCCCGGCCGGTGGATCGCGGTCAGCGGCGAGCGGACCGACATCCCGAACACCACCGGGGTCCGGGGCACCGAACTCGCCATGATCGCCGGCGTCGGGCAGAGCGTCGACCCGCGCCTGCCCGGGGACACCGTCCGCACCGCCATCACGCTCAGCGCCCGCCTCGCCTTCCGCTACCGGCGCGACACCGTCCAGGTCCTCGGCAACGTGGTCCGCGCCACCCAGGGCGCCACCCGCGACGAGGCCATCGGCAGCGGCGACGCCGGCATCCCCGGCCAGCGCTTCACGCTCTGGCAGTCGCCGCTCACCTGGCTCGCCGCCGACACCCCCAGGGGCGCGCGCAGCACCCTGGAGGTCCGGGTCGACGGGGTGCGCTGGCACGAGGTCGACAGCCTCGCCGGGCGCGGCTCGGACGAACAGGTCTACGTCAGCGCGACCACGACCGACGGCCGCACCACCGTCACCTTCGGCGATGGCGTGCACGGTTCACGCCTGCCCACCGGCCGGGAGAACGTCCGCGCCCGCTACCGGATCGGCATCGGCGAGAGCGGCAACGTCGGCGCCGGACGGATCACCCAGCTCACCACCCGCCCGCTCGGCGTCTCCGCCGTCGTCAACCCGCTGCCCGCCACCGGCGGCGCCGGACCGGACGGCCCGGGCCTGGCCAGGCGCACCATCCCGCTCGCCGTCACCGCCCTGGACCGGCTGGTCTCGGTGCCCGACTACGAGGACTTCACCCGCTCGCGGGCCGGCATCGGGCGCGCGAGCGCCACCCGGCTCTCGGACGGCAGGCGGGAGCTCGTCCACGTCACAGTGGCCGGGGTGGACGACATCCCGCTCACCGCCGACTCCGACCTGATCCGCACCCTGCGGTCCTCGCTCACCACCTACGGCGACCCGAAGCTGCCGGTCGAGGTCGCGCTGCGCGAACTCGTCCTGCTGGTCGTCGCCCTGAGCGTCAAGGTCGACCCGGACCACTCCTGGGACCTGGTCGAACCGGCGCTGCGCCGCGCCCTGCTCGACCGGCTCGGCTACGCCGGGCGCCGACTCGGCCAGAGCGCCCACCTGTCCGAGGTGCTCACCGCCGCCCAGGCCGTCCCCGGCGTGGACTGGGTCGAGGCCGACGCCTTCACGGGCGTGCCCGGCAGCCTCACCCCGGAGGGCCTGGAACACCTGTCCGAGCGGCTCGCCCAGCCGCAGCCGACCGTCCCGGCCCGACTCGCCCGCTTCGACGAACAGCGGTACCGGGTGCGGGGCCCCGAAGCGGAGACCCTCACCGAGGTCGCCGCCCGCAACGGCGTCTCGGTCGCCGAGCTGCTGCGCCTCAACCCGTCCGTCACCGACACCCGGCCGCTGCCGCCCGGCCGCGTGGTGACGGTGTTCCGCGGCATCCGCCCGGCCCAACTCGCCCTGCTGTCACCGAACCTGCCCGACACGTTGATCCTCAAGGAGGTGCTCCGATGAGCGAGCGGTGGGGGTCCCCCCGGCCGGAGGCCGGGGGAGAGCGAACCGTCAAGAGGCGCGTGTGGGCGAATGCCCCTGCCGAGCGAAGCGAGGTGGGCGCATGAGTCGTGATCCGGACGAACTGGTGGAGCTGCTGCCGCAGTGGCACCGGCTGCGGGACGCCGAGGCCGGCGAGCCGCTGCGCGCCCTGCTGGCCGTCATCGCCGAGCAGGTCGACGTCGTCCGCAGCGGCGTCGAACAGGGCTACCAGGACTGGTTCGTGGAGACCGCCGCCGACTGGGCCGTCGCCTACCTCGGCGACCTGGTCGGCTACCGGATCCTGCCCGGCTACGAGGAGGTGCTCGCCACCGGCCTGCACGGCGGGGCCTCCCCGGAGCGGGCCGCGGCCCGCGACCGGCTCGCCGCCCGGCTGGCGCCGCGGCACGACGTCGCGAACACCGTCGCCAACCGCCGGCGCAAGGGCACGCTCGCCCTGCTGGAGGAACTGTCCGCCTCGGTCGCCGACTGGCCGGCCCGGGCCGTGGAGCTCTCCCGGCTGCTCGGCGGCACCCAGCCGGTGCGGCTGCTGCGCCCGGACGAGGAGCCGGCCGACCGTCAGCGGCTGAGCCGGGGCCGGCTGGTCGACGTGCGGCGCGGCGCCGAGCTGGACCTGCTCGGCGGGCCCTTCGACGGGCAGGCGCACACCGCCGACGTCCGCCGGGCCGCCTCCACCCGCCGCCAGGGCGGCTACACGCCGGCCGGTGTCGCCCTGTACGTCTGGCGGCTGAAGCCGTACCCGGTCACCCGGGCGCCCGCGTACTGCATCGACCGGGCCAGGAACCTCTTCACCTTCTCGGTCCTCGGCAACGACGCCCAGCTGGTCACCGAACCCGAGCCGGAGCCGTCGACCACCCACCTCGCGACGATCGACAACGTGCCGGCCCCGATCCGGCGCCGGCAGCTCTCCGAGCGCCTGGCCGACTACTACGGGCCGGGCAAGAGCTTCGCCATCTGGCGCGACGGCGCCCAGGAGCCGGTCCCGCCCGCCGAGATCACGGTGGCCGACCTGAGCGGCTGGACGTACCGGCCCAAGCGCGGGCAGGTCGCCGTCGACCCGCTGCTCGGCCGGATCGCCTTCGGCGCCCGCTCCGCCCCGCGCCGCGGCGTCTGGGTCGACTACCACTACGCGTCCGGCGACGACACCGGCGGCGGGGAGTACCCGCGCGACCGCCCGGAGGCCCGGCACCGGACGGTCTACCGGGTCGGCCCCGGCGGGCCGTACGAGCGGATCAACGACGCCTACGAGAAGTGGCGCGCCGACCAGGAGTCCGGCAGCGCGGGCGGCGCCGCCATCATCGAGATCACCCACAGCGGCGCCTACCAGGAACAGCTGGACTTCGACCTGGCGGCCGACGACCGCCTCGAACTGCGCGCCGCCGAGGGCACCCGGCCGGTGATCCGGCTGCTCGACTGGTACAGCAACCGGCCGGACGCGCTCAACGTCCGGGGCGTCCGCCCGGGCGGGCGGCTGGTCCTGGACGGGCTGCTGATCACCGGTCGCGGCGTCAACGTCACCGGACCGCTGGCCTCCGTCACCCTGCGGCACTGCACCCTGGTGCCGGGCTGGTCGCTGGAGCCGCACTGCGAACCGCACTCGCCGCAGGAGCCCAGCCTCGTGCTGGACCACACCACCGCCTGCGTGACGATCGAGCGCAGCATCCTGGGCACGATCCAGGTCGTCGGCGACGAGGTCGACACCGACCCGCTGGAGATCCACCTCGCCGACAGCATCCTGGACGCCACCGGGCCCGAGCGCCCGGCGCTCTCCGGGCCCGACTGCGAGCACGCCTACGCCCTGCTGCACGCCCACCGGTCCACGGTGGTCGGCGAGGTGCACACCCACGCGGTGCCGATCGCCGAGGACTGCGTGTTCACCGGGCGGCTGCGGGTGGCCCGCCGCTCGCTCGGCTGCCTGCGGTTCTGCTACGTCCCGCCGTGCTCGCGCACCCCGCGCCGGTACGAGTGCCAGCCGGACCTGGTGCGCTCGGCGGTGACCGAGCTGGTCGAGCGCGGCGAGCTGGACCCGGCGCAGGCCGCCCGGCTGCGCGAGCTGGAGGCCGAGCGGGTCCGCCCGCTGTTCACCAGCCTGCGGTACGGCACGCCCGGCTACGGCCAGTTGGCCGCCGGGTGCGCGCCAGAGATCACCCGCGGCGCCGAGGACCGCTCCGAACTCGGGGCCTTCCACGACCTGTTCCAGCCCCAGCGCGAGGACAACCTGCGGGCCCGGCTGGCCGAGTACACCCCGGCCGGCACCGACGCCGGGATCTTCCACGCCTCCTGACCCGCACCGACGACCCGCCCCGAGTGAATCCGAAAGGGAAACCGTGCACGCAGACTTCTCGCGCCTGACCTTCCGGCCCGGCAAGCACTACTCCGCGGTGCTGACCCAGCAGGGCCGGGTCCAGCTCGACGCCGACGCCAACGAGCAGGCCGCAATCGAGCGGTACCAACTGCGCACGCTCGCCGCCGACCTGATCGGCCGCCGCGGCGGACCGGCCGCGGCGGCCGGATTCGCGATCGGCTACCTGCCGGGCAACCACGACGTGGACGACCTCACCATCGGCGGCGGCCGCTACTACGTGGACGGCATCCTGTGCGAGGCCGACCGGCCCGAGCCCGGCATCGCCGTGCCCCACGACGGCGGCCAGGGCGACGGCGGCGACGCCCGGGAGGCACCCGCCGGCTGGACGTACTGGGACCAGCCGGACGCCTACCGGGACCAGGAGCGCGACGGCGACCGGCTGCCCGGCGAATTCCCGTTCCTGGTCTACCTGAAGGTCTGGGAGCGCAGCGTCACCGCCGTCGAGGACCCGGAGATCCGCGAGGTCGCGCTCGGTGCGGCGATGCCCGACACGGCGGCCCGGGCCAAGCTCGTCTGGCAGGTACTCGCCCTGCCCGCCTCGGAGTTGAGCGTTCCGGACGGCGGGGCGTCCCGGGTGCGGGAGGCCTTCGACGCGTGGGCCGAGGCGCACGAGCGGCCGGGCGGGCTGCTGGCCGCGCGCGCCCGGCGGCCGGAGCGGGCGAGCGAGGACCCGTGCCTGGCCCACCCCGAGGCCGGCTACCGGGGCCCGGAGAACCAGCTGTACCGGGTGGAGGTCCACCACGGCGGCTCGGCGGAGGGCTGCGCCACGTTCAAGTGGTCCCGGGAGAACGGCTCGGTCGTCCTGCCGATCGCCTCGATCGAGGGCGTCTGGGCCGACCTCACCACACTGGGCGACGACGACAAGCTCAGCCTCTCGGTCGGCGACTGGGTCGAGGTCGCGGACAGCGCGTACGTCAGCCGGGGCGAGGCGGCGAACCTGCTCCAGGTGGAGGAGACCGACCTGCCGGGGCGCCGGGTGCGGCTGTCCGCCGAACCGGTGCCGGAGGTCGGGCGGCTGGCCGAGCGCCACCCGTTCCTGCGCCGCTGGGACCACCGGGCGCCCCGCGGCCGGGACGCCCTGCCGCTGGCCGGCGGCGCCCTGCAGCTCCAGGAGGGCGCCTGGCTCGACCTGGAGGACGGCGTCCAGGTGTACTTCCGGCCGGGCGGCGAATACACCCGGGGCGACTACTGGCTCATCCCCGCGCGGACCGCCACCGGCTCGGTGGAGTGGCCGCAGAACGCGGCCGGCGAAGCGCTGCTCCGGGAACCGGCCGGAGTCCGGGTGCACCATGCCCCGCTCGCCTGGGTGAAGGGCCCCACCACGGTCGTCGACCTCCGGCAGACCTTCGCCCCGCTGACCGCCCCCACCCCGCAGTAGGGCGTGTCCACGGCCCGCGCATCGAGTACCTCATCGGCCAGACCCCGCCCCAGGCCTGGCCGAGGCCGTCACCGGACACGCCGCCAAAGGGCGAGCGCTCCTACGACCGGGCCGCACGAGGAACTGCTCGTTGGTCGGGACGCGCACACGTCCGTCATCGCCGGCCTCGTCCTCGCCGGCGTCCGGCCGGTCCGGGTGGAGCCCCAGCTACTCCTGGGCGCTCAAGGGCGTCTTCCAGGTCTTGATGGACGGGATGATCGCTGAGGCCGCCGCGCGCGGCCAGGTTGACTTGTCGCTGGTCAGCGTCGACTCCACCGTCGCCCGAGCACACCACCACGCGGCCGGGATGGTCGTGGACGCCGAGCTACTGGAGGAGTTGGAGAAGGCGGTCGCAGAGGAAAAGGGGATCCTGCGAAGGGACAAACCGGGCCGGTAGCCGACCAGGGCAGTGCTGCGGACGAGGCCGCACGAGAAGGAAAGCGCCGCATGCGTCGGCGCCGCCGGGCGCGGCTCAAGGCAGCCGCGCTGGGGCGTTCGCGGGGCGGGCTGACCACGAAGACCCATCTGGCGGCCGAGCGGCGCTGCCGTCCGCTGTCCTTCGTGGTCACGCCGGGCCAGAGCGCGGACAATCCGCAGTTCACCGCCGTCATGGACAAGATCAAGGTCCGCGGCCCGGTCGGCCGGCCCCGCACCCGCCCCGACGCGGTCGCCGCAGACAAGGCGTACTCCGCCCGCGGTACCCGCGCCTACCTGCGCAGACGCCGCATCAAGGCGGTGATCCCGGAGAAGGACGACCAGGCCGCCAACCGCAAGAAGAAGGGCAGTAGCGGCGGACGGCCCGTCAGCCACGACGCGGACCTCTACCGCGACCGCAACACCGTCGAGCGCGCCATCAACAAGATCAAGAACTGGCGGGGTCCGGCGACCCGCTACGACAAGACCCCGACCAGCTACGAAGCCGGCCTGCACCTGTGCGGTGCCGTCATCTGGCTCCGCAGCCTGAGACCCACATCATGATCCAAACTCAGAACACTCCCTAGCGTCCCAGCCGTAAAACCCCATCCCCCACCCATTCGGAATGGTGCTCTTGTCGTCGGTGTACTGCGGAAGCACGTCGTACAGCACAGGACCCTGAGGCGTGATCTTCCCGGATCTGGTCTCAAATGTCCGCATGCTGCTGGCGATCCTGCCGCCGGTTCGCTGATTGATGTTGGCCCCCCGCTGGAAGCACGGCGTCACGTTCCGCTCGTCCGACGTTCCGCCGGCCATGCGCGGCACAGAGTGGCAGCGGGCGAGATCAGACTTCGGAGTGAACCCAAGGGTGGTCGCACGCTTCTGAGCGTCGCTCCAGCCCCGGATGTTGCCGGTCGCGTCCTCACCCCGGCTGGAACTGGGCTTCCCCCCGAGACAGGCGTTGACTCCCGTGTTACGGCCCTGAGCGTCCGACGGCAGGTAGTTGACCCATCCGCCACCATTCAGGGCTACAGCCCCCGACGGCTTCAGGTCCTCGCAGGTGAGGACGCGCCGATTGCCGTTCCCCCCGGGACCCGGGCTGCGTGCGCAGGACGGGCGGGAGCAGGCCGACGGGGGTGAGGCTGTCGCGGATGTGGGCGGCGCCGGCGGGGCGGGGGCGCGGGTGGTGGCGGTGAGGCGGGTGGTGAGGATGTGGGGATTGGCCGATCCGGTGCGGGCGCGGTGGTCCAGGCAGCGCTGAAGGGCGTGCCAGGTCGCGGTGTCGAGTGGGGTGGGTACCGGGCGGCCGGGGAAGTGCAGCGTGCGGCGGACGGTGTCCACGGCGGTGTTGGTCAGGTGGGGCAGTTCGGTGGTGGTGGTGGCGTAGAGGAGGGCGGCAAGGCCGATGAGGGCTTCGTGGGGGCAGGTGTCCGGGTTGGTGGTCCATCGCCGGTAGAGGGCGCGCTGATGGTCGAGGGTGAGGGTAGGGCCGCGGAACCCGCGGTGCTGCGGGGCGTCCAGCGGTGCCGTGGGGTTGTGGAGGATCGGACCGGCGCGGCGGGCGTGGGCGAAGAACTGGCACAGTCCGGCAAGCGATGCGGCACGGCGGCACGGGTTGCGGGCCAGGAACGCCTCCACGTCGTGGGTGCTGACGCTCGCCCAGGTGGTGGTGCCCTGGCCGTGCACATGCAGGGCGAAGTCGCGGACGGTGGTCAGGCGTACCTCGATGGTCCGAAGCTGTTGGGGCGCAGGCCGTGCTTGATGGCGTGGGCGTGCTGGGCGGCAGATCGCGGACACCAGGGCGGCCCGACGCCGTCAGGGGGAGATCGGCACGCCGGCCCCGTACAAGATCCGCTACTGTTCGGCGCCACAATCCGATGATCTGATCGCAAGGACCTGCCATGACGTCCCCGCTGCTCCGAGCCGCCAACCCACCCCCGACCACCTCCGAACCGACCCCCTCCTCGCGGCTGCGCCGGTTAGGCAAGACCGTGCGGGCGCCACTCATCCTGGTCGCCTTGGCCACCGTCGGGCTGCTGGTCGCCGGCTGGCTGAGCAAGACCGAGGCGGATGCTGCCCAGGTCGGTGACTGCGTGCATGATCGCGGTGTCGCGTCTAGAGCGGATCTGCAGATCGTGGACTGCGGCAAGCTGGAGGCTCAGTACAAGGTCGTCAAGGTCATCCGGGACACCAGCCAGTACCAGCCGTGCTACGGCGAAGGGCCCGAGGTCTTCGGCTCGTACACCCAAAAGCGATCGACAAGCGTCGTCGTGCTCTGTCTGGCCCTCAACCCCGATCGGCCGGGCGGCCCTGTCCCGCTCCCCAACTGGCCCGACGAGTACGGTCAGACCCGCTGACGTTTCACAGGTTCCGGCGGACCTGGAGGGGATTCCTGGGGCACTGCTACCCGAGGCGGGGAAGCTGCCGGCGCAGGCGACGTTCTACCGCTGGTGAAGGTGCTGGCCGACCCCGCTGAACTGCCCGGCCGGCCCGCGCGCACCGCCCCGCGCAGCCGGGGCGGACGGATTCATGACTGCTCCGAGGAAGGCGGTTGGAGAGCGGCGGCCGGGCCCGGCAGGGGCGGGCCGCATCAGCGGATCCAGGTCCCCTTGCGGCACGGTCCTGCGCGCACGTGGGGCACTCCAGCCGATCCGGGCCAGCCTTCTCCCGGACACTGCTGACGTTCGGCCTGGTCTTCGGTGCGGGCGAAGGCAACCTTCGCCTCGCTCCCGCGGACCGGGACCACACGGTGTTCCTGCTGCACGTTGGCTGACCGTCGACAGCATTGACGAATTTCGCCACCCGAAGGGCCGCCGCTACGGCACCATCCTGGTCGACTGCGAGACCCACCAGCCCCTGGACCTGCTCCCGGACCGCGACGCTGACAGCGTCGCCACCTGGCTGCGCGAGCACCCGGGCGTCGAGATTGTCTGCCGCGACCGCGCGCAGGTCTTCGCCGACGGCGCCCGTACCGGCGCCCCGAACGCCCAGCACTGCGCGGACAAATGGCACGTCTGGCACAACCTCGGCGAAGCAGTCGAACGCCTCGTCTCCCGCCACCGTGCACTGCTCCGCGACCTCGTCGAACTGCCCGAGCCCGCGCCGGAAACGGCCCAGATCGCCGAGAGAAGCCAGCCGAGCCCTTCCCGCAGGGGAAGTTCCTCGACCGGCTCCGCGACACCCACGCCGCCGTCCGCGCCCAGGTGGAGCAGGGCCTGAGCCTGCGCGAGATCGCCAGACGCCTCGGTCTCGGGCGCGACACGGTCCGCAAGTACGCCCGCGCCGCCAGCCCCGACGCGATGCTGCACGGCCAAATGGCAGGACCGGACCAGCAAACCCGACCGGTTCAAGCCCTACCTCGAACAGCGCATGGCCGAGGGCTGCACGAACGTGTCCAGGCTCCACCGCGAGCTGGAAGAACGTGGAGCACGCTGCAGCTACAGCACCCTGCGCGACTACATTCGGCCGCTACGACCCGAGCGTTCGGCCGCGGGGAACACGCCGCCGCCGGCTGGATCACGCGCCACCCCGACCACCTGCGCGAGGACGACCAGCCGCAGCTCAAGACCCTGCTGGCCCGCTCACCCGAACTCACAGCCGCCGCCGGCCACGTCCGCACCTTCGCGACCATCATGACCAACCGCGAAGGCGACGGGCTGCCGCACTGGATCGCCGACGTCTGCGCGGACGACCAGTGCGGCCTGGCCGGCTTCGTCACCGGACTGCTCCCCGACCTCGACGCCGTCGTCTACGGCATGAGCACCCACTGGTCGTCCGGACCGGTCGAGGGCCGCGTCAACGACCTGAAAGCGCTCAAGCGCAGCATGTTCGGCAGAGCGAAACCACCCCTACTGCGCAAACGACTCCTCCTGATCGCCGCCGGCCGCCGACCACAGACCGTCACGGCCCGCTGATCGACGTCACGGAATCCATGCCCAACCACAAACGACCAGCCGCCGCCGACAGACCGAACCCAGTCGCGGTGGCACCGGCCCCTGCGGGATGTTTGGGTCGTGCGCCTGAATATCGATGGGGTTACCCCGCTGCCGCGGATGCTCTTGCTCAGCGAGTTCCTGCTCCACGCCGACTTCCAGGTCGAGCTGGACGCACCGGTGTTCGTCGCGGCGGGCGACCGGGTCTCCTACGAGGACGGCGGTGTCGTGGTGGCTCGCTCGACCGGTGAGCAATATACGCACCCGATCCGCGACAGCTACTGGATCTGCCGATGATGGCGACGGGCTCGATGCGCATCGCCATCTTGCAACCACCGGCGTGGCTGTGGGAGACACCGAGCGATTCGCTGGCTCGGGCCCTGCCAGTGCCGCGCATCAACCTCGGCGATCTCATGCGCGCTCACCTCCGCCAGGGCACCGACCTGGGGATCCGATCCGCCGAGATCATGAACTCCGGCAGGCCACTCCCGGACGAGATCATCAATAAGGTCGTCCGGGACCACCTGTGCCAGGCCCCCACAGCTTTCCTCCTCGACCGGTACCCGCTCAACGCCGACCAGGCGCTTGCTCTGGACGAGTTGCTCCACGAACTCGACACGCCCCTGGACAGCGTGGTGCGCCTGCACCTTCCCGAGCAGGAGGTGGAGGGCCGCGTCCGCCACCAGTCCGCCCGTCGCCTCTGCCGTAACGACTCGGCCCACGTCTACGAGCCAGCGGTGGACACCCTCGACGTCGATGACGCCTGCAACGTCTGCGGCGGTGAGCTCTATCAGCGTGAGGACGACAAAGAGACAAGCATCCGCGGCCGGTTCAGCAGTTACGAAGCGATGGTGGAGCCCATCATCCGGCACTACGCAAGGCAAGGGCTCCTCGTCACGGTCGACGCTGTCGGCACACCCGACGAGATAGCCAGTCGCGCGCTCACCGCGCTGCGACAGCATCAGGCATCCACCCGAAAGTGACGGAGTGTCACCCAGCGCACGGAAGCACGATCGGTTTCACGAAATCCGTACCTGAACCCTGCAAGTGGCCCCACCGAGGAACGGTTTAGGTTGGCCCCACCTGCCGGCCGGCGCGGTGAGGTGTCGGCGGCAACTGCGTCTGCACGCCAGTACGACCAAGGGTGCTCAGCTCTTCCTCTGGATCCGGGTTCGGAAGAGGCGAGATGCTCGGCGTAATCGAGAGGCGATACGGGCAAGAGTACGGAACACTGCGCCAGGTGATCGTGATGCAGCCTGTTCTGGAGATCAACACACCCGAGGGCTTCGACCTATGGCCTATCGCTGGAGTCGAGCCGTTCGCCTTCCTGCCCCTGAACGGCGAACTCTCACCCGCCGAGGTCGGGACGGCGATGATGCGCATCATCGCCTGCAACGACATCGATCCTGATGGTGCCCGCCCGCCACGGCCGACTGGCCCGCTCCAGTCCTTCCTTCATGGACTGCTGACCTTCGACAACCTCTACGCGGCCGGTGGCCTGCGAGTCACCGACCACTCCACGGGGGTCGCCTTCCTGCCCGGTTGCTGCGACGGACTGGAAGACTGGCGCGACTGGCACGTTTTCGTCGACGGCGGCAGCCTGCTTGGGTTCGGCCACGAGCCCGTGTCCCCGGTTGCAGAACGTTTCGGCGACACCGTCCGGCTCACCGTCAACGCCGAGCAGAGTGGCAGCCCGGTGATCGAGCTGCCCATGGCCGAGCTCCGTCACCTGCTCGCTGGCGTCGAGCGCGACCTGACCAACTTCCTCGTGCTGGCGACCGCCTGGATCCATCAGCAGATGCCCGAGCATTCTGGTCCGGTCGTTGCCGCCCTTGCCCGCGTTCTCGACCTGCCTACGCCAGCCGTGCCGCCAAAGCCATAGGGCGGCCGACGGCGTCGGCTGGCGGGTGCGGCCCGGGATGTTGTTCGTGTGTTCCGGCCTGGGCAGATTCAGGTGTCTGCCCAACAGTGGGGTGCACTCGTTTGGAGTAGTGCGGGATTGACCGGGCTCCGGCAACCGCATCACGCTGTGTGAGTTCGTAGTCACGGCCGTGTCAGGAGGCCGAGAACTTGCAGCGCGTTGAGTTGTTCGAGCGGATCCGCCGAGACAAGAGGCTGAAGAACGCCTCGGTCCGGGAGTTGGCCCGCCGTTACTCGGTCCACCGCCGGGTGGTCCGCCAGGCCCTGGACAGCGCGTTGCCTCCGAAGCGGAAAGAGCCGGTGACCCGCCGCTCCGCGCTGGACCCGGCCAAGGGCTGGATCGACGAGATGCTGCGGGCGGACCTGACGGCGCCGCCGAAGCAGCGGCACACCAACAAGCGGATCTTGGCCCGGCTGCGGGACGAGTACGGGTTCACCGCGGACGCCTACACCACCCTCAACGACTACCTGCGGGTGAGGCGTCCTCAGATCAAGGACGAGGCGGACCGGGCTCGGATGCTGCACGAGGGCATGGTTCCCCAGTTCCGCCGGCCCGGAGAGGAGGCCGAGGCGGGGCGTCGGGGTGCCGGTCGGCGCAGCGTTCCTCGAACTGGGCCTGTTCCAGGGCTTGCTGGATGTTCTCCAGGGTCATCCCGGCCGCCCGGCGGCGGACCCGGCTGGCGGCCTAAACCCGGCTGGACGCGGTGTACTGCGGGCGGCTTTGCTGGCGCCGAGGATCGTCTGTATGACGACGTTAAGCAATTCGGTCGTTCGAACGGCCGGGGTCGTGACTGGTCTTTCGCTGGTCGCGCTCTCCGGTTGCACCTCTAGTCACACGACAACCGGTCCAGCGAGCTCGGCGCCTACTTCCAGCAGTAGCGCTGCGGCTACTGAAGTTGAACTCGTGATGTCGCTCGGATGGGTGAAGCGGTAGCGTTCGCCTGCCGTTGGAGGGTTCGTCCCGGTAGTCGTGTGCTGTGAGGTATGCACAGGGCGGCGGTTTGACCGACGCGGAGAGGGCCGCGCGGGAGCGGATCCGACGGCAGGCCGTGGATCGCTTCGAGGGCGGTGAGAAGAATCGGGACATCGCGGCTGCGCTGCGGGTGAGCGTGCGTTCGGTGGAGCGTTGGCGTCGGCAGTGGCGCGAGGACGGCGCGGCAGGAATCGCCTCGAAGGGTTCGCCGGGTCGTCCGAAGCTTTCTGATGCCCAGATCGTGAGGCTGGAGCGGGAGTTGGAGCGTGGGCCGCTTGCCCACGGCTGGGACGACCAGCGGTGGACCTTGGCTCGGGTGAAGACGCTGATCGGCCGGATGTTCCACGTCTCCTACACCGTGGAGGGCACGTGGGTCCTACGCAAGCGGCACGGCTGGTCCTGGCAGCAGCCGGCCCACCGCGCCATCGAGCGTGATGACGCGGCCGTCGAGTTGTGGAAGAAGGAGACGTGGCCGCGGGTAAAAGCGCCACGGCGGCCCGCGAGGCCTGGCTTGTCTTCGAGGACGAAGCCGGGCAGTCGATGAGGCCGCCGCGCGCCCGGACCTGGGGCCGGGTCGGCTGCACGCCCGTGGTTCGGGTGCGCGGCCGAGGAGGCGGCCGGGTCTCCATGGCGGGGCTGAGCTGCTACAAACCCGGTCAGCGCTCGCGGATGTTCTACAGCTTCCACGTCTATCGGGGCCGCAAAGGCGAGAAGAAGGGCCTGACCTGGCAGGACTACCGGGACCTGCTCATCCGGGCGCACATCCAGCTCGGCGGTCCGATCGTGCTCGTGTGGGACAACCTGCGTGCCCACCTGATGCCGCCGATGCAGGAGTTCATCGAGGCGAACAAGGACTGGCTGACCGTCTTCCAACTCCCCTCGTACGCTCCCGACCTCAACCCGCAAGAGGGCATCTGGTCGCTGGTCAAGCGCACCATCGGCAACCTCGCCGCCTCCGACATCGACCAACTCGCCCGAGCCGTCAAACGCAGCCTGAAGAGACTCCAGTACCGCCCTCACCTCATCGACGGATGCCTCGCCACCACCGGCCTGATCATGGATGGCTGACCACATCTCAGACCGACATCACGAATTCAACTTCAGTAGCACCAAGGGAGGGCCACAAACGTACAAGATCGGGACGCCAGTCGAGGTCAAGGACGACCAGGGGCAGTACACGGAGACAGTGAGCCAGGCTCACTACACCACTCAAGGTGGGAACAGCGTCTTCACTGCCCAGCATGGTGGCTGGCTCGTCGCAACGGTGGACATCACGGTGGTGTCGGGCAAAACGTCGTTCAACCCGCTGTACTTCACACTCGTCGCTCCCGATGGTTCTCGGTGGAACGCCGACGCGACGGCCGGCGGCTACACACCTGCCCTGGCATCCGGAGATCTCTACGCCGGAGACAAAACCCATGGCTACCTCGCCTTCGACGCCCCAAGCACAGCATCGGGGTCAGGCGCGAAGATCGCGGCGACAAGTCCTCTCGGTGATGCGATCGCCTACTGGTCGCTTTCATAGGACGGTGTGGCGACCAGCTCCAGCACGCCCTGGAAAAACCGCGCGACCCCGTCGCGCAACCTCCTGACCCACCCGGCCCGTCGGCGGGCGCGCAGCCGCGGCACGGCCACCCGACGCGCTGCGGGAGACGGAGATGTTTGCCCCGCGGATCGTGGCAACAAGGAGCGCGGGCGGGCAGTGCACGGGCTGGGCCGGCGGACCTCTCCCCCCGGTCTGCCGGCCCAGCCCGCAGCGCACAGACCCGCCACCGAACCGGCTCATCCGGGATCTGCGCCAGCACGTCAGCCGGCATCGCGTCCACGTGGCCAGGCGAGCACCAAGAGGCGCTCGACGAGTACGCGGCGGTACTGCTGCTCGCGCTCGCAGCCGAACCGGCTGACGCCGCCGCCCAGATCAAGCGCCGACGGCGCCCGATCGCCCGTCAGGACGCCCTCCAGCAGCGCGTCTACGCCAACTTCGTCGCCGAACTCGCAGGCACCGAACACGGCGGCAAGACCCGCGCCGGCAGGGCCTGCGCATCACCGACGTGCAGATCGGCCGGATCATCCGCGAGGCCCAGCAGCGCCGCACCGCCCTCGCCGACGCCGTAGCCGCGCGCCGAGACCCCGAGGTCTGATCGACCGCCCAGCCCTGCACCGTGGGCCGGGGGCCTGACGGCCCCGCCAACCCCGCCGTTGCGGGGCCGGGCCTGCGGCACTGGCCGGGGACAGGACGCGGTTCCAGGGCGGTTGTCGGTGGGGGCCTGTACGGTCCGGACGGCGGCTGCCAGGAGAGAGAGGAAGAGGGGCGGGCATGAACGAGGTCAGGCCGGAGACACGCGAGTACCTCGACGGGCTGTTCACGCCGGGTGCGCGGATCGGGGGCGATGCGCACACCCCGTACAGCTGGATCGAGATCGCCGAAATACAGGAGGTCACCGCGATCCGGCTGCCGAGCGGCCGGTTGGTCGTGGACTCGCCCTGGGTCACCGGGCCGCCGCGCGAGCTCGCGGTCCGCATCCCGCCTGGCGAGTACCGGGTGGACGTCTCCTGGGCCAACTTGCCCCGTCTCTCTGACGGCTACTACACCGAGTACCGGGAGTGCGCCGCGACGCTCCTGCGCGTGCGCGACGAGCCGATGGTCACGTGGGAGCTCGCCCTCAGTGTGGGCGAGGACCCGGCCCTGCGCGCTGCCGGCGCGGGGTTCACCGCGGAGGAGGCCATGGGCTGCTTCGCCGACGCCACCGCCTGGCAGCCGCTCACCGAGCCATTCCGCCACGACCTGGCCGACATCGCCGCCGCCGGCTTCGGCTGCCCGCCGATCGGACGGGACACCGAGAACCGCTTCGACCCGGTCCGTGAGGACCTCTGCGACGGCTACTTCGACCTGGTCCGCGACCAGGCCCGCCGGGCCGACCTGCTGACCTTCGGCGTCCCGGAAGGCTGGGGCCAGGTCTGGATAGGCCGCACACGCGACGGCGAGATCGCCGTGATCGTCGCCCCCGGCCCAGTGCCCACCAGCCCGTGGGACTGAGACAGCCCGGCCCTTTGGCGACTGCCGCCGGGCCGGGACAACCCTCAGGCACCAAGTCCCCGGTCACGGCTGCGACACAGCAGGGTGATCGCCTCGCGGGGTTGTCGTCTACCTCGACCGGGGCAGGCCCGGTCCGCCAGGTGCCGTGCTCGGGCCACTGTCGGATGCCGGTACGGCAGGCAGCAACGCCGAAATCCACGAGCCGTTCGATCATGTGTCGGGCAGGATGCTCGCCTGTGAATCACGTCCTGTACGGGCTGGCCGCCAACCCGGCCCTGCCCTGCGAACTGGCCGACCGGCTGATCGCGGCGGCGGACGCCGACCTCGCCGAGGCCCTGGCCCGCCGCCCGGACCTCAGCCGTGCACAGGTGACGGCGCTGGCCTACCGCTTCGGGGAGGCCGCGGTGCGGCTCGCGTACGAGGGCCGGCTCACCGCCGACGACGTCGACCCCGCCCTGCAGCCGCGCGCGGCGCTCGCCCTGCTCGAAGAAGGCGCCGGCAGGCCGCAGTGGGCCCGGCTGTTCGCCACCGATCCCCTGGTAGAGCACCGGGAGAAGCTGGCCGCCTGCCCCGATCTGCCGCCGGATGTGGCGCTGGCGCTCGCCGCGGACCCGGAGGTGCGAGTCGTCGCGGAACTCGCACTGTGGACGACGCCGGACCTCGCCGCCCGGCTCGCACGACACCCGGACACCGAGGTCCGCCGCGCGGTGGCGGCCAACGAGGCGACGCCACCGGCCCTCCTGGCGGCGCTGCTGACCGGCGAAGGGCTGCCCGCGGCTCGGTCCTGCCCGGTCTGCGACCGCGAGCCGACCCCTTTCGTCCACGACGCTCACTGTCCGGAGCCCGACTACGGCCTTCCGCCAGGAGCCTCCTGCGACGGCTCCCATGAGTGGGCCGTGCACGACATCCAGCAGGCGGCCCTGCGCAACCCGGCCACCCCCACAGCCGCCGCGCTCTTCGCCGGCCACCCCTCGGTGCTGCTGCGCCAGGAACTGGCCGCCCGCCCCGACCTGCCGCCCCAGGTGTACGCGCAGCTCGCCGAGGATCCCGTCGCCTGGGTCCGGGCTCAGCTCGCGGACAATCCGCGATCGACGAGCCTCTGATCCGCGCCCTGGCCACCGACCTCGGCCACGACGTCCAGCGCCGGCTCGCGCACCACCCGCGTCTCCCGCTCGACGTCCTCGCCCACCTCGCCGCCCGCCCGGCAGCAGGAACTCGACCTCGGTCGCCCAGTCGGCCACGGTGCCCACCCCGCCCGCGGCCCCGGGCGCGCTGCCGCCGAGGACGAACGCAGCGATCGTCTCGTTGACGGCCATCGCGTGCGGGGCGCCCGAGGTGCCGGCGCCCTTGGCCGTTGAGCCCATCTCGGGGCGGGGCAGGCCGAGGACCTGCCCGGCCGCGTCCAGCCCGGCCGTGCCCTCCAGCCGCCAGGTCTTGTGCCGGTCCCTGGTGTTGCCGTCGGAGGCGCCCAGACCATGCAGCGCGAGGTCGCCGAGCGCCTGCCGGACCGCCTTGTTCGACGCCGCCCCTGGCCGCAGCAGGCGCTGGAGCTGGTCGGCGGTGGCGACCTTGAGGACGCCGAGCGCGCCGAGGACGTCGGAGCGCAGCCCGGTGGTCGACCCGTTCGGGTTGGCGGCGCCGCGCCGGTACGCGGTGCGTCCCGGCCGGGACGGCTCGGCCGGTTCGACGGCGTCGGCCTGGTCGTCGTTGTCGTCGGGCTCGGCGGGGCGCTGACGGGTGCTCACGGGCGTCTCCCGGTGGTCGTGGTCGGTGTTGCCTTCGAGGGATATCCGGCGTTCCTGACAGCCGCCAAGCGCGTTCCTGCCCGTCTCGCTGACCGCCCGCCTCCTGCGCATCGGGGAGAACCAGATGCGCGCCCTCCTCCAGCAGACCCGGCCCCTGCTGCACGAACACGGACACCCCGCCGCCCCCCTGCCCGTCCGCCTCATCGACCCCTGCGAGCCGACCAGATACCTCATGAACATGACATCAACCCGAGAGCTGACACGACACGCACCACTAATTCATCGACGGCCCCTGGCGGGCGCGTTCGGTGATGTTGCGGGCCATGGCTGCGAACACCGCGGTGTGGAACGGTGCGACAGCCCACCAGTACGCGTGTCCGGCCAGGCCGTGGGGGTGGAACAGCGCCCGCTGCCGGTATTGCGTTCCGTGATCGTCGTCCGGTGTGACCGAGAGTTCGAGCCAGGCCAGCCCGGGCAGGCGCATCTCGGCCCGTAGGCGCAGCAGTCGGCCGGGTTCGATTTCCTCGACACGCCAGAAGTCGAGGGAGTCGCCGACCCGTAGTCGGGTCGGGTCGCGGCGGCCCCGGCGCAGTCCGACGCCGCCGACCAGGCGGTCGAGCCGGCCGCGCAGCGCCCAGGCGCGTGGAAAGGAGTACCAGCCGTTGTCGCCGCCGATGCTTTCGATCACCTTCCAGACGGCGGCGGGTGACGCGGTCACGGTGCGTTCCTGGACATCCTGGTAGAGGCTGCCGCCGGCCCAGTCGGGATCGGTGGGCAGCGGGTCGCTCGGGGCGCCGGGCAGCGAGGCGGAGGACCAGCGGGTGGCGACGTCGGCGTCCTTGATCCGGTGCAGGGCGAGCGTGACGGCCTGGTCGAAGCCGGTCAGGCCCTCCGGTGGGTCGGGCACCCATCGGGCGATGTCGTGTTCGCCGCAGACGACTTCGTGGCGCAGGGACTCGACGAGGGGGCGGGCGATGGAGCCCGGGACTGGAGTCACCAGGCCGACCCAAAGGCTGGAGAGGCGGGGAGTGAGGAGCGGCACGGGGAGGATGAGGCGGCGGCGCAGTCCGGCGATGCGGGCGTAGCGCTGCATCATCTGTCCGTAGGTGAGGACGTCGGGGCCGCCGATGTCGAAGGTGCGGTTCAGTCCGGGCGGCAGGTGGGCGGCGCCGACCAGGTAGCGCAGAACGTCCCGGACGGCGATCGGCTGGATTCGGGTGGACACCCAGCGCGGAGTGACCATCGCGGGCAGGCGTTCGGTGAGGTGGCGCAGCATTTCGAAGGAGGCACTGCCGGAGCCGATGATCACGGCGGCGCGCAGTTCGGCCGTGGGGACACCGCCGGCTCGGAGCATGCGGCCGACCTCGGCGCGGGAGCGCAGGTGGGGGGAGAGGTCTGCGGCCGCGTAGTCGGGGACGAGGCCGCCGAGGTAGACGATCCGGGTGACGCCAGCGGCCGCCGCGGCGGCCGCGAAAGCGCGGGCGGCCGCGCGGTCGGTTGCCTCGAACGAGGGCCCGGTGCCGAGCGAGTGGATGAGGTAGTAGGCGACGTCGACGTCGTCGAAGGCCCCGGCGAGGGTTGCGGGGCGGGTGACGTCACCGGTGGCGGTCTCCACCCGAGCCCGCCAGGGATGGTCGCGCAGTCGCCCGGGATCCCGTACCAGACACCGTACGGTGTGCCCGTGGGCGAGCAGTTCGGGGACGAGCCGGCCGCCAATGTAGCCGGTCGCACCGGTCACCAGGCAGCGCAGTGGGCCGGGCTGCAGCGGATCCATGTCGACTCCTCCTTCGAAAGCCGCGTTCGCGGGCCTGCGCCGGTGCCGAAACGACGTAACCAGCATCGCGCATGTGCTTCGGAGCCGGCGCGATGGACACGAACACGCAAAGCAGTGCCCCGACGGGCGGCCGGGCCGTGCGGGGCTTGTTCCCAGTGGCGGCGAAGGCCAGCTGCTCGAACCGCTGCGGCCCCGGTGCCTTCCGTGCCCTTGGCCTCCAGCAGCCGCCCTGGATGCGGTCTGCCGTCGGTCCCGGCCATCGGCCTGCCCGGGCCTGCTTCGCTTTGACAGACACTCCTGATCAGGGGCTTCGGCCCCGGAAGGATGATGTCCATCATGGAGAGCATGGGGAAGAAGAAGCCGCGCCCTCGCCGTTCGTTCACGCCGGAGTTCAAGGCCGAGATCGTCGAGCGGGGCCGCCGAGTGTCGGCGTGATGCCGGTGACCGGCTGGCGGGGTTCTGATGTTGGTCCCTATGCGAGTCCCCCGCCGATGGCGTCCCGGTCGCGATCTTGCAGCTCACTGGGCGTTTCGTCCCTGACTCTGGGGGTTCAGGTGCCGCGCCAGGTGGGGGTGGTTTCGCCGGTGAGTCGGCGGGTCATGAGGCTGATCATCGCGAGGTGGATCATGGCCTCGGAGCGGGCTGGGAGGGTTTCGTAGTCGCGGGCCAGGCGGCGGTGGTTCATGAGCCAGCCGAAGGTGCGCTCGACGACCCAGCGTCGGGGCTGGACGACGAATCCCCTGGTGGTGGGGTCGCGACGGACGATCTCGACGTCGATGCCGAGCGTGGCGCCGTGTTCGACGACGGCGGTCTTGTAGCCCATGTCGGCCCAGGCCTTGCCGATGGTCGGGTGCTCGGCTGCGACCACGGTCAGCAGCTGTCTGCCGGCGGCGTTGTCCTGGACGCTCGCGGCGGTGACCAGCACCACGAGCAGCAGGCCGATGGTGTCGGTGACGATGTTGCGTTTCCTGCCCACGATCTT
>NZ_JBVIRL010000039.1:0-56644 GCF_055576085.1 Kitasatospora sp. NPDC033851 | reverse complement strand
ATTCCGAACCCGGAAGCTAAGCCTTACAGCGCCGATGGTACTGCAGGGGGGACCCTGTGGGAGAGTAGGACGCCGCCGAACAATCTTTCAGAAGAGCCCCCATCCGGATCCCGGATGGGGGCTCTTCGCATTTTAAGGTAAGCCCAATGAACCGGGGTTGCTTCGACCACCGGCAGGTAGTCCTAGGTCCACCTCGAGATTGGGGTGCCATGGCCAATGTGCCTGGCGGGCGGTTCCTGAACACTGATGGAGGACGATCGGTACCGGCATCAGGAGCTTCCCGTGACAACAGTGAGTCGTACGAGCGGCACGTCCGTACGTGCTCGGGCCCAGGCGGCCTTCGCGGCCGGCGGTGAGGGGCTGGCGCGGCTCGTCGTGGTGGTGTTGGCCGCCGTGCCGGGGGCGGTGCTGCCGGTGGGCGCCGCGCTCTTCGCGGGGGTGGTGACGTCCCAGTTCCTGCAGGAGTACGACCTGGAGGTCTTCTTCGCCCTGCTGGTGGCAGCGGCTGTCGGCGTCGTCGTGGCGGCCGCCAACATCCGCCGCACCGCGAACCGTACGCGCGGGCAGCTGGAGCGCTGGTTCGGCGTACGCCTGCCGGCGGTGTACGAGCCGCGGCCGGGGCTGGAGTTGGACGATCGCGGGCACTGGTGGACGGGGTACTCGTATCACCGCTCGCGGACGGTGGCGAAGTACGCGCAGCTGGTCCACTGGGGCCTGCGGGACCGGACCACCCGTGGCGAGCTGGCCTGGCTGGCCGTGAACCCCTTCCTGACGCTGGCCCTGGCCGGGCCGGTGGTCGCCCTGCTCGTGCTGGGGGTGACCTTCATCCCGGCGGGGTCGGTGCCCACGCACGGGTTCGGCCTGCTGAGCCCGCGCATGGAGTCGATCCTGCTGAGGATCGTGTTCGGGGTCGCCATGATCGTCGTCGGGATACTCGCGGCACCGTTCGCGGTGCGCGCGTACGCGGAGGCGGCCCGCCGGGTGCTGGACCAGGACGGCCGGGCGACGAATGCCCAGCTGACCAGGCGGGTGGCTGAGCTGACCGAGACGCGGGCGGACGCGGTGGGCAACCAGGCAGCCGAACTGCGGAGGATCGAACGGGACCTGCACGACGGCGCGCAGGCGCGGCTGGTCGCGATCGGGATGACCCTGGGCACCATCGAGCACCTGATGGACACCGACCAGGCGGCCGCGCGGGAGCTCCTCGCCGAGGCCCGGCAGTCCTCGGCCCGGGCCCTGCAGGAGCTGCGGGACCTGGTCCGGGGCATCCACCCGCCCGTGCTCGCCGAGCGCGGACTGGGCGACGCCGTCCGGGCCCTGGCGCTGGACAGCGCGCTGCCGACCGAGGTGTTCGTCAGCCTGCCGGACCGGCCGCCGGCACCGGTGGAGGCAGCCGTGTACTTCAGCATCTGCGAGCTGCTGGCCAACGCGGCCAAGCACTCGGGGGCGGACCAGGTGTGGGTGGACATCCTGTACCGGGCCGGCTTGCTGCGGGTCACGGTGACGGACGACGGCGTGGGCGTGGCCGATCCCTCGCGGGGGACCGGACTGCGTGGAATCGAGAAGCGATTGGGTACCTTCGACGGTGTCCTCGCCATCGACAGCACGTCGGGCGGTCCCACCACCATCACCTTGGAGTTGCCGTGCGGGTTGTCCTCGCCGAGGACCTCTACCTCCTTCGCGAAGGCCTGATCAGGCTGTTGGAAGCGCACGGCTTCACCGTCGTCGCGGCGGTGGAGACGGGGCCCGAGCTGCTGGAGGCGCTGCTCACCCACCGCCCGGACGTGGCCGTGGTCGACGTCCGGCTGCCCCCGACGCTCACCGACGAGGGGCTGCAGGCGGCGCTCAAGGCCCGCCGGGAGATCCAGGGCTTGCCCGTCCTGGTGCTGTCGCAGCACGTCCAGCAGCTGTACGCGCGGGAGTTGCTGGCCGACGGCACCGGCGGGATCGGTTACCTGCTGAAGGACCGGGTGTTCAACGCGGGGCAGTTCATCGACGCGGTCCGCCGGGTGGCGGCGGGCGGGACGGCGATGGACCCGGACGTGATCGCCAAGCTGATGCAGACCACCTCGCGTCGGCCGGGTCCGCTGCTGCGGCTGTCCCCGCGCGAGCGCGAGGTGCTGGAGCTGATGGCCGAGGGCTGTTCCAATTCGGCGATCGCCGCCCGCCTTTCGGTGAGCGACGGCGCGGTGGCCAAGCACATCGCCAACATCTTCACCAAGCTCGAACTCGCCCCGGACGAGGACGCCAACCGCCGGGTCCTGGCCGTGCTGGCCTACCTCAACGGGACGGCGCGGCAGAGCAGCTGACGGTCCGGCCGGTCCGGAGGGGCAGGTCGACGCGGGCCGCGACTTCTGTTGTGCTGCCGCCCGTCACACCCCAGGCTGCGGGAACGCTTAAACAGGTGTACGAGTAAACTCCGGTGGGCCGAGCCCGGAGGTTGCTCAGCCGTCCGGCGGCCCGACCAGCGGGAACCGGCAGTCGAGGCAGCGTACGGCCGCAGCCGACATCCAGGGGTTGATAGACGTAATGGCACGCCCAACGCTCACCAAGGCCCATCGGGGCCTGCTCGGCCTGGTCGCGGCCGGCGCCTGCCTCATCTCGGGCATCGGTTTCGCGGGCTCGTACAACGCGGTGCGCGAGCTGGCCCTGGAGAAAGGTTTCGGCGCCTTCTCCTACGCCTTCCCGATCGGCGTCGACGCGGGCATCGTCGTGCTCCTCGCGCTCGACCTGGTGCTGACCTGGCTGCGGATCCCCTTCCCGATGCTGCGGCAGACCGCCTGGCTGCTGACCGTCGCCACCATCGCCTTCAACGCGGCCGCCTCCTGGGGCGACCCGCTCGGCATGGGGATGCACGCCGTCATCCCGGTGCTCTTCGTCGTCGTGGTCGAGGCCTCCCGCCACGCGG
This sequence comes from Kitasatospora sp. NPDC033851, assembly GCF_055576085.1. NCBI lineage: Bacteria > Bacillati > Actinomycetota > Actinomycetes > Kitasatosporales > Streptomycetaceae > Kitasatospora > Kitasatospora sp. NPDC033851. Next base: position 53,736 of record NZ_JBVIRL010000039.1, on the reverse strand, counting down.
TCGGCCGGATCGCGGCGATCACGGCGGACCGCCACATGGAATCGGTCCGGGTGATGCGCTGGCTCCTGTCCCCGGTGCCGACCTTCCGGCTCTGGCGGCGGATGAAGCTCTGGGAGCTCCGCTCCTACGAGGAGGTCATCCGGCTGGAGCAGAACCGATTGGTCTACCGGGCGCAGCTGCGCTTCCGCTACGGCCGCGGCTGGCGCCGCTCGGCGCCGATCCAGGCGCTGCTGCCGCTCAAGCTCGCCAAGTTCGGCGTACCGCTGGACCCGGCGCTGCTCGACCGGCTGGACGACGAGGGCCGCGAGCGCGAGGCCAAGGAGGCCCTGACGGTGCAGGAGCCGCAGGGGCTCGCGTCCCAGGAGGGCCGCACCGCCGCCATCGCTCCGGCGGGAGCCGCCCCGGCCGGTCCGCCGCAGCAGCTGCAGCCCACGCTGCAGGCGCCGCACACTCAGCAGGTCCAGCAGGTCCAGCAGGTCCAGCAGGTCCAGCAGGTCCAGCAGGCCCAGCAGGCCTGGCAGGCCCCCGAGCCCCAGCAAGCCCAGCCCCAGCAGCCCCAGCCCCAGGCGGAAGCCCCCGCCGCCGTCGCACCGCTGCCCGCCGAGGTGGCCGCGCCCATGCTGGCGAAGCTGGCGGCGGTCCGCCTGCGTGCCGCGCAGGAGCCGGAGGAGGCGCCGGACGCGGCCCCGCAGCCGCGCCACGAGGAGCTGAACGTCTGGACCGAGCGCCCGGTCCGTACCACCGGTCACCCTGCCGACGCCGCCCCGGGCGGGCGGGTGCCCGGCCAGGCCTCGCCCTGGTTCAAGCCCCCGCGCCCGTCGGCGGAGGAGCCCGTCCCTGCCGCTGCCTCCCCTGCCGCTGTGCCCGCTGCCGCGTCCCAGCCGCAGGCCCAGCACCCGGCCGCGCCGCAGCAGGCGGGCCGACCCGTCGAGCCGCAGCAGCAGCACCAGCAGCCCCGCGAGGCCCGGCAGTCGGAGCATTCGGCCCAGCCGGACGCGCCGGTTCCGGCCGAGGAGCCCGTCCAAGCCGGGCAGTCCGAACCCCTCCCGGCGTCCTCGCGTCTCGACCCGGACCTCGCCTACGAGGCACTCGTCACGTACATGGACAACCACGGCCACCAGCCCGACCCGCAGCGCCTCGCCGACTGGCTGACCAGGGAGTACGGCGTCGCGGGCAAGGGCCCCGACGGCTCGGTCCACCCCAAGGAGGTCGCCGAGCTGTACCCGGAGCTGCGCGACCGCTACGCCGCCGCCGGGAGGGACTGACCGGAGCGGGGCCCGCCGTCCAGCGCTCGGTCGGCCATTGACGCCCGACCTCGCCGGAGCTACCTTCACCTCAACAAATTGTTGAAGTGCTGGTTCGGCGTGGAGGAGTGCGGATGTCGCAGGTCGAGGTCGACGGAAGCGGGCCGACGGACGGGGCCTCCTTCTCCGCTGCCGCCCGAGCCGCCGTGGAGGCGCTGCTCGCCCCGGTCGACGCCGACCTGGCGCGCCGCTACCCGGGCGACTCCGGGACCAGGCAGCCGGTGCACACCGTCTACGTTCCGGCCGATGCCTTCGCCGCCGACACCGTACGGGAGTGGGGCCGTCAGGCCCTGGCGACCTTCGACACCCACGCCGGCACCCCCGCCGAGCTGGCCCGCGCCCTCGGCGTCGCCGACGACGAACTGCTCGCCGACGTGCACGCCCGGGTCCGCGCCAAGCTGGAGCGCGAGCCGATCGAGGACCTGCGGATCGACTTCGAGGACGGCTACGGCCCCCGCCCCGACGCGGAGGAGGACGCGGCCGCCGTCCGGGCCGCCGGACTGGTCGCCGCGGCCGTGGCCGAGGGCAGCGCCCCGCCGTACATCGGCATCCGGATCAAGTGCATGGAGGCGGCGGTCCGCGCCCGCGGCATCCGCACCCTGGAGCTGTTCCTGGCCACCCTGCCGGCGGCCGGCGGCCTGCCGGAGGGCCTGGTCCTGACCCTGCCCAAGGTCACCTACGCCGAGCAGGTCACCGCGCTGGTCCGGCTGCTGGAGGACTTCGAGCGCCGGGCCGGGCTGCCCGCCGGCCGGATCGGCTTCGAGATCCAGATCGAGACCACCCAGGCCATCCTCGGCCCGGACGGCCGGGCCACCGTCGCCCGGATGATCGAGGCCGCCGAGGGCCGCGCCACCGGCCTGCACTACGGCACCTTCGACTACAGCGCGGCCTGCGGCGTCAGCGCCGCCCACCAGAGCATGGACCACCCGGTCGCCGACCACGCGAAGGCCGTCATGCAGGTGGCCGCGGCCGGCACCGGGGTCCGGCTCTCCGACGGTTCGACCAACGTCATCCCGACCGGCTCCACCGAGCAGGTGCACGCCGCCTGGAAGCTCCACCACGACCTGGTCCGCCGCTCACTGGCCCGCGCCTACTACCAGGGCTGGGACATGCACCCGGCGCACCTGCCGACCCGCTACGTCGCGGTGTACTCCTTCTACCGCGAGGGCCTGGCGGCCGCCGCCGCCCGGCTGACCGCCTACGTCGCCAAGGCGGGCGGCGACGTGATGGACGAGCCGGCCACCGCCCGGGCGCTCAGCGGCTACCTGCTGCGCGGCCTGGACTGCGGAGCCGTCGACCTCGCCGAGGTCACCGCGCTGACCGGCCTGGACCGCGAGCAACTGGACGCCCTGTCCGGCCGCTGAACCGAGGCCGCTGCCGCCGGGAACGACCGTTCCCGAGAACGACTGTTCCCCGGAACCGACGTTCCCGGGTCGCCGACCCCGCAGCCGCTGATCGCTGCGCCCGTGCGCCAACTAGGCTGGCGGTGCCGCCCCGGCAACCCGGGGCGCGCGCCGCCAGCCTTCGCCGTTCCCGGGAGAACCACCGCGCCATGTCCGCCACGCCGGAGCCCACCGCCAGGCCGTACCTCACCATCCGGCGGGCCGGCAGCCACGAGATCGAGATCAAGAAGTCCCGGTTCATCTGCCACCTCGCCCGGGTTACCGACGAGGAGGAGGCGCAGGCCTTCATCGCCGGCATCCGCAAGCAGTACTGGGACGCCCGGCACAACTGCACCGCGTTCGTGGTCGGCGACGAGCAGCGCCGCGAGCGCTCCAGCGACGACGGCGAGCCCGGCGGCACGGCCGGGGTGCCGATGCTGGAGGTGCTGCGCCGACGCGGCCTGACCGACACGGTCGCCGTGGTCACCAGGTACTTCGGCGGGATCAAGCTCGGTGCGGGCGGCCTGGTGCGGGCGTACGGGAACGCGGTGTCGGAAGCGGTGGACGGGATCGGCCTGCTGGAGCGACGGCCGGTCGCGCTGCTCGCGGTGACGGTGGACCACGTCCGGGCCGGGCGGGTGGAGAACGACCTGAGGGCGGCCGGGTACACGGTGAGCGACCTGGCGTACGAGGCAGCCGGGGTGCGGATCGAAGTGGGCGTGCCGGAACCCGAGGTGGCGGCCTTCCACACCTGGCTGGCCGAGGCGACCGGGGGCACCGCGACGGGGATCCCGGCCGGTCGCACCTACGTCGAGGTGCCGGTCTGACGGTCCCGCCCGGCAGCGCCGCCCGGCGGGGTCGGCGGGCGGGGTCGATGGGCGGGTCGGTGCGGTGGGCGCAGTCGGCGCGCCTGGATTGGGAGACACATCCGGCCACATCGCCGCCGGCCCGTTTGGGTGTCCCGAGGGGCCTGCCCTAGGCTGAACCGGCCGTCGGCCAGGCGCCGCCCGGCAACCTCAGGACGCCTCCAGGAAGCCGTCGCGATGCCCGTCGTCCAGACCATCACCCTGCCTCCGGGCGCCGACACCGGCTGGCACTACCACCCGGGCCGGGTCGACGTGGTGGTGCTCTCCGGGACGCTGACCCGGACCCTGCACGACGGCCGGGTCGAGGTCAGCCGTGCCGGTGACTCCCTGGTCGAGGAGGCGGGGCCGGTCCACATCCACCTCGGCCGCAACCTCGGGACCGAACCCGTGGTACTGATCGCGAACTACGCCGCCCCGGCGGGCTGTCCGCTGGCCGTACCGGTCACGGAACCCGCCTGGAGCCGCAGCTCAGCCGGGCCTGCCGGAGCCTGAGTGAGGTTCCGGAGGATCCGGACGGGACAGCCCGTACGCGTCGCCCGCGCCGCTCGCACGGGCGGCGTCGCGTAGCCCAGGCTCCGCGCCACGCGGAAGACGGCTTGAACAGATTCACCCGAACGTAGGGTCATGGCCCGGACTTGGAACTTCCGCTCCGGGCCGTGGCGTTTCCTGGGCAAGGATCCGGCAGAACCGGACGAAACCCATCGATGGAGGACACAGGACCCCACCCCGCACCACGGAGGTATGCGCATGACCTCAGACCGCTGGACTCCAGACCGTTCGACCTCGAACCGCTCCCGCTCGCACGCCGGTGCCGATCTCCCCGGCCCGCGCGGTCCCGCGACGCCCTACCGGATGACCGTCACCACGGCTCTCCCGCACGCCGAGGCGCTCGCCCTGGCCGACGAACAGCTCGCCTCCTGGCTGAAGCAGGAGGGTTGCGAGGAGCCCCCGCCGGCCGTTCACGCCCCCGCCGGCCGGCCCCTCACCGGCCAATCGTTTGCCGGACAACCCTTCGCCGGGCAACCCCCCGCCGCACCGGCGTTCGACGCACCGCCCCCCGAAGGCCCGGGGCTCGCCGAGCGCCTCCGCCTGGGCGAGCGCGTCCTGCTCGACCGTGACCACGGCCCGCTGCGCGGTGGCCCGGGCGCCGGCCGCTACGACCGCCGCCGCCTGCGCACCCCGGCCCCGCACGGCACCCGGCAGCTCACGCTCACCGTGGCCACCGGCGCCGACGGCCTCACCTGGGTCCGGCTGGAGGCCGAGACGCACAGCACCGGCAGCGGCGTGCGGACCCCGTGCCGGGTGCCGGTGCCCGAGCTGGCCCGCTCGCTGCTGCCGCTGCTCGACGCCACCGACGGCCCGGCCGCCGTCCACTCCGCACCCCGGGTGATCACGGCCGACGGGGTGGACGCCCTGATCGACGAGCTGTGCGACCCGGAACGCCGGCTGCCCACCGTGGTCGCCAGCGTCCCGGTGAACCTCCCGCTCGACCGCTGGGTGGAGGACGTGGTCGGCCCGCTCTGCCACCAGCTGCCCGGCCTCGCCACCGCCTACGTGCTGGATCCCGGCGCCCGCACCGGGTTCAACGTCGCGCTGGAGTACCACACCGTCTACGGCGGGGCGGTGCGCACCTACCTGCCCGAGGTCGACCCGGCCTCCCGGCAGGACGGCGCGCGGCATCCGGTGCTCGCCCGAGGCCGAATAGAAGAGGACCCGCGCCGCGCCGCCGGGCTGCTCGCCCGCGAACCGCGCCGCCTCGCCGCCGACCAGCCACTGCCGCCGCCGCTGGCGGCCGTCCCGGTGCTTCGCGTCCCGCCGCCGCTCCGCCCGGCCGCCGGGCAGGCCGTCGTCCGAGCCGAACTGGCCGACCTGGCCCACGAGGAGCAGCAGGACCGCGCCGATCAGCAGGCCAGGGCCGACGAGCTGGAGCAGGTCCGGCGCACCCTGCGCCTGGAGCGTCGTGACCGCCGTGACCGCCGAGAGGGGGGCGAGCGGGGGCAGAGCCGGGAGGGCCACGACACCCGGGACGCTCGGGAGGGCCGGCTCCGCCCCGGGGCCCGCTCCCTGACCGGCCGCCACTGCACCGCGTCGGGCACCGGCCAGGCCCTCGGGCAGCGCGCCGTCGCCCAGCCCGCCGAGCGCTGCGGAAAACCCGAGAGCTTCACCGAACTCATCGCCAGACTGGGCGAGTTCCCGCTGCTGAGCTTCACCGGGGACCAGAAGGCCGCACTCGCCCTGGACGAGCTCCAGCGCACCGGCGCCGGGTGGGCCCGGCTCGCCTGGGACGGCCTGACCGCCCTTCAGGAGTACGCCGAGGCGGCCGTGCGGGGCACGGCCGGCGGGGACTTCAAGCAGTGGTGCGAGCACACCCCGACGGGCTGCCACCGCTTCCCGCCCCGCAAGGCCGTGCGAGGGGAGTCCCGGACGGTGTTCAGCCACACCAAGTGGAAGCGCGAACGGATGCTGCCGGTGCCGGAATGCGTGGACGCCTCCCGGCGCGCGTTCATGGGCGCGCACCTGCGGATCGGCGGCGGCCGCACCGCGCCCCGGCTGCACTACCTGGACGACTGCTCCGGCAGTGGTCGGATCTACGTCGGCTACATCGGTCTGCACCTGACCAACACCCGGACCAACTGACCGGCTTGGCTGACCGCCGCGCCCGTTCGGTGGACAATGTCCGGCAGGGGGTGGGTCCGCGGGTTCGCCGACCGCCCCGGGCAGGCGCCGGACGAGCATGGGGGAACGACGACCGATGCAGCACTCAGCAGACGGCCGGTCCGACGGCACCACCACCGTCCGGGTCCCCCAACCGGGCTTCCTCGCCTCGGTCTTCCGCGACCTCGGTGTCGACGAGTCCCCGGCGCCGGACGGCGCCGCCACCGGTCGCCCCGGCGGGGGCCCGGCCGGTGACGGCCCGTCCGTCCCGGGCCCCGCCGGCGGCGCCGATCCCGACGCCGCCGACCCGGGCACGGCCGATCCCGGCACGGCCGACCCCGGCTCGGTCGATCCCGGCGCGGTCGACCCGGAAGAGGCCGTCGCGGCGCACGCCCGGGCCGCCGCCCTGACCCACCACCGCACGGTCACCGTGCGGGCCGAGCACGACCGGCTGACCGACCTGCTGCGGCGGGCCGCCCTGCCCGTCTCGGCCATGGACTTCGAGAGCCAGCTGCGCCACTACGAGGCCCGCCCCTACCCGGCCGACGGCCCCGGCGTCGCCGGCGTCCCGGAGCCCCGCTGGGAGGACTTCACGCCCGCCGAGCCTGCCTCGGCCGACCCCGAGCGCGGCCCGTCCCGCCGCCTGCTGGACTCCGGCTACCAGCGCGAACTGGCCCAGGCCCGGCTCTCCCACCAGCGCGCCCTGCGGGAGTGGCGCACCCGTCGGGCCGAGGCCGGCAGCCCGGCCGCCGACGAGTCCCGGCGCGCCCACGAGGCGGCCGAGGAGGCCCGCGCCCGCGCCGTGCGCGAGTACAACGAGAGCCTGGAGGAGTGCCGACGGGCCTACCGGCTGGCCGAGCCGGCCGCCGTGGAGTCACTGCTGGAGCGGGCGCTGGCCGCCGCCGAGACCGCGACCCAGGACCTGCCCGCCCCCTGCCGGGCGGTGTTCCGCCCGCTCACCCGCACCGCCGTGCTGGACCTCGACCTGCCGCCGCTCGACCTGGTGCCCTCGCTCACCGGCTACCGGCTCGCCCCGGACGGCGACATCGTCCCGGTGCCGCGACCGCCGGCCGACCGGGCCACCGACTACCTGCGACTGGTCGCCCGGCTCGCCCTGCGTGCCCTGCAGGCCGCCGACGCCGTCGACACCGACGAGATACTCGCCGGCGTCGTCCTCAACGGGTGGCTGCGCGAGCCCGGCGCGGCCGAGCCGCTCTGCCTGGTCAGCGTGGACGCCGACCGCGACGCGCTGGCCCGCACCCGGCTGCTGCCGCCGGAAACCGCGTACGAGGAGCGCGACGACGAGGGCGTCTACGCCGACTCCGAGCAGGACGAGGCCCTCGTCCGGCTGCGTCAGCTCGGCGCCGCCGTCACCCCGGACCCGTACGACCGGGCGGGCGTCCAGCCGGCCGCCCAGGCCGGGGCCACGGTGCCGGCCGCGCCCGACCTGTCCGCCAACGAGTTCGCCCAACTGGTGCGCGACCTGCTCACCCGGGGCGGGATCGCCGACTGGAGCGTCCGGCTGCGCGGACCGGCCGGGCTGGTGGCCACCGGCGCGGGCGCCCCCGGCAGCGCGCTGCCCGGCCGCTGGGTGGTCTGGGCCTCCCGGGGCCCCGAACCGGTCACCGCGGAGCAGATCACCACGCTGGCCGAGGCGGTCCGTGAGGAGTCCGCCGAGCGCGGCCTGCGGTTGACCACCGGCCGCTTCACCGACGAGGCCCTTGACCTCACCGCCGACGAGAGCCACCGTCACATCCACTTGGTCGACGGCGACGGAGTCCGCGAACTCGCCCGCACCCACCTCGGCCTGCCGCTCGCCGCCGGCCGCTGACCGTCCCCACCTGCCGGGACCACCCCGACGGCCCATCCGGCGGGCGCCCCACCAGGCCCGGACCGAGGCTGAGGAGCGGGCCCCGTCCGCGCCCGGCACCCCGGTCGACAACAGTCGAACGGCCGTCCGGTACGGTCGGCGGTCGGCCCGGTCACGGGCGGACCCCAGGGGGAGAGGAATGGGCAGAGCGCTCGGCAGACCACACGGCGGCACCGGCCAACCGGCCGCACCTGCGGCGGAGACGGCCCGATGACCGCCGTCCTGGTCGCCGCCGGGGCGTTCCTGATGACGCTGATCGGCGGCTTCGTCGCCCAGCGCACGGGCGACCGCCGCCACCTCGTGCTCGGCTTCGCGGCCGGCCTGATGCTCGGCGTGGTCGCCTTCGACCTGCTGCCCGAGGCGATCCACCAGGCGCCGGGCGAGGTGCACGGTGTGCCGCAGGCGCTGCTGATGTTCGCGGCCGGCTTCCTTGCCATCCACGTGGTCGAACGCGCGGTCGCCATCCACCGCGGCCACGAGGGCGAGTACGCCGAGCACACCCACGGCGGCCACCACCACGGACACGCCCACACCGCCGGGCACCAGGGCGTCGGGCTGACCGCCGCACTGGCCCTGGTCGGGCACAGCGTGATGGACGGCTTCGCGATCGGCGCCGCCTTCCAGGCCGGCACCACGGTCGGCACGGTCGTGGCCATCGCGGTCGTCGCACACGACTTCGCGGACGGCTTCAACACGTACACGATCACCCGGTTGTACGGGAACAACCGGCGGCGGGCGCTGACGCTGCTCGCGGCCGACGCGGTGGCCCCGGTGTCCGGTGCCGCGATCACCCTGGCGTTCACCATCCCGGAGCACATGCTCGGCCTCTACCTGGGCTTCTTCTCCGGCTTCCTGCTCTACCTGGCGACCTCCGACATCCTCCCCGAAGCCCACAGCCCGCACCCCTCGCGCAGCACCCTGCTGTGCACCGTCGCCGGGGTCGGCTTCATGTGGCTGGTGCTCGGCTTCGCCAAGTAGGACCGCTGAGGCGACCGGGGCCGCCGAGGGCCAGGGCCGGGGCCGGGGCTGCCGAGGGCTACCGCCGGCTCTGCCCCGTCCCCGTACGCCCCTGCTCCTGCTCCTGCAGCCGACCCCAGCACTTCCGCATCGAGGCCAGCGCCTCCGTGATGGCCGGCCGCCGGGAGGCCTGGGAGCGCCAGAGCGCGAAGACCCGGCGGCTCGGCTCCGGCGTCACCCGGCGGGCCGTCACCCCGGGCGGCAGCGGCCCCCGTCCGAGCCTCGGCACCAGGCCCATCCCGAGACCGGCCGCGACCAGCGCGATCTGGGTCTCGAACTCGCCGACCTGGTAGCGCACGTCCGGCTCCTCACCGGCCTCGCGCAGGGTGCGGACCAGCCAGTCGTGGCAGATGTTGCCCGGCGGCACGCTGATCCAGCGCTGCCCGCACAGCCGTTCCACCGGCACCGGGTCGAGCGCGGCCAGCTCGTCGCCGGCGGGCAGCAGCAGGTCCACCGGGTCCGTCCCGAGGTCCATCCGGGCGACCCCGTCCTGCACCGGCAGCGGCACGGTCGGCCAGTCCTGCACCAGAGCCAGATCCACCTCGCCCCGGGCCACCAGATCGGCCGCCGGGTACGGATCGCGCTCCAGCAGCCGCACGTCGAGCTCCGGGCAGCGCCGCCGCAGATCGGCGAGCACCCCGGGCATCAGCCCTCGCGCACCGGACGCGAACGCGGCCACCAGCAGCCGGCCGACCGCCTGGCCGCGCTGCTCCTCCAGCCGTACCTCGGCCTGCTCCACCAGCCCCAGCACGGTCTGCGCGGTGGCGGCCAGCTCGCGCGCCGCGTCGGTCAGCACCACGCCCCGGCCCTGCCGCTCCAGCAGCACCGTCCGGGTCTCCCGCTCCAGCTTGGCGATCTGCTGCGAGACCGCCGAGGGCGTGAACCCGAGCGCGGCCGCCGCCCCGCCGACCGAGCCGTGCACCGCCACCGCGTGTAGCGCCCGCAGGCGCCCCAGATCCATCATGCAGTGATCCTAAAGTGTCCTCTTCAGAATTCATCGCTAGTGCTACACGGTCCCGCGCCACCATGCTCGACCCATGACCGCGACACCCGCCGCCGCGAGCGGCACGAGCAGCACGACCACGAGCGGCAGCAGCACGAGCGGTACGGGCATGAGCGCGCCCCACATCGCGCTGGCCGTCCTGGTGGCCGCCATCTGGGGCCTCAACTTCGTCCTGATCCATGTTGGCCTCGACAACTTCCCGCCGCTGCTCTTCTGCGCCCTGCGATTCGCCGTCGTCGCCGTGCCGGCGGTCTTCTTCGTCGGCCCGCCCAAGGTGGCCTGGCGCTGGGTGGTGGCGGTCGGCGTGGTCCTCGGGGTGGTCAAGTTCGGGCTGCTCTTCCTCGGCATGCACGCCGGGATGCCCGCCGGCCTCTCCTCCCTGGCGCTCCAGGGGCAGGCCGGCTTCACCGCGCTGTTCGCCGCCGTGCTGCTGCGCGAACGCCCCGGCGGGCACCGGCTCCTGGGCCTGGCGATCGCCTTCGCGGGCATCGCGCTGAGCGCGTACGACCAGGGCGCCGGCGGCCCGCTGGGTGCCTTCGCGCTGGTCGTCCTGGCCGCCGTCGCCTGGGGTCTGGCCAACGTGCTGACCCGCAAGGCGGCGCCGCCGGACGCGCTGCGCTGGATGATCTGGGTCAGCGCCGTCCCGCCGCTGCCACTGCTCGGCCTGTCCCTGCTGGTCGAGGGCCCGGAGGCGGACCTGCGCGCGCTGCGCGAGATCACCCCCGCCGGGCTCGGCGCGATCGGCTACGTCGGGCTCGTCTCCACCCTGCTGGGTTTCGTCGCCTGGAGCTTCCTGCTGCGCAGCTACGACGCCACCGCCGTCGCGCCCTACTCGCTGCTGGTGCCGGTGTTCGGGATGTCCTCGGCCTGGCTGCTGCTCGGCGAGCGGGTCAGCCCGACGGCCGCCGCGGCCGCGCTGCTGGTGATCGCCGGGATCGGGATCACCGCGCTGCGTCCGGGGGCGTCGAGCGCCGCGGCGGCCCGGCTGCGAGGAACCGGGCCTCGGCGGAGCGCAGCACTCGCAGCAGCACCTCCTCGTCGGCGGGGCTGACCTCACCGAAGTACTCCTGCGCCACCTCGTCCCGGACCTGCCCGATCCGCTCCACGGCCGCGCGGCCGGCCTCGGTCAGCAGGATCCGCACGGCCCGCCGGTCGGCCGGGTCGGGGCTGCGCTCGACCAGGCCGGCCTCCTCCAGCGCGTCGACCACGGTGGTGGCCGAGCGCGGGGCGATGTGCAGCTTGTCGGCGAGGTCGCTCAACCGCATCGCGTGGTCCGGCGTCTCGCAGCCCGGCACGTGGGCGAGGGTGCGCAGCGCTCGGGCCTGGCCGGGGGTGATGCCGTACGGCTCCAGCCGCCGGCCGGTCTGGCGGCGGATCCGTTTGATCGCCCGGGTCATCGCGTCCGCCAGTTCGGCGGTGGAGTCGGTGGAGTCGGCGGCGTCGGCGGAGCGGGGGGAGTCGGGCGGAGAGTCGAGGGAGCCGGGCCGGGGGTCGGAGGAGGGGCCCGCCGGGTCGTTGGTCGGCGTGGTGGTCATCGGCGGTCTCCTCGGCTGGGGTCCGGCCAAGCGTAGCGACCGGGTCCGGCGCTCTCGGTGGTCGGCCGACGACGGTCGGGAAAATATGTTGAGCTTAGCTCAGTATCTGGGCTAGCGTAGGGCGAGTGAGGGGACCCTAAGTTCCCTCCCCGACCCTGGAGCCCCCATGCCCATTTCCACCGCACGTGTCGCCACCGACCGCCCCGGCCGCTACGCCAAGCAGCTCGCCGCCCACATGGGGCGCAAGATCGAGGCCGCCTACTCCGAGGAGACCGGCCGCGGCACTCTCGTCTTCAGCGCCGGCACCGCCACCCTGGAGGCACAGCCCGACGCCCTGCTACTCACCGTCGAGGGCGAGCGCGACAACCTGCCCGGCCTGGAGGACGTCGTCGGCCGCCACCTCGTCCGCTTCGGGGTCCGCGACGAACTCGTCGTCGAATGGCAGCGCGACAACGGCGAGGCGGGCCTGGTTCACCGCAACGAGGACCCCGAGGCCTGACGCCTCCCGATCCCGGCACCAGGCCGGGGCAGCCACCGGTCGAGCGGCCACACCACCAGGACGGCCAGGCACCAGCCGGCCACCACGTCCAACAGCCAGTGGAAGTCGCTCCACACCAGCCCCGCGCCCACCCCGAGTGCCAGCAGCGCCGCGCCCGCCGCCAGCCCCCGGGCGGCGCGCGGCCCCGACACCCGGGCCAGCAACAACGCCGCCACCCCGTACGAGATCGCGGCGGTCGCGGTGTGCCCGGACGGGTACCAGCCCCACTGCCCCGGCGTCAGCGGATCCCCGAGCGGACCCGGCCGGGCGAAGGCCGCCTTCGCCGGCACCACCAACAGCGGGATCAGCCCCGCCGTCAGCACCGCCACCGGCAGCGGCAGCCACCAGCGACCGGCAGCCCCGGCCCGGCGGCACCGCCAGGCGGCCAGTGCGCCGGCCAGCAGCAGCACCGGGATCGCCGGGACGCTGCTGCCCAGGTCCGACAGGGCGTGGCCGAGGTGGTCGAGCAACGCGTTCGGGACGTCGTGGCGTGCTGTGTGCACGGCCCGACGGATCCAGCGGTCCAGCCCGAGCAGCGGCCCGTCCACCGCCACCTGCCACGACACCGCCAGCAGCACCACCGCCGCCACCACCGGCACGGCCACCGACCGCGCCGCCCTGGCGGCGCGATCTGCCCCGGCCGTGCGATCCGCCCCAGCCGTCCGCGCCGTCCGCTCCGGGACAAAGGACAGCCGCCCCGGAGCAGGGGGGAGAGCTCCGGGGCGGCTCTGATGATCGCCGTTCCGCGCGCCCCGGGGGGTGTGGGTCGGACGGTCGGTCGATCGGCCTGCGGTATGCGCCGCCCCTCCCGGGGTGGCCTGGTTGTCCTCGCGGGGCACACGCGGACCCGCCCCCGAGGGAGGCTCCGCGGACGACTCCGCCAATGGCTGAGGCTCGCTGTCCATCTGCGATGACACTACGTCAACAGCCCTTCCGCGCCGAGCGCCTTCAGCGATTCCGCACATCATCTTCACCCCGCCCCGGGCAACCTCCCGAGCCCTCCGTCGATCATGCCCGGCCACCGCACCGAGCCGCCGCGCCGGGCCCGCGCACGGCCTCCGAACACAACCGAACGGCCCGTGCGGACCAGAGGTCCCCACGGGCCGTTCAGCGCTGTCCGGACATCCCTCCGGCAGGCAGATGGCGCCTGGATCAGGCGGCGGTGACACCCTGGAGCGCGAAGGCGCCCTCGATGATGTCCAGACCCTCCTCGAGCAGGTGCTCCGGGATCACCAGCGGCGGCAGGAAACGCAGCACGTTGCCGTAGGTGCCGGCGGTCAGGACCACCAGGCCCTCGGCGTGGCAGGCCTTCGCCACGGCGGCGGTGACCTCCGCGTTCGGCTCCTTGGAGCCCGGCTTCACCAGCTCGATCGCGATCATCGCGCCGCGGCCGCGGACCTCGCCGATCACGTCGAACTTCTCCTGCATCGCCCGCAGGCGGCCCAGCATGACCTCGCCGATCCGCTGCGCCTTGCCGTTGAGGTCCTGCTCCTTCATGGTCTCGATGGAGCCCAGCGCGGCGGCGCACGCCACCGGGTTGCCACCATAGGTGCCGCCCAGGCCACCCGCGTGCGCGGCGTCCATGATCTCGGCCCGGCCGGTCACCGCGGCCAGCGGCAGACCACCGGCGATGCCCTTGGCCGTGGTGATCAGATCCGGGACGATGCCCTCGTCGTCACACGCGAACCACTGGCCGGTACGGCAGAAACCGGTCTGGATCTCGTCCGCGACGAACACGATGCCGTTCGCCTTCGCGTACTCCACGATCGCCGGCAGGAAACCCTTGGCCGGCTCGATGAAGCCGCCCTCGCCCTGAATCGGCTCGATGATGATCGCCGCGACGTTCTCGGCACCGATCTGCTTGTTGATCATGTCGATCGCCTGCGCGGCGGCCTCGGCGGCGCAGTTCTCCGCGCCGGTCAGCCAACGGTAGGGGTAAGCCACCGGCACCCGGTAGATCTCCGGGGCGAACGGGCCGAAGCCCTGCTTGTACGGCATGTTCTTCGCCGTCAGGCCCATGGTGAGGTTCGTGCGGCCGTGGTAGCCGTGATCGAACACCACGACGGCGGTGCGCTTGGTGTAGGCGCGGGCGATCTTCACCGCGTTCTCGACCGCCTCGGCGCCCGAGTTGAACAGTGCGGTGCGCTTCTCGTGGTCACCCGGAGTCAGCTCGTTCAGCTGCTCGGCAACGGCCACGTAACCCTCGTACGGGGTCACCATGAAACACGTGTGGGTGAAGGCGGCCAGCTGCTCGCTCGCCTTGGCCACCACGGCCTCGGCGCTGTTGCCGACATTGGTCACGGCGATGCCGGAGCCGAAGTCGATCAGCGAGTTGCCGTCCACGTCCTCCAGCACACCGCCATTGGCACGGGACACGTACACCGGCAGGGTGGTGCCGACGCCGGCCGCCACCGCACCCAGCTTGCGGGCCTGCAGCTCCTGCGACTTCGGACCGGGGATCGCGGTGACCAGGCGGCGCTCCTGCGGGAGCGGCGTTGCGGCGCTCATGGGGTTTCTCCAGACTTCTCGGCTCGGTGCTTCGCAGGCTACGGCCGCCCTCCCCACCCAGGCATGCGCCACTCGGTAGCAGTGCGCCATCCGACTTGTCCGGCACGGCCAGCCCAGCCGACGCGACTACCCGCAGGCCCCGCTCCACTACCCTGAGCGCGGGCGTGTCGCCGGTACGGCGACATGGGTATGGCGGCACCGACGGCGGTCGGGCCGGGCGGGCGAGGGAGCGGGGCCGTACATGGCACACGACGGGTCACACCACCACGGCGAGCGCACCACCACCAGACCCCCGACCCCCCTGCCCCACCAGCGGCCCGGTACCTCCCCTTCCTCCTTCGACCTCCCCGGCTGGGCCTGCGCCCCGCGCCCCGAAGCCGAACCGGGCGTCTACCGGCTCGGCTACCGCCGACTCGACCCGGAGCGGGCGGAGGCAGCCAAGGTCGCGACCTGGCCGCTGCTGCTGCGGGCGGGGCTCAACGCGGTGGTGGCTTGGCTGGCCTTTGTCTACGGGGTGGAGTTCGCCACGGCCGGAACGACGATGATCGGTGTCCTTCCGTCGCAGTCGGCCTTCGTTGCCACGTCGGTGGTCCTGACACTGAACGTCCTGGTTCTCGGCATCGTCATCAAAGTCTTCGGCCGAATGGGCCGTTGGCCCGAGGTGTGGCGCCGGTACGTGTCGCCGCTGTTGTCGCGGACGGTGACGCAGGAGCAGCGCGCCGAGGAGGACGCCCCGGCGGCGGCCGAGGCGGCGCGGCGGCAGGACCCGTGGGACGGGCTGCGGCGGGGTGGGGCGGCGGAGGCGGCGGCGCGGCTCGACGGGGAGGCCGTGGGGGATGTCGACTACGTGCGGATCCAGCGCGCCTGGGAGTCCGCGCAGGCGGATCCGGTGTTCGTGCCGGCGTTCATCGAGCAGGTGGCCGCCCGCGGCGGGGCGGCTTTCGCTCATCCCTCCGAGACGCGCGAGTTGTCCGGTCGGGCGGAGGAGCACGATCTGCTGCTCGGCCAGGTCCGGCTCGGTACCGCGCAGGACGTGCCGAAGAATCCGGTGAGCCACCGGGCGGCCGGTTTCGCGCTGGACCCGGCGCTGCTGGGCACTTCGGTGCTGGCGGTGGGCCCGGCCGGGACGGGGAAGACCGCACGGCTGGCCCGGCCGGTCGCGGAGGCGCTGTGCCTGCAGGCGCTGGCCGGTACCGCCTGTGTGGTGGTGATCGGGGCGGCCGACGCGGATCTCGGCCCGGACGCCTGGTACGACGTGGTGATCGCGCCCGGCGACCCGTCCTCGGTGTACGGGCTGGACCTCTACGGCGCCGCGCAGGACCCCGACGAGGCGGCTGCCCGGCTGGCCGAGGCGCTGCTGCCGGACGAGCTGACCGCCCGTACGGAGAACGCCCGCACCGCGCTGCAGCAGGTGGTGGGTCCGTTCCACGCCGCGTACGGCCGTTACCCGGTGGTGCGTGAGCTGCGGGCGCTGCTGGGCGGTGATCAGGACGCGCTGGCGGCCTTGGTGAAGGCGCTCGGTACGGCGGGCCGGCTGGCTCTCCACGAGCGGGACCTGGAGTACCGCGAGCGCCAGCGCGACCGGGCGGACGATCCGGGGTCGCTGCTGGCGGACCGGTTGGCGCTGCTGGAGCGGCCCGCGTTCGAGGGCGCTTTCGCGACCGACGGCACGGGCCGTCCCCCGTTCGCGATGCGGGTGCTGGACCATCCGTTGCGGGTGCGGGTGAAGCTGCCCGAGCGCAGTCACCCCGAGGCGGCCCGGATGCTGTCGCGGCTGGTGGTGGGGCAGTTCGTGCAGGCGGCCGGGGCCCGCGAGGACCGCTCGCTGTTCGCGGGCCTGGTGGTGGACGACGCCTCGGCGGCGCTGGACGCCACCGCGGTGCGCGGGCTGCAGCGGATGCGGGGCGCGAACGCGGGCACGGTGCTGCTGCTGCGGACTCTGGTGGACCTGCCGGAGGCGCTGCGGGCACCGCTGTTCGGCGCGGTCGGCTGCCGGATGGCGTTCCCGGGGATCGCGCCGTGGGACGGGCGGCTGTTCTCGGAGGCCTGGGGGACGCATCTGGTGCAGGAGACGGCGGTCACCCACACCCCCGACACCTCCGGGGGGGTGATACGGCGCGCCGGTCGGGTCGGGCGGAAGGCGTTGTCGGGGACGACGGCGCAGACGGAGTCGGTGACGACGCGGGATGTGGAGCGGTTGCGGTGGTCGCCGTCGGATCTGGCGCACGCGTTGCCGGCGGGGCATGCGGTGGTGTCGCTGACGGCGGTGTCGGGGGAGCAGGTGCCGCCGTTGTTGGTGGACCTGCGGGGGTGAGACCGGGGCCGGGCCCGGGGCGGGACCGGGCGTGGTGGGGCCGGGCCGGAAGTCGCCTTCGAGGTGGATTCGGCAGTGCCGGTTGTCCGGTGCGTCCATAATGAAGGGGAGAGACCCTCACCACTCCCACGTCCCTCTCCTCGCCCGGCCGCAATGGCGCGGTCAGGTCGATCCCCCGAAGGTGCCATGCCCCCCACACTCGCCTCCGTTGTCCGCAACAGCTCGCTTCATCTGACGGTTCTCGCCGGTGCGGACCATCTGGAGCGGCAGGTCCGCTGGGTGCACACCAGTGAGCTGGACGACCCGACGCCGTTCCTGGAGGGTGGTGAGCTGCTGCTCACCACCGGTATCAAGCTGGGCCGTACGGCGGCGCAGTTGCAGGCGTATGTGCACCGGCTGGCCGATGCCGGGGTGGTGGGGCTGGGGCTGGGGGTGGGGCTGTCGCACACGGAGGTGCCGCAGCCGTTGGTGGAGGCGGCGGCGCAGCGTGGGTTGCCGTTGCTGCGGGTGCCGGAGCCGACGCCTTTCATCGCGATCAGCAAGGTGGTGTCGGCGGCGTTGGCCGCGGAGCAGTACGAGGCGGTGACGACGAGCTTCGAGGCGCAGGAGGAGCTGACCAGGGCTGCGCTGGGCAAGGACGGGACGACGGCCGTGGTGCGTCGGCTGGCGGCGCGCCTGGGGGGCTGGGCGGCGCTGTACGACGGCTCGGGTGCGTTGTCCGTGGTGGCGCCGGACTGGGCGGCGCGTCGGGCGGGGCGGTTGGCGGCGGAGGTGGATCGGCTGCGTCGGCGGCCGGCGCCGTCGAGTGCCGCGTTGCAGGGGCGTGCGCCGGGGATAGACACGGCGGACGAGGACTACGTGGTGGTCCAGTCGCTGGGGGCGGACCGGCGGGCGCGGGGTTTTCTGGCGGTCGGGACCGAGGACCGGATCACGCCGACCGAGCGGTATGTGCTGAACGCGGCGGTGGCGCTGCTGACTCTGACGCTGGAGCGCTCGCGCGAGTTGCGGCAGGCGGAGGAGCGGATGGGTGCGGCGCTGCTGCGGATGGTGCTGGCCGGTGAGGTGGCGACGGCCCGGCAGGTCGCGGTGGGGCTGTTCGGCGGCATGCCGGAGGGGACGATACGGGTTCTGGTGGCGGGCGCGGGGGCGGCGAACGCGGATGCCGCGGAGGCGCTCGGGGAGTTGGGCGACCGGGCGGAGCAGGCGGGTTCCCGGGTGGGCGAGAAGCTGCTGGTGGCGCGGGAGGACGGCGCGCACGGGCTGCGGCTGATGGTGTTGGCGCTGGACAACGGCGCGGTGCACCGGGCGTGTCTGGGTGCGGTGGAGGAGCACGAGGGCCTGTCGTTGGGCGTGTCGGCGCCGGCCGCGTTGGAGGATGCCGGGACGGCGTACGCGCAGGCCGAGCGGGCGCTGGCGGTGGCGTTGCGGGGTGGTCGCCGGTCGGTGGACCACGAGGAGGTCGGCGCGGGTTCGTTGTTGCCGCTGCTCGGGGAGGACGCGGTGACGGCGTTCGCGGAGGGATTGTTGCGGCCGCTGCGCGATCACGACCGGACGGCGCGTGGTGACCTGGTGGCTTCGCTGCGGGCGTGGCTGTCCCGGCACGGTCAGTGGGACGCGGCGGCGGCGGACCTGGGTGTGCACCGGCACACGTTGCGCTACCGGATGCGGCGGGTCGAGGAGTTGCTGGGCCGTTCGTTGGACGACACGGATGTGCGCATGGAGTTGTGGCTGGCGCTTCGTTCCGGCGAGGAATAGGCGCGGAGCCGATCCGGAACCGCGCGGAGCCGACCCGGAACCGCGCGGAACCGACCCGGAACAGGCGCCAAACAGCGAGGAGGCGCCAGGAACGGATCGGTCGGCTGGACGCGGTGGAGTGGCCTCGGGGCCGAACGCTCCTAGTCGGCCAATCCGGTCGGCGCGCCGACGCACCTACTCTCGGGTTCTGGTCCCACGTCCGTGCGGGCCGTACGACGACGAGGAGAGGGCCGGTACCACGGTGACCACCACGTACGATTTCTGGCTCGCCGGCCGCCGGGCGAGCGGTGACGCCGACTTCGAGGTGCACAACAGCTGGGACGGCCGTCTGGTCGGCAAGGTGAGCATCCCGACCGAGGCCCAGGTCGAGGAGGCGCTGGACGCCGCCGTCGCCGCCCTGCCGGTGTTCGCCGCGACCCCGGCGCACCAGCGTGCCGCCGCCCTGGACCACGTGGCCAAGCGGCTGGCCGAGCGCACCGAGGAGCTCGCCCAGCTGATCACCGCCGAGAACGGCAAGCCGATCAAGTGGGCCCGCGGCGAGGTCGGCCGCGCGGTGTCGGTGTTCCGCTGGGCCGCCGAGGAGGCGCGCCGCACCAATGGCGAGACCATGCGGCTGGACACCGACCCGGGCGGCGTGGGCCGTTTCGCGGTGGTGCGTCGCTTCCCGCGCGGTGTGGTGCTGGGCATCGCCCCGTTCAACTTCCCGCTGAACCTGGTCGCGCACAAGGTCGCCCCGGCGATCGCGGTCGGTGCCCCGATCATCCTGAAGCCGGCCCCGGCGACGCCGCTTTCGGCGATGGTGCTGGGCGAGATCCTGGCCGAGACGGACCTGCCGGCCGGCTCCTGGTCGATCCTGACCGTGCCGAACGACCGGATGCCGGCGCTGGTGCAGGACGACCGCCTGCCGGTGATCTCGTTCACCGGTTCGGACAAGGTCGGCTACCAGATCATGGATTCGGTGCCGCGCAAGCACTGCACCCTGGAGCTGGGCGGCAACGCCGCGGCCGTGGTCCTCGCCGACTGGTCCTCGGAGGCCGACCTGGACTGGGCGGCCACCCGGATCGCGATGTTCGCCAACTACCAGGGCGGCCAGTCCTGCATCTCGGTGCAGCGGGTGATCGCCGACGCGTCGGTGTACGACGCGCTGGTGGAGAAGGTCGTGGCCAAGGTCAGGGCCCAGGTCACCGGTGACCCGAACGACGCCGGGACGGACGTCGGCCCGCTGGTCGACGAGAACGCCGCGAAGCGGGTGGAGTCCTGGGTGGAGGACGCGGTCGCCAAGGGTGCCAAGGTGCTGACCGGCGGCACCCGCGAGGGCGCGACCTACGCTCCGACCGTGCTGGCCGAGCTGCCCGAGGACGCGATCCTGGCCAAGGCCGAGGTGTTCGGCCCGGTCCTGTCGCTGCACAGGGTGGACGGCACGGAGGAGGCCTTCGCGGCCGTCAACGACTCGGCGTTCGGCCTGCAGGCGGGCGTGTTCACGCACGACGTGCAGACCGCCTTCCGGGCCCACCGGGAGCTGGAGGTCGGCGGTGTGATCATCGGCGACGCGCCGTCCTACCGCGCTGACCAGATGCCGTACGGCGGTGTGAAGGACTCCGGTGTCGGCCGTGAGGGCGTCAAGTACGCGATGGACGACTACACGGTCGAGAAGGTGCTGGTCCTGACCGGCCTCGACCTCTGAGGGACGACCCCCGAAAGACCGCGTGACGAAGACCGCTTGACGCAAGACCGCTTGACGGAGGGCCCGGTTCGTCGAACCGGGCCCTCCGCGCGTTCAGCCGTCGTGCCCGGCCGCGGCGGCGACGGCCTCCTCGACGGTGGCGTTCCCGGCGACCAGCTCCAGGGTCAGTCCGGCGGTGCCGGGCTCGTGCAGCAGGGCGGCCAGGACGGCGGCCACGTCGGCCCGGTCCACCGTGCCGCGCCCGACCGAGGGGGCGAGGCGGACCAGGCCGGTGCCTGGGCCGTCGGTGAGCTGCCCGGGGCGCAGGACCGTCCAGTCCAGCGTGGTCCGGGCCCGTACGGCGTCGTCGGCGGCGCCCTTGGCCCGCAGGTAGGTCTCGAAGGTCTCGTCGGCGGGGTAGTGGGCGTCGTCGGCGGCGCCCATCGAGGAGATGATGAGGTACCGGCGGACGCCGGCGAGTTCGGCGGCGTCGGCGAGCAGTACCGCGGCGTCGCGGTCGACGGTGTTCTTGCGGGCGGCGCCGCTGCCCGGTCCGGCTCCGGCGGCGAAGACCACCGCGTCGGCGTCGGAGAGCAGTTCGGCGAGCTGCGGGGCGGTGGCGGCCTCCAGGTCGAGCAGAAGCGGCTCGGCTCCGGCGTCGGTCAGGTCCTGGGCCTGTTCGGGGCGGCGGATGATCCCGGCGGGGCGCTCGCCGCGTGCGGCGAGCAGCCGTTCCAGTTTCAGCGCGATCTTTCCGTGGCCCCCGGCGATGACGGTACGCATGGGTCCGACGGTAGCCCGAGGGGTGCCGGGTCGTCCTGGGGAAGTCCTGGGAGTGGCGCGGTCGCGGACAGGACACAATGGGCGCATGACTTCGCTCGCCCACCCGCAGCTGCGCTTCACGCCCACCGTGGCGGACCCCTCCGGCCCCCGGGAGCTGGTGATCCTCGGCTCGACCGGTTCGATCGGCACCCAGGCCATCGACGTGGTGCTCCGCAATCCGGACCGCTTCCGGGTGGTCGCCCTGTCGGCGGCCGGGGGCCGGGTGGAGCTGCTGGCCGAGCAGGCGCTGCGGCTGGGCGTGCACACCGTGGCGGTGGCCGACCCGGCGGCGGAGCCGGCGCTGCGGGACGCGCTGGCCGCGAAGGCGGCGGGCCGTCCGCTGCCGGCCGTGCTGGCGGGCCCGGACGCGGCGACCGAGCTGGCCGCCGTGGAGTGCCACTCGGTGCTGAACGGCATCACCGGGTCGATCGGGCTGCGGCCGACGCTGGCCGCGCTGGCGGCGGGCCGGGTGCTGGTGCTGGCCAACAAGGAGTCGCTGATCGTCGGCGGTCCGCTGGTGAAGGCGGTGGCGAAGCCGGGCCAGATCGTGCCGGTGGACTCCGAGCACGCCGCGCTGTTCCAGGCGCTGGCCGGCGGGACCCGCGCCGAGGTGCGCAAGCTGGTGGTCACCGCCAGCGGCGGCCCGTTCCGCAGCCGCACCCGCGAGCAGCTGGCCGGGGTGACCCCGCAGGACGCGCTGGCGCACCCGACCTGGGCGATGGGCCCGGTCGTCACGATCAACTCGGCCACCCTGGTCAACAAGGGCCTGGAGGTGATCGAGGCGCACCTGCTGTACGACGTGCCCTTCGAGCGGATCGAGGTCGTGGTCCACCCGCAGTCGGTGGTGCACTCGATGGTGGAGTTCACCGACGGGTCGACGCTGGCGCAGGCCAGTCCGCCGGACATGCGGATGCCGATCGCGCTGGGGATGGGCTGGCCGGACCGGGTGCCGGACTCCGCTCCCGCCTGTGACTGGACGAAGGCCGCCACCTGGGAGTTCTTCCCGCTGGACAACGAGGCCTTCCCGGCGGTCGAGCTGGCCCGGGAGGTGGGCACCCTGGGCGGCACCGCCCCGGCGGTGTTCAACGCGGCGAACGAGGAATGTGTGGAGGCGTTCCTGAAGGGCGGTCTCGCCTTCACCGGAATCGTGGACACTGTTGCCAAGGTCGTGGCCGAGCACGGACAGTACGACGGCGGGCCGGCCGCGTCGGGAACTTCCCTGACGGTGGAGGACGTCCTGCACGCGGAGGACTGGGCGCGCGCCCGGGCCCGTGAGCTGGCGGCGGGCTGACGGCCTCGATTGCGGTAGGACGAGACGATGAGTGGAGCGGCATGACGGAGGACCAGCGGTGGCAACGGTTTTGACGGTGGTCGGCATCCTGGTCTTCGTCATCGGGTTGCTCATTTCGATCGCCTGGCACGAACTCGGCCACCTCTCCACGGCCAAGCTGTTCGGCATCCGGGTGCCGCAGTACATGGTCGGCTTCGGCCCGACCCTCTGGTCGCGCCGCAAGGGCGAGACCGAGTACGGCATCAAGGCGATCCCGTTCGGCGGGTACATCCGGATGATCGGGATGTTCCCGCCGGGTGAGGACGGCCGGATCACCAAGCGCAGCAGCTCGCCCTGGCGGACCATGATCGAGGACGCCCGCGAGGCCTCCTACGAGGAGCTCCAGGAGGGTGACGAGCACCGGCTCTTCTACACCCGCAAGCCGTGGAAGCGCGTCATCGTCATGTTCGCCGGGCCGTTCATGAACCTGATCCTGGCGTTCGGGCTCTTCCTGACCGTCATGATGGGCTTCGGCGTCTCCATGAACGTGCCGACGGTCAGCACCGTCGCCCAGTGCGTGGTCAAGGCGGGCCAGCCCACCGACAACTGCCCGGCGGACGCCCCGCAGACGCCGGCTGCCCAGGCCGGACTGAAGGCCGGGGACAAGATCCTCTCCTTCGACGGCGACCGGATCCGCACCTACGACCAGCTCCAGGCGGACATCCGCCGCTCGGCCGGGAAGGCCGTCCCGGTGGAGGTCGAGCGGGACGGGCAGCGGCTCACCCTCAACCCGACCATCGCGGTCAACGACGTCCAGAAGTACGACGGGAACAACGTTCCGCTCAAGGGGCAGACCGTCAAGGCAGGGTTCCTCGGGTTCACTCCTGCGAGTGGCGTGGTCCGGCTGGACTTCGGGCAGTCCCTCGACCGGATGTACGACATGACCGAGAACGGGGTGAAATCGCTGGTCGCCCTGCCCGGCAAGATCCCCGGGCTGTGGAACGCCATCGTCGGCGACGCCCCGCGCGAGCCGGACTCGCCGATCGGCATGGTCGGCGCCGCCCGGGTGAGCGGTCAGGTCTTCTCCCTCCCCGACGAGACGGCCACCCAGCGGGTCGCGTTCTTCGTTAACCTGCTGGCCGGCATCAACCTGTCGCTCTTCCTCTTCAACATGCTGCCGCTGCTCCCGCTGGACGGCGGCCACGTCGCCGGCGCGGTCTGGGAGGCGGTCCGGCGCCGCTTCGCACAGCTGTTCCGGCGGCCCGATCCGGGCCCGTTCGACGTCGCCAAGCTGATGCCGGTGGCGTACGTCGTGGCCAGCATCTTCATCGGCTTCACGCTGCTGGTGATGGTCGCCGACCTGGTGAACCCGGTGAAGATCAGCTAGGGCGTTCGGGTACGGCGGGTGTGCTGGGGCCCGTTGCGGTGCCGTACCGTGGAGGCCGGGTGCGCGATCGTCAGCGCGCCCGGCCTCGGCCGTTCCAACGGCCGGGCGGTCGACCACACCTCTACCCCGGGGAACCCTGCGCACATGACCGCGATCTCGCTCGGTATTCCGTCCCTGCCGCTCAAGCCGCTCGCCAAGCGTCGTTACTCCCGGCAGATCATGGTCGGCAACGTGCCGGTCGGCGGCGACGCCCCTGTCTCGGTGCAGTCGATGACCACCACGGTGACCGCGGACATCAACGCCACGCTGCAGCAGATCGCGGAGCTGACCGCGTCCGGCTGCCAGATCGTCCGGGTCGCGTGCCCGTCGCAGGACGACGCCGACGCGCTGCCGATCATCGCGAAGAAGTCGAAGATCCCGGTCATCGCGGACATCCACTTCCAGCCGAAGTACGTCTTCGCCGCGATCGACGCCGGCTGCGCCGCGGTGCGCGTCAACCCGGGCAACATCAAGGCCTTCGACGACAAGGTCGGCGAGATCGCCAAGGCCGCCAAGGACGCGGGCGTGCCGATCCGGATCGGCGTCAACGCCGGCTCGCTCGACAAGCGCCTGCTGGAGAAGTACGGCCGGGCCACCCCGGAGGCGCTGGTCGAGTCCGCGCTGTGGGAGTGCTCGCTGTTCGAGGAGCACGACTTCCGCGACATCAAGATCTCGGTCAAGCACAACGACCCGGTCGTGATGATCAACGCCTACCGCCAGCTCGCCGCCGCGTGCGACTACCCGCTGCACCTCGGCGTGACCGAGGCCGGGCCGGCCTTCCAGGGCACCATCAAGTCGGCGGTCGCCTTCGGGGCGCTGCTGGCCGAGGGCATCGGCGACACCATCCGGGTCTCGCTCTCCGCCCCGCCGGCCGAGGAGATCAAGGTCGGCAACCAGATCCTCGAGTCGCTCGGGCTGCGCGAGCGCGGCCTGGAGAT
The DNA here is from genome assembly GCF_055576085.1 of Kitasatospora sp. NPDC033851. Lineage (NCBI taxonomy): Bacteria > Bacillati > Actinomycetota > Actinomycetes > Kitasatosporales > Streptomycetaceae > Kitasatospora > Kitasatospora sp. NPDC033851. The sequence continues at coordinate 28,870 of NZ_JBVIRL010000039.1, read as the reverse complement.
CGTCTCCTGCCCGTCCTGCGGCCGCGCCCAGGTCGACGTCTACAAGCTCGCCGAGGAGGTCACCGCCGGCCTGGAGGGCATGGAGGTGCCGCTGCGGGTGGCCGTCATGGGCTGCGTCGTGAACGGGCCGGGCGAGGCGCGTGAGGCCGACCTGGGTGTCGCCTCCGGCAACGGCAAGGGCCAGATCTTCGTCAAGGGCGAGGTCATCAAGACCGTTCCCGAGTCGAAGATCGTCGAGACCCTGATCGAGGAGGCGCTCAAGCTCGCCGAGCAGATGCAGGCGGCCGGCGTCGAGGCGGGGGCGCCGAGCGTCGTCGCGGGGGAGTGAACCCTTCGTAGTCCGTCCTGATGGCGCGGGGAAGCCTGCGTGAAGTTTTCCGGAAGCGGGGCCGTCCGTTCGCGGACGGCCCCGCAGCCGTAGCCGGGTGGGGCCACGGAGTAGGGTGCGGCCAGAGTCGTCTCAGTGAGGTGCTGTCTCGATGCTCGATCGAGGTGTGATGCTCCCGAGCTCCTTCCAGGCCGCCCGGGCCCTGGCCACCACCCGCGTGCTGGAGCCGCCCGACCTCGCGGACGCCCTGGAGATCCTCCACCGCGACCCGGTCGCCAACGCCTTCGTCGCGACCCGGGTCGAGGCCGTCGGGCTCGACCCGTGGCGGCTCGGCGGGGAGCTGTGGGGCTGGTACGACGGGGACGGCGTCCTGGGCGCGCTCTGCTACGCCGGGGCGAACCTGGTCCTGGTCGACGCCGGGCCGCAGGCGGTCGCGGCCTTCGCCGAGCGGGCCCGTCGGCAGGGGCGGCGCTGCTCCTCGATCGTCGGGCCGGCCGAGGCCACCGCCGCGTTCTGGGCGCTGCTGGAGCGGAGTTGGGGTCCTGCGCGTGAAGTCCGGGGCCACCAGCCGCTGTTGGCCACCTCGGTGCCCTCGGCGGAGATCGCGCCGGATCCGTTGGTGCGGAGGGTGCGGCACACCGAGGTCGAGGCGCTGATGCCGGCGTGCGTGGCGATGTTCACCGAGGAGGTCGGGGTGTCGCCGCTGGCGGGCGACGGCGGGCTCCTGTACCAGGCTCGGGTGGCCGAACTCGTTTCCACCGGACGGTCGTTCGCGCGGTTCGGGGAGGACGGGCAGGTCGTCTTCAAGGCGGAGGTCGGGGCCGTGACGGAGGGCGCCTGCCAGATCCAGGGGGTCTGGGTCGCGCCCGAGCACCGGGGGCAGGGGCTGTCCGAGACGGGGATGGCGGCGGTCCTGGAGATCGCGCTGCGGGAGGTGGCGCCGGTGGTGTCGCTCTACGTCAACGACTTCAACCTGCGGGCCCGGGCGGCCTATCGGCGGGTGGGGTTCCGGGAGGTCGGGGCGTTCATGAGCGTGTTGTTCTGAGGGCGTCGCTCCCGAGGGGCGGCTGTGTTGGGATCTTCGGCCGCGTTCGGGGGCCGCTGGTAGTAACGTCCGGGGCATGGATCAGCTGACCGGGGTGACGATCGAGGCCATCGACCTTGCGGACTGGGCGCCGCAGGCGCTGGAGGTCCAGGCGGTGGCGTTCGGGCTCACGCCCGAGGAGGTCGCGGTACGGCTGCACATCGTCGGGCGGCACGCCCAGCAGTCGGGGGTGATCGCGCTCGGGGCGATGAGCGGGGGGCGGCTGGTCGGGTTCGGGTACGGGATGCCCAACCAGCGGGAGCACTGGTGGAGCACGGTGATCGAGCCCTACCTGACCGTCCGGGGGCACGGGGGCTGGCTGGACGGGGTCTTCGCCGTCACCGAACTGCACGTGCTGCCGGAGTTCCAAGGGCAGGGCGTCGGTTCGCGGCTCATCCGGACGCTGTGCGAGCGGTCCGGGCTGGAGCGGAGCATTCTCTCGGCGATCGACGCGGAGACGCCGGCACGGCGGTTGTACCGGGCGTTGGGGTACCAGGACCTGGCGCGGGCGGTGCGGTTCCCGGCGACGGACCGGCTGTACGCGGTGATGGGGGCCCGGTTGCCGCTGCGCGGGTCGGGCGTCTGAAGTCGGGTCCTGGTCCCGCCGCGCGGGCCGGGGCTCGGAGCGGGCCGAGTCCCGGCGCGCCGGGGATCAGAGCGAGCCGGGGATCAGAGCGAGCCGGCGAGTTCGAGGTGGAGTTCGGCGTCCTCGCGGCGGTCCGCGGCGAGGGAGCGCAGGGCCAGGTCGACGGCGCGGAACAGGGCCCAGCCGCGGAGGCGGTCCCGGTCCACGTCGAGCGCGTCGGAGAGCTGGTGGAGACGGCGGCGGACGGCGGCGGGTACGCCGGGGGAGCCGAGCAGGGTGTCGGCGCGGTCCAGCGCGAGGCGGGCCAGGTCGTAGGCGCGCTCGCCGACGACGGGGCGCGGGTCGATGGCCAGCCAGGGGGCGCGGTCGGCGGCGAGGACGTTGCCGTGGTGGAAGTCGCCGTGCAGGAGGAAGGACTCGTCGGTGGAGCCGGTCAGGCCCCGGGCGGTGTCCAGGGCCTCGGTGATCAGGGACTGCGCCTCGGTGGCGGCGGGGTGGGAGCGGTGTTCCTCGACCCGCTCGGCGGTGGCGGCGACCCGCTGCGCGAGGGTGGGGAAGGGGTGCTCCGCGGGGAGCTCCGCCCAGAGCCGGTGCAGCAGGCTGGTGGCCTCCAGCATGGCCTTGGGCTCGGCGAGGGAGCGCAGCGGGATCTCGCCGTGGAGGCGTTCCAGTAGGAGGACGCCCTCGGAGGGGTCGGCGTCGAGGAGGAGGACGGCTCCCCGGCCGGCCCAGTGTCGGAGGGCGGCGTGCTCGTGGGTGGTCTCGGGGGTGAGCAGGCCGGTCTTGAGGACGGCGGGCGAGAGGTCGTCGCGGTGGACGTACGCGATCAGGCTGAGGCTGCCGCCGGGGTCGAGGACGCGTTCCAGGGTGAGGTCCCAGGCGGCGAGGTGGGCGGCCGCCCTGGTGGGGAGGGCGGCGAGCCATCGACGGCCGGCGTCGCCGTGGGTGGCGGTGACGGTGTGCGTCAGCCAGGTGGGGACGGTGATGGTGGGTGCGGCTCCCGACATGGGTCCATTGTCGGGGGTCGGGGGCGGAGTCTCAGCCGGTGGTGGCCGTGGGGGTGGGGATCCGGTCCGGTATGCCCGGGAAGGGCTGGTCGGGGGCGCCCCAGCGGTGGGCGCGCAGGGCGCACTCGCGCAGGGCGAGGGCGGCGGTGAGGCGGTGCGGGGTGGGGACGGCGGCGACCAGGTCGGCGTAGACGCCGGTCAGGCGGGCTTCCAGGTGGGCGGCGAGTCTGCCGGCGTCGGCGGGGGAGGTGACCGGGAAGGGGAGCCGGTAGCCGCCGGCGGCGGGCGTGGGGGCGCTGCCGAGGGAGTTGAGCAGGCGTTGCCAGGTGTCGCGTTGGGCCTGGTGGGCGGCGTAGGCGGTGCGGGCGTCGGTGCGCTGGGGGTCCTCAGGGAGGTGGGCGCCGACGACGCCGTAGCCGTAGACGGCGGCGTGTTCGGCGCCGAGCGCGTTCTGGAGGGCGGTGAGGGCGGCGGCGCCGGGGGTGGGGGCCGCCGAGGGGGAGGTGGCGGGTCGGGCGGTGACCGGTGGGGCGGGGGCGCCCAGGACCGTCGCGTGGAGGGTGTGGGCGGCGGCGATGGAGGCGAGCAGGCGGGCGAGGGGCGGGCCGGCGGCGTCGAGGTCGGCGAGGTGCGACTCGGCGGTCCGCAGTTCCAGCGCGGCCAGGCCGTCGGCGGCGGGCGCGGGAGTGACGGGCGTGGGAGTGCCGGGGGTGGGGGTGGGGCCGGTGGTCACGGGCGGTGACGGAAGGGCCGAGGCGGGCAGGCCCTCGGCGAGGGCGGCGCGGTGCCGGGCGTTCTCGGCGCGCAGGTCCGCGCTCCGGCCGCCGGGGGGTGCGGGCTGGGCGTCGTACCCGGCGAGGAGGACGTCGGTGGCGGCGATCGCGCGGAGGCGGATCGGGGCGTCCGGGTCGGGGCGGGGGCCGGTGGTGCCGGGGGTGGGGCCGGGGTGGTCGGTGGTGCAGGCGGCGGTGAGGGTGAGCAGTCCGAGGGACAGGAGGGTCCGTCGGCTGGGCGGCTGCATCGGGGTCACTCCGGGGCGTGTACGGGAGGACGGACTCCCCGCCTGCCCTCGTTGGCGTGAATGATTACAGAATCCCCACGATCTCGGGCCTGGTTCGGGCACACCGGGTCCCGGGCGGGCAGGTGTGAGCTTGCTCGCAGTGGGTGGTGTGCGAGCGGCCGGGGGTGGTCCGGAATCGGTGGTTGGGGGCTTCACCGGATAGGCTTTGGGCCGAGCTGCCGTGACCTGGTGTGGCGCCGGGGGCGCGGGGCGACCTTCTGACAACAGCAGACGCGGCCGAGGAGTCCACCCGGATGAGCACCACCCACACCGACCGGCTGCGAGCGTTGCTGGAGCCGCTGGCCGTGCAGGCCGGACTGGACCTGGAGGACGTCAGGGTCACCAAGGCGGGCAGCCGTCGGCAGGTGCAGATCGACGTCGACACCGACGGCGGTGTGGACATGGACGCCATCGCCGAGTTCAGCCGGGTGGTCGGCGAGGCCTTGGACGAGTCGGACCTGATGGGGGACGACGCCTACCTGCTGGAGGTCGGCTCGCCGGGTGCGGAGCGTCCGCTGGTGCTGCCCCGGCACTGGCAGCGGGCCGAGGGTCGGCTGGCCAAGATCCACCTGGTGGACGGCGGGGAGATCGTCGCCCGGGTGCTGGAGGCCGACGAGGACGGCGCGCTGGTCGAGGTGCAGCCGGTGAAGGGCCGCGGCCGTCCGAAGGAGCGCCGCCTGGAGTACGGCGAGGTGGCCCGGGCACGGGTCCAGGTCGAGTTCAACCGCAAGGACGACGAGAAGCTCCTGGACGAGGCCGCCGATTTCGACGAGGGGGACGACGGCGCCGAGTGATCCCGGGTGCCGTACGACCATGACGAACGTGACGAAAGACGAGGAGGCGTAGCCGTGGACATCGACATGAGTGCCCTGCGCACGCTGGTCAACGAGAAGAACATCCCTTTCGACCTGCTGGTCGAGTCCATCGAGTCCGCCCTCCTCACCGCGTACCACCGCACCGAGGGCTCGCGCCGCCGGGCCCGGGTGAACCTGGACCGCAAGAGCGGCCACGTCACCGTGTGGGCGATGGAGGACCCGACGGAGCTGGACGAGGGGGTCGAGCCGAAGGAGTTCGACGACACCCCGAACGGCTTCGGCCGGATCGCGTCCAGCATCGGTATCCAGGTGATGATGCAGCGCCTGCGTGACGCCGCCGACGACCAGACCTTCGGCGAGTACGCGGGCAAGGAGGGCGACATCGTCACCGGTGTCGTCCAGCAGGGCAACGACCCGAAGAACGTGCTGGTCGACATCGGCAAGCTGGAGGCCATCCTGCCGCCGCAGGAGCAGGTCCCGGGCGAGGACTACCGGCACGGCACCCGCCTGAAGTGCTACGTGGTGGCGGTCCGCCGCGGGGTCCGCGGGGCCTCGGTGACGCTGTCGCGCACCCACCCGAACCTGGTGAAGAAGCTGTTCGCGCTGGAGGTCCCGGAGATCGCGGACGGCAGCGTGGAGATCGCCGCCATCGCCCGCGAGGCCGGCCACCGCACCAAGATCGCGGTCTGGTCGCGCCGGGCCGGGCTGAACGCCAAGGGCGCCTGCATCGGTCCGATGGGCGCCCGGGTGCGCGCGGTGATGGGCGAGCTGCACGGCGAGAAGATCGACATCGTCGACTGGTCGGAGGACCCCCGGGACATGGTCGCCTCGGCGCTGTCCCCCGCGCGGGTGACCAGCGTGGAGATCGTGGACGCCGTCCAGCGTTCCGCGCGGGTGATCGTGCCGGACTACCAGCTGTCGCTGGCGATCGGCAAGGAGGGGCAGAACGCCCGTCTGGCCGCCCGTCTCACCGGGTGGCGGATCGACATCCGGCCGGACACCGAGGGCCAGTCGGAGGACGGCGACCGTCCTCAGTAGGAAAGAAATCGGGTGGCGGCCGACCGGTGGTCGGTGTTCTCCTGGCCGTCCCGTGGTCCCCTGGGATCTGCGGGGCGGCGCCATGTCGCTTCGGAGGGGTAGACTTGCCTTCGTCTGGCCGGACGCACGTCCGAGCACGCCCGGAACGCACCTGCGTGGGCTGCCGCAAGCGGGCGGCCAAGCATCAGCTGTTGCGTGTCACGGCGGTCGAGGGCGAGTGCGTCCCTGATCCCCGTGGCGCACTGCCGGGCCGGGGCGCTCACCTGCACCCCGATCCGGCCTGCCTCGACCTCGCGGTCCGCCGTCGGGCGTTCCCTCGGGCCTTCCGCCTCCAGGGCCCGCTCGACACGGAGCGGCTCCGCGAGTTCATCGGGGAGCGGGCAGGCGGAGCCTCCTAGGCGGGCCACCTCCCGTGACGGCCGTCGCTCCACGCGGCGGAGAACCACCGCAACAAGCACAGCGCGCGGGCAGCCGCGCGCCGTGCCACCAGTCAGGTACCTCGCGATGTGGAAGTAGGTCGAGATTGCGATGAGCACTCGATGAGTACGCGATGAGTACGCGATGGGTACGCCCATGAAGTAGCGACAGTCCGGCGGACGAGACCCCCGGACTCATAGACAGGAGTGAAGTGGCTAAGGTCCGGGTTTATGAACTCGCCAAGGAGCTTGGCTTGGAGAGCAAGGCCGTCATGGCCAAGCTCACCGAGCTCGGCGAGTTCGTCCGTTCGGCGTCCTCGACGATCGAGGCGCCGGTCGTGCGCAAGTTGACTGACGCGCTTGGTGTGGCCCCCACCGGTGGTGGTTCCGCTGCCAAGCCGGGTCCGCGGAAGTCCGCGGCGCCCTCCCCCGCTGCCGGCTCGGGTACCCCGAAGCCGGGTGGCCCGACCCCGGGTCCGCGCCCCAGCGCGACCCCTGGTCCCCGTCCGACCCCGGCCGCCGCGGCTCCCGCCGCTCCGGCCGCTCCCGCCGCTGCGGCGGCGGCCCCCGCGGCCGCCTCGAAGCCGGGCGCGCCGACCCCGGGCCCCCGCCCGGCCGCGCGTCCCGCTGCTCCGGCGGCCCCGGCCGCTCCCGCGGCCGAGTTCTCCTCGCCGGCTCCGGCCGGTGACACCCCGCGTCCGGCCGCCGATGCCCCGCGTCCGGCCGCCGATGCCCCGCGTCCGGCCGCCCAGGCCCCGCGTCCGAGCGGCGGCCAGGCCACCGGCGGCGCCCGTCCGGGCCCGCGTCCGGCCGGCCCGCGTCCGGGCAACAACCCGTTCACCTCGGGCAGCGCGACCGGCATGGGTCGCCCCGGCGAGCGCCGTCAGGGTGCGCCGGGTGCGCGTCCGGCCGGTGCGGGCGCCCAGGGTGGCGACCGTCCCCGTCCGGGTGGCGACCGTCCGCGTCCCGCCGGTGCCCCGGGTGCCGGTGCGCCGCGTCCCGGTGGCGACCGTCCGCGTCCCGCCGGTGCCCCGGGTGCCGGTGCGCCGCGTCCCGGTGGCGACCGTCCGCGTCCGGGTGGTCCGGGTGCCGGTGCTCCCCGTCCGGGTGGCGACCGTCCGCGTCCCGACGGCATGCCGCGTCCGGCCGCGCCGCGTCCCGGCGGCCCGACCCCGTCCGGCATGCCGCGCCCGAACCCGGGCATGATGCCGCAGCGTCCGGCTCCGGGCCCGCGTCCGGGCCCGGGTGGCCGTGGTCCCGGTGGCCCCGGCGGTCGTCCGGGTGGTCCGGGTGCCGGCGGTGCCCGTCCCGGCTTCCAGGGTCGTCCGGCCGGTCCGGGCTCGCGTCCGGCCGGTGGCGGCGGCTTCGGCGGCCCGCGTCCCGGTGGCGGTGCCCCCGGTGGCGGCGGCGGCTTCGGCCCGCGTCCCGGTGGCTTCAGCGGTCGCCCCGGCGGCCCGGGTGCCCGTGGTGGCACGCAGGGTGCCTTCGGTCGTGGCCCGGGCGGTCGCCCGGCGCGCGGTCGCAAGTCGAAGCGGGCGAAGCGCCAGGAGTACGAGGCCATGCAGGCCCCGTCCGTCGGCGGTGTGATGCTGCCTCGCGGCAACGGCCAGACCGTTCGCCTGTCGAGCGGCGCCTCGCTGATGGACTTCGCGGAGAAGATCAACGCCAACCCGGCCGCGCTCGTCTCCGTCATGTTCAACCTCGGTGAGATGGTCACCGCGACCCAGTCGGTCTCCGACGCGACCCTCGAGCTGCTGGCCGGCGAGATGGGCTTCATCCTGGAGATCGTCAGCCGGGACGACGAGGACCGCGAGCTGCTGGAGTCGTTCGACATCGACTTCGGTGCCAACGAGGGCGACGAGGACCAGCTGGCCCCGCGCCCGCCGGTCGTCACCGTCATGGGTCACGTCGACCACGGTAAGACCCGCCTGCTGGACGCGATCCGCAAGTCCAACGTGGTGGCCGGCGAGGCCGGTGGCATCACCCAGCACATCGGTGCCTACCAGGTCGCCACCGTGGTGAACGGCGAAGAGCGCCCGATCACCTTCCTCGACACCCCGGGTCACGAGGCGTTCTCCGCCATGCGTGCCCGTGGTGCCAAGTCCACCGACATCGCGATCCTGGTGGTCGCGGCCAACGACGGTGTCATGCCGCAGACGGTCGAGGCGCTGAACCACGCCAAGGCCGCCGGTGTGCCGATCGTGGTCGCGGTCAACAAGATCGACGTCGAGGGCGCCGACCCGACCAAGGTCCGCGGTCAGCTGACCGAGTTCGGTCTGGTGGCCGAGGAGTACGGCGGCGACACCATGTTCGTCGACATCTCCGCGCGCCAGGGTCTGAACATCGACCAGCTGCTGGAGGCCGTGGTCCTGACCGCGGACGCCTCGCTCGACCTGCGGGCCAACCCCGAGCAGGACGCGCAGGGTATCGCCATCGAGGCGCACCTCGACAAGGGCCGCGGCGCCATGGCGACCGTGCTCGTGCAGCGCGGTACGCTCCGCGTCGGCGACTCGATCGTCGTGGGCGACGCCTACGGCCGCGTCCGCGCGATGCTCGACGAGAACGGCAACCACCTCACCGAGGCCGGTCCGTCCCGTCCGGTGCTGCTGCTCGGTCTGACCTCGGTGCCCCGCGCCGGCGACAGCTTCATCGTCGTCGACGAGGACCGCACCGCGCGTCAGATCGCCGAGAAGCGCTCGGCCCGCGACCGCAACGCCGCCTTCGCGCAGCGCCGGGTCCGGGTGTCCCTGGAGGACCTCGACAAGGCCATCGCGGCCGGCGAGATCGAGCAGCTCAACCTCATCATCAAGGGTGACGTCTCCGGTTCCGTGGAGGCCCTGGAGGACGCCCTCGTCAAGCTGGACGTCGGCGAGGAGGTCGAGCTCCGCATCCTGCACCGCGGTGTGGGTGCGATCACCGAGTCCGACGTCAACCTGGCGATGGGCTCCGACGCCATCATCATCGGCTTCAACGTGCGCGCCGAAGGCCGTGCCCGTACCGCGGCCGACAAGGAAGGCGTGGACGTCCGGTACTACTCGGTCATCTACCAGGCGATCGAGGAGATCGAGAACGCCCTCAAGGGCATGCTCAAGCCGGAGTACGAGGAGGTGCGCCTCGGTTCCGCGGAGATCCGCGAGGTGTTCCGTTCCTCCAAGTTCGGCAACATCGCGGGTGTCATCGTCCGCGAGGGCCTGCTGCGCCGCAACGCCAAGGCACGCCTCATCCGCGACGGCAAGGTCGTGGCGGAGAGCCTCACCATCGAGGGCCTGCGTCGTTTCAAGGACGACGCGACCGAGGTCCGCGAGGGCTTCGAGGCCGGTGTGACCCTCGGGTCGTTCAACGACATCAAGACCGAGGACGTCATCGAGACCTACGAGATGCGCGAGAAGCCGCGCGCGTAAGCGGGTGGCTGCCGGGGCCGGTCGACGGGTGGTATTTCCGTCGACCGGCCCCGGTCTCGCTGTGTAGGGTCCCGGGGTAAGTCAGATGTAGCAGTACCAGCCCGGTTCAGGGCTGTCCCCGAGGCCTTCCAGGTCGGCGAGACCTGTCATACATGTTCGTGGGAACACTCACCTTCGACCTGCTGCTGGGCGACGTCCACTCGCTCAAGGAGAAGCGTTCGATCGTGCGGCCCATCGTGGCCGAACTGCAGCGCAAGTACAGCGTGTGCGCTGCCGAGACCGGGAACCAGGATCTGCACCGCCGGGCCGAGATCGGCCTCGCGGTGGTGTCCGGCGATGCCGGGTACATCACCGAGATCCTGGACAGCTGTGAGCGGTTGGTCGCCGGCCGCCCCGAGGTACAACTCCTCTCCGCGAGGAGGAGGTACCACAACGACGACGATGAATGAGAGCTGTGGAGCCGGTCGGCGGAAGTCGCCGTTCTCACACAGATCAGGACCGAGAGCGCCCGCAAGGCCGGGCGCGGGCCGGTACTTTGGGGCGTGGGCCCCGACGGGTGCGCAGCTCGCCCGGGTACCGGGCCCACTGCACGAGGAGGCAACGTGACCGACACCGCAAGGGCGCGCAAGCTCGCCGACCGCATCCAGGTGGTCGTCGCCCAGACCCTGGAACGGCGGATCAAGGACCCCCGACTGGGGTTCGTGACCATCACCGACACCCGGGTGACCGGCGACCTGCGCGAGGCCACCGTCTTCTACACCGTCTACGGTGACGAGACCGAGCGCCAGGCCAGCGCGGCCGCGCTGGAGAGCGCCAAGGGCGTGCTCCGCTCCGAGGTCGGCAAGCAGACCGGGGTGCGTTTCACCCCGTCGCTGACCTTCGTCGCGGACGCGCTGCCGGAGAACGCCCGGAACATCGACGACCTGCTCGACCGGGCCCGGAGCTCCGACGCCGCGGTGCGCACGCAGGCCGCCGGGGCGAGCTTCGCCGGCGACGCGGACCCGTACCGGGTTCCGGCGTCCGAGCGTGACGACGAGGACGAGTAGTCATGGCGGGTGAGCCGGCGCAGGCCGCCTCGCGAGCCGGAACGACCACGGGGGCGTCTTCCACCAGCACGGTGGAGGGTGCCCTCGCGGCGCTTCCGGGGCCGCGCGCCGAGGAGAGCGGGTTCGAGCTGCTCTGGCAGCAGGTGGTGGCGGAGATCGGGCGAGCCCGTTCGATCGACCTGATCTGCCACATCTGCCCGGACGGCGACGCGCTGGGTTCCTCGCTGGCGGCCGCGCTGGCGCTGCGCGCGCTCGGCAAGCAGGTGCGGGTCTCCTTCGGTGACGACCCGCAGATCGTGCCCGAGTCGCTGTCCTTCCTGCCCGGCCAGGAGCTGATCGTGCCGGCCGCCGAGGTGCCGGACGTGCCCGAGCTGGTGCTCTGCTTCGACGTGGCCGCGGAGAGCCGGCTCGGCCTGCTGCACGACAAGGCCTTCGCCGCGCCCGTCCTGGTGGTGTTCGACCACCACGCCTCCAACCCGGGCTTCGGCACCCACCAGCTGATCGACCCGGCCGCGCCGGCCACCGCCGTGCTGGTCGACGAACTGCTGCGCCGGCTCGGCGTCGAACTCGACCGGGACCTGGCCACCTGCCTCTACACCGGCGTCGCCACCGACACCGGCTCGTTCAGGTACCGGGCCACCACGCCCGCCACCCACGAATTCGCCGGCCGGCTGCTGGCCACCGGCATCCGGCACGACCTGATCTCCCGGCAGCTGTGGGACACCTCCTCCTTCGGCTACCTCAAGGTGCTCGCGGGCGCGCTCGACCGGGCCGTCTACGAGCCGGAGGCGGCCGGCGGCCTCGGCCTGGTGTGGACCTGGGTGCCGTACCAGGACCTGGCGCTGTTCAGCGTCACGGTCGAGGAGATCGAGGGGCTGATCGACATCCTGCGCCGCCCGGCCGAGGCCGAGGTGGCGCTGGTGCTCAAGCAGGACCCGGACGGCACGCTGCGCGGTTCCTCGCGCTCCAAGGGGGCGGTGGACGTCGCCGCGGCCTGCGCCGAACTGGGCGGCGGGGGGCATGTCTACGCGGCCGGATTCAGCGTCCGGGAGGACGTGGCCGGCGTGGTCGAGCGGTTCCGGGACGCGCTGCGGCCGGTACGTTGATCATCTCCTGACGTTTTCCGACGCTTTCAGGTCCGACGCTTTGAGAGAAAGAACCCGATGAAGCGCAAAGGCACCGGCCCGGACGGCCTGGTGATCGTCGACAAGCCCGAGGGCATCACCTCCCACGGGGTCGTCGCCAAGATGCGGTGGCTGGCCGGGACCCGGAAGGTCGGGCACGCCGGCACGCTGGACCCGATGGCCACCGGCGTACTGGTGATCGGTGTCGAGCGGGCCACCCGGCTGCTCGGCCACCTGATGCTCACCGCCAAGACGTACGAGGCGACCGTCCGGCTCGGCCAGACCACTGTCACCGACGACCGGGAGGGCGAGATCACCGCCTCGACCCCGGCCGACGCCGTCACCCGGGAGGCGATCGACGCCGGGATCGCGGCACTCACCGGCGAGATCATGCAGGTGCCGTCCAAGGTCAGCGCGATCAAGATCGACGGCAAGCGCTCGTACGCCCGGGTGCGCGAGGGCGAGGACTTCGAACTCGCGGCCCGGCCGACCACGATCCACTCCTTCACCGTGCACGAGCAGCGCCCGGCGGTCGCCGAGGACGGCACACCGGTGATCGACCTGGACGTGACCGTCGAGTGCTCCTCCGGCACCTACATCCGGGCGCTGGCCCGGGACCTGGGCGCCGGGCTGGGCGTCGGCGGGCACCTGACCGCGCTGCGGCGCACCAAGGTCGGGCCGTACGGGGTGGAGTCGGCGCGCACCCTGGAGCAGCTCGAGGCCACCGTCACCGGCGACTCCGCCACGGGGCTGGAGGTGCTGCCGATCGCGGAGGCCGCGGCGGCCGCCTTCCCGCGCTGGGACCTGGACGAGGCCTCGGCGCAGAAGCTGTCGCACGGCTCCCGCCTCAAGGCGCCCGGGCTGGGCGTGGACGGGCCGATCGCGGTGTTCGGGCCGGACGGGCGCTTCCTCGCCCTGGTCGAGGAGAAGGACGGGCAGGCGAAGCCGGTCGCGGTGTTCGTCGGCTGACCGCCCTTGGCGCCGCCGTCGGCTGACGGCCCGCAGTGCCGCTCGAGATCCCCCGTCGGGAGTCCTCCCGACGGGGGATCTCCGCTTTCCGGGGGCCCCATCACCCGACCGGGAAAGGTCACCCGCACGAGGGAGCGCGCGAGGTGAACGCCCGTGGTGAGCGGCGTGGGCGCGGTCGGGGCGCCGCCCCGGCGGGCAGGCTCCCGGCGGTGGGCGAGCGACGGGCGAAGGGGCACTCATGCCGGGGTTTCTGGAGGGCGATCCGGGGCGGTACCTGCTGCGGATCCGCGACCTCAACGGGCGGCTGCACGGCTTAGGGTTCGTCGCCGACCCGCAGGGCGGGGTGCTCACCGCGCACGAGAGCGTGGCCGGGCTGGACCGGGTCGTCCTGCACACCCCCGGCGGACAGACCAGGGTGCTCGGCCCGGACGCCGTCCTGTTGCTGCCCGAGCACGGGCTCGCGCTGCTGCGCACCGACGCGGTCGGCGGGCTGCCGGTGCCGCCGCTGCCGGTGGCCGCCCTCGGGGGCGGGCACGAGGTGCTGCTGCCCGCGCTGGCGGGCGAGGACGGCCGGGCGGTCGCACTGCGCTGCGGGCTGCTCGGGGTCACCGGCGCCGGGTACGGCGGGCACCGGCGGGGCGGGGTGCTGCTGCTGGACATGCCGGTGGTCGGCGGCGTCGTGGTGCCGGCCGGCTCGCCGGTGCTGGACGCCCGCAGCGGGGCGGTGGTCGCGCTGGCCGCGCCCGCCCTCCGGGGCCCGCAGCACGGCGGGGCGCTGCCGGCGGTGGCTGCCGGCGGTGGGGTGGAGGTCGCCGAGGCCTTGGCCGGGCTGCTGGCCCGCAACGCGGCGGCCGTGCCCGCGTACGGGCCGGCGCTCAACCTGGCCGGGGTGCTGCGGCTGACCGCGGCCCAGCTCGCGGCCGCCGGCGCCGGACCGGGGCGGGTGGCCGGGCTGGCCGCGGACCGGGTGGACCGGCCGGACGGCCTGGCCGGGGACGAGCCGGCCGCGACCGTCACCGCGCTGGTCGGTGCCCCCGGCAGCGGGCGCTCCACCGAACTGGCCGCGCTGGCCGCCCGCCGCTCCGGCGGCGCCCACCCGCTGCCCACCCTCTGGCTGCGCGGCGCCGACCTGCGCGCCGAGGACCGTTCGCTCGCCGAACCGGTGGAGCGGGCGCTGGCCGCGGCGGCGGCCGAACTGGGCACCCCGGCGCCCGCGCCCGAGCCGGTGGCGGCGCTGTGCGCGGCGGCCGGGCGGGCGCTGCTGGTCGTCCTGGACGGCCCGGAGGAGGCCCCGGCGCGGCTGGACGCGCGCTGGCTGCGCGGCGCCGGGCAGTGGCTGACCGGCTGCGGGGCGCGGCTGCTGACCGCCTGCGGCGAGGAACTCTGGGAGCGGCTGGCCGCCGAGACCTGGGGGAGCGGCACGTTCGGCGCGGGCCGCGCGGAGGAGGCGCACCCGGACGGCGACCTGAGCAGCGCCCCCACCGTGCGGATGGACGGCGGCGGCCCGGGCGGGCCGAGCCTGGCCGGGCACCGGCTCGGCCCGCTGCCGGTCGAGGCCGCCGAGCGGGTGCGCCGCCGCTACGGGCTGCCGCCCGGCCGCCCGGCCGCCGCCGAGGACGCCCGGCACCCGCTGGCCGTCCGGCTGGCCGGGGAGCTGTGGGCCGAGGGGTTGCATGACGGGCCGGTGCGCCGGGGCGAGCTGTTCGGCGCCTTCCTGGACCTGCGCTGCCTGCGGGTGGCCCAACGGCTGGCCGAGGACGGCCGCCCTCGCCGCCCGGGCGCGCACCGCCGGGGCGCTGCCCGACCGGTGGGACCGCGCCACGGGCGGGTGCGCCGGCTCGCCGCGGCGGTGGCGGGCCGGGTCCACGAGGCGGCCCGGCGGATGCTCGGCAGCGAGCCGGGCGGGCTCGGCCGGGCCGCCTTCGAGGAACTGTTCCCGGTCGACGGCGGCTGGGCCACGGCGGTGCTCGCCGAGGGCCTGTTCGTGCCCGCCGGGCCCGGATACCGGTTCGCGCACGGGGAGTTCGCCGACTGGTTGCAGGGCCTGCACCTGGACCTGGACGCGGCGCTGCGGTTGCTGCTCGGCGAGGCCGAGGACACGCCCCCCACGCCCGCCTCGCCCCCCACGCCCGCCGACGCAACGGTGGGGCCCGGCCGGGCCGCGGGGGCGAACACCGTCCCCCGGCACCGGATCGGCCCGGTCGCCGCCGCACTGCGCCGGGTGGCCGAGACCTGGGGCGCGCCCGCCCTGGACCCGTGGCTGCACCGGATCTGGCGCGCGCTGGACCTGCGCCCGCCCGGCAGTGAACCCGCCTGGTGGGCGGGGCGGCTGCTCACCGCCGGCCTGGCCGCCAGCCCGGACCGGGCCGAACACCGGGCGCTGCTCGACCAGTTGGCCGGCCGGATCGCCGAACGGGCTGCTGCGGCGGGCGGGGCTCCGGGTGGGGCGGCGGTCGGGGCGGCGGCGCTCCCGGCCGCCGGGCTCGGCCGCTTCGGCCCGGCGTTCTGGACCGGCCTCGGCCTGCCGCTCGAGGCCGAACTCGCCCTGCTGCGAACGCTGGTGGCGGCCGACGGCCCCGGGCAGCGGTTCCTCGGCGCGGTGGCGGAGCGGCTGCGGAACGATCCGGTCGCGGTGTTCCCGCTGCTGTGCGCCTGGTTCGACGACCCGCGCGGCCTGCCGGGCCGCCCCGGCTGCACCGTGGCCGACCTCGCGCACGACCTGCTGCACGCCCACCGCTGGCTCGCCCTGGACGAGTTGGCCGACGCGCTGGCCGACGCCGCACACCCGAGGGCCGACGCGCTGCTCACCGTGCTCGCCGCCGAGGAGCCGTCCGCGCTCTGCCGCGCGGTGGACCGCTGGAGCCACGACCGGCGGCCCGAGCGGCACGTCGCGGCCGCCGTGCACGCGCTGCGGACCGCCCCGTACGCGACCGGGGCCGCGGCCGAACTGCTGAGGTTCACCGCGCTGACCCTGCTCGCCCGCGAGGACGAGCCCGGCCTGCACGGCGCGGCGCTGGCCCTGCTGGTCGGCGACCCGGCGACCCGGGCCGAGCACCTCCCGGCCGCGCTCGCCCTGCACCGGGCGGGCGGTGACGCCTTCCTCACCCCGAGGGCGCTCGCCCCGGCCCTGGAGAGCGACCCGGAGCCCGTCCTGGCCGCACTCGCCGACCGGCTGGCGGCGCCCGGCACGGCCACCGCCGAGACGCTGCGGGTGCTGGCCGACGCCGCCGCCCCGGTGGCCGTCCGGCGGGGCGCCGAACTGGCCGCCCGGCTGCTGCGCGCGCACCCGGGGCTGGCCGGGCCGGTCGCCGTCGACTACCTCGGCCGCCGGCTGGGGCGCACCGCGGCCGTCGGCCCGGCCGACCGGCTGGAGCTGCGGGTGCTGCTCGGCACCGCGCTGGCCGCCCGGACGGCGGCGGTGCGGCGGCCGTTCGCCGAGGCGCTGTCCGTCCCGGTGGCCGACCCGGCGGCGGACGCGCTGCGCTGCGAGCTGCTGGACATCCTGCTCGCCACCGAGGCCGACCCGGTGGTGCTGGCCGCCGCCGTGGAGCGGCTGGCCGAGCACTGCGCGGCCGAGAATCCGGCCCGGGCCCGCGCGGTGCTGGCCCGGACGGCCGCCGCGCTGCCGGGTGCCGACGAGTTGCTGGTGCGCTGCGCCGGACGCTCCGCGGCCTTCGCCCGGCTGCTCGCCCGGTGGCCGCGCGACGCCGCCCCGACCGCGCCGGACGGCCCCCGGCTGGCCCGGATGTGGGCCCTGACGGCGGCCGGACGGGACCCGCAGTACGCCGCCGCGGAGGCCGAGCGGACCTCGCCGGAGCGGGTCGTACGGCCGCCGGTGCGCTCAACCCGTATTCCGGTGCCTGAGCCGGGGCAGGCGCATGGCACGCTATAGGGGTTCGGGTTTTGAGCGTTTGAGCGTACAGAGGGTACGCGCCGTACGGAACAAGGAGCGGTCAGGTGCAGCGCTGGCGTGGCCTGGAGGAGATCCCCGGTGACTGGGGACGCAGCGTCGTCACCATCGGCTCGTTCGACGGGGTGCACCGCGGGCATCAGCTGATCATCGGACGGGCGGTCGAGCGCGCCCGCGAACTCGGCCTGCCCTCGGTCGTGGTGACCTTCGACCCGCACCCGCGTGAGGTCATCCGCCCGGGCAGCCACCCGCCGCTGCTCGCGCCGCACCCGCGCCGGGCCGAGCTGATCGCGGAGCTCGGGGTGGACGCGGTGCTGGTGCTGCCGTTCACCACCGAGTTCTCGAAGGAGTCCCCGGAGACCTTCGTCCGGCAGGTCCTGGTGGACGCGCTGCACGCGCGGGTCGTCATCGAGGGCCCCAACTTCCGCTTCGGGCACAAGGCCGCGGGGGACGTCGCGCTGCTCGCCGAGCTGGGCCGGGCGGACGACTACGAGGTCGAGCTGATCGACCTGCAGGTGTGCGGCACGGCCGGGGACGGCCAGCCGTTCTCCTCCAGCCTGACCCGCCGGCTGGTCGAGGCCGGGGACATGGCGGGCGCCAACGAGGTGCTGGGCCGCCCGCACCGGGTCGAGGGCGAGGTGGTGCGCGGCGCGCAGCGCGGCCGCGAGCTGGGCTTCCCGACCGCCAACGTCGAGACCGTCCCGCACAGCGCGGTCCCGGCCGACGGCGTGTACGCGGGCTGGCTGACCGCGGACGGCGAGCGGATGCCGGCCGCGATCTCGGTCGGCACCAACCCGACCTTCGACGGCACCGCCCGCACCGTCGAGGCGTACGCCATCGACCGGGTCGGCCTGGACCTGTACGGGCTGCACGTCGCGGTGGACTTCCTGGCCTACCTGCGCGGGATGGAGAAGTTCGACTCCATCGAGGCGCTGCTGGACCGGATGGCCGACGACGTCAAGCGCGCCCGCGAGCTGACCGACGGGATCTGACCGAGCGGAGCGAAGCTTCGGCAGGGGCGCCTGAGCCCCGGTGACGCCGGAAGGGCCCGCCGACTGGTGTCGGCGGGCCCTTCCGTGTCGTCACTGCTGGGGTGCCTGCGGCGGGTAGCCGTAGCCCGGCGGCGGGGGCCGGTACCCGTCCGGCTCGGCGGGCGGGGCGGGCACCGGCGGCTGCCCCTGGGCGGACGGGTAGCCGTAGCCCGGGTTGGGCTGTGGAGCGCCCTGCTGCGGCGGCCAGGGCTGCTGCTGCGGGTAGCCGTACCCGGGCGGGGGCGGCGGGGCCTGGCCGGGCTGCGGCGCCCACGGCGCACCGGGGGCGGGCGGCGGGGCCTGCGCGGCCTGGCCCTGGTAGGGCTGCGGCTGCGGGGCCTGCGGCTGCTGCCAGGTGGACTGCTGGGCGGCGGCCTGCTGGGCCCGGATGATGTCCTCGCCGACCAGGGTGGCCAGCTCGAAGTACGCCTCGCGGACCTTGGGCCGCATCATGTCGAGGTTGACCTCGGCGCCGGCCGCCAGGCTCTCGTCGAACGGCACCACGACCACGCCGCGGCAGCGGGTCTGGAAGTGCGCGACGATGTCCTCGACCTTGATCATTTTGCTGGTCTCGCGAACCCCGGAGACCACCGTGATGCTGCGCTGCACCAGATCCGCGTAGCCGTGCGCGGAGAGCCAGTCCAGGGTGGTCGAGGCGCTGGAGGCGCCGTCCACGCTGGGGGTGGAGACGATGATCAGCTGGTCGGCCAGGTCCAGCACCCCGCGCATCGCGCTGTACAGCAGGCCGGTGCCGGAGTCGGTCAGGATGATCGGGTACTGGCGGCCCAGCACGTCGATGACCTGGCGGTAGTCCGAGTCGTTGAAGGTGGTGGAGACCGCCGGGTCGACGTCGTTCGCCAGGATCTCCAGGCCCGAGTTCAGGTCCTGCGAGGTGAACTGACGGATGTCCATGTAGCTGCGCAGGTGCGGGATGGCCGTCACCAGGTCGCGGATGGTCGCGCCGGTCTGGCGCTTGACCCGGCGGCCCAGGGTGCCGGCGTCCGGGTTGGCGTCGATCGCGATCACCTTGTCCTGGCGCTCGCTGGCCAGGGTCGCGCCGAGCGCGGTGGTGGTCGTCGTCTTGCCGACCCCGCCCTTGAGGCTGATCACGGCGATCCGGTAGCAGCTCATCACCGGGGTGCGGATGATCTCCAGCCGGCGGGCCTTCTCGGCCGCCGCGGCCTTGCCGCCGAACTGGAACCGCGGCTGCTGGCGCTGCTGCTTGGGCTGGCTGCGCAGCAGCCGGTCCGAGGACAGCTCGACGGCGGCGGTGTAGCCGAGCGGCGCGCCGTGCGCGGTCTGCTGCGGGGCGGCGGACTGCTGGAACGCGGCGGGCTGCGACGCCGGCGGCTGCTGCTGCCACGGCTGCGCGGGGCCCGGCGGCTGCGCCTGCTGCGGCTGGACGGGCTGGCCCGGGAGCGGCTGGCCGGGCTGGGGCTGCGCGGGCTGCGGCTGGCCCGGCTGCTGGTACGCGGCGGGCTGCGGCCACCCACCCTGGCGCGGGTCCACCGGGCCGGGCTGCGGGGCCGGAACAGGCTGCGGGGCCGGGACGGGCTGCTGCTGGGCGGCGGGGGCAGGCTGGGCCTGGGCCGCCGCCTGCTGGGCCGCCCACGCGGCCTGCGGATCCCAGGCGGCCTGCTGGTCCTGCGGGCTCTGGGGGTTCTGGGGGTTCTGCGGCGGGACCGGCTGGGCGGGCGGCTGCGCGTACGACTGCGGCGGGACGGGCTGCCCCGGCTGCGCGGTCGCGGGGGGCATCGGGGCCGCCGGGTACGGCTGGGGCGCGGGCGGCTGCGCCAGGGCCTCCGCCGTCGGCCAGGCCGGGGCGGCGGGCTGCGGCTGCTCGGGGGTGGGAACGGGCGCGGGAACAGGCGCGGGGGAGGCCGTCGGGAACGGGACGTGCTGGGCCTCGGCCTGCACGGGCGCCGGGGCGGCGGCAGGCGCGGCGATCGGCGCGGCCTCGGCCGTCGGAGTCGGGACCGGGGCGGCCGTCGGATCCTGGGCCTGGTACGGGGCCGGAGCCTGGACCTGCGCCGGAGCCTGCGCCGCCACCGGAGCCGGGGCGGCCGGGTACGCCGTCTCCGCAGCGGGCGCGGGCATGGACTTGAGCGCGTCGGCCGGACCGGCGGCCGGGCTCACCGGTGCCGCCGCCGAGGCCGTTGGGGCCGCCGCGGCCATGGGAGCCGTCGGAGCCGCCGGGGCCTCCGTCTGCACGTACCAGGACGGGGGAGTGTAGTCAGGCGCGTCCGACCAGTCGTCGTCGTCCTCTGCCGCGTTGTCGCCGACGTAGACGCCGTCCCGATCGCTACTCACTCTGGCTCCCTCGTGTTCGCCGCCGCTTGTTCAGCGGTGCCGTTGCCGCATCAAAGACTAGGCCGTACGGCAACCCCCGTTGAAGGCGGCTTCGGTTCCGCGGCGGCCCGCCGGGTGCGGCGAGCCGCGGCTCAGTCCGTCCGGTCAGTCCATCCGGCGCGGGCCGCCGAGCACCTGCTGCTCGGCCTGTCCGGCCACGGCCCGTACGTACTGGCGCCGCATCCGGGTCGCCCACAGGGTGAGGTCGTCGCCGAGGGTGGGCAGCGTGGCCACGTCCTCCGGCGGGAGCGACAGCACCCGGCCGGTCAGTTCCGCCTCCTGCGGGGAGATCCGCTGCACGCCGACCAGGTCGGCCGCGTTGAGCACCCGGGCGGCGTTCGGGCCCAGGTACGGCAGCAGCGTCAGGGTGGTCTGCCAGGGCGCGGCGGAGAGCCGGCTGCGCGGCGGACGGGCGCCGAGGTCGCGCACCACCAGCACCGGCGAGGCCACCGAGGCGCCCTGCGGGCCGAGCCTGCCGACCTGGTGGATCGTCACGCACGGCTGCCCGCCGCCGGCGGCCTGCGCCATCGGGCCCCACAGCTGCCCGCGGGCGGTCTCCACCGCGACCCGGGCGCCGATCGCGGCCGCCCGCAGCGCGATGACCTGCGCCGTCCACATGCCGCCGACCAGCACCAGGTCGTACGCGCTGGGGCGGAAGAGGCCGAGCACCGCGGGCAGTCCCTGCGGGTCGACGCCGATGACCACGCCGTCGTCGCCGACCGGGAAGGCCAGCGCGGCGAGGTCGGCGGGTTCGAGCACGTGCTTCTCCCGGCGCGGGCCGCGCAGCCCGAAGCCGGGCAGGATCCGCGGCCGGGTCCGGCGCTGCTCGGCGCCGGGCTGCGGGCCGACGGCGGGATAGCTCTGGTACGCCATCAGGACGCTCCTCCCAGCGGCAGGGTGGCGAGCATGCCGGGGGCCTGCTCCAGGTCGAGCCGGACGAGGCCGAGGCCGGCGCTCTGCGCCCGGGTCTCCACCTGGCGGCCGACCTGGCCGACCTCGCTCTCGCTGCGCCCGGTCACCCGCAGGTGCCCGCTGACGGTCACCGAGTCGCCGGTGCCGTGTCCGGCGGTCAGGCTGAAGGTGCTGGCCAGGGCCGGGGATCCGGTCATCAGGTTGACCAGGTCCGGTGCGGCGATCCGGCCGGGGGCGCCGCCGGGGCGGCTGAGCTGCGGCCAGCGGGAGATCCAGTAGGTGGTGTGCCAGCGGTCGTCGATCCGCCAGAACCGGTTGCCCTCCTGGGTGCGGCGGTTGGTGCCGCCGCCGCTGCCGGTGCCCTGGCGGCCGGCTACCGCGATCGGGTTGGCGCAGGCGGAGATGGACAGGGCGGCGATCAGCTCGCGCTCGTCCAGCACGGTCGCGTTGAAGCCGGCGCTGTTGAGCCGGCCGGCCAGCTGGTCGGTCACCCGCTGCAGCGCCTTGCGGGCGCCATCCTCGCCGCCGCCGCGGGCCCGGACGGCGGTCGCCGCGCGTTCCGGGTCGAGCTTGAGGGCGATCCAGGTCAGCCGCAGCCCGGGGGTGGAGGTGCCGTCCGGCAGCTCGCGGTAGGCGCGGGCGGCCAGGGACTGCTCGGGCAGGTGCGGGGCCGGGGCGGGCTGGGTGTGCTGGACCAGCTGCACCGACTCCAGGGTGATGTCGTCCACCGTGAGGGCCGAGCAGATCACGTCCAGCGGCAGCGGCAGCGCGGTGCGCACCGGGCGCAGCGGCTGGTCCTTGGCCTGGACGAGCAGGACCGAGCTGAGGAAGGTGCCGTCGCCGACCATTCCGGTCTCGCGGCGCACCGGGCGGCCGCCGAACTCGGCCTCGGTGGCGTGGGTGCAGGTGCGCAGCCCCGGTTCGAGCTCCAGCGCCGGCGCCAGTGCCGGGTCGGTGCCGGCCGGCGGCAGCAGCGTACGGGCCTGCTTGCGGCGGGACTTGAGGGCGGAGCGCACCCGGAGCAGCTCGGGGATGGTACGGCCGCGCACCGGGATGGCGGCGAGGACGAGCAGCACCAGCGCGACCGCGCCGAAGCCGGCCGCGACCGGGCGGCTGATGGTCCAGCCGACCGCGACCAGTGCCACCGCGACCTCGACCAGGACGAGCTGCTGGAGCTTCAACCGGCCGCCGAGCAGCCCGGGTCGGGGATTGACGCGGACCTGGACGGCACCGCCGCCACCCGCGTTCGGCGGTGACTGGACGGGCCCCGCCTCGGCGGCTCGGCCGCCGCGCTGCGGCCGGCCGGACCGGCGCGACCTCCCGCCGCCCGCGCTGCGCCGGCGTCCTGGAGCGGTCTGGCTTGGCATCCCCCGGTGGCCCTCTCTGATCCTTTGTCGCGGCCCGGCTGGCTGGTTCGCGGACCGTACCCGTACCGTACTCACCGTCTGCTGCCGCATCGTAGAGGGTTCGCACCGGTTCGCGCCCGGCGGGTGGACCACGGGGCAGGTCGGTCTGACAACGTCCGACAACGTCTGACTAGGGGGACGACGAGGATGGCATCGCGCCGGGACGAGCTCAACGCGTACACCTTCGCCCGCAAGCGAACGGTGGGCGCCTTTCTGCTGCCCGCCGGCGGCGGGAGTGACGAGGACGCGCCGCGTCCGGTGAAGGCGGTGCTCCCGAGCATCCTGGCCGGCGCCGTGGTCGTGGCCGGGTTCGGGGTCTGGGGGGTGTTCAAGCCCAGTGCCCCGCTGAAGTGGGACGACGGCAAGAACATCATCCAGGGCAAGCAGTCGACCACCCGGTACGTGGTGCTGACCGACCCGGACGGCACGACCAAGCGGCTGCACCAGGTGCTCAACATGTCCTCGGCGCGGCTGGTGCTGCCCGTCGACGCCAAGGTCGTGGTGGTCGACGACGGGGTGCTCGACCGGTACCCCAACCACGGTCCGACCATCGGTATCCCGTACGCGCCGGACAAGTTGCCGACCAAGGACAACGCGAGCCAGTCGATGAAGTGGGCGGTCTGTGACCGCCCGGGCTCGGACGAGAAGCAGGAGACCGTCAACCAGGCGGTGTTCGTGACGGCCGGCCCGGACGCGGCGACGCTGGCGGCCAAGGACCGGATGCTCGGCCCGGACCAGCTGATGCTGGTGCAGCAGGCGGACGAGCAGCAGGTTTCGGCCGCGCCGGCGCCGGGTCAGCAGGCCGCCTCGGGGGCGAAGGTCTACCTGGTCGACGCGCAGGGCCGCAAGCACGAGATCGGCTCCCCGCAGTCGGACGACAAGGAGCGCAAGTCGCTGATCACCGCGGTCTTCGGGCCCAACGCGGTGCCGCAGCGGGTCAAGCGGGACTGGCTGGACACCCTGGTCAACGGCACCCCGATCACCTTCCCGCAGATCGCGGAGATGGCCGACAGCCCGAACCCCAACTCCACGGTGCAGCTGGGGAACGCCGCCGACCGCCGGATCGGCCGGCTGGTGCACTACCAGGACCGCCAGTACGTGGTCGGCAAGGACCGGCTCTTCCTGGTCACCCCGTTCCAGGCGGAGCTGATCCGGCAGAACCCGGCGTTCCAGATGCTCTACAAGTACGACCAGGACAAGAAGCCGCGCAGTGACGAGATGACCCCGGCCGACCAGTCCCAGGTCGGCAGCGAGACGCCGCTGCCGGGCACCGTGGCCGACTGGCCGATGAAGTCCGGTGCGCCGGTGAACAACTGGCAGGACCGCCAGGGCGCCCGGCTGGTCGTGTGCAGCACCTTCGACGGCGTCGCCGAGGACGGCAAGACGCCCAAGCGCAGCGTCTGGGCCGGGACCTCGTACCCCGCGCAGTACAACAACGGTGCCGGCGCCGCGTACGTGACGCCCGGTCACGGCCTGTTCTACCGCGCGCTGAACAACACCACCGGCGGCTCCGGCACCGACTTCCTGATCACCGAGACGGGGCTGCGGTACGCCGTCCCGGCCAACGGTGACGGCGGCCGCGGCGCCACCCCCGCGCCGGGTGCGCAGCCCGGCCAGAGCGGCGCCCCGAAGACGCCGGCCCCGCAGCCGGGCACCCCGACCCCGGCGTCGCCGGACCAGCAGTCCGGCCAGCAGCCGGGTCAGCAGCAGGACGAAACCGGCGGCAACCAGGCCCGGTTGGGCTACCAGGGGATCCGGCCGCTGCCGGTGCCGCACGAGTGGTCGGACCTGGTGCCGGCCGGCCCGCCGCTGACCGCGAAGAGCGCCGTCCAGCCGCAAAACGCCTGACCGGCCAAGCGCGGCAAAGGAATTGGCCGCAGTGTCATGGTCTGGTAACTACTCAGTGCTCGGTGTTGGGCGAGCTGCGTGTGCCGACTACAGTGCTGCTGGGCATCACACAGGTGATGCGGCGGTGGGGCCCTTCGGGGCTCTCCGTGTACGCAATGTTGTCTCATGGGGGACGGTGGAGCATGGCTCAGGGTCAGTTCACGATGACTGCTCAGGAGATGCTGGCTTTCGCCAATCAGATCGAGCAGGCGATCGGCAAGATCGAGGCTGAGAAGAACAAGCTGAACAGCACGGTCACGGGCATCACCAGCGGCTGGCAGGGTCAGGCGGCGACCGCCTACACGAACCTGCAGAACCGGGTCAACGGGGACATCGCGAAGCTCAAGGAGTCGCTGTCCGCGATCAAGCACGCGATCGAGCAGACCACCAAGCACTACGCGAGCACCGAGGAAGAGCAGAAGGCGATGTTCGCCGACTCCCAGGGCTGATCGCCGCAAGCGCGCTGATCACCGGTCTGTTCCGAACCGCCGCTCGGCGGGGTGTCCGCCACTGACCGCGGGACGCTCCGCACCCTCGTCAAGGGAGACAACGTGTCCGACCACATTCTCGTCAACTTCGAGACCGTTCACCACGCCGCCGAAGAGGTCAAGGCCTCGGCGGCCCGCATCGAGCAGCTGCTGAGCGACCTGAAGAAGGACGTCACCCGCATCGCCCAGAGCTGGCAGGGCAAGGCCCAGGAGGGCTACAAGGTCCAGCAGGCCAACTGGGACTCGGCGGCCAACGACCTGCACTCGGCCTGCACGCAGATCGCGACCTCGCTGGAGAACGCCGCGCAGAGCTACCGGACCACCGAGGACAGCAACGCCAAGCTCTGGCACTGACCAGGCGTTCCCCCAGCGGGAACGACAGGGGGCGGGTACCCGGACTCCGGGCACCCGCCCTTCGGCGCGTGGCACGGGTAGACGACATGAGGGGTGGCAGGGTGTCCGGACGCGGGTACCGGAAGACGGCTGCGGCACTGGCCGCGCTCGCGGTGCTGGGCGGCCCGCTCGCCGCCCCGGCGTACGCCGACAGCGGAACCGGGCTGGCCGCCGCGGGCGACTGCCCCAAGAACGCGCCCGACGTGCAGACCGTGCCGTGGTCGCTGCAGCGCCTGCTGCTGGACGAGCTGTGGCAGGGCGGGCGGACCACCGGCAAGGGCGTGTTGGTCGCGGTCATCGACACCGGTGTGGACGACCGGAACCCGCAGCTGGCCGGAAAGGTCGTGCAGGGCTCCAACCTGCTGGTCGACAAGGAGACCAAGCAGCCGGTCGGAGGCACCGCCAAGGACGACCCGGTCGGCCACGGCACCAAGGTGGCGGGCATCATCGCGGCCGGCCGCAACGACAAGACCGGGTTCGTCGGCCTGGCCCCCGACGCGCAGATCTACTCGATCCGGCAGAACGACAGCGAGGGCAACGGCGACGTCTCCACGCTCGTGAAGGCCATCCAGGAGGCGGTCGCGGCCAAGGCCAAGGTCATCAACATCTCCCAGGACGTGCGCGGCGCGGGCGACGCCCACTTCGGCGGCTTCCAGGAGCTGAAGGCCGCGATCCAGACCGCCGAGCAAGCCGGCACCGTGGTGGTCGCCTCCACCGGGAACGACGGCAAGGAAGGCGACACCTACCCGGGCGCCTTCCCGACCGTGCTGGCCGTCGGTGCCTCAGACCGCAACAACGAGCGCGCCCCGTTCTCCCAGTACGGCTCCTTCGTGAAGGTCGCCGCGCCCGGCGTCGACATGCTCTCCACCGTGCCCGGGAGCGGGCAGTGCGTGGACAACGGCACCAGCTTCGCCGCCCCGTACGTCTCCGGGCTGGCCGCGCTGCTGTTCGGCGCGCACCCGGGCTGGTCGCCGGCCCAGGTGCGGGCCTGGATCGAGCAGACCGCCCAGCGCACCCAGCGCGACCCGGACCAGTTCGTCGGCTGGGGCGTGGTGGACCCGGTCAAGGCCGTCACCACGGCCCCCGACGACGCGCCGTCCGCCCCCACCCCGGACGCCCCGGTGCAGCTCGCCTCCGCGCCGATCGTGCCGCGGCCGGTCGGCCTCGGAGAGACCCAGGCCGACCGCGACGGCCGCACCGCGACGTACGTCCTCGGCGTCGGCGCGCTGCTGGTCGCCCTGCTGATCGGTGGCGGCGTGGTGCTGCGCGACCACCGGCGCAAGTCCGCCGACCGAGCCGGACGCGACTGACCCGGCCGCGACCGAGCCGGACGCGACTGACCCGGGCGCGGCCGATCGTGCCGCGGCCGATCGGGGCCCCACCGATCGGGACGTCTCGAAAGTTCCTCCGGAACGGCTGTAACACCGCCGCCCGCCCACCGCATCGATGAAGTGTCAGGGAGGGCGGACCGCGGGGGGCAGCGCGCATGGGGTGGATCGGGGCGGGCCGGGAGGCCAAGGACGCCGAGTTCCTGGAACTCGTCGCAGGCCGCACCGGCCACCTGTACCGCTCGGCCTGCCTGCTCACCAGCGGTGACACCCACTACGCCGAGGACCTCGTCCAGGAGGCCCTCGGGCGGATGTACGTGCTCTGGCGGCGCAGCGCCTTCACCGGCGGCCGGGACCGGATCGCCAACCCGGCGGCCTACACCCACACCGTCATGGTGCGCACGTTCCTCGCCCAGCAGCGCCGACGCTCCAGCGGCGAGCGCCCCACCGACGCCCTTCCGGAGGCGGCGGGGCAGGACACCGACAGCAGCCTGCGGCTGACCCTCCTCGACGCACTCGGCCGGATGCCGCCCAAGGACCGCGCCGTCCTGGTGCTGCGCTACTGGGAGGACCGCAGCGTCGAGGAGACCGCCGACGTGATGCGGGTGTCCTCCGGCGCCGTCCGGACCCGCACCACCCGGGCGCTGGCCCGGCTGCGCACCCTGCTCGGCGACTCACTGGGCGAGCTCGCCACCCGCTGAGGGCGGTGGCGGTCGGTGGCCCTCCCGGGGCGACGTGGCGGTCGGTGGCCCTCCCTTTCAAATACTGCCCGTGACGCAAGGAGACGGTGAACACCCATGCCCGAGCCGGACAAGTTCGAGGACGATCTTCTCTACGCCCTCACCCGTACGGGTGAAGGCTTCCGCACCGAGCAGGCCGAGCTGGTCGCGGGCGGCTACCAGCGCGGGCGCCGCCGCTGGCGCCGCCGCTCGACCGCCGCCGTGGTGGGCGGCGCGGCCGCGCTGGCCCTGGTGGGCACCGGCGCGGTGTACCTGGCCGGTGCTCCGGGGGCGAAGGGCGCGGGCACCGTGGCCGCGGCCTCCGCCCCGACGGCCGCCGCCGGCAGTGGCAGCGGAAGTCCTGCGGCCACGCCGACGACGGCGGGGTCCTCGGCCCCGACCGTGATCAGCGGTGACGAGGTGCTGGCGACCTTCCGGGCCCTGCTGCCCAAGGGCGAGACCACCGACGCGAAGGGCCGCGGCACCGACGACGACAAGGCGAACGGCACCTTCGTCGGGGCGGACGTGGTCTTCGACGACGGCCAGGGCAAGTCGCTGGTCGAGATCGGCATCCAGAAGCACCGGCCCGGTCAGGGGCAGCCGCGCAGCTGCCCGACGGACTTCAAGCTCGCCCGGGTCGACTCCTGCGCCGTCACCACCCTGGCGGACGGCTCCCAGCTGATGCTCGAGCAGGGGTACGAGTACTCGGACAACCGGGCCGACACCAAGGAGTGGAGCGCCTCGCTGGTCGGTCCGGACGGCCGGGAGATCAACGTGAGCGAGTGGAACGCGCCTCAGGAGAAGGGCGCGCCGGACAGCCGCCCGACCCCGCCGCTCACCCTCGACCAGCTGAAGGCGATCGTCGTCGACAAGTCCTGGGACCGGGTCGTGGCGGCGGTCAAGTTCGACGGCATCGACGTGACGGCGGTCGACCCGGGCCTGTCGCTGGCGGACCGGGAGGCCGCCCTGGCCGGGCTGCTGCCCGCCGGGGTGACCGTGACCGGCCGCACCGGCAGCCCGCTGGTGGCCACCTTCCAGCTCGCGCAGGGCCAGACCACCGGCTCGGTGGTGCTGCGGGTGGAGAACTGGGCGAAGTCCGTGGACAACCCGGGGCAGCAGGCGTTCAAGGACGCGCTCACCCTGCCCGACGGCAACAAGGTGCTCACCAGGGGCGGCCCGGACACCAAGGAGAAGATGCCGCTGACGGTGAACGTCCTGCACCCGGACGGCACCGAGGTCATGGTCGCCCAGGGCCCGACCGGGAAGCCGCTGCTCACCCTGGAGCAGCTGAAGGCGATCGCCACCGGCGCCGTGTGGAAGGCCAAGAAGTAGCACTGGCCCGGAAGTAGCACTGGCCCGGAAGTAGCGGTGGCTCAGAAGGAGGTGGCGGCCTGAACGCGGCGGGGGGGGGGGGGGGGGGGGGGGGGGGGGGGCCCGCCCCCGGGGGGGGGGGGGGGGGGGGGGGGGGGGCCCCCGCGGGGGTGTCGTGGGCGGGGGCGACTGCGGACGGAGTGTACGTGGGGACGGTGGTCATGGCGGACCCTCCAGGGCAGCACGATCGGCGGTGCCGTGG
>NZ_JBVIRL010000038.1:0-59509 GCF_055576085.1 Kitasatospora sp. NPDC033851 | reverse complement strand
GAACCCGGAAGCTAAGCCTTACAGCGCCGATGGTACTGCAGGGGGGACCCTGTGGGAGAGTAGGACGCCGCCGAACAATCATTCAGAAGAACCCCTGATCCACTTGGATCAGGGGTTCTTCGCATTTCCGGGGGCGTATCGACGTATCGTCAGTGCATGGACGATCAGACAGCGGTCATTGCGGACAACGTGCTCCACCCCGGGCAGCGTGACGGCGCCCTCCGTGTGCTGGAGGAGGCCCAGGCGGTGGACGGTCGGGCCGCTGTGTCCGAGCAGGGCCGACTGCGTCTGCGTGCCGCCGAGATCCCGCGCCCGGGCGTCATCCACCTCGTCGAAACCGAAACCGAAACCGAGACGCGAGCCGAGACCGCGACGGAAGCCGAAACCGGAGCCGAAGTCGTCCTCGGCTACGGCCAGCTTGAGATCCCGCAGGGCGCGACCGCCAACCCGGCCGCCGAGCTGGTCGTCGACCCGGCCGCCCGCGGCCGCGGTCTGGCCCGTCCGCTGGTGGACGCCGTACTGGCGGAGGCCCACCGGGCGGGGCACGACGCGGTGGACTTCTGGGTGCACGGCGGGCACCCGGCGGCCCGGCACCTGGCCGAGTCGTACGGCGCCGAGCTGGTCCGCGAGCTGCGGCAGATGCGCCGCACCGGTCGGCAGACCGAGGAGGCGGCCGTCCCCGAGGGCATCGTGCTTCGCACGTTCCGCCCGGGGGAGGACGACGCGGAGTGGCTGCGGCTGAATGCCCTGGCTTTCGCCCATCACCCGGAGCAGGGCGCCTGGACCGAGCAGGACCTGGCGGAGCGGATCGCCGAGCCCTGGTTCGACCCGGCCGGCTTCTTCCTCGCCACCCGTGAGGGCAGGGCGGTCGGCTTCCACTGGACCAAGGTGCACCCGGCCGGCGCCACCGAGCCGGAGCTCGGCGAGGTGTACGTGGTCGGCGTGGACCCGGCGGAGCAGGGCAGCGGCCTCGGCCGCGCGCTGACCACGGCGGGTCTGCGTCACCTGACCGGTTCCGGCCCGGGCGAGCGCGGACTGGAGACCGTCCTCCTCTACGTCGATGCCGTCAATCCGGCCGCCGTGCGGGTCTATGAACGACTGGGATTCACCATTCACGAGGTGGATCTCATGTACCGAGCCCGGTACCAGGAGGACCGGCCGGCCTGACCCTCTCCCACCACGGTTCCCACCACGGTTCGACCGCCTCCCGGAGGCGGCGACAGAGGCGGTGAGGGAGGCGGCGAGGGAGGCGGCGAAGCCGGCCCGGAGCGGTCGCGGACGAGAGTCCGGGACGGCCACGGCCCTTGCCCCGACCGACTCAGCTTTCCTCCTGGCCATGCGGTGTTTACCGTGGATTCAGTTGCTGCCGCGAAGATCACAGGATGAAGTCCGTAGTGTCTCGCTCGTGCAGAGTCGACCGCCAGGCACCGGCCGGTCCTGTACGGACCGCGCCCGGCGGATGGGCGCTGTCCCCGGGATCGGCCCGGGGCGAGGGCGGCGGCCCGCAGAGCCATTCGTGTCCGGACGCCGTCCTGCTGCTGGAGGAGCTGGAGCCCATGAGCATCCCCCGCCCCGTCTCTGCCTCGCTGTCGCCGACGGCCCGGATGTCCGGTGCGCTGGGTGTCCCGCCGGAGCGGCCGGCCACGGACGAGCAGGAGTTCGAAGCGTTGCCGCAGGGCCGCTTCCTGGACCGCGAGCGCAGCTGGCTCGCGTTCAACGAGCGCGTCCTGGAGCTGGCCGAGGACCCGGGGATCCCGCTGTTGGAGCGGGCCAAGTTCCTGGCGATCTTCGCCAGCAACCTGGACGAGTTCTTCATGGTCCGGGTGGCCGGCCTCAAGCGCCGGATCGCCACCGGCGTCGCCCAGCGCAGCGCGTCCGGCCTCCAGCCGCGCGAGGTGCTGGACCTGATCTGGACCCGTTCGCGCGAGCTGATGGCCCGGCACGCCGCGGCCTTCCAGCAGGAGGTGCTGCCGGACCTCGCCACCGAGGGCATCGAGGTGGCCCGCTGGTCGGAACTGGCCGAGAAGGAGCAGGCCCGGCTCCACTCGCTGTTCCGGCAGAAGATCTTTCCGGTTCTGACCCCGCTGGCCGTCGACCCGGCGCACCCCTTCCCGTACATATCGGGGCTCTCGCTCAACCTGGCGGTCGTGGTGCGCAACCCGGTCTCCGGGCACAAGCACTTCGCCCGGGTGAAGGTGCCGCAGTCGCTGGCCCGCTTCCTGGAGGCCTCGCCCCAGCGGTACGTCCCGCTGGAGGACGTGATGGGCGCCCATCTGGAGGAGCTCTTCCCGGGGATGGAGGTGCTGGCCCACCACGCCTTCCGCGTCACGCGCAACGAGGACCTGGAGGTGGAGGAGGACGACACCGAGAACATCCTCAAGGCCCTGGAGAAGGAGCTGATGCGGCGGCGCTTCGGCCCGCCGGTCCGGCTGGAGGTCGAGGAGTCGATCGACCCCTACATCCTGGACCTGCTGGTGCGGGAGCTGAACATCACCGAGGCGGAGGTCTTCCCGCTGCCCGGGCCGCTGGACCTGACCGGGCTGTTCGGGATCGCCGAGCTGGACCGCCCGGAGCTCAAGTACCCGAAGTTCGTGGCTGGCACGGCCCGCGGTCTGACCGACGTCGAGTCGGCCTCCCAGCCGGACATCTTCGCCGCGATGCGCGAGCGCGACGTCCTGCTGCACCACCCGTACGACAGCTTCTCCACCTCGGTGCAGGCCTTCCTGGAGCAGGCCGCCGCCGACCCGGACGTCCTGGCGATCAAGCAGACCCTGTACCGGACGTCCGGCGACTCGCCGATCGTGGACGCGCTCATCGACGCGGCCGAGTCCGGTAAGCAGGTGCTGGTCCTGGTCGAGATCAAGGCGCGCTTCGACGAGCAGGCCAACATCAAGTGGGCCCGCAAGCTGGAGGAGTCCGGCTGCCACGTGGTCTACGGCCTGGTCGGGCTGAAGACGCACTGCAAGCTGTCGCTGGTGGTCCGCCAGGAGGGCGACACCCTGCGGCGCTACTCGCACGTGGGCACCGGCAACTACCACCCGAAGACGGCCCGGCTGTACGAGGACCTCGGCCTGCTCACCACCGACCCGCAGGTCGGCGCGGACCTCTCGGACCTCTTCAACCGGCTCTCCGGCTACTCGCGCCGCGAGTCCTACCGCCGCCTGCTGACCGCCCCGCGGAGCCTGCGCGACGGGCTGGTCTCGCGGATCCACAACGAGATCGCCCACCACCGGGCGGGCCGCCCGGCGTACGTGAAGCTCAAGGTCAACTCGATCGTCGACGAGGCCGTGATCGACGCGCTGTACCGGGCCTCGCAGGCGGGCGTGCCGGTGGACGTCTGGGTGCGCGGGATCTGCGCGATCCGCCCGGGCGTACCGGGGCTGAGCGAGAACATCCGGGTCCGCAGCATCCTGGGCCGCTTCCTGGAGCACTCCCGGGTCTTCGTGTTCGGCAACAACGGCGATCCGGAGGTCTGGATCGGCAGCGCCGACATGATGCACCGCAACCTGGACCGCCGGATCGAGGCGCTGCTGCGGATCACCGATCCGGCGCACCGCGCCGAGCTGTCCGGGCTGATCGACCTCGGGGTGTCGGACGAGACGGAGTCCTGGCACCTGGGGCAGGACGGCGCCTGGACCCGCCACTCCCAGGACGCCGAGGGCCGGCAGCTGCGGCACGTCCAGGACCTCCTGATCGACTCGCGCCAGCGCCGCCGGGCCGCCACCTCGCGCTGACGCGACCACTGATGCGAAACCGTCGGAGCAGCAGGCCCTCGAGAGTCTCGAGGGCGACTGTTCCGGCGGTCGGCCGCCAGCTCCGGGGAACGGCCCGGAGGAACGGGGATCTACCACGCCATGACCGACGCGCCGATGACGGCCCAGGCGGCCTCCACAGCGACCGCCGGGGACATCCTTTCCCGCCACCTCACCGCCCAGGCCGGCGCCTTCCTGCGCGCCCTGCCGCTGGCGGTGGGCGAGGTCGGCGCCAGACCCGGGGCGGCCTCGGTCGTCCCGGCGGCGGGTACCGCGGATCTGCTGCGGGCCGTCCGGCGGGTCGGCGGGCTGCTGCACACCTTCGGCTCGGTCTTCGAGCAGACCTGGGCGCAGGAGTCGCGCACCGAGCTGCGCTGGCTGCTCAACCTGCTGGCGCTCGAGCCCGGCTACGTCCGCCGTTCGGCCCGGCTGCTGGGCGCGCTGGACTCGCTGAGCGGCAGTGACCCGGAGGGGACGGGCATGCTGGCCGGCCACGCGGGCGCCCCCAAGGCGCGGGCGCTGCTGGACCGGCAGCTGACCCTGGCCAGGACCCGGGCGCACTCCACGGCGCTCCAGGAGCTCCGCTCGGCCCGGCTGCACGCGCTGGCGGACCGCATGACGCTGCTGGTCGGCGAGGCGCCGCTGCTGGAGTCGGCGGGCGGCCGGGCGTCGGCGGTGCTGCTGCCGCAGGCGGGCGCCGCGTTCGCCGCGCTGTCCGCGACCGCCCAGCAGCTGCCGCTGCATCGGGCCGCGACGCCGTACGGCGGGGATGGGCTGCGCCGGCTGGGCGCGGTCCCGGCGGCCCGGGGCGCGATGGACGCGGACACGGCGCTGGCGGCCGACGACCAGCCGTGGGCCCGGCTGCGGATCCTGGTGAAGCGCGCCCGGTACGCGCTGGAGGTGTGCGGCCGCCGGTCCGCCGAGCTGGACGAGCTGGACGCGGTGCTGGCCCGGCAGCAGGAGGCCGCGGACGCCGCGGTCACCGCCGCCACCGCCGCGCGCACCCCGCGGATCACCCCCGCGACCGCGTACGTGCTGGGCGTGGTCCACGCCGACCAGCGGCTGGACGTGGAGTCGGCGCGGTACGTGTTCGGCCGTCGGTGGACCGAGCTGTCGCCCGGCCCGGACGGTTGGCTGGACTTCCCGGCCGAGGGCTGGGGCCAGCCCGTCGCACCGAGGACGGTCTGAGTTGGGCGGGCGCCGGAGAACCGGGCAGGCGATGGAGAGCGCGACCGGGGCGGGGCACGGCCCGGTGATCCTGGCGGCCGGCGCGGTGCTGTGGCTGCCGGGCCGGCTGAAGAAGAGCGGGCGGCTCGGGCGGCCGCGGGTCGCGGTGATCCACCGGCCCAAGTACGACGACTGGAGCCTGCCGAAGGGCAAGCTCGACCCCGGCGAGGGCATGGTCGACGCGGCGCTGCGCGAGGTCTGGGAGGAGACCGGCTTCCGGTGCCTGCTCGGCCCGGAGCTGCCCGCCCAGCACTACCAGGTGCAGGGCCGTCCGAAGGAGGTCCGGTACTGGGCGGCGGTGCCGTCGAGCGGCGCCTTCCGGCCCAACCGCGAGGTGGACCGGATGGAGTGGCTGCCGGCCGGGAAGGCCCGGGCCCGGCTCACGTACGACCACGACCGGTTGCTGATCGACGCGCTGCTGGCGATCCTGGGGGCGAGGCCGCTGAAGACGACCGGCGTGCCGCCGGTGGAGGAACGGTGGAAGTGATCTCTCCGCGCCCTTGCCGTGACGCAACCGTTACTACCTGACGTAGTTTCCTGCCATCCTTTCGAGGTTCACTCCCCGTTCACTTGCGACCGGCTGTCGTGTCACTTCCCAGGCTTAACTTCGGGACCACCGGAGGGCCGCAAGGGCCCCGGACCACAGCAGAACCCGCGCCGCGCCGTACGCGTACGGACCACGCAGCGGGAAATGCCTCAGAAAGGGAATCCCCAGTGAAGCTCCAGCGGAACGGCCGCTCCAAGGCCCTCGCGATCGGTGCCATGGCGCTCGTCAGCTCGCTGTCGCTCGCCGCCTGCGGCTCGGACAACGGCAACTCGACCACGGCCGGCGGCTCCAGCGGCTCCGCCGCGGCCGGTGCCGCGATCACCTGTGGCAAGCCCGGTTCGCTGATCGCCGCCGGTTCGACCGCCCAGGGCACGGCGATCGACGTGTGGAAGACCAACTTCAGCGGCGCCTGCTCCGGCACCACCATCAACTACCAGGGCGTGGGCTCGGGCGCGGGCATCCAGCAGTTCACCCAGGGCAAGGTCCAGTTCGCCGGTTCCGACTCGGCGCTGAAGCCGGCCGAGGTCGACGCCTCCAAGGCGGTCTGCACCGGCGGCCAGGGCATCGACCTGCCGATGGCCGGCGGTCTGATCTCGCTGGTCTTCAACGTGGACGGCGTCGACAACCTGGTCCTGGACGGCCCGACCGCCGCCAAGATCTTCGACTCGCAGATCACCAAGTGGAACGACCCGGCGATCGCCGCCCTGAACCCGGGCGCCAAGCTGCCGGACGCGGAGATCCAGTCCTTCCACCGCTCGGACGACTCCGGTACCACCGACAACCTGACCAAGTACTTCGCCGCCGCCGGCAACGGCGCCTGGTCGTACCCGTCCAGCAAGACCTGGGCGGCCAAGGGCGGCCAGTCGGCCAACGGCAGCGCCGGTGTCGCGGCCCAGGTGAAGCAGGTCAAGAACTCGATCAGCTACGTCGAGCTGGCCTACGCCCAGACCAACAGCCTGAAGAGCGCCGCCATCAACACCGGCGCCTCCAAGCCGGTCGAGGCCACCGCCGCCAACGCCGCCAACACCTTCGCCAAGGCCCAGATCGCCGGTACCGGCAGCGACCTGGCGCTGAAGCTCGACTACGCGACCAAGGACGAGGGCTCGTACCCGCTGGTCCTGGTCACCTACGAGATCGTCTGCGACAAGGGCAACAAGGCAGACACCCTCGACACCCTGAAGTCCTTCCTGACCTACACCGCCAGTGACGCGGGTCAGAAGGCGGCCGGCGAGAAGGGCTACGTCCCGCTGCCCAAGGAGCTGACCGGCAAGGTCAACGCCGTCATCCCGACCCTGGCCTGACCCGACAGACCACCGGTGGGGCGGCCCCGTGAGCGAGGGGGGCCGGGGCCGCTCCACCGGAACGCACCACACCCAGCACCACGTCCGGGGCACCGCCGCCATGGTGCCGTCCCCCTTCCGGGGCGGCGCCACCAGACCGGAGTAGACCAATGACTTCATCCTCCCCTGCCGCCCCGCGAGGCAGGGAACGCCGACCGCGTGACAGCCGGGTCGGCGACAAGATCTTCATGAACCTCGCCCGGGGTTCGGGCATCCTGCTGCTGGTCATCATGGCCGCGATCGCGGGCTTCCTGGCCTGGCGCTCGGGCCTGGCCCTCAGCAACAACGACGGCAACTTCCTGACCTCCTTCGAGTGGGCGCCGGACGCCCCGAAGCCGGTCTTCGGCATCGCGGTGCTGGTCGTCGGCACCATCGTGAGCGCCGTCATCGCGATGGCGATCGCCGTCCCGGTGGCCATCGGGATCGCGCTGTTCATCTCGCACTACGCGCCGCGCCGGATCGCCCAGCCGTTCGCCTACCTGGTCGACCTGCTCGCCGCCGTCCCCAGCATCGTCTACGGCCTCTGGGGCGCGCTCTTCCTGGTCCCGCACATGGACGGTCTGACCAGCTGGCTCGACGAGTACCTGGGCTGGACGTACATCTTCGACCAGACCAAGACCGGTACCCCGCGCAACCTGTTCACCGTCGGCATCCTGCTGGCGATCATGGTCCTGCCGATCATCACCGCGGTCTCCCGCGAGGTGTTCCGCCAGGTGCCGCGGATGCACGAGGAGGCGGCACTCGCGCTCGGCGCGACCCGATGGGAGATGGTCCGCACCGCGGTGCTGCCGTTCGGCCGCCCCGGCATCATCTCGGCCTCGATGCTCGGCCTCGGCCGCGCGCTCGGCGAGACCATCGCGGTCGCGGTGGTGCTCTCCTCCAACAACGTCCTGTCGCTGCACATCCTCGACGCGGGCGGCGGCACCTTCGCGCAGAACATCGCGCTGAAGTTCGCCGAGGCCGGCGACAACGGGCGCAACGCGCTGATGGCCTCCGGCCTCGTCCTGTTCGTCATCACCCTGCTGGTGAACGGTGCCGCGCGACTGATCATCGCCCGCCGCAAGGAGTACTCGGGGGCCAACGCATGACCGTCACCGCCATCGTCGATGACACCCGGCCCGTCGGCCGTCCGCTGACCGCCAACCGGCTGCCCAAGTGGGCCCCGGCCGCCGTC
The DNA here is from genome assembly GCF_055576085.1 of Kitasatospora sp. NPDC033851. Lineage (NCBI taxonomy): Bacteria > Bacillati > Actinomycetota > Actinomycetes > Kitasatosporales > Streptomycetaceae > Kitasatospora > Kitasatospora sp. NPDC033851. The sequence goes on along the minus strand of NZ_JBVIRL010000038.1, from coordinate 51,469 downwards.
GCGGTCGGCTCGATCGCCCTCGGCTGCGGGATCGGCGCCGCCGCCGGCCTGGCCAGCCACCTGCAGTGGGGCCTGATCTCGGGCCTGCTGTTCCTCCTGACCAGCTACGGCCTCGCGGCCCGGGTCGAGGGCCGCCGACAGGCCAAGGACCGGTTCGCCACCTCGGTGGTCTGGGTCGCCTTCATCCTGGCCGTCGTCCCGCTGGTCGCCCTGACGGTCTACACCGTCCAGCAGGGCGCCGGCGTGGTGGACGGGTTCTTCCTGAGCCACTCGATGAAGGGCGTGCTCCAGTCCGGGCCCGGCGGCGGCATCTACCACGCGCTGATCGGCACCCTGGAGCAGGTCGCCCTGGCCACCGCGATCGCCGCCCCGATCGGTCTGCTGACCGCCGTCTACCTGGTCGAGTACGGCCGCGGCAAGCTCGCCAAGGCGGTCACCTTCTTCGTCGACGTCATGACGGGCATCCCGTCGATCGTCGCCGGTCTGTTCATCCTCTCGCTCTGGAACCTCGCCCTGGGCTTCGGCTACTCCGGCTTCTCGGGCAGCCTCGCGCTGGCGATCCTGATGATGCCGGTCGTGGTCCGGTCCACCGAGGAGATGCTCAAGCTCGTCCCGAACGAGCTGCGCGAGGCCTCGTACGCGCTCGGCGTGCCGAAGTGGAAGACCATCCTGCGGATCGTCCTCCCCACCGCGATCGGCGGCATCGCCACCGGCGTGATGCTCGCGGTCGCCCGCATCACGGGCGAGACCGCCCCGGTGATGATGCTGGTCTTCGGCGCCGACTACATCAACAACAACCCGTTCGACGGACCGCAGCAGTCACTGCCGATGTACATCTGGACGCAGTACTCCCAGGTCAACAACCAGTACGGCTACGCCCGTGCCTGGGGTGCGGCGTTGGTGCTGATCGCCTTCGTGATGAGCCTCAACCTCATCGCCCGGGGCATCGCCCGCTGGCGCTCGCCCAAGACCGGCCACTGACCGACAGACGTACGAGACAGACGAGAGAAGCAACGATCATGGCCAAGCGCATCGACGTCAGCGGACTGTCGGCCTACTACGGCACCACCAAGGCCATCGAGGACATCTCGATGAGCATCGAACCCCGCTCGGTGACCGCCTTCATCGGCCCCTCCGGCTGCGGCAAGTCCACCTTCCTGCGCACCCTGAACCGGATGCACGAGGTGATCCCCGGCGCCCGGGTCGAGGGCAAGGTCCTCCTGGACGACGAGAACCTGTACGCCACCAACGTCGACCCGGTCGCCGTGCGCCGCTCGATCGGCATGGTCTTCCAGCGCCCGAACCCCTTCCCGACCATGTCGATCTACGACAACGTGATCGCCGGCCTCCGGCTCGCGGGCGTGAAGAAGAAGGCCGTCCTGGACGAGGTGGTGGAGCGCTCGCTGAAGGGCGCCAACCTCTGGAAGGAGGTCCACACCCGGCTGAACAAGCCGGGGGCCGGCCTCTCCGGCGGTCAGCAGCAGCGCCTGTGCATCGCCCGCGCCATCGCGGTCGAGCCGCAGGTCCTGCTGATGGACGAGCCCTGCTCCGCGCTCGACCCGATCTCCACCCTCGCCATCGAGGACCTGATCGGCGAGCTGAAGTCGCAGTTCACCATCGTCATCGTGACCCACAACATGCAGCAGGCGGCCCGCGTCAGCGACCGCACCGCCTTCTTCAACCTGGCCGGCGTCGGCCAGCCGGGCAAGCTGATCGAGCTGGACGACACCCAGCGGATCTTCTCCAACCCGTCGGTCCAGGCGACCGAGGACTACATCTCCGGCCGCTTCGGCTAAACCGGACCCCGTCACCGCGGCACCGCGACGAGTGACGGAACACGAGCTGTCCCGTGGTGCTGCATGGCGGTGCCGCCGCGGGACATGAAGAAGGGCCCGCCCCCGAGATGTGGGGGCGGGCCCTGTCATGTCCCGGTGCCACACCGGGCCGTTCCCGTGGGTCAGCCCCAGAACAGGTGGACGAACCAGTACACCAGCGCTGCGACGATGGCGGCCGCCGGCATCGTGATGAACCAGCCGAGCACGATGTTCTTCGCGACGCCCCAGCGCACCGCGCGGATCCGCTTGGTGGCCCCCACACCCATGATCGCCGAGGTGATCACGTGGGTGGTGGAGATCGGCGCCTTGTAGACGAACGAGCTGATGTACATGACGATCGAGGCGGTGGTCTCGGCCGCGAAGCCCTGCGGCGGGTCCAGCTCGATGATCTTGCGGCCGAGCGTCCGCATGATCCGCCAGCCGCCCGCGTAGGTGCCCAGCGAGAGCATGGCGGCGCAGGAGATCTTCACCCAGACCGGGATGGCATAGGTGTCCTGCCGGCCGGAGATGACCAGAGCCATCACCACGATGCCCATGGTCTTCTGGGCGTCCTGCAGACCGTGCGCCAGGGCCATCGCGGCGGCCGAGGCGGTCTGGGCGATCCGGAAGTTGCGCTTGGCCTTGTGCGGGTTCGCCCGGCGGAAGATCCACAGGATCGCCAGCATCACCAGGAAGCCGCCGACCAGGCCGACCACCGGCGAGACGACCATCGGGATGACGATCTTGTCGATCACCCCGCTCCAGATCACGCCGATCCCGCCGGCCAGCGCCGCGCCCACCATGCCGCCGAACAGTGCGTGCGAGGAGGAGGACGGCAGGCCGAAGTACCAGGTGACCAGGTTCCAGGCGATCGCGCCGACCAGGGCGGCGAACAGGATCGCCATCCCCTGGTTGCCGCTGGGGGTCTCGATGATCCCCTTGGAGACGGTGTGCGCCACGCCGCTGCCGAGGAACGCGCCCGCCAGGTTCATCACGGCGGCCATCGCGAGCGCGGCCCGGGGGGTGAGCGCCCGGGTAGAGACCGAGGTCGCGATCGCGTTCGCCGAGTCGTGGAAGCCGTTGGTGTAGGTGAAGAAGAACGCGACACCGATGACGACGATGAGTGCAGCCATGTCCACGAGGGTCAGGACTCCTTGACGGCGATGGTCTCCACCGTGTTGGCGACGTGCTCGAACGCGTCCGCCGCCTCCTCAAGGACGTCCACGACCTGCTTGAGCTTGAGCACCTCGATGGCGTCGTACTGACCGGAGAACAGGTGGGCGAGCAGCTTGCGGTGGATCTGGTCGGCCTGGTTCTCGAGCCGGTTGACCTCGATCCAGTACTCGGTGAGGTTCGACATGCTCCGCAGGTTCGGCATCGCCTCCGCGGTGAGCTCGGCGGCCCGTGCCAGCACCTCGATCTGCTGCTCGATCCCCTTCGGCAGGGTCTGGATGTCGTAGAGGACGACCAGGTCGACGGCCTCCTCCATGAAGTCCATGATGTCGTCCAGCGACGAGGCGAGGCTGTAGATGTCCTCGCGGTCGAAGGGCGTGATGAAGGACGAGTTCAGCTGGTGGAAGACGGCATGGGTGGTGTCGTCCCCGGCGTGCTCGGCGGCGCGCATGCGCTCGACGATCTCCGCACGGGCCGACACGTCTGATCCCAGCAGCTCCAGCAGGAGCTTCGATCCGACGACGAGGTTCTCCGCCGCGACGGTGAACATGTCGTAGAAGCTCGTCTCCTTCGGGGTCAGGCTAAAACGCACGGAAATCTCCGATGTGCGGGGTAGGGACTGAACGATGCTAGGTGCAACCAAGCGCAATCACGCAAACGGGGTGTCGAGGGTGGAGCCGGATCCTCCCCTTCCGTTCGGCTGCCGCACCGGCTGACCCGGACCGCACCACCACCTGCGGACGCGGGCCCCCAGTCTGACGGAACCTCGCCCGGATTGTCCCCGTCGTGCATGCCGAGGACCCGGGGCGCCGCTCAGACGGGTGAAGCACCGGACGGCCCCGCCCGGACGCTCCGGCACATGCCGCCTCGGCCGCCGGAACACCACGACAGGCCCCGGTGTTGGACACTGGTGGCCGACGCAGCCACCAGGCACTCAGACGAAGGCGGGGCCGATGACCACGACGCAAGCGCGTACCGAGCCGGATCACGCGGACGGGACCGACCCGGACGCCGGCCACGCCGCACCCGCGGCCGCCGCAGGACACCAGGGCGGCCACGGACCGCACGGCTACAGCGCCCAGAAGGACGCCCACCTCAAGCGGCTCCGCCGGATCGAGGGCCAGGTCCGCGGCCTCCAGCGCATGGTCGGCGAGGACGTCTACTGCATCGACGTGCTCACCCAGGTCTCCGCCAGCACCAAGGCGCTGCAGTCCTTCGCACTCTCCCTGCTGGAGGAGCACCTGCGGCACTGCGTCGCCGCGGCCGCCGAGGAGGGCGGCGCCGAGCTGGACGCCAAGGTGGCGGAGGCCACCGCCGCGATCAGCCGTCTGCTGCGCAGCTGAGCCCCCGGCGCCCCGGACGGCCCGGGCCGTCCCGCTAGCCGTCGGTCTCCCGGTCGGCCTCGCGGTCGGCCGGCCCCGGATCGGTCCGGTCGAGCAGCACCTCGTCGATCCGCTCGGTCGGCAACCGGTCGCCGGAGCTGGCCGTCGCGGCGATCATCAGCTCGCCGGCCAGGTCGATCTCGTCGAGGGCCGCGTCGTCGTGGCCGCCACTGCGGCCGCCCGTGGACGACACCACCTGCACCACCCCTTCAGTGCCTCGCCAGCCCGGGCGGCAGCCACCCGACGTCCAGCCTAGGCACTCCGCGGCCCGTCCACATGGCACGGACGGGCCATCTCGGCGCCGCCGAAACGGGTGGCCGCCGCTCCCCGGACGGCCACCCGCCCCGGCGGCAGCCCGTTTCGGCGGCACCCCGTCTCGCCCCGGCGCCGGAGCGCCGCCGCGGCCTACTTGGGGCTCTCCGTGGGCTTCATCTGGTAGATGTCCGAGGCCGACGGCTCGGCCGCCTCGACCGCCTTGCCGAAGTCCGACAGCGCGGTCGTCGAGGTCACCTTCACCTGGTCCTTGGGCTCCTTCGAGCCCGCCACCCCGGCGAAGGTGAACACCTCGACCACCTTGTGCAGCCGGCCCTGGTCGTCCAGCCAGGCGTCGAACGGGACCTCCTTGACGGTGAAGGTCTGCGCGCCCATCCGCAGGCCGTCCCCGCCCCGGCCACCGGTCGCGTCGGCCGCCTTGGACAGGTCCAGGGCGCCGCGGTAGTGGTGCAGCGCGACCCCGCCGACGGTCTCGGTGCCGACCGCCTCCGCCTTCTGCGCCCCGCGCAGCGCCCCCGCGGCCGAGGCCGGGTCGGTCGCGCCGCTGCTGACCAGGTTGCCGTCCGGCAGCTGACGCACGTCCAGCTTGACCCACTTGCCCTCGGGCACCTTGGCGCCGCTGTTCTGCAGGTACACGGTCCCGGGCAGGACCACCTCGACGATCTTCCCGGTGGTCGCGGCGCCCGGCGGCACCTGGACCTCCAGCCGGCCGATCCGCTTCACGTAGTCGTAGCCGCCCGTGCCGCTGAACGAGGCCTTCTTCTCGGCGGACTCGGTGACCAGCTCGGTGGCGGTGTGCGCGGAGCCGGTGCGGCCGGTGATGTCGGCGGCGTTGCGCACCGCCGTCAGCGGGTCCGCGGCGAGCTGGTCGGGGGCGTTCGACTGCTGGTCGGAGGAGCCGCCGCCGGAGCCGCCCGAGCAGCCGGCGGCGCCCGCCGCCAGTGCGGCGGCGAGCAGGGCGGCCCCGGCCGCCGAGCGCAGGTGCGGACCCGGACGGCGCGCTGGCCGCCCGGTGCGCTGCTGGTCGGTCATCTTCATCCTCGCGACAACCCCCTCGGGCCCGACTGCCCCGCCGGTACCACCGGGTGGGCAGAGCTCTTTCCGGGCAAACGAGTTGGAAGCCGAAGGGTTACGGGTGCCCGCCGTCCGGAGGGCGTCGCGCATCGGGCGTCCGGCGCGTTACGGTGAACCACGTGCACAGTGAGCTGCCGGCCGCGCCCGGCACCCGGATGCCCGAGCACCGCCTCGCGATCAGCGAGCGCGGCTCCTTCGCCTTCGCGACCTGCAGCTGCGGCTGGTACTCCTCGGCCCGCCGCTCCCGCGACCTGGCCCGCCGCGAGGGGGCCGACCACCTCGCCGAGAGCGGCGTCGCACCGGACTGACCGCGCGGCCGGGCTGCTCCTGTGGCGACTCGGGCGTCTGCGACCGGCAGGCTCGGGCCGCTCCGACCCGTCAGGCCGCTCAGGCCGCGAGGTCGGACTCCGGGGGCTGCTCCTCGGCCCGCACCGCCCCGCGCCCGCGCCGACGGCTGCGCGGACCGGCCCCGCCACGGGCCGCTCCGGCACGCTCCGGCGCCCGGATCAGCGGGGCGACGGCCGTCCGGCTCAGCGCGTGGCAGAACGGGACCAGCACCGCCATCGCGATCGGCGCCAGCAGCAGCACCACGGCGACGGCGAGCGCGAAGCCGCCGATCACGTCGGTCGGGTAGTGGACGCCCATGAACATCCGGCAGAAGCCCTGCAACAGGGCCAGCCCGCCGGCGATCCAGCCGAGCCTCCGGTTCACCAGGAACAGCGCCACCGCGACGCCCATCGTCATGGTCGAATGATCGCTGACGAAGGAGTGCGTGCCGGCCTTGCCGTCCACCAGCACCAGCAGCCCGGGATGGTCGACGAACGGGCGCGGACGGTTCACGATCGCGGCGATCGGCAGGTTGGCCAGCTCGGCGATCGCGACCGACAGCGGCACCCAGAGCAGCCCGGCGATCGCCACCGGCGCGTCCGGGCGGCGCCTGGCCTGCAACCAGGCCACCAGACCGAGCATGCCCAGGCCGATCAGGATGCCGTACTCGCCGATCCACGAGACCAGGTGGTCCAGCCACTGCGGGGAGCGTTTGGCCAGGCCGTTGACGGCGTAGAGCAGGCCGAGGTCGGGGTTGGTCGTGTCGGCAAGCGGCGTCGACACGCCGTACCTCCTTCTGGTCCGCTACACCTGTACGTTCCCGCCGGAGCCCGCCCGGCGCGGAATGCTGACGAGGGGCCACCGGAACAAACGTCATTTCGGGGCCACAGCGTTCCACGGAAACGCGCAGTTATGGAAACTTGACTCAGCGTCCACACAGCGCACACACGCCCCGGGTGCCCCGGCCCGCTACCGGCCCGCCCCCGCTGGGGTCGGCCCGGCCGGCGCGGGCGGGGCCGCCGCCGCGGGCCGGCTCGGGGCGTTGACCGAGCCGTCGTTGTTCCGGCTCGGCAGCGCCTGGGCGCCGTCCGAGGTCACCCGGGTCGCGCCGATGTACTCCTTGGTGTCGATCTTGTCGTAGCGGATCACCGCACCGGTGTGCGGCGCGTTGATCATGTACCCGCCGCCGACGTAGATCCCCACGTGGTGGATGCTCCGCGGATCGCCCAGGTCCGTCGCGAAGAACACCAGGTCGCCCGGCCGCAACTGATCCCGCGACGGGTGCGGGCCGGCGTACCACTGGTCGTTGGCCACCCGGGGCAGGGTGATGCCCACACTGGCGTACGCGGCCTGGGTCAGGCCCGAGCAGTCGAAGCGCCCGTTCTGCGAGGGCAGGCCCTCACCGCCCCACAGGTACGGGGTGCCGAGCTTGGTCTGCGCGAAGTAGATCGCCGCCGCCGACTGCGCGGACACCTCCAACGGCGCGGTCGGCGCGGTGAAGCTGCGGGCCATCGCCTGGATGCTCCGCACGTAGCCCTGGGTCTCCTTGTACGGCGGGATGCCCCTGTTGCTCGTCACCGCGTACGGACCGGCGTTGTAGGCGGCCAGCATGTTGGCCTGCGCGTCGCCCGGGACGCCCGAGACGTCCTTGGCGAGCGCGCAGTCGTAGACCGCCGCCGACGCGATCGCGTCGTACGGATCCCAGACGTCCTTCCGGCCGTCACCGTTCGCGTCCGTTCCGTACGTCGCCCAGGTGCCCGGCATGAACTGCGCCATTCCCTGCGCCCCGACACCGGAACGGGCCCTGGGGTCGAATCCGCTTTCCTGGTACAGCTGCGCCGCGAGCATCGGCGGAGAGATCTCCGCGCACAGCGCGCCCCACTTCTGGATCGCCTCCTGGTAGGCCGCGGGGACCGTTCCGGGGGAGAGGGCGGAGCGATTCACCGACTGCTGCGGCGTCCCACTCGCCGCATAAGTCCCCATCGTCACCAGCCCGATGAACCCGAACGCAACAACTCCCGCAGTGACGGCGGCCGTCCCGGCCTTCCGGAGTACCATCAGCACCATCCCGACGATTCGTCAGTCGAAGTGTCCCGGAAGGCATTGCTCACCGCAATCATCAGAGATACAGGGAGTGAGCGCTATCCTTCGTACGGTGGACATCCTCGCGTACGTGTCCGATGCCTCACGACCAATCCGCGAGAAGTAGCCAAGTCGACATCAGATCTGGCCAAGAATAGGCACCGACCCTTCGCGCGGGCGGGGTCCGGGCCCTTGAATTTGCCTGATCGGGCGGTGAGATGGAAATGAACCTGAGCAGCGTGCACACCTATGCGGTCGGCCACCTGGCCGATGACCCTCCCAAGAAGCCGAATATCGACACCATCATCGGCGGGATCGCCCCGGACTGGGGCCCGTTCGCGACCCTCGGGTCGGAGGCCCGGGTGATGGTCGAGGTCATCATGGCCGTCGCCATCCTCCTCTGCCTCGGCCTCGCCGTCTGGGGCGCCGCCAAACAGCGGATCGGCGCGACCGCGATGCGGGACAGCTTCGGAGCCGAACAGGGCAAGGGACTGATCGTCGCCGGACTGACCGGCGTGTTCATCATCGGATCACTCGGAACTCTGTTCACCATTGTCTACGGCATGGCGATCTGACGATCGGACAGCAGTAGTCCGGCCCGTCCGAGGTCGGGTCCCCGTCCGGACCCCCTCCAGCGGTCGGCCTGCCAGGAGTTCACCCCCGTTCCCACCCTCCGTCCGCGCCCGCCCCCGGGTGGAGGGCCCCCGGAGCCGCCCCCGGCTCCCAGCACCAGGAGGGCCGCCGTGCCGTTGTCCGACGACCAGCCGCACACCCGTACGCGGCTACCGGTCGGCGAACAGCCCTCCCCGAAGCCGAGCCTGCGTCAGTCACGGCCGCTACGCACCCTGCTGACCGTCCTCGTCGTGGTCACCCTGCTCGTCGTCGCCATCGCCATCGCCAACCGCGGCAAACCCACCCCCGGCGGCAGCGGCGGCTCCGCCGACCACGCCGCCCCCAGCGCCCCCGCCGGCGCCGGCCCCGCCCCCAGCGGCGACCAGCCCGTCGGCACCACCGTCAACGGCATCGCCTCCGGCTTCCCGCACAGCGACCAAGGCGCCCAGTCCGCCGCCGCCAACTACGCGGTGGCGATCGGCTCCGCGGACATGTTCCGCACCGACAGCCGCCACACCATCGTCACCACCATCGCCGACCCGGCCGCGGTGGCGACACTGCAGAGCCGGCTGGACCAGGGGTTCGGCGGCGACACCGTCGCACGCTACGGCCTCGACTCCCAAGGCCGCGCCCCCAAGGGCCTCACCTTCGTCAGCCGCACCGTCCCGGTCGGCACCAAGTCGACGGGCTACACCGACAGCGACGCCAAGGTCGAGGTGTGGTCGACCGGCCTCACCGGCCTCGCCGGCGAGCGCTCCGTCCAGCCGGTGACCACGAACTGGTTCACCCTCACACTCTCGCTGCACTGGACGGGCGGCGACTGGAAGCTCACCGACTTCACCAGCCGGCAGGGCCCCGCGCCGATGCCCGGAGACCAGCAGGCCGCAACCGCCGAGGAGATCACCGGCGCCGTCCAGCAGTTCGGGGGGTTCCGCTATGCCCGTTGACCACACCTCGCACCGATCCACCGCACGCCGCGCAGGCACGCTGGCAGGTGCGCTGGCCACCCTGCAGCTGATGACGCTGCTGGCCGCCCAGAGGGTGTTCGCCGACCCGTCGCCGACCGCGACTCCCACGTGCCAGAAGGTGGATCTTCCGATCCCGGGCAGCGGGGCGGGGTGTGCTCCCGGCGGTGCGGTCGTCATTCCGGGGAGCGGCACCGTCGGGACTGTGACCGATCCGCTGGGGTCGTTGGCGAAGAGTTGTGCGCAGGCGGCGGCGTGGGTGGTGCGGAACCTGTCGGGGGCGATTGACGGGACGACGCAGGTGGACTTCACGAATGCGTCGTTCCTGCAGCAGTACGCCGTGGTGTTCGCGGTGTCGACGGTGATCACGTTGGTGCTGTGGTTGCTGGCGGTGACGAAGCGGGCGGTGCGGGGGGCGCCGCTGACGACGGCGTTCTCGGAGGCGATCGGCTTCCTGTGGCTGACCGTGGTGGCGTCCGCGTTCACGCCGTTGATCCTGTACACCGTGGTGAGCGTGACGGACGGGCTGACCAAGGCGGTCGCGGTCGGGACGAAGACGGATACCGGGTCGTACCTGGGCGGGTTCGCGGACACCTTGGAGAAGGGGAACGTCGGCGGTGGTCCGCTGATCCTGGTCCTCGTGTCGCTGGTCGCGGTGCTGGCGGCGGCGATGCTCTGGATCGAGCTGCTGATCCGGGCGGCGATGCTGTACGTGGGTGCGCTGCTGGGGACGGCGGTGTACGCGGGTCTGGTGGACAAGCAGCTGTGGAAGCACGTGCGCCGGTGGGCCGGGGTGATGTTGGCGGTGGACCTGGCGAAGCCGATCATCGTGATCATCCTGGGGCTGGCGGGCGCGGTGGCGACCGGAGCCGGGGCCAGTGACGACTTCGCCCGGGTGTTGTCGGGGCTGGCGATCCTGTTCCTGTCGATCTTCGCCAGCGCCGCGATCTACCGTTTCGTGCCGGGCTTCGGTGACGAGATCCTGAACATGCGTCAGGCCAGGGCCAACGCGGTGCAGGCGGGTTCGGCGATGATCAACGGTACGGCGAACCTGATGAAGCAGGGCATCAGCACTCACGGCGACCGCGGTGGGCAGGCGGGCGGCGGGAGTGGTGGCGGTGGTGGTGCGGGCGGCGGCTCGGTCGCGCCGGGCATCGCCGCCCACGCCGGCCGGACGCCGGCCCCGCCGCCGCAGGCCGGGCCGCCGCAGGCCACCCCGGTTCCGATCCGCGACAGCAATCCAGCGAAGGGAGGGTGACGGGTAAGTGAGCAGCGAACCGCTCGGCCAGTACGGCGCCCAGTACGCCCAGCCGTACGTGCACCAGCGCCGCACCTACCTGATCGGCAAGGCCCGCCCGAACGCGCCGATCGGCCGGAACCGGGAGTCCGGCGAGATCATACTGATCATCTTCGGGGCCTTCCTCGGGATGCTCTGGGGCCTGCTGATGCCGATTCTGCCGTTGCGGATCGGCGGTCTGATCGGTCTGCCGCTGCTCGCCATCGCGGCGGTGTACGTGCCGTACCGCAGGCGGACGTTCTACAAGTGGGTGGAGATCAACCGCACCTACCGCCGGACGGTCCGCAGCGGGCGGGCGGTGTGGCGCTCGGACGTGATGGACGCGGGTACCCGGCTGGACGGCCGGGAGGTGGAGGTCGGCCCGCCGCCCGGAGTGGGGCGGTTGCGCTGGCTGGCCGCGCCGTTCGGGCCGGACGAGGTCGGGGTGCTGATGCACCTGGAGCGGCGGACGGTGACGGCCGCGATCGAGATCGAGGGCCCGGGTGTCGGGCTGCGCGACTCGGAGGACCAGGAGGCCCTGGTCGACCGGTTCGGGACGCTGCTGAAGCACGTCGCCAACGGGGACGGCTTCGTGACCCGGCTGCAGATCCTGGCCCGGACCCTGCCGGCCGACCCGGACGCGCACGCCAAGGACGTCGAGCGGCGCGGCGACCACGACGCGCCGCGCTGGCTGCAGGAGTCGTACGACCAGCTGCAGTCGATGGTGTCGACGTCGTCCGAGCAGCACCGGGCGTACCTGGTGGCCTGCATGCACTACACCCGTGACCTGGCCGCCGAGGCGCACGCGATGGGCCGTACGGCGACCGGTCGGCGGGCCCGGGACGACGAGGGGCTGGCGGCCGTGATGGCGCGCGAGCTGACCGACATCTGCGCCCGGCTGGCCGAGGCGGACATCCGGGTGCGCCAGCCGTTGGGCCAGGCCCGGCTCTCCTCGCTGCTGCACTCGATGTACGACCCGGACCACCCGATCGACCACATCCAGGCGATGTCCCGGCGCAACGCCTGGCCGGCCGAGCTGGACGCGACCCACCCGCAGTACCTGCAGGCGAAGACCCGCGAGTCGGCGACCCGGGAGCCGTGGTGCCACGCCACCGCGTGGATCAAGGAGTGGCCGCTCACCCCGGTGGGCGTCAACTTCCTGGCGCCGTTGCTGGTGCACACCCCGGACGTGATCCGGACGGTCGCGGTGACGATGGACCTGGAGCCCACGGACGTCGCGATCGAGCGGATGCTGACCGAGAAGACCAACGACGAGGCGGAGGCCAGCCGCGCCGCCAAGATGAACCGGACGGTCGACCCGCGCGACCTGGCCCACACCGGCCGGGTGGACCAGCGCGGCGACGACCTGGCCTCCGGTGCGGCCGGGGTGAACCTGGTCGGCTACATCACGGTCTCCTCGCGCAACCCCGACGCGCTGGCCCGTGACAAGCGGACCATCCGGGCCTCGGCCGGCAAGAGCTACCTCAAGCTGGAGTGGTGCGACCGCGAGCACCACCGGGCCTTCGTCAACACCCTTCCGTTCGCCACCGGCATCCGCCGCTGAGCACGCCGCACGCCGCACACCCGCACGCCGCACACCCGTACGTCGCACAGCCGCTCGCCCGTACGTCCGCACCCGTCCACCGCTGACCCATCAGGAGGCCGCCCATGGCGCTCGGCAACCTCACCGACGCCTTCACCAGCCTGATGTTCGGCAAGGTGGAGACCACCCGCCTGCCGGTGCGCACCTCCACCGGCCAGGCGCAGGCGGTCTACCTGCCCACCGCCGCGCCCGGGCTGGGCGACTCGGGCGTGATCATCGGCCGCGAGGTGTACAGCGGCAAGGGGTACGTGTACGACCCCTTCCAGCTGTACGGGCAGCAGCTGCCGGCCCCGCACTGGCTGGTGCTCGGCGAGTCCGGCAACGGCAAGTCGGCGCTGGAGAAGACGTACGTGCTGCGGCAGTTGAGGTTCCGTGACCGCCAGGTCGTGGTGCTGGACGCGCAGGGCGAGGACGGCGTCGGCGAGTGGAACCTGATCGCGAACGCCCTGGGCATAAAGCCGGTCCGGCTGGACCCGATGGCCGCCCGGGACGGCGGGGTGAAGCTCAACCCGCTGGACCCGGCGATCACCCAGACCGGTCAGCTGTCGCTGCTGCGCACCATCGTCGAGGTGGCGATGGGGCGCGGGCTGGAGGAGCGGGCGGGCTTCGCGCTGAAGGCCGCGCACGCCCACGTGGTGGCGTCGGTGACGGGCCGACAGCCGGTGCTGGACGACATCATCGACACCCTGCGCAACCCCGACCTGTCCTCGGTGGAGTCGCTGGGCGTGGGGGTGGACGAGGTGCAGTCCTGGGGCCTGGACGTGGCGCTGGTGCTGGACCGGCTGGTCGACGGCGACCTGCGCGGCATGTTCGACGGGTCGACCACCGAGGGCATCGACCTGGACGCGCCGCTGATCGTCTTCGACCTTTCGCACATCGACCGCAACTCGATCGCGATGCCGATCCTGATGGCGATCGTCGGGGTGTGGCTGGAGCACACCTGGATCCGGCCGGACCGGAAGAAGCGCATCTTCCTGGTCGAGGAGGCCTGGCACATCATCAACAGCCCGTTCGTGGCCCAGCTGTTCCAGCGGCTGCTGAAGTTCGGCCGTCGGCTCGGGCTGTCCTTCGTCGCGGTGGTGCACCACCTGTCGGACGTGGTGGACGGCGCGGCGGCCAAGGAGGCGTCGGCGATCCTGAAGATGGCCTCGACCCGGACGATCTACATGCAGAAGGCCGAGGAGGCGCGGGCCACCGGCCGGGTGCTGGGCCTGCCGCGGTGGGCGGTGGAGATCATTCCCACACTTTCGCCGGGCATCGCGGTCTGGGACGTCAACGGCAACGTCCAGGTGGTCAAACACATCATCACCGAGGCCGAGCGGCCGCTGGTGTACACCGACCGCGCGATGACCGAGGACGCGGTGGCCGAACGGGTCCGCGCAGAGCGCCAGTTGGCCTCCGAGCCGGGGGTCTGACGGCGGCATCTCCGCGGCCTCCGCGCGCGGCGGACGGCGATGGTTCGTCAGGAGGTAATCCTCTCGTTACGTTCGATGTCCTGACAGCTACGCGCGTTGACCCTAGGCTTCACAGGCGCAACACATGCCCGTACGCCGATGCTGTCCACAGCCGGTGCTCCTCCGAGGTGCAGGGGAACCCCTCATGCTCACCGTCAGATCCCGACGGACGGCGCTCGCCGTCGTCGCCGCCGCAGGTCTGCTCGGCACAGTGGTCGTGCCGACGGCCGCCCAGGCCGCCGACGCCAACGCCAAGCGTCACAAGACCGTCAACCTCCAGCTGCTGGCGATCAACGACTTCCACGGCAACCTGGAGCCCCCGGCCGGCTCGTCCGGCACGATCAAGGAGATCGACCCGGCCACCGGCAAGGAGGTCGCCACCCCGGCCGGCGGCATCGAGTACCTGGCCACCGAGCTGCGCAAGGCCCGGATCCCGGCCGACGACTCGATCACCGTCGCGGCCGGCGACATCGTCGGCGCCAGCCCGCTCACCTCGGCGCTCTTCCACGACGAGCCGACCATCGAGGCGATGGACAAGCTCGGCCTGGACGTCACCTCCGTGGGCAACCACGAGTTCGACGAGGGCGCGCAGGAACTGCTGCGGATGCAGGAGGGCGGCTGCCACCCGACCGACGGCTGCTACGAGCCCGGCCGCACCTTCAAGGGCGCCAACTTCAACTACCTGTCGGCGAACGTCACCGACGAGAAGACCGGCAAGCCGCTGCTGGCCCCGTACTGGATCACCAAGTCCCAGGGCGTGAAGGTCGGCTTCATCGGCGTCACCCTGGAGGGCACGCCGAACATCGTGACCGCCGAGGGCGTCAAGGGCCTGAAGTTCGCCAACGAGGTCACCACGATCAACAAGTACGCCGCCGAGCTCAAGGCCAAGGGCGTCAACTCGATCGTCGCGCTGATCCACGAGGGCGGCTACCCGGCCAGCAGCGTCTACAACTACGACTGCGGCGCGGCCGGGCAGGGCATCTCCGGCCCGATCGTCGACATCGCGAAGAAGATCGACCCCGCGGTCGGCGCCATCGTCACCGGCCACACCCACAACGCGTACGCCTGCAGCATCCCCGACCCCAACGGCGTTCCGCGCTCGGTGACCAGTGCCGCCTCCTTCGGCCGGCTCTTCACCGAGATCGACATGAAGCTGGACAAGACCACCGGCGAGATCGTGCGGCCCTCGGTCAAGGCCGAGAACCACGTGGTGCGCCGCACGGTCGAGAAGGCGCCCGACATGACGGCGCTGGTCGACCACTACCAGAAGCTGGCCGCCCCGATCGCCAACCGCCCGGTCGGCTACATCTCCGCGGACGTCAACGGCCGCGGCAGCAGCGACCTGGAGAAGCCGCTCGGTGACGTGATCGCCGACGCGCAGCTGGCCGGACTGGCCCCGGCCGACAAGGGCGGCGCGCAGGTCGCCTTCATGAACCCGGGCGGTATCCGCTCCGACCTGGTCTACAAGGCCTCGGGCGGCGAGGGCGACGGCGTGGTGACCTACGGCGAGGCGTTCACCGTCCAGCCGTTCACCAACATGATGCAGGTCAAGACCCTGACCGGCGCCCAGCTGATCCAGCTGCTCCAGCAGCAGGTCAGCGGCCTCAACGTCGCCGCGCCCAAGATCCTCCAGGGGTCGAAGAACCTCAACTACACCCTGGACATGCGCAAGACCGGCGCGGACCGGGTGCTCGTGGACTCGATCCGGCTGAACGGCGCGCCGGTCGACCCGGCCGCCAAGTACCGCGTCGCGGCCAACGAGTTCCTGGCCGGCGGCGGCGACGGCTTCCCGGCCTTCGCGGCCGGCACCGACAAGCTCGTCGGCGCCTCCGACCTGGACGTCTTCACCGCCTACCTGGGCGCCCACAGCTCGGCGAGCGCGCCGCTGCAGGCCCCGGCGCAGGACCGGATCAAGGTCATCGGCCCGGGCAGCGACATCGACTGACCGTGAGCCGGCTGGGGCCCTGTGCCCCGGGGACGGGCGGGGCGCTGTCGGGGCGCCCCGCCCGTCCTGTTTTCCGCCCCGTCACTCCGGGGCGCTATTCCGGGACGGGCCCGCCCGGCAGACGGACCGTGGCCAGCGCGCCCGGACCGCCGTCCGTGGCCGGACCGAGCGTGACCTCGCCGCCCGCCTCCCGGACGCTCTGCGCGACGATCGACAACCCGAGGCCCGAGCCCGGCAGCTGACGCGAGGACGGCGAGCGCCAGAACCGGTCGAAGACGTACTGGAGCTCGTCGGCCGGGATGCCCGGGCCGTGGTCGCGGACGGTCAGCACGCCCCGCTGGAGCCGGACGTCGATGGTCCCGCCCGGCGGGCTGTACTTGACCGCGTTGTCCAGCAGGTTGATCACCGCCCGCTCCAGCCCGGCCGCGTCGGCGTGCACGTACCAGGGCTCGGCACTCGTCTCGAAGACCAGCCCCGGGCCGCGCAGCTTCGCCCGCTCGATGGCCCGCCCGGCGATCTCGTGCACGGCGACGACGGTGAGGTTCGGGCCCGCCTTCGGGGAGTCGGGGCGGGAGAGCTGCAGCAGATCGCCGATCAGGACGGTCAGCTCCTGCATCTGCGCCTTCATGTTGCCGAGCAGCTTGGTCTTGGTGGCGGGGGGCAGCGGCCGGCCGGTGTCGTTGCTGCGGATCAGCAGGTCGACATTGGTGCGCAGGGACGTGAGCGGCGTACGGAGCTCGTGTCCGGCGTCGGCGATCAGCCGGGTCTGCCGCTCGCGGGAGTTGGCGAGGGCGGTGCTCATGGAGTTGAACGAGGTGGAGAGGCGGGCGATCTCGTCGTCCCCGTGCACCGGGATGGTGGTGCCGACCTCCTCGGTCCGGGCGATGTGCTCGACGGCGTCGGTGAGTTGGTCGACCGGCTTGAGGGCGGAACGGGCGACCAGACGGCCGGCGAGGGCGGCGAGGAGGATGCCGCCGACGGAGACGGAGCCGAGGAGGATGCCGAGGCCCTGAAGGGAGTCCTCGACGGGCTGGGTGGGCGCGGCGACCATGACCAGGACCGGCCCGAAGTTGGCACTGCGTGCGGTCGAAAGCCGGACGAGTGCCGGGTCACCGTTGGTGTACTGCCCCTCTCTGATGATCGACTGGCCGGGCTTGAGGTGGAGCGCCGAAGCGTCACCGGGCTTGAGGTCGATGGCCCGGGTGGCATTGGCTGGTAGGCAGACCTGGGGCGGGTTGCTCAGCACGTACTGGGTGTCCCTGGAAATGGGGCCGTTTGCTTCCGGACTGCTGGAAGCTGCGGCAAGAGCGTCTTCCGGGGTAGCCGGGCACGGGATGTTGAGCGTCACTCTAGGGGGCAGGGGCGCGTTCACCAGGTCCGTCCGGACCTGGTTGTACAGCTGCTTCTCCACGATGAACCAGCACGCCAGGGCCGACAGCGCGATGGCCACCGCGACCGCCGCCGCGCTCAGGAAGGTGAGGCGGCTGCGGAGGGAGCGGGAGCGGAGCCAGTGGACGAGGCGGCGCCGGCGGCCGGGGGTGCGGGGCGGCGCCAGGGGCGGGGGCGGAACGGTTGTCACGCGCCGGCGCCGGGTGCCGGGCGCAGGGCGTAGCCGACGCCGCGTACGGTCTGGATCAGGCGGGGCATGCCGCCTTGCTCGGTCTTGCGGCGCAGGTACATCACGTAGACGTCCAGGGAGTTGGAGGAGGGCTCGAAGTCGAAGCCCCAGACCGCTTTGAGGATCTGTTCGCGGGTGAGGACCTGTCGGGGGTGGGAGAGGAACATCTCCAGCAGCATGAACTCGGTGCGGGTGAGTTCGATCGGCTTGCCGGCCCGGGTGACCTCGCGGGTGGCGGTGTTCATGCGCAGGTCGGCGAAGGTGAGCACCTCGCTGTCGTCCTCGGCGGCGGCGCGGGCGGCGGCCTCGGCGGCGAGGGCGTTGCGGCGCAGCAGGGCGCGGACGCGGGCGAGCAGTTCGTCGAGTTCGAAGGGCTTGGCGAGGTAGTCGTCGGCCCCGACGTCGAGGCCGGTGACGCGGTCGCCGACGGCGTCGCGGGCGGTGAGCATGAGCACCGGGACGGTGTCGCCGCGTGAGCGCATCCGGCGGACGGCGGTGAGGCCGTCCATTCGGGGCATCATGATGTCCAGCAGGACGAGGTCGGGCCGGTCGCGTTCGACGGATTCCAGGGCTTCGTAGCCGTCGGTGGCGGTGGCGACCTCGTAGCCCTCGAAGGCGAGGCTGCTCTCCAGGGCGTCCCGGAGGGCGGGTTCGTCGTCGACCACGAGGAGCCGGGCGGCGGGGTGGCCGGGCTCGGCGGGGGTGCGGTCGTCGGCGGACGGGGTCATGGGCGGGTGCCCTTTCTCGTCGGGTGGAGGGCCTGCTGGGGCCAATTGTCCGTCGTAGGGATTGTGGCTTACAGGTTCTGGCCGGCTTCGATCTTCGGCAGGACCTGCTTGATGTTGTCGATCGGGATGGCGAAGCCGAGGCCGACGCTGCCGGCCGTGCCGCCGCCGGCGGTGGAGCTGGTGCCGTTCGGGGCGTACATCGCCGAGTTGATGCCGATGACCTGGCCGTTGGCGTTGATCAGCGGGCCGCCGGAGTTGCCGGGGTTGAGGGCGGCGTCGGTCTGGAAGGCCTTGTAGGTGGTGGTGCTGCCGTTGTTCGACTGGGGCTGGGTGCCGCGCAGGCCGGGCAGGCTGGGGAAGCCGAAGCCGCCGTTGCCGCTGGTGCTGCCCTCGTCGAGCTGGACGGTGACGTCGCGG
Source organism: Kitasatospora sp. NPDC033851 (assembly GCF_055576085.1). Classification (NCBI taxonomy): domain Bacteria; kingdom Bacillati; phylum Actinomycetota; class Actinomycetes; order Kitasatosporales; family Streptomycetaceae; genus Kitasatospora; species Kitasatospora sp. NPDC033851. The sequence continues at coordinate 32,726 of NZ_JBVIRL010000038.1, read as the reverse complement.
TTCTCGGCGCTGATGATGCCGGAGGTGACGGTGCCGGTGAGGCCGTCGGGGTTGCCGATGGCGACGACCGGGTCGCCGACGGCCATGGTGGAGGAGTCGCCGAGGACGGCGGGGGCGAGGTTCTTGGCGCCGGTCGCGGTGATCACGGCGACGTCGAGGGACTTGTCGGTGCCGGTGACGGTGGCCTGGGTGGTGGAGCCGTCCTTGAAGGTGACGGTGATCCGGCCGCCGCCGGCCGCGGTGTCGATCACGTGGTAGTTGGTGAGGATCCGGCCGTCCTTGTCCAGGACGACGCCGGTGCCGGTGGCGGTGCCGTTGCCGTTCTTGACGGTGATCTGGACGACGCTGGGCGAGACGGCGGCGGCGATGGCCGGCACGTTGGCGCTGCCGTCGCTGCGGGCGGAGACCGGGCTGGCGATGGTGCCGACGTGGGTGTCGGAGGACTGCCGGTCGGCGGCGACCACTCCGCCGGTGACCCCGCCGATGACGGCGGCGGCCGCGGCGACGGCGGTCACCAGGGCGAGTCGGCCGCGCAGCAGGCCGCGCCGGGCCCGGCTGCCGCGGCCGCCGTGGCCCTCGGGGGAGTCGGGGCCGAGGACGGTGGGCGGCTCGGGCGGCATGGGCGGGGGAGGAGGCGGTCCGTCGAAGCCGCTGCCGGAGTGGTCCTCGCGGTAGGCGTACCCGGCCGGGCCGGTGCTGCCCGCGGTGCCGCCGCCGAGCACGGTGCCCTCGATCACCCGGGGCTCGTACGGGCTGTGGGGGTCGCTGGGGTGCTGCTGCTGTTCGCTCATGCCGACCAAGCTCCGCCTGGTGGATGAGGACTGGATGAGAACCGGCTCAGAGGGCGGAAAGAAGCCCGTTGGGTTCTCATAAAGCCAGGTCAGGCGGCCTTCGGAGTGGAGTCGGCGATTCCGGTTCGGCCGGTTGCCCGGTCCGGCTCGCCGTTCCGTCCGCTACTCCGCCGCGGGGCGGCCGGGTGCGGCCCCGTCGCAGCCGCAGGAGCGGCGGATGACCAGGCGGGACGGGAACTTGCGGACCCGCTCGGTGTCCGAGCCGGGCACCATCAGCGAGTCGTCCAGCACCAGGTCCACGGCGGCCCGGGCCATCGCGTCGCGGTCGGAGGCGACGGTGGTCAGCGGCGGGTCGGCGAGCGCGGCTTCCGGCACGTCGTCGAAGCCGGCCACCGCGAGGTCCTCCGGGACGCGCAGGCCGACCTCGCGGGCGGCCCGCAGCACGCCGATGGCCTGGTCGTCGGTGGAGCAGAAGATCGCCCGCGGCCGGTCCGGTGAGCGCAGCACGCCGAGGGCGACCTCGTACGCGCCGTAGCGGTGGAAGGGCGCGTCGATCAGGTGCGGTTCGGCGGGGATGCCGTGCGCGTCCATGGCGCGCTGCCAGCCCTCGACGTGGTCGATGACCGGGTCGCCGGGGGCGGGGGACTCGACCGGGCCGCCGAAGCAGGCGACGTACGGGTGTCCGTGCACCTCCAGCAGGTGGCGGACGACGGCCTCGGCGCCGCCCACGTCGTCGGTGACCACCGCGACGTCGTCGATCGCCTCGGGCCGGCGGTGCAGCAGCACGACCTTGGCGCCCTCCATCGCGGCGAACTCCTCCGCGGCGCGCTGCGAGGGGCCCTGGCTGACCAGGATCAGGCCGGAGACGCGCATGCCGAGGAAGGCGCGGACGTAGTGGACCTCGCGGTCGTCCACGTAGTCGGAGTTGCCGATCAGCACGAGCTTGCCGCGCTCGGAGGCGGCCCGTTCGACGGCGTGGGCCATCTCGGCGAAGAAGGGCTGGCGGGCGTCCGGGACGACCATGCCGATCAGGTTGGTCCGGCGGGAGGCCATCGCCTGGGCGACGCTGTTCGGCCGGTAGCCGAGCTGCTCGATCGCCGCGAGCACCTTCTCCCGGGTCGCGGGCGCGACCGGGCGCGGCCCGTTGTTGATGACGTAGCTGACGACCGCGGTCGAGGTACCAGCCAGTCGGGCTACATCGTCGCGCGTCACTTTGGCCACGAGGGGAGTCTACGCGTGTGGTCTCCGGGGCGGCAGTGGGACCTGGGGCCGCTGCCGGGTGGACGGCGGGCGGCTCCGGGATGAACCGGACAAGCCGGGCGGGGGACGGCCCGCCCGGCCGCGTCTCACGCCTCCAGGGGGGCGGCGGGGCGCTGGGCGAGCTCCGGCCGCTCGCCCTTCTCGGGCTTCTCCGGGACGACGAAGCGGTAGCCGACGTTGCGCACGGTGCCGATCAGCTGCTCGTTCTCCACGCCGAGCTTGGCGCGCAGTCGCCGGACGTGGACGTCCACCGTCCGGGTGCCGCCGAAGTAGTCGTAGCCCCAGACCTCCTGCAGCAGCTGGGCCCGGGTGAAGACCCGGCCGGGGTGCTGGGCGAGGTACTTGAGCAGCTCGAACTCCTTGAAGGTGAGGTCGAGCGCCCGGCCCTTGAGCTTCGCGGAGTAGGTGGCCTCGTCGACCGAGAGGTCGCCGTTGCGGATCTCCATCGGGCTGTCGTCGGTGACGACCTGGAGGCGGCCCAGCGCGAGCCGCAGCCGGGCCTCGACCTCGGCCGGGCCGGCGGTGTCCAGCAGGACGTCGTCGATGCCCCACTCGGCGGTGACGGCGGCCAGGCCGCCCTCGGTGACCACCAGGATCAGCGGGCAGCCGATGCCGGTGGAGCGCAGCAGCTGGCACAGGCTGCGGATCTGCGGCAGGTCGCGTCGGCCGTCGACCAGGATGACGTCCGCGCTGGGGGTGTCCACCAGGGCCGAGCCCTCGGCGGGGGCCACCCGGACGTTGTGCAGCAGCAGGCCGAGGGCAGGCAGTACCTCGGCGGAAGGTTGCAGTGCGTTGGTGAGAAGGAGGAGAGAACTCATACCCGGTGGTCCCCTTTCCGGGTCGTCGCGGTCGCGTTACGGCTGCCGCCACAGCCGGATGGCGCACGTGCTGAGGGGGAGGAGGGGCGGACGGGCGCCTGGGGCGTACCGGGGGAGCGGACGGCGCGCAGGGCGTAGTGGCGGACCCGCCGGGGGTCCCGCAACCCCTGGCGCACCGTTTCTGCCCTGTTCATCACCGTGAACCTCCGGTCTGGTCCGGTCCCGGGCGGCGGCCCGGTGCCCGGTGGCGACGTCCCGGCCGGCCGCGGCACGTCGTTGTGCCGCGACGGACGGGGCGGTTCCCGCGGTCCGCCGGGGGTGGGCCGACGAATCGCAAGAACGTCCGTACTGGCGTCCTGAAAGCACAAAAGGACCCGGGGGCGACTCTGCCCGGATCCCTCTTGGTGGTCGAGAATAGCCGACCTCCCCCCGCATCGGGAGTGCCCGAATCCGGCGGTACCCCCATTTCGGGCGTACGCCGGGTGAGCCTGGACACAGCTTCGAGCGCCGCTCCGCACCCGCGGGCCAGGGCGATTGCCCGTCGTGGCGGCGGACACGCCATCATGGGACGCACATCGGCGGCGCCGCGCGGGTCCATCGTTCGGGTGGTCGGGCGGCCGCCCCGGTGGCGAGCCGGACCGGGGCACCGGGGCCGGGCGAGGACGACGAGAAGGGGTGGCCCGATGGGCGCGACCACCGAGCCCGCGAGCGGCGCCCGGGTGCGCGGGACGATCCGCTACTGGGCGGCGGCGAAGTCCGAGGCCGGGCTGGCCGAGGAGCCGTACGAGGCGGCGACCCTGGCGGAGGCGCTGACGGCGGCCAAGGAGCGGCACGCCGACAAGCCGAAGCTCGTCCGGCTGCTCGGGCACTGCTCGTACCTGGTCGACGGCGCCCAGGTGGGCGGCCGGGACCACACGACCGTCGCCCTGACCGAGGGCGGGACGGTCGAGGTCCTCCCGCCGTTCGCGGGAGGCTGAGCGGCGTGACGGACATGAACAACCCGAACCCCGGTGGCTACGGCGCATGGCAACAGCAGCCGCAGCAGCCCCAGCAACCGCAACAGCCCCAGCAACCGCAACAGCCCCAGCCGCCCCAGGCTCCGCAGGGGTACCCGCAGCACGCGCAGCAGCCGGGGCAGCAGCCGCCGTACGGCTACCCGGTGGACGACGCGGCGGCGACCGCGGTGCTGCCGGCGGTGCCGGCCTTCGACGACGGTGCGGCGACGACGCTGCTGCCGCCCGTGCCGCCGATGAACGACGCCGCGGCCACCACGCTGCTGCCGCCGGTGGTGGTCTCCGGTGCGATGCCGGTCGCGCCGCCGCAGCACCTCGGACAGGCTCCGGCGCAGCACCAACGCCGGCACCAGCGTCAGCAGCCGGCCCAGCCCCCGCAGCCGCAGCCCGGGCAGCAGCCGCCGCCCGCCCGGGCTCGGGCCCGGCACGCGGCCCCGGCGCCGCAGCCCGCCGCCGTGCAGCAGCAGGCGGCGGAGGCCTTCGACCCGCCGACCATGACGCTCAAGCGCCCGGACGCCCCCGGCCAGGCAGGCCCGGTGGGTCCGACGGGCCAGGCCGGCCCGGTGGGCGCCCCCGTCCTGCCGCCGTTCGCGGCCGTCCCGGCGCAGCCCGCACCGCCTGCCGGCCCACACGGCCGGACCGGTTCGCCGATCATCGACCCGGGCCTCCAGCCGGCCCTGATCACGGCCGGCGTGGCCGCGCTGCTGGCCGGCGGTGCCGCGCTCGGGCAGGTGGCGCTGGCCCTGGTGGTGGCGCTGCTGCAGCTGCTGACGGCGGCCGGCTGGTTCCGGCTGAACGGTATGTGGCCGGCCCGCCAGGGCATCCTGCTCGCCGCGCTGTCCGGGTTCACCGCGGACGTGGCGCTGCTGCTGGCGGACTCCGACGGCGGTGTGGCGGCCGTGGTGGGCACCCTGGGCGGGTTCTTCCTGCTGGTCCTGGTGCTGCAGACGTTCCGTCCGTCGGACCCGAAGGAGCGGTTCTACGCGCTGACCGTGCTGGGTTCGGCCACCGTGGTGACGGCCCTGTGCACCACGCTGCTGCTGGCCGACTGGGTGCCCGCCGGGGTGGGCGCGGTCGCGCTGGCCACCCTGCTGGCCGCGGCGCCACTGCCCGGCCCGAAGCAGCTCGGCCCGGTCCTGGGTCTGGCGGCGGCCGTGGCGCTGGGGCTGCTGGTGGGTGCGCCGGTGGCGCTCGGTGCGCTCGCCGGGCTGGGGGCGCTGGTCGGCCGCCGGGTCGCTGCGTACGACTTCCCGTCCCGCTTCGTGCACATGACGGCGGGCGTGGCGCTGCCGCTGGCGGTGGCCGCGCCGCTGATCTGGATGGCCACCGACCTGTTGGTCTGATCCGCCGCGCGCCGACGCCTCCCTTCGCCGACGCCCCCCTTCCCACCGACGTCCCGTCCCGGAACCATGCTCCGGGGCGGGACGTCGTACGGTCGTGCGGGAGCGGCCGCGTCCGGCGGCCCTCACAGGACAGCGAACGACAGCGAACGACCACAGCGAACGACCACAACGGCGACCGGCGACGACGGGGGACACGATGCGCGGATGGCTGAAGGCCACGATCGGCCTGGTGGTGCTCTCGGGCCTCCTGGTGGGCGCCGACCGGATCGCGGTCGGCGTGGCCGAGGACGAGGCGGCCGACCGGATCGTGAAGAGCGGCCGGATGAGCCAGCGGCCGGACGTCTCGATCGAGGGCTTCCCGTTCCTCACCCAGGTGCTGTCGATGAAGCTGGACGACGTCCGGATCTCCGCCGACGGCCTGACCGTCGGCGACGGCAGCCACCAGGTGGCGCTGCACTCGTTCAAGGCCAAGCTCTCCGGCGTCAAGGTGAGCGACAGCATGAACAACGCCACGGTGGACAGCGGCACCGGCAGCGGGGTGATCTCGTACCCGGACCTCGCGCAGCTGCTGCCGCCGGCCTCCCAGCTGCTGCACGGCACCAAGCTCCCGGTGGGCAGCAACTCCCGGCTGAGCCTGTCGTACGGCGGGCCGGGCAAGGTCAAGGCCTCGCTGGGGCCGATCGCGGTCGGTGAGGGCACCGTGCACAACGACGGGAACACCGTCACGGTGGACGGCTTCCGGCTGAGCTCCCTGGCGGGGATGCTGGCCGGGGTCACCAACCAGCAGATCGAGCCGATGAGCTTCACCCTGGACACGCTGCCGGCCGGGCTGAAGCTCGCCGCCAAGGACGGCGACAAGGACGGTGTGACGCCGCTGCCGGAGGGCCTCCAGCTGACCTTCGACGGCAAGGGCGTCAAGCTCCTCGGCTGAGTCCCGCGCCGTCGGCCCGCACCCGGCGTGCCGGGCCTGTTCTTCGTACCGCCGAAACGTTCCGCTCCGCGAGACGCGCTGTCCAGCGCGGACCGCGGAGCGGTGGCGTTTCCGCCCGTTGTGCGCTGCCGAGGGGCGGCCCGACCGGGCCCGGCGGCCCGACCGGAGGCCAAATCTCGTAATGCGGCTGTTTTGGTCTCAATATTCGATACGCTGGTGACAGCGGGCCGTCGGTGTCCCTAGCATCGTCGGCATGAAGCGACAGACGGACCTCACGAAGCGGCGGGCGGTAGACCTGTGCCGCGTGGCCGCCTGTCTGTGTCGAATGCGCTGACTCGGCATCCCGGCAGGGCAGTTGAAGCCCGCCGTCGATCTCTCCGGTGACTTTTCCGGCCGTCCTCGCGGGCCGGCGCCGACGTACTCCGCAGTTTCCTGCCCGGCCGCACCGGTCCACCCGTCCTGTCCCAGTATTCGGACAGGAATTCGGACAAGGATTCGGATCGCATCCGCCCGGGTGCCTCTGCAGCACTCCTGAGCAGCACCTTCCGCCAACCGCCCTCGGATGGAGAACATCACCATGAGCCGCAGTGACGTCCTGGTCGACGCCGACTGGGTCCAGGCCCACCTGGACGACCCGAAGGTCGTCATCGTCGAGGTCGACGAGGACACTTCCGCGTACGACAAGAACCACATCCGCAACGCCGTCCGGATCGACTGGAAGAAGGACCTCCAGGACCCGGTCCGCCGCGACTTCATCGACCAGGCCGGCTTCGAGGCGCTGCTCAGCGCCAAGGGCATCGCCAACGACGACACCGTCGTCCTGTACGGCGGCAACAACAACTGGTTCGCCTCGTACGCCTACTGGTACTTCAAGCTGTACGGCCACGGCGATGTCCGCCTGCTGGACGGCGGCCGCAAGAAGTGGGAGCTGGACTCCCGCGACCTCGTCTCCGAGGTGCCGGCCCGCCCCGCCACCGCGTACACGGCGCAGGCCGCCGACTCGTCGATCCGCGCCTTCCGCGACGACGTGATCGCCGCCATCGGCACCCTGAACCTGGTCGACGTCCGCTCGCCCGACGAGTTCTCCGGCAAGCTGCTCGCCCCGGCCCACCTCCCGCAGGAGCAGTCGCAGCGCCCCGGCCACGTGCCGAGCGCCCGCAACATCCCGTGGGCCAAGAACGCCAACGACGACGGCACCTTCAAGAGCGACGACGAGCTCACGGCGCTGTACCAGGCCGAGGGCATCGACCTGGCGAAGGACACCATCGCCTACTGCCGCATCGGCGAGCGCTCCGCGCTCACCTGGTTCGTGCTGCACGAGCTGCTCGGCCAGGAGAACGTCAAGAACTACGACGGCTCGTGGACCGAGTACGGCAGCCTGGTCGGCGTGCCGATCGAGCTCGGCAGCAACTGAGCCTCCGGCTCCACCCGTAAGTCAGAAGGGAAGTACAGACATGTGCGGTGCGAAGGCCGGCGGCCCGGACCTGGCAGGAGTTGACGTGGCGAACGAGACGATCATCCAGGGTTCGGTGACCCGCGACGGTGAGCCGGTCAACGGCTACGTGCGGCTGTTGGACGAGGGCGGTGAGTTCACGGCCGAGGTGCCCACCTCGGCGACCGGCCAGTTCCGGTTCTTCGCCCGCCCGGGCAAGTGGACCCTGCGCGCGCTGGTGCCGGGCCAGACCGTGGACCGTCAGGTGGTGGCCTCGCAGGGCATCGCCGTCGAGGTCGCGATCGCGGTCTGACCGCGTCGGAACCGGCGTAGGTGAACCGGCGCACGTGAAGCGGTACGCGAACCGGCGCACGTGAACCGGAGTGCGACACCCCGAGGGCCCCTGCCGAGCAGGGGCCCTCGGTCGTACCGTGGAGGGGTGCAGACGAGGCGGCGGCGTCGCTACTACTTCGCCATGATGGGCGTGTGCCTGGGCCTGTTCGTCCTGGCCTGGGGCGTGGTGCGGTTCTTCTCGGTCGGCGCGGCGATCGGCATGTGCGTGGTCGCGATGGTGATCCCGCCGGCCGCCGCGGTGTTCGCCAACAAGCGGGACCCGGACGACGACTGGTGGAACGACCCGCGCTGGGACGACCCGAAGTGGGACGACCCCGGCCACGACCGGGACCACCCCGACCACGAGCAGCGCCCGTGAGCCGTCAGTAGACGAGCGCCTGGACGCCGTCCGCCATGATCTCGCTGACGAAGACCTGCGCGCCCGCGATCCGGACGCCCTTGACGGTGTCCTTCTGCTCGATCCCGCGCCGGGCCGCGCACTGGGTGCAGAGCGTCACAGAGCCGGCCGCCAGGATCGACTCCAGCAGGTCCGGCAGCGGCGCGGCGTGCGGCAGTTCGAACTCCGCCGCCCGGTCGGGCAGGGCGAACCAGGAGGACTCCCCGGTCAGCCAGAGCGAGACGTCGATCCCGCTGGCGACGGCCACCGCCGCCACCGTGAACGCCTGCGAGCACCGCTCCGGCGCGTCCGCCCCTGCGGTGACCTTGATGACGAGTTTCTTCGACATGGCGCCACCTTAGAGGTCGCGCCGCCCCCGCCGTCCGTCATCCCCGGAAACCCTTGGGCAAAGCTTGAGCGGCGTGGTAGCAGCGGCGCGAACGGCGACGTGGTGGGGCTCACCGCGACCGGCCGTGGCCCGACGGATAGAGTGAGCGGAGCAAAATCCACCACACTGTCGCCGCCTGGGAGCCCCCCGTGTCCGGTCTGGAAATGTTCTTCGACGGTCTGCTGGCCCTCATGGCCGTGCTGATCACCTGGTTCGCCATCTTCTCGGTGATGAAGCTGTACCAGGGCCAGCGCTGAGGCTGCCGTACGGTTGAGGCAGCCCCACACCGACGACGACAGCGACCAGGAATATGATCGAGATCCCCTCAGACCTCCACAAGGACGTCGTGCCGCTCGCCTTCCTCCTCGGAACCTGGGAGGGCGCGGGCGTCTACGACTTCCCCGGCGCGGAGAAGTGCAACTTCGGCCAGGAGATCGTGATCCGTCACGACGGCCGACCCTTCCTGGAGTTCCGCTCCCGGACCTGGGTGCTGGACGGCGAGGGCGAGAAGGTTCGCCCGCTGGAGAACGAGCACGCGTTCTGGCGCATCACGAGCAACACCGACGGCACCAGCGGCGCCCGCGGGATCGAGATCTCCTCCGTCCGTGACGACGGCACGGTCGAGATCTGGTACGGCGAGCTGGCCGACGGCAAGCCCCAGATCGATGTCTCCACCGACGCGGTGGCCCGGATCGAGGGTTCGCCGGAGTACTCGGGCGGCAAGCGGCTGTACGGCTTCGTCAACGGCGAGCTGCTCTGGGTCGGCGAGAAGGCTGCCCCGAACGTGCCGCTGCGCCCGTACATGTCCGCGCAGCTGAAGAAGGTGCTCAGCCCGGCGCAGCTGATCAAGGACATCAACGACCTGCCGGACGACGGCATCGCCTTCTTCAAGTAGGCACAGCTCGAGCAGGCACAGCTCGAGCAGGCACGGTTCAGGTAACAGCACAGTCCTGCACGAGGTAGGGACCGGCCCGAGGCCGGTCCCTACACTTGCATCAGGACCCCCGACCTTGGCAGGGACAGCAACCGTGGCGGACACCGGCACCACCGACTGGCAGCTCTCCGGCGACTGGCACCTCTCCGACGACTGGAAGACCGACCTGCGCGAACGCGGCTACCGCCTCACCCCGCAGCGGCAGCTCGTGCTGGAGGCCGTCGACGAGCTCGACCACGCCACCCCCGACGACATCCTCTGCCACGTCCGGCGGACCGCCAGCGGCATCAACATCTCCACCGTCTACCGGACGCTGGAGCTGCTGGAGGAGCTGGGCCTGGTCTCGCACGCCCATCTCGGCCACGGCGCCCCGACCTACCACCTGGCCGGCCGCCACCACCACCTGCACCTGGTCTGCCGGGACTGCGAGAAGGTCACCGAGACCGACACCGAGATCGCCCAGCCGCTGATCGACAGCCTGCGCGCGCAGCACGGCTTCGACACCGACCTCAAGCATTTCGCCATCTTCGGCCGCTGCGCCGACTGCACCGCCAAGCTCGCCGGGGACCGGTCGTAAGCTGGCCGGTATGACCGGTGTGAAGAGCCCGCTGCTTGCCCTGCCCGGAGCCGTCCCCGCCGAGGGGGCCGACGAAGGCGTCGCCGCCCACTACGGCGACATCTTCCGAGAGCAACGCCACCTCTCGCAGGGCACCGGCTTCGTCGACCTCTCGCACCGGGGGGTGGTCACCGTCACCGGCGCGGACCGCCTCACCTGGCTGCACCTACTGCTCACCCAGCACGTCAGCGAGCTGCCGCCGCAGCAGGCCGCCGAGGCGCTGGTGCTCTCCCCGAACGGGCACGTCGAGCACGCGCTCTACCTGGTGGACGACGGCACCACCACCTGGGCGCACGTCGAGCCGGGCACCCAGGGCGCGCTGGTCGCCTACCTGGAGAGCATGAAGTTCTTCTACCGGGTGGAGGTCGCCGACGCGACCGCCGAGTACGCCGTGGTCCACCTGCCGGCCGGCTCCACCGCCTCCGTCGAGGATGCCGCCGCCGTCCGCGAACTCCCGTACGGGCGCGACCTGTTCGTGCCGCGCGCCGACCTGGAGAAGCTCACCGCCGGATACGGCCCGGCGGCCGGAATCTGGGCTTACGAGGCGCTGCGGATCGAGGGCCACCGGCCCCGGCTCGGATTCGAGACCGACCACCGGACCATCCCGCACGAGGTGGACTGGCTGCGCACCGCCGTCCACCTGCAGAAGGGCTGCTACCGCGGCCAGGAGACCGTCGCCCGGGTGCACAACCTGGGCCGCCCGCCGCGCCGGCTGGTCTTCCTGCACCTGGACGGCACCGAGGAGTCGCTGCCCCCGCACGGCACCGAGGTGCGGCTGGCCACGGACCCGGACGGGCGGTCGCTGGGCTTCGTGACCTCCTCGGCCCGGCACCACGAGCTGGGGCCGATCGCGCTGGCGATCGTCAAGCGGAACGTCCCGGTGGACGCGGTGCTGCTGGCCGGGACGGTGCCGGGCACTCAGGACGTGATCGTCCCTCAGTAGGCCGGACCGGGAGCCGGACCCCGCCTCGGACCTCGATGCCTCGGACCTCGACGCCTCAGACCTCGACGAGGACGGTGAACGGGCCGTCGTTCACCAGCGCCACCTGCATGTCGGCGCCGAACCGGCCCGTCTCCACCTTGGCGCCCAGCTCGCGCAGTCGGGCGACCACCTCGTCCACCAGCGGCTCGGCGACCGGGCCGGGGGCGGCGGCGTTCCAGGTGGGGCGGCGGCCCTTGCGGGCGTCGCCGTAGAGCGTGAACTGACTGATCACCAGCAGTGGGGCGCCGAGGTCCGAGCAGCTCTGCTCGACGCCCTCCTCGTTCGCCGGGAGCAGTCGCAACGTCCAGAGCTTGCGGGCCAGTTGGGCGGCCTTGGCGGGGGTGTCGTCGTGGGTGACGCCGACCAGGACGCAGAGCCCGGGCCCCTCGATCGCGCCGACGGTCTCACCGGCCACGGTCACCCGGGCCTCGGTCACTCGCTGCACCACTGCTCGCATGCCGCCATTGTGCCGGAGGACCGTACGGCCGCCGGAGGGCCCCCGGCGCGGCCCGATACGGCCTGCGCCGGGCACCCCGCGCTCCGCTCGTTGCTGAGCGCCCCCGCGCGCGCTGCCGGGGCCGCCTCGCTCGGCGCTCGCCCCCGCTTCCGCTCGCGTCCGCCCGCATGCCCGCCGCCCGTCGTGGCCGCATCCCCCACATGCGTCACAGGGGTCGTCCCAGGGCGCACACGAGGGGCGCGTACGGGGATGGCGCACGCCGTGAGGTGAGCGCCTGCGCGGGTCCGGGCGCCACTCTTCCTGCGGAAAGGGTTGGTCATATCAGCCACCCCCGTTCGCCAGGGGGCCGTTCGGGTGCACGGGCGGTGCGCGCGCGCCGGGCGGGGTGGCACGCTGGTGGACCGTACGAAGGGTCCGGGGCGCCATGAGGTCCGCCGCGCCGGGCCCGGGTTCGGCCGGACGGTCGAGCCGGTAGGTCAGGCGTTCTGGCGGTGTCGCCCCGACGGGTGGTCGCGGCCGGGGAGCGGAACCTCCGGGGGTCTCCCGGGCGTGCCGACGAACGGAACGCCGAGCCCGTCGGGGGACGGGTCGGACCGGCGGCAGGGACGGGGTGCCGCGAGCGGGCGGGATCGGACGACGTCAGGTGGTTGGGTGATGGACGCGAGCAGCGCGGCGCGGGACCGGTCCGGTCCGGTGGTGGGGGGCCCCCCCGGGCCCCCCCGGGCGGGGGGGGGGGGGGGGGGGGGGGCCCCCCGGGGGGCGGGGGGGCGGGGGGGGGGGCGGGGGGGGGGGCCGGGGGCCCGGGGGGGGCGGGGGGGGGGGGGGGGGGGCGCCCCCCCGGGCCCCCCCACGGTCCGGTGGCGGGCGCGGAGGGCGAGCCCGATCTGGAGCGGCTGGGCCTGGATCAGCTGCGGGTGCTGCGCCGGGAGACCCTGGAGCAGGAGGCCGACCTGTCCTACCTGCGGCGGCTGCTGCACGGGCGGATGGACATCCTGCGCGCCGAGCTCGACCGGCGCCCCGGCGTGGGCCCGGTCCGGGCGGTCGGTGTGTCCGGCCCCGACCTGGTCTCCGGCGACCTGCTGGACCGGCTCCCGGCCATCCTGACCGACGCGCCCTCCACGGTGCGGCGCTCGGCCCGGCACGTCACCCTCGGCCCGCCGAGCACCCGGGAGTCCGGCCTGGAGGCGGACGCGCTGATGGGAGACGTCCAGCTGGCCGACCTGGCGGCGCACCCGGCCGAGGAGTTGCTGGCCGCCCTGGAGCGGCTGCGGGCGCACGAGCGGGAGGTGTCCGGGCGGCGCCAGCGGCTGCTGCGCACGGCCGACGGTTGCAATGCCGAGATCACCCGCAGGTACCGTGATGGGGAAGCACGGGTCGACGACCTGCTCGCAGGGGGGCCGCTCTGACCGGGTGAGTCGCTGCGGGCGGGTGTGGGCCCGGGTTCGTTCCCGGCTCACCCTCGCCCCGGAAGGCTCAACCCCGATGTCCCAGCTCGCCACCGTGCCCGTGCTCGCCGAGGTCATACGATCCGGCTTCGTTGAGGGCCACCACCACGGTTCCCTGGTGCTGCTCGCCGCCGACGGCTCGGTCGAGTTCGCGCTGGGCGATCCGGACGCGCCGGTCTTCCCGCGGTCGACCGCCAAGCCGTTCCAGGCGGTGGCCACGCTGCGGGCCGGGCTGGCGTTGGAGGGCGAGCTGCTGGCGCTGGCGGCCTCCAGTCACTCCGCAGAATCGTTTCACCTCGCCGGTGTGCGGGCCATCCTCGGCTCCGCCGGGCTCGACGAGGCGGCCCTGCGCACCCCGGCCGACCTGCCGCTGGACGAGACCGAGGCCGAGCTGCTGCTCGGCTCCGGCGGCCACCGCGCCCCGATCCTGATGGACTGCTCCGGCAAGCACGCCGGCTGGCTCGCCGCCTGCGTGGCCAACGGCTGGGACACCGCGAGCTACCTCGACCCCGCCCACCCGATCCAGCGGCTGGCCCGCGAGGCCCTGGAGGAGGGCACCGGCGAGACCCCCGCGCACGCCGGCGTCGACGGCTGCGGAGCCCCGCTGCTGGCCGTCACCCTGACCGGCCTGGCCCGCGGCTACCGAGGCCTGGTGCTGGCCGCCACGGCGACCGCGCCGCGCCGGGTGGCCGACGCGATGCGCGCCCACCCCGAGTACGTGGCCGGCACCCGCCGGGCCGACACCTGGCTGATGCGGGCGATCCCGGGCGCACTGTCCAAGATGGGCGCCGAGGCCGTCCAGGTCGTGGCGCTGCCGGACGGGCGGGCGCTGGCCTTCAAGATCGACGACGGCGGCGAGCGCGCCCGCGGCCCGGTCCTGGCGGCCGCCCTGCGCCGGCTCGGGGTGACCGGAGCGGACGAGACCGTCGAGCGGATCGGCACGGTCCCCCTGCTCGGCGGTGGCGCACCGGTCGGGCAGGTGCGGGCGGTGTTCTAGGCCCTCGTCGGGCGGCCGCCGGCCGTTGCTCGGGGTGCGGTCGGCGCGGGGGCGGTGCACGGTGGACCGGGGGCCGTCGCACAGCTGAGGGAGTCCGCCATGACCGACCATGTGTACCGGGTGACCGAGATCGTCGGGTCCTCGACCGAGAGCGTCGACGCCGCGATCCGCAACGGGGTGGAGCGGGCGGCCCGGACGCTGCGCAACCTCGACTGGTTCGAGGTGTCGCAGGTCCGGGGGCATCTGGAGGACGGCCGGATCAAGCACTACCAGGTCTGCATCAAGCTCGGCTTCCGGCTGGAGGACTGACCGGCTGCACGACAGAGGTCGCTGCACGAAGGGACCGCCGCACGACAGAGGCCGGGGCCCGCGGACGAATCCGCGAACCCCGGCCCCAGGCTGTCCCGACCTACCTCGAACCACCCTGATCGAACGAGATCGGAACGACGGCTCAGTGGCCGCCCTGCTCCGCCAGGCGCTTGATCGAAGCGGTGACCTCGGCCTCGGCCTCGGCGCGGCCGACCCAGTCGGCGCCCTCGACGGACTTGCCGGGCTCCAGGTCCTTGTAGACCTCGAAGAAGTGCTGGATCTCCAGGCGGTCGAACTCCGACACGTGGTGGATGTCGCGCAGGTGCTCCCAGCGCGGGTCGGTCGCCGGGACGCAGAGCAGCTTGTCGTCGCCGCCGGCCTCGTCGGTCATGTGGAACATGCCGATGGCGCGGCACTTGATGAGGCAGCCCGGGAAGGTCGGCTCGTCCAGGATGACCAGGGCGTCCAGCGGGTCGCCGTCCTCGCCGAGCGTGCCCTCGACGTAGCCGTAGTCGGCCGGGTAGCGGGTCGAGGTGAAGAGCATCCGGTCGAGCCGCAGACGACCGGTCTCGTGGTCGACCTCGTACTTGTTACGAGAGCCCTTAGGGATTTCGATAAGGACGTCGAACTCCAACGGTTCCTCCAAGGTAGGGACTGACAGAATCCAAGTGTCTCCTACGGGAGTGAGTGCTTCGGAAAGGGGCCGGTCGGTGGGAGCTGGGGGAGGGGCGGCTCGCCGCCGCAGGGGGACGGCCGCGGGGCTGCTCGGCGTGGCGCTGCTGGTCGCCGGAACGGTGCTGACCCCGGATGGTGCGTATGCGCAGCCATCCCCGACCCCGGGCGGGCACAGCACCGGGCACGGCGAGGGCGACGACCGCGACGGCGGCCGGGACGGCCACGACGCCAAGAAGGACGACCACGGGAAGGGCGGCGCCACGCCCAAGCCGGGTGACAGCCCGAACGCCACGCCCACCCGCCGGTCCGGGCCGCCCGCCGCCGCCCCGACCGCCACCGGCGGCAGCGACTCGCCCGCCGCACGCCCGGTCCCCGCGCCGGGCGCCGTCCTGGCCGCCGCCGAGGACGGCCCGGAAGCCGCCGTCCCCACCACCCAGGGCCTCCAGCAGGCCCTCGTCGCCGCTCTCGCCGACCGCAACCTCGGCGATGTCACCTTCGCCGTCGCGGACGCCGCCGCCGGCCGACTCCTGTACGGCTCCGGGGAGAACACCCCGGCCACCCCCGCCTCCACCACCAAACTGGCCACCTCGATCGCGGCCCTGTCCCTGATCCCCGGCGACACCCGGCTGAGCACCAGGGTGGTCCGCGGCGCCGACCCGGGCACGATCACCCTGGTCGGCGGCGGCGACCCGACGCTCACCGCGCTGCCCGCCGACCAGGTGCAGATCGGCGGACAGCCCGCCGACGCCGACACCGCCCCCGCCTCCCTGGACGCCCTGGCCCGGCAGACCGCCGCCGCCCTCGCGGCCGCCGGCACCACCACGGTCAAGCTGGACTACGACCTGTCGATGTACGCGGGCGACCCGCGGCACAGGAACCACGACGGGCAGAACATCGCCCTGGTCGTCCCGCTGATGCTGGACGAGGCCAAGGTGGACCCGAAGAGCCGGGACGACGCGCCGAACCGCGTCGCCGACCCGGCCGGCGCGGCCGCCGAGGCCTTCGCCGCCCTGCTCAAGGCCCAGGGCGTCACCGTGGAGGGCAAGGCCACGCCCGCCGCCGCCCCGGCCGCCGCCGACGCGCCCGTCCTCGGCCGGGTCGACTCGCCCACGATCGACCGGCTGGTCGAGCGCCTGCTGACCACCTCCGACAACCAGCTCGCCGAGGCGGTCGCCCGCCAGGCCGCCCTCGCCGCCCACCAGCCGGCCAGCTTCGAGGGGGCGGCCGCCGCCGTCACCCAGGAGCTCACCCGGCTCGGCGTGCCGACGGGTGACGTGGTCCTCAACGACGGCAGCGGCCTGCACCCGGGCAATGCGATCCCGCCCGCCGTCCTGGTCCGCCTCCTCTGCCTGGCCGCCTCCGAGCAGCACCCCGCCCTGCGCCCGGCCCTCACCGGCCTCCCGGTCGCCGGCTTCACCGGCACCCTCGGCAAGCGCTACGGCGCCGGCTCCGGCGCCGCCGACGCGGCCGGCCTGATCCGCGCCAAGACCGGCACCCTCAGCGGCGTCAACACCCTCGCCGGCACCGTCGTCGACGCCGACGGCCGCCTCCTCGTCTTCGCCGTCATGACCCGCACCCCCGCCCCCGCCGACACGGCCCGCGCCGCCATGGACCGCATCGCCGCCCGCCTCGCCGGCTGCGGCTGCCACTGACCCGGCCGTCCCCGGCGCCGCCGTGGCCGGTCCGGCATCCGCGGCTGCCGCTGGAGCGCCACGGGTCCCCGGCCGCAGCGGAGTTGGGGTGCCGGTGTGGACGGCGACGATGCGGGGAAGCCGTGTCGCGGGGTGCCGGTGGGGTCGGGGCCGGTGCGGGGAGGTCGTTTCGCGGGATGCCGGGGGAGAGGTGTTCCGTGCGGGTGGCTGCCGTTGGTGGGGGGCAGCACGTACGGTGAGGGCATGACGAGCGCGAGTGGCGGTGCTGACATGGTCGACTGGAACCTCGCGGTCGCAACTGCGACCAGGCTGGTCCGGCCGGGGCCGGAGGTGAGCCGGGCGGAGGCGGCGGCGGTGGTCGCCGAGCTGCGCCGGCACGCCTTGGCGGCGGAGGAGCACGTACGGGCGTTCACCGGTATGCGGTCGTCGAGCCTGGCCCAGGCCGCGGCGACGCCGGTGCTGGTGGTGGACCGCCCCGGGTGGGTGCGGGCCAATGTGGCGGGCTTCCGTACGGTGGTCCAGCCGCTGGTGGAGAAGTTGCAGGCGCGCCGGGCGAACAGCGCGGCGGCCGGGATGCTCGGCACGGTGGGGGAGAAGGCGACCGGCATCGAGGTCGGGGCGCTGCTGGCGTTCCTGGCGACCAAGGTGCTGGGCCAGTACGAGACCTTCGCCCCGGCGGAGCCTTCGCTGGAGGCGCCGGACAGTCCGGCGGCGTTGTTCGACAAGCCGCGGCTGGGGCCGGAGGGCCCCGGGCCGGGCCGGCTGCTACTGGTGGCGCCGAACATCGTGCACGTCGAGCGGGAGCTGGACGTCGATCCGTCCGACTTCCGGCTCTGGGTCTGTCTGCACGAGGAGACGCACCGGACGCAGTTCACGGCGGTGCCGTGGCTGCGTGACCACATCCAGTCCGAGGTGCAGGCCTTCCTCGCGGAGACGGACGTCGACCCGGGTGCGCTGCTGGACCGGTTGCGGGAGGCGGCGGGTTCGCTCGGCGGGCTGCCGGGTGTCGGCGGCCGGGAGGGTTCGTCCTCGTCGAATCTGCTGGAGATCGTCCAGTCGCCCGCGCAGCGCGAGATCCTCGGCCGGTTGACGGCCGTGATGTCGCTGCTGGAGGGCCACGCGGACGTGGTGATGGACGGCGTGGGCCCGGCCGTGGTGCCGACGGTCGCGGAGATCCGGGAGAAGTTCCAGCAGCGCCGGGACCGCGGTGCGAACCGCCTGGACCTGCTGCTGCGCCGGCTGCTGGGCATGGACGCCAAGCTGCGCCAGTACCAGGACGGCGCGGTGTTCGTGCGCGGGGTGGTGGAGCAGGTCGGCATGGAGGGGTTCAACCGGGTGTGGACCTCCCCGAACACCCTGCCGACCAAGGAGGAGATCCACGACCCGGCCGCGTGGGTGGCCCGGGTGGCCCGCTGAGCGGCCGCAGCGTGACGCGGACGCGCCGCGAGCCGGGCGGCAAGCGGCGCGCGGCGGTCAAACCCGCTCGTACGAGTGGTCCAATCGGGCAAATGGCGAGTGAAGAAGCGTTTCTTCATTCACCCGAACGTGGGACGGTGGTCGTACCGGTGGCGCGGGTGGCGTAGCGGGTCGCTCCTTTCTGCCACCATCTGTGAGCGCCCGGTAACAGGGCGATCACAGATGGTGTGCGGTTCCCGCCGCCCGCCGCAGTCCTGTCCCCCCTGTCGAGGAGTCGTCCGCCGTGGGCCCTCACCCCGCCGTCGCCGCGATACGCCTGGCCGTTCGCCGCACGCTCTCCGACCTCGCCGCCGAGGCCGGTTCCACCTTCACCGCGCCGGTGCGCCAGCCCCGCGAGCGCCCCGCCGGTGCGCCGCTGGTGGGTGCCGCCGTCGGCACCACCCTGATCGGCAACGCCGCGCGCCACCCGTCCGGACTGCCCCGCACCCCGGCCGCGCCCGGTTCGCCGCTGGTCCTGGTCGCCGTCAGCGGCGGCGCGGACTCGATGGCGCTGGCCATCGCCGCCGCCTTCGAGGCCCCCAAGATCGGCCTGCGGGTCGGCGCCGTCACCGTCGACCACGGCCTGCAGCCCGGCTCCGCCGAGCGCGCCGACCAGGTGGCCGACCGGCTGCGCTCGCTCGGCCTCGACCCGGTCGAGGCGGTCCCGGTGCGCGTCGGGCGCGCCGGCGGCCCGGAGGCGGCCGCCCGGGACGCCCGCTACGCGGCCCTGGACGAGGCCGCCGAGCGCCACGGCGCCATCGCCGTGCTGCTCGGCCACACCCGGGACGACCAGGCCGAGACCGTGCTGCTGGGCCTGGCCCGCGGTTCGGGCGCCCGTTCGCTGGCCGGGATGCCGGCCCAGAAGGGCCGCTACCGCCGTCCGCTGCTGGAACTGGACCGGGCTGCCACCCGGCAGGCCTGTTCCGCCCAGTCGATCCCGGTCTGGGACGACCCGCACAACTGTGATCCCGCCTACACCCGCTCCCGGGTCCGCCACGAGGTGCTGCCGGTGCTGGAGAAGCACCTGGGCGGCGGCGTGGTCGAGGCGCTGGCCCGTACCGCCCGGCTGTTCCGCGACGACGCCGACGCCCTCGACCAGTGGGCCTCTTTGGCGGAACGCGACCTCCGTACGGGCGAGGGCGCCCTGGACGCCGTGAAACTGGCCGAACTGCCGTCGGCCGTGCGCCGTCGGGTGCTGCGCCGGGCCGCGCTGCGCGCGGGCTGTCCGGCCGGGGACCTGTTCGCCCGGCACCTGGAGACGATCGACCTGCTGGTCACCGGATGGCGCGGCCAGGGGCCGCTGCACCTACCCGGGGGCGTCGAGGCCACCCGCAGGTGTGGCACGCTGGTCTTTCGGCGGCAGGGCGACTGACGGGCTGGGCATGCCTCGGGGCAGCCGGCCGCCGGCCACACAGACCCCGAACGTTTGAGGACGTATCCCCGGTGGACCAGAACGACATGGGCGCTGACCTCGCGAAGGTGCTCATCAGCAAGGACGAGATCGATGCCAAGCTCCTCGAGCTGGCAGAGCGTATCGACCGGGACTACGCAGGCAAGGATCTGCTGATCGTCGGCGTCCTCAAGGGTGCCGTGATGGTCATGGCCGACCTGGCCCGGGCCCTGCACTCGCAGGTCACCATGGACTGGATGGCCGTCTCGTCCTACGGGATGGGCACCAAGTCCTCCGGCGTGGTGCGGATCCTGAAGGACCTGGACACCGACATCGCCGGCCGTGACGTCCTGATCGTCGAGGACATCATCGACTCCGGCCTGACGCTGTCCTGGCTGCTGGGCAACCTGGGTTCGCGCGGCCCGGCCTCGCTCGAGGTCTGCACCCTGCTGCGCAAGCCGGACGCGGCCAAGGTCGAGATCGACGTGAAGTACGTCGGCTTCGACATTCCGAACGAGTTCGTGGTCGGCTACGGCCTGGACTACGCGGAGAAGCTGCGTAACCTCCCCTTCATCGGCACCCTCGCTCCGCACGTCTACGGCGGCTGAGAGCGCCGTTCGGGCTATGGGCGGGAACAGTAGGCCGTTCCCGCCCGTTGGACCGGGGGGACAAAGAACAACAGCCGTGTCGCCGTGCTCCCGCCATGGGTGGGTCCGACTGCGGTACGGTCCATTAAACCGCTCTTCACATGAGCACCAATTCGGATGCGCCGGCGGCCCACAGCCACGCGGCGCCGTTGAGTGGCAGGAGGGACGGGGCGGCAACGCCCCGCATGGATGGACGTCAAGCGATACTTCCGTGCGCCGATCATGTGGATCGTGCTGGCCGTCCTCGCCGTCATCGTGTTGATGCAGGTCGTTTCGGACTCGAACGGCTACAAGACGGTGGACACCGGTCAGGTCGTCGCAGCGATCGACGCGCACAACGTCAAGTCGGCGCAGATCACCACCGGTGACTCGAACACGATCAAGATCCAGCTGAAGGACGGCGCAACGCTGCCCAACGCCGGTACGGGCAAGACCCCGTCCGGTGCCAAGTTCCAGGCCTCGTACATCGGCGACCAGGGTGTCGCGATCGCCGACAAGCTTCAGGCCCAGATCAACGACAAGGACTCGAGCACGCTCGCCGAGGGCTACACCGTCAGCCCGGAGAAGCAGAGCACCTTCGTCAGCCTGCTGCTGTCGATGCTGCCGATCGTGATCATCGTCCTGGTCTTCCTGTTCCTGATGAACCAGATGCAGGGCGGCGGCTCCCGCGTCATGCAGTTCGGCAAGTCCAAGGCCAAGCTGCTCACCAAGGACACCCCGAAGACCACCTTCTCCGACGTCGCGGGCGCCGACGAGGCGGTCGAGGAGCTCCACGAGATCAAGGAGTTCCTGCAGGAGCCGGCCAAGTTCCAGGCCGTCGGCGCCAAGATCCCCAAGGGTGTGCTGCTCTACGGCCCGCCCGGTACCGGCAAGACCCTGCTGGCGCGTGCCGTCGCGGGCGAGGCCGGGGTGCCGTTCTACTCCATCTCCGGCTCGGACTTCGTCGAGATGTTCGTGGGTGTCGGCGCCAGCCGCGTCCGCGACCTCTTCGAGCAGGCCAAGGCGAACGCCCCGGCGATCGTCTTCGTCGACGAGATCGACGCCGTCGGCCGGCACCGCGGTGCGGGCCTCGGCGGCGGCCACGACGAGCGCGAGCAGACCCTCAACCAGCTGCTGGTCGAGATGGACGGCTTCGACGTCAAGGGCGGCGTGATCCTGATCGCCGCGACCAACCGCCCCGACATCCTGGACCCGGCGCTGCTGCGCCCGGGCCGCTTCGACCGCCAGATCGCGGTGGAGCGTCCCGACCTCCAGGGCCGGCTGGACATCCTCAAGGTGCACCAGAAGGGCAAGCCGATCGCGCCCGACGTCGACCTGTCGGCCGTCGCCAAGCGCACCCCCGGCTTCACCGGCGCCGACCTGTCGAACGTCCTCAACGAGGCGGCGCTGCTGACCGCCCGTTCGGACAAGAAGCTGATCGACAACAACATCCTGGACGAGGCGATCGACCGCGTCGTGGCGGGTCCGCAGAAGCGCACGCGGATCATGTCCGACAAGGAGAAGAAGATCACCGCGTACCACGAGGGCGGTCACGCCCTGGTCGCGGCGGCCTGCCAGTACAGCGACCCGGTGCACAAGATCACCATCCTGTCCCGCGGCCGGGCCCTCGGCTACACCATGGTGCTGCCGGAGGAGGACAAGTACTCCACCACCCGCAACGAGATGCTCGACCAGCTGGCCTACATGCTGGGCGGGCGTGCGGCGGAGGAACTGGTCTTCCACGACCCGACCACCGGCGCCTCGAACGACATCGAGAAGGCCACCGCCACGGCGCGGGCCATGGTCACCCAGTACGGCATGACCGAGCGTCTGGGCGCGATCAAGTTCGGCTCCGACAACGCGGAGCCGTTCCTGGGCCGTGAGATGGGCCACCAGCGCGACTACTCGGAAGAGGTCGCCGCGCTGGTCGACGAAGAGGTCAAGAAGCTCATCGAGAGCGCGCACAACGAGGCCTGGGAGATCCTGGTCGAGAACCGCGACGTGCTCGACAACCTGGTGCTGGAGCTCCTCGAGAAGGAGACCCTGAACAAGGAGCAGATCGCCGAGATCTTCGCGCCGATCGTCAAGCGCCCGGCCCGGCCGGCCTGGACGGGTTCCACCCGCCGCACGCCGTCCACCCGGCCGCCGGTGCAGTCCCCGAAGGAGCTGGCGCTCACCAACGGTGCCGCCGCCGCCGTGGGGGACACCGCTCCGGTGGACGTCGTGAAGCTTCCGCCGCTGCCGGCCGCCGAGCCGTCGGCCGAGAGCTGATCCCGGTCCCGTAGGGAAGGGAATGGATGCCGCGTCACCAGGGTTTGTACCCTGGAGGCGCGGCATCCGTGCTGTTCAGCCAGAGTCTTCCCATATGTAAGCGAGGCCCGCATGATCGACCCGGTGACGCTCGACGGTCCGCCCGCCGTCGGGACCTTCGACCAGAAGCGGGCCGAGAACGCCATCCGCGAGCTGCTGCTGGCCGTGGGGGAGGACCCGGACCGCGAAGGCCTGCTGGAGACCCCGGCCCGGGTGGCGCGTGCCTACAAGGAGATATTCGCGGGCCTCTGGCAGGAGCCCGAGGACGTCCTCACCACCACCTTCGACCTCGGCCACGACGAGATGGTGCTGGTCAAGGACATCGAGCTGACCTCGGTCTGCGAGCACCACCTGGTGCCGTTCCGCGGTGTGGCGCACGTCGGGTACATCCCGTCCCCGAGCGGCAAGATCACCGGGCTGTCCAAGCTCGCTCGGCTGGTCGACGTCTACGCCCGCCGGCCGCAGGTGCAGGAACGGTTGACCAGCCAGGTGGCCGACGCGCTGATGCGGATCCTGGAGCCGCGCGGGGCGATCGTGGTGATCGAGTGCGAGCACATGTGCATGTCGATGCGCGGCATCCGCAAGCCCGGCGCCAAGACGATCACTTCATGCGTGCGCGGCCAGCTGCGCGACCCGGCCACCCGGGCCGAGGCGATGAGCCTCATCATCGGTCGATAGGGGCATCTGTCGATAGGGCCATCGGCCGGCAGGGGCATCGGTCGGTAGCGAAACGACTCAGGGCACCTCGTGCTCCGCGTGCTGCGGAGCCGGGGTGCCCAGTGCGTTGCGGCGCTCGGGCATCCGTAGCGTGACCATCCGGCGCCAGCCGTAGGCGCGGTCGTACAGGTAGAGCGCGTGCACCCCGAGGGTGACCAGGGCCAGCTGCCAGCGCGGCCAGCGCAGGATCCGGGCCATCCGGGCGGTGACCGCGAGGCCGACGTCCCGGTGGGTGCGGATCTCGCCCCGGGCGCTGGTCTCCAGGGTGTGCCGGATGTACGGGCCGTGGCCCTCGGCCCGCAGCCGCAGCAGCTCCTCGTGGCAGTACGCGAGGTGGTTGTCCTCGTCGGCGGAGATCATCCGCATCGCCCGGCCGAGCTCGGGGTTGTCCCCGTACACCTTGACCAGCTGGCGCATCTGCTCGGCGGCGCGCTGCTCGGTGACCCGGCTGTGCGCGAGGTAGGTGATGATCTCGCGGTCGGTCAGCGGGACGTCGCTGTTCAGCCGTTCGTGGGAGAGGCCGATGCCCTGGCGCTCCAGCAGCATGCAGTAGTCGGCCTCCTCCGGGACCGCCACCTTGGGCAGGCCGCGCTTGGTCAGCAGCCGGGTGAAGATCCGGCCGTGCTTGCGCTCGTCGGCGCCGTGCCGGGCGACCTTCGGGGCGAGGACCGGATCCCGGGTGAGCGCGGTGATCCGCTCGTTCTCCCAGCCGCCCTGGTCCTCGCCGCCGGCCGCGATGCTGCAGAACAGCTGGTACGCCTGGTCGTTCCGGTAGATCTCGTTGAAGAGCGAGCGGGTGCTCAGCACGGCGCCTCCTGTGCGGATCCGGGGCGGCGCCCGCCGGGAGCGGCGGGCGGACGGCCGCGATACGTTCCCCCGAGCCGCGGGCCGACCGGGCCGACCGGCGGGTAATCACTCCCACGCGTTAGCCGAGGTGCGTGCCCAGCCATTCGAGCGAGGCCGGCAGC
Organism: Kitasatospora sp. NPDC033851; assembly: GCF_055576085.1. NCBI lineage: Bacteria > Bacillati > Actinomycetota > Actinomycetes > Kitasatosporales > Streptomycetaceae > Kitasatospora > Kitasatospora sp. NPDC033851. The sequence continues at coordinate 8,487 of NZ_JBVIRL010000038.1, read as the reverse complement.
TCCTTGATCCAGCTGTCGACGTTGTGCCCGCCGTCGTCCAGGTAGAGCGACTCGACCTTGAACTGCGGGTTGGCCGCCGCGACCCGGGTGGCCTGGTCGACGAACTGGACGGTCTGCGGATAGTCCGACTCCTTGCGGGTGGAGACCACCAGCAGGTTGAGCGTCGGCACCGGCAGGTTCTGCAGCCGCCAGCCGAGGTCGTGCTGCTGGGTCAGCGCCTTGTCGCCGTTGAAGAGGTCGCCGCCGGTGTAGCCGTCCTGGCGCACGGTGAAGTCGCCGTGCAGGCTGGTCGCGCTGCCGAAGACGTTCGGGAAGCGCATCGCCAGGCGCAGCGCGCAGCTGCCCCCGGTGGAGTAGCCGAAGGTGGCCCAGGAGCCGGCCGTGCGGCCGACCCGGTAGGTGCCGAGGACGGCCTCGGGCACGTCCTTGGCGAACCAGGACTCGGTGCGCGGCCCGCCGGGGACGTCCACGCACTCGGTGTCCCGGGACGGGACCACCCCCGGGCGGACCATCACCAGGACGGTCGGCGGCATCTTGCCGGAGCGCTGCAGCTCGTACGCGGTCTGGGGGAGGGACAGGTCCTTGACCAGGTTCAGCGCCGTGCCCGGGTAGCCGGCGATGGCCAGCAGGACGGGGAAGCGGACCAGGGCGAACTTCGGGTCGAAGTACTCGGGCGGCAGGTAGACGAACATCTGGTCGGAGAAACCCGTCTCCTTGCCGCTGACCTGGACCGACTCGATCTTGCCGACCTCCTCGGGCGTGCCCTTCGGCAGGTTGGTGACGGTCTCCAGGCCGCCCTCGTTGGTGGGCTGGATCAGCGCGTCGGCGACCGGGGTGCCGCCCTTGTGGTTCTCGTTACTGGTCAGCGCGAGCTTGGCGCCGCTGTGGCCGAGCAGGTCGTTCCAGGACGTGTAGAACCCGAAGGAGTTGTTCACCGACAGCGCGAGCACGGCCACGATCGAGGCTTGAACGACTGTCAGCAGGCCGAGCCGGCCGAGCACCGGAAGCGGGCGCTGCCGTGCCAGCCGGGGCCAGATCCACAGGGTGGTGACCAGGGCCGCTGCGCCGAGTGCGAGCAGCGAGTTCACCAGCGCGTCGCTGGTCAGTTCCATGTGGTCGGCCTTCCGGTGGGACACTGTCGGGCAGGCTTCATCGTCTGGCGGTCCGTCAGGTCGGGCCACCGCAGCTAGGCTGTCCGGACGCCCGGGCCGGAGCCGGAGGGCGGGGGGAGTCGCAGGCAACCGGCGCCCTAGAATGCGGCGTCCACCGTACGTATCGCGTCCCGGAGGGTCCTGCCGTGCCACGCTGCGGCGGCCCCCCCGGCTCCCACCGCCGGCTCAACCCGCAGCGCGTCCACGGCCCCGGTTTACCGACCGTTTCCGGGTCCTTGGTATGCGCATTGCCTGATGAAGGAATAGGCATGAAGGTCCATCACGCGTCCTCCCCCGGAGGGACCGGACACCGCCCCGCAGCCTCTACGCTGAGCTTCCATGAGCGTTCCCGTGTCCGTTGAGCCGAGCCCCGAGCAGCCGCCGCGCCGTCGCCGTGGCCTGCAGACGCTGCGTTCCCAGGCGGCCGCTGTTCCGAGGGCCTGGCTCCCGGGGGCGGTCGGCTACGCCTGTCTGCTGATCGGGCTGGTCAACATCGCCAGCGCGGTGTTCCCCAAGCTCAGGCACACCAAGATGCACTCCTTCGCCGGGCAGCTGCCGGGCGGCACCACCAGCCTGGCCGCGGTCGGCACGCTGATGGTCGGCATCCTGCTGGTGCCGCTCGCCCACGCGCTGCGCCGGCGCAAGCGGCGGGCCTGGCGGGTGGTCTGCGTGCTGCTGCCGCTCAGCGCCGCGCTGCACATCGTGCGCTGGCACCAGATCGGCCCGGCGGTCGTCTCGCTGGTCGTCCTCGCCGTGATGCTGGTCCACCAGCGCGAGTTCTACGCCAAGGCCGACCCGCGCACCCGCTGGCGGGCGGTGGTCAACCTGGTCGTCATGGGCGTCCTCAGCGTGCTGCTCGGCCTGCTGATCGTGAGCACCCGGACCAAGTACGAGATCGGCCACCCGGGCCTGATCGAGCGCCTTCAGCACGTCGGGTACGGGCTGTTCGGCTTCGAGGGCCCGATCCGCTACACCAACATCCGGATGTCCGACCTGGTCGCCTACCTGCTCGGCGGGCTCGGGCTGCTGACCGCCTTCACCACGGCCTACCTGGCGCTGCGCCCGGGCAAGCCGAAGCCCGAGCTCACCGCCGAGGACGAGGAGAAGGTCCGCGAGCTGCTGGCGCGGCACGGCGAGCGCGACTCGCTCGGCTACTTCGCGCTGCGCCGCGACAAGAGCGTGCTGTTCTCCCCCACCGGCAAGGCCGCGATCTCCTACCGGGTGGTCTCCGGTGTGATGCTCGCCTCCGGCGACCCGGTCGGCGACGTCGAGGCCTGGCCGGGCGCGATCAAGGTGTTCATGGCCGAGGCCCGCGAGCACGCCTGGGTGCCCGCCGTGATGGGCTGCAGCGAGGTCGGCGGCGAGGTCTGGACCCGCGAGGCGGGCCTGGACGCGCTGGAGCTGGGCGACGAGGCGATCGTCGACACCGCCACCTTCTCGCTCGCCGGCCGGGCCATGCGCAACGTCCGCCAGATGGTCAAGCGCATCGAGCGCAACGGCTACTCCTGCAAGGTGCGCCGGGTCTCCGACCTCACCGCGGAGGAGAAGTACCGGATCGCCGACGCCGCCGCCCGCTGGCGCGGCACGGACACCGAGCGCGGCTTCTCGATGGCGCTGGGCCGCTTCGGCGACCCGCTGGACGACGACTGCGTGGTGGTCACCGCCCACAAGGACCCCGAGGAGGGCGAGAGCGGCGACGACCTGAAGGCCGTGCTGCACTTCGTGCCCTGGGGGCCGGACGGCATCTCGCTGGAGCTGATGCGCCGCGACCGCGCCGCCGACCCGGGCCTGAACGAGCTGCTGATCGTCGCCGCGCTGCAGGCGGTGCCCGCGATGGGCGTCCGCCGCGTGTCGCTCAACTTCGCGATGTTCCGCTCGGCGCTGGCCCGCGGCGAGCGGATCGGCGCCGGCCCGGTGCTGCGCGCCTGGCGCGGACTGCTGGTGTTCCTGTCGCGCTGGTTCCAGATCGAGTCGCTGTACAAGTTCAACGCCAAGTTCCAGCCCGAGTGGGAGCCGCGCTTCCTGGTCTTCCCGAACACCCGGGACCTGCCGCGGATCGGCTTCGCAGCGATGCAGGCGGAGGCCTTCATCACCCTCGGCATGCCGCGCTTCGGCCGCAAGCGCCAGCGCGAGGGCCTGATGCCGGTCCCGTCGACCCGCGGGGTCACCGAGGCCGCCTGAGGCACCACGCAGGCCGCCTGAGGGCGCCGAGGCCGCCTGAGGCACCACGCAGGCCGCCTGAGGGCGCCGAGGCCGCCGCACGAGGCCCCCGCCGGGAATCCCCGGCGGGGGCCTCGTGCGACAACGGCCCTGTTCGATAATGGGGGGCATGAGCAATTCGCCGTCCTTCTCGCTTCCGGCCGGTCTGCCGCGACTCGAGCGCTGCGCCGTGATGGGCGTGGTCAACGTCACGCCCGACTCCTTCTCGGACGGCGGGCTCTGGCACGACCCCGCCAAGGCGATCGCCCACGGGCTCGCCCTGCGGGCCCGCGGCGCGGACCTGGTGGACGTCGGCGGAGAGTCCACCCGGCCGGGCTCGCAGCGGGTGCCCGAGGAGGAGGAGCTGCGCCGGGTGATCCCGGTGGTGCGCGAGCTCGCCGACGCCGGGGTGATGGTCTCCGTCGACACCATGCGCGCCTCGGTCGCCGAGCGGGCCGTCGAGGCCGGTGCCGCGATCGTCAACGACGTCTCCGGCGGGCTGGCCGACCCGGCGATGGCCCGGGTGGTCGCCGAGACCGGCGCGCCCTTCGTGGTGATGCACTGGCGCGGGCAGTCCGCCGACATGGACCGGCTGGCCGTCTACGGCGACGTGGTGCGGGACGTGGTCGCCGAGCTGGCCGGCCGGGTGGACGCGCTGCTGGCGGCCGGGGTCAAGGAGGACCAGCTGATCCTCGACCCGGGGCTCGGCTTCGCCAAGACCGCCGAGCACAACTGGGCGCTGCTCGGCCGGCTCGACGCGCTCACCGCGCTCGGCCGTCCCGTCCTCGTGGCCGCTTCGCGCAAGCGGTTCCTGGGTACGCTGCTCGCCGACCCGGCAACCGGGGAACTGCGCCCGGCCCGGGAGCGCGACGACGCGACGGCCGCGGTGTCGGTGCTGTCGGCCCAGGCCGGAGCCTGGGCGGTGCGGGTGCACGACGTGTCCGGCACGGCGGACGCCGTCCGGGTGGTCGCGGCCTGGCAGCGCGCGGCGCGGCTGGGGTGAGGGAGGGTCTGTGACAGGTGACGGCAGGTTGAGCGGCGGAACGGCCGGGCGGGCCCGCGAGGCGGACCTGGAGGCCGTGCTGGCGGCGAACCGAAGGCTCTACGAGGCGCTGGAACGGGGGGACCTGGAGGCGGTCGAGGAGGCCTGGCTGGGCGCCGCGGACGCCGACGACAAGGGCGGGGTGGTCTGTGTGCACCCCGGCTGGCCGGTGCTGCGCGGCCGGGCGCAGGTGACCCGTTCGTACATGTTGATCATGATGAACACGGAGTACATCCAGTTCTTCCTGACCGATGTCGAGGCCGAGGTCCACGGTGATGTGGCCCTTGTCACGTGCACCGAGAACATTCTGTCCGGCGGCGAGGCGGAGGAGGAGGGCGAGCTCGGACCGCTGGTCGGCGGAAAGGTCGTGTCGACGAATCTGTTCCGCCGTACCCCGGCCGGGTGGAAGCTCTGGTCGCACCACGGTTCACCCGTTCTGACCAGCGGTGACGAGGACGACGAGGACTGATTCCGACGGCTGCGGAAATGTCGTGGCGGGACACCGCCCGGGAATTCCCGAGCGGTCACCGAACGTTCACGTCAATCGCCATTCCGGCGCGCGTGGCGTCGTTTCGCGCCGGGTAGGACGGTCAGGCGTTGTCCGTGCTCGCGGGTAGATTCGAAACGGAGTGGCGGGCGTGCTGCCTGCCTTCGCCCTGCCCGTCCATGCCTTTCTCCGGGCGGGGCCCGTCCGACTGGGAGCAGTGATTCGTTTGCTGGACCGCGTCACCCTGCGGGGGCTGCGTGCCCGGGGCCACCACGGCGTCTTCGAGCGCGAGCGCGTCGAGGGCCAGACCTTCGTGGTCGACCTCGTGCTGTACCTGGACACCCGCCCCGCCGCGTCCGGAGACGACCTCACCCGCACGGCGCACTACGGCATCGTGGCCGAGGAGGTCACCGCGATCATCGCCGGGGAACCGGTCGACCTGATCGAGACCCTGGCCCAGCGCATCGCCGACCAGTGCCTCAAGCACGAAGCGGTCGAGGAGGTCGAGGTCACCGTGCACAAGCCGGACGCCCCGATCACCGTGCCGTTCGACGACGTGACCGTGACCATCCACCGGGGCCGCGCATGACTGCCGCTGCGCGCCCGGCACTCGATGTAGAGGACTATCGATGAGCACCAGCGACCCGACCGCCACGCCGAACGCGTTCGACCTGGAGAGCCGGGTGGACTCCGCCGACACCACCCTGCACAGCCAGCGCTGCGCGGTGATCGCGCTCGGCAGCAACCTGGGCAACCGGCTGGACACCCTGCAGGGCGCCGTCGACGCGCTCGCCGACACCCCGGGGCTGCGGATCAAGGCCGTCTCGGCGGTCTACGAGACCGAGGCCGTCGGCGGCCCCGAGGAGCAGCCCAACTACTACAACGCGGTCGTCGTGCTGCGCACCTCGCTTCCCCCGCGGGACCTGCTGGAGCGCGGCAACGCGATCGAGGACGCCTTCGGGCGGGTGCGGACCGTCCACTGGGGCCCGCGCACCCTGGACGTCGACATCCTGGCCTACGAGGGCGAGCTCAGCGACGACCCCCAGCTGCTGCTGCCGCACCCGCGCTCGCACGAGCGGGCCTTCGTGCTCGCCCCCTGGCTGGACGCGCAGCCGGAGGCCGAGCTGCCCGGGCACGGGCGGGTCGACGCGCTGCTGGCGGGCCTCGGCGGCCCGGACGCGCAGGGCGTCAAGCGCCGCGAGGACATCCGGCTGACGCTGCCGGAGTAGGCCTCGGGGCGCCACCCAGCCCGGAGCGTCTCGGAGGCGAGTTCCCCGCCCCGAGCCGAAGGGGCGCGCCGGTGTCGAAAGGGAGAAGCGAGGGGGCCCGAGGGACGAGGGGCTTGGAGCGACGACCGTCGGCGCCGGGTCGGAGCGTCTCGGAGGCGAGCGGGCGAGTTGGCGAGCGGGCGAGTTGGCGACTGGGCGAGCAACAGCGGAACTCGATCGGGGGCCCGGCCGTACCAGTAGGTGTCCGCTGTTCGCGCGGGTGTCCGCCCGGCTGGGCCCGGTACGGTGGCCTGGCGCCGCCGCGTCGGGTCACCGGGCGGGCGGCCGGCTCTGGTACCCCGGGAAGGACCTCCTCCGAGTGAAGCTGCTTCGCCTCCGCCTGCTGATCGGCATCACCGCCGCCACGACGGCGCTGTCCTGGGCCGGCTCCAAGCTGTGGGCCTCCCTGGGCACGCTGCCGGCGGTGCCGGGTGCGGCGCCGGTGGTGCTGGCGGCGGTGGCGGTGATCCTGCTGGCGACCGCGCTGTCGTTGCGGTCCCGGCTGAAGGCGGTGCGCGAGCGGCAGCACGGCGCGAAGGGCGTCGACCCGCTGCTCGCGGCCCGGGCGCTCGTGCTGGGGCAGGCCAGTGCGCTGGTCTCCGCGGTGGTCACCGGCATCTACGCGGGCGCCGGGATCTACCTGCTAGGGGAACTGGACGTGTCGGCCCGCAAGGATCAGGCCGTCACGGCCGGGTTCGCGGTGCTGGCGGGGGCCGCGGTGATCGCCGCGGCGCTCTGGGTCCAGCACGTCTGCAAGTTGCCGGAGAACCACGACGGTCCGAGCGGCCCGGCGGCGTCCCACCGTTGAGCAGGGCCTTCCTCGTGATCTTGAGTGAGAATCCGGGCACGTGCGGTAAAAACCGCCCCCTGTCAAGGGCAGAAGGGGACCCTGGGCTGACAGGGCCCCAATTCGCACGCTAGTTTCTTGGCATGTCTCGCGGACGCCACCGTCATTCCTCGGTCCTCGGCCGGGTCTTTCCCCCCACCGCCGCCGGCGTACTGCTGGTAGCCGCTCTGGCCGCTCTGCTCTTCAGTCAGGACACCATCCTGGTGCGCTCGGTGGGCATCGCGGCGCTGATCGCGACGCTCGGCTTCGCGCTGCTGCTGCGCCAGCGGGACAAGGCGGCCCGGGCGGCCGCCGAGATGTCCGCGGCGCAGCGGATGCGGGCCGAGGAGCGGTTCGAGGAGCAGCTGGCAGAGGCCGAGTACGCGGCGGAGGTCGCCGAGGAGCGGGCCACCCGGTTCGGGCGGCGGCTGACAGCGGAGAAGTCGCGGCTGGCGAAGGCCGAGACTGAGATCGCCCGGCTGCTGCGGGAGCGGGCCGTCACGGTGGCCGAGCAGGCGCTCAAGGAGGCCGAGGCGGCCCAGCGGGCCCTCGCCGCGAGCCGTCCCAAGTATCCGGCCAGTCCGGCCGCGTACGTGCGGGCGGCGGCCGTGCTGCGGCTGCTGGAGCGCCGTGCGGCGGAGCAGGAGGCACGGCGGGCGCGTACGGCGGGCGCGGCGGTCGCGCTGCGGGCGCGTACCGCCCCGGCTGCCCAGGCCGCGCCGGCGCCCGTGCCGGTGGCCGTGCCCGCCCCGGTGGCGCCCGCGGTGCCCGCCCCGGTGGCGCCCGCGGTGCCCGCGCCGGCCCCGGCGCCGGAGGCCCGGTCCGCGGAGGCCCAGCCGCCGGTGCGGCCCGCCCCGGTGCGCCCGGCGCTGACGGCGACGGTCGGTCAGCTCGGCGGGACGCCGGCCGTCCGGGCCGCTGCGCCCGCACCGGCGGAGCGGCAGCGGCCGCGGCCGGCGCAGTCCGGGCAGGCGCGCGGGCAGGGGTTCAGCTTCTTCGGGCGCGGCGCGGGTGCGTCGGCCCGCCCGGCGGCCCCGACGGCCCCGGCGCCGGCGGTGGGCAGCGTCGCCGAGCTGGGGGAGCGGACCGACCTGGCGGACGTGGTGGGTGACGAGGCGGTGGCCGCGAAGGCCCGGGCCGAGGCCCTGGCGGCGGAGCCGGCCGTGGCGCGGGACGACGCGCGGGCGCCGCAGCAGGCCGAGCGGCCGCAGCAGAACGTGTCGCAGCAGGGCGCGCCGACCGTGGTGGACCTGACGCCGGAGGACGAGACCGAGCTGATCCAGCTGCCGGAGCTGCGCGCCTCGCGCTGAGACGGGTGGACGAAAGCCGCGGCGGGGGGGGGGGGGGGGGGGGGCGGGGCGCGCCCCCCCCCGGGGGGGGGGGGGGGGGGGGGGGGGGGGGGGGGGGGGGGGGGGTGTTGGGGGGGGCTTTTGGGGGGGTGTGCCTTGGGGGGCCGGGGGGGGGGGGGGGGGGGGGGGGGGCGGGCCGTTTGCGTGGGTGGGGGTTTCATGCGG
>NZ_JBVIRL010000037.1:0-60859 GCF_055576085.1 Kitasatospora sp. NPDC033851 | reverse complement strand
CCGCCTTCCAGCGGACCCTCCGGGCTTCGTTCTTTCGTGTTTCAAGCTTATCAGATGTTTTCCGCTCCGTTTTCCGGAGTTTCATTCATCGGATTCGCTTTCCGCTTTGCCGCCCCGGTCTCCCGTGGCGACTCCGGAACTGTACGGGGACGGGCCCGCCACATGCAAATCGCCCCTGCCCGGGGTCCCGGGCAGGGGCGATTCGTTGTTCGAGCACCGTCAGGCGCGGCCCATCTCCTCGGCGATGGCCGCCGCGAAGGCGTCGATGTCAGCCTCCGTGGTGTCGAAGGAACACATCCAGCGCACCTCACCGGTGTGCTCGTTCCAGAAGTAGAAGCGGTAACGCTTCTGCAGCCGCTCGCTCACCTCGCGCGGGAGGATCGCGAACACCGCGTTCGCCTGGACCGGACGCACGACCTCGACGCCGTCGATGTTCCGGACCGCAGCCTCCAGGCGGCTGGCCATCGCGTTGGCGTGGCCGGCGTTGCGCAGGTAGAGGTCGCCGGAGAGCAGGGCCTCGAACTGGACCGACGCGAAGCGCATCTTCGAGGCCAGCTGCATCGAGGTCTTGCGGAGGTACTTGATGTTGCGGACCCGCTCGGGGTTGAGCACCACCACGACCTCGCCGAACAGCAGGCCGTTCTTCGTCCCGCCGAAGGACAGCACGTCGACGCCCACGTCGGTCGTGAAGGCGCGCAGCGGCTGGCCGAGCGAGGCGGCCGCGTTGGCCAGGCGGGAGCCGTCGACATGGACGAGCATGCCCAGCTGGTGGGCGTGCTCGGTGATCGCGCGGATCTCGTCGACGGTGTAGAGGGTGCCGAGCTCGGTGCTCTGGGTGATGGAGACCGCGAGCGGCTGCGCGCGGTGCTCGTCGCCGTAGCCCCAGGCCTGCTGGTCGAGCAGCTCAGGGGTGAGCTTGCCGTCCGGAGTGGGGATGGTGAGCAGCTTGATGCCGCCCATCTTCTCCGGGGCGCCGCCCTCGTCCACGTGGATGTGGGCGCTCTCGGCGCAGACGACCGCGCCCCAGCGCGGGAGCAGCGACTGGAGGGCGACCACGTTGGCGCCGGTGCCGTTGAAGACGGGGTACGCCTCGGCCTTCTCGCCGAAGTGGCGGCGGAAGACGTCCTGGAGGTGGGCCGTGTAGTCGTCCTCTCCGTAGGCGACCTGGTGGCCACCGTTGGCGAGGGCGATCGCGGCGAGGACCTCCGGGTGCACGCCGGCGTAGTTGTCGCTGGCGAAGCCGCGGACGGCGGGGTCGTGCCGCCGTACCGCGTCCGTACGGGTGAGGTCGGTCATCGGGCTGTCAGCCACAGGTGCTGTCCGTTCAGTTCTGCTGCGGGGCGGTCCCAGAGGCCCGCCAGGTGGTCGGCGAGGTCGGCGGTGTCGGTGAAGCCGGCGAACTTCGCCTCCGGCTTCTCGGCCCGCATTTCGGGGCTGACCAACGCCTTGATCACCAGGATCGCAGCCGCTGCGGTGGGCTCGCCGTCCGGGGAGGTGGTCTCCTTCTTGAAGGAGTCGGCCATGGCGAGGGTCCACGCCTCGGTGGCGGCCTTGGCGGCCGCGTAGGCGGCGCCACCGGCGGTGGGCTTGTGCGCGGCCGAGGCGGAGATCATCGCGTAGCGGCCGGCGGAGCTGCGGACCAGCGCGGGCTGGAAGGCCAGCGAGGTGTGCTGGAGGGTGCGCACGACGGTGTCGTGCAGGAAGTCCCAGTCGTCCAGCCGGCTGTCGAAGAAGGTCTTGCTGCCGCGCCAGCCGCCGACGAGGTGGAAGAGGCCGTCGACGTGGCCGTGCTCGGACTCCAGGTGGTCGGCCCAGTCGTGGACCTCCTGCGGGTCGAGCAGGTCGATGACCTGGCCGCTGACCTTGGCTCCGCGCACTGCCACCCGGGTGGCGTCCAGGGCGGACTCGAGGCGCTGGGCGTCGATGTCGGCACCGATCACGGTGGCGCCGTCGGCGGCGAGGCGGCGCAGCACCGCGCGGCCGGCCGGGCCGCTGGCTCCGGCGACGGCGATGACCTTGTCGGCCAGCGGGGCGTTGGAAGAGGTGGTCACGCTGCTGCTCCCTGGATGCCGTTACCGGTGATGCCGGTGGTGGAGGCGATGACGCCGCTCAGCTTCTTGTTGAGGGCCTCGTAGAACATGCTCAGCGGGAACTCGTCCGGGAGCACGGCGTCGCACAGGGCCTTGTTGAGGGCCTTGCCGTCGGTGATGTCGAGCGGGAGGGCCTCGGGGCCCTTCGCCCAGGTGGAGGCGGGGTGCGGGGTGAGGTACTGGGAGACCAGCTCGTAGGCGGCGATCCAGTGGGCCGGCTTGGGCCGGTCGATGCCGTCGCGGTACAGCTTCTCGATCTCCGCGCAGAGCCCGTTGGTGACCTGCGGGGCGCGCTCCCAGTCGATCGTGAGGCGGTTGTCCCGCCAGCGCAGCGCGTCGTGCTTGTGCAGGTAGGCGAAGAGGAGCTGGCCGCCGAGGCCGTCGTAGTTGCGCACGCGGTCGCCGCTGACCGGGAAACGGAACATGCGGTCGAAGAGGATCGCGTACTGGACGTCGCGGGCGTGCGGGTTGCCCTCGGCCTCGAGCTGCACCGCCTCCTTGAAGGTGGTGAGGTCGCAGCGGAGCTCTTCCAGGCCGTACATCCAGAACGGGCTGCGCTGCTTGATCATGAAGGGGTCGAACGGCAGGTCGCCGTGGCTGTGGGTGCGGTCGTGGACGAGGTCCCACAGGACGAAGGTCTCCTGCGCGCGCTGCTGGTCCTGGAGCAGGCCCTCGGCGTCGGCCGGGATCTCCAGGCCGAGCTGCTGGACGGCGCTGGTGGAGACGGCGCGGAAGCGGGCGGCCTCGCGGTCACAGAAGATGCCGCCCCAGGTGAAACGTTCCGGCGCCTTGCGCACGGAGACCGTCTCGGGGAAGAGCACGGCGGAGTTGGTGTCGTAGCCGGCCGTGAAGTCGGTGAAGGTGATCGGCACGAACATCGGGTTGTCGAAGCGGGTGCGCTCCAGCTCGGCCAGCCAGTCTGGCCAGACGACGCGCAGCAGGACGGCTTCCAGGTTGCGGTTCGGGTTGCCGTTCTGGGTGTACATCGGGAAGACGACCAGGTGCTCCAGGCCGTCCTCGCGCTGGTCGGCGGGCTGGAAGGCGAGCAGCGAGTCCAGGAAGTCGGGCTCGCGGTAGCCGGTGTCGGCCCACTTGGCGAGGTCCGCGTCGATGGCGGCGAGGTACGCGGCGTCGTGCGGGAAGTTCGGGGCGAGCTCCTCGACGGCCGCACGGACGGTGGCGACCAGCGGGTCGACGGTGTGCCGCTGGACGGCGGCCAGGTCGATCGAGCCGTCCTTGGACTGCAGCGGGCGCAGCGCCTCGACAGCCTCCTTCAGACGCAGCCAGGCCGGGTGGCCGGCGAAGGTCGAGACCGGGGCGTCGGCCGCCGCAGCGAGCCTTGGCGAAAGATTCTGCATCGTGGACTCACTTCGACAGGAGTTATTTCAACGGGGACACCATAAGTACGAAAGGTTCTCCCGTTCAAGGGGGTCCGGACCGGCAAAGCTGCGGCGAGCCGCCCCTCAGGCCCGAAAACCTGCGCCGAGAGGCCCGATGTCCGGCATGTGGACGGTGATCTGGATGTTCTGGACAGATGCGCAGGTCTGATGCGAACCTCCCGGCATGCTCCCGGCGGTGATCACGGTGCCCGTAGGCCACGACAGCCCGTTCCGCGCGCCCTCCCGCCGGCACGCCTGCCTCTGCTGTCGCTGCCGCGCGCGCGGTCTCTGCTGTCGCTGTCGCCGCTGTTGTTGATCCGGCCACCGGCCGCTGTCCGGCCGCTGTCGACCCGACTGCTGTCGATCCGGCCCGGGGGGACCGCGGACGTGGGCCCGTACGCCGACCATGCCGTGTGTGTTCCGGCGCCGCCACCGGGGGGAAGTGACCCGCCGGGACCCGGCCCGCCCCGCCGCGCCCCCTCTGTCCCAACCCACCTGTCACTCCCGACCCGTCCCAACCGACCCGGTCACTCCCGACCTGTCACTCCCGACCTGTCACTCCCGGTCCTTCCTCTGGAGCCCCGCCATGACCCTCCGCAAGCCGTCCGCCGTACTGTCCCTCGCCGCGCTGGTCGCCGCCGCGGCCACGCTGAGCGCGTGCGCCCCGCAGGACTCGACGTCCGACGCCGCCTCCGGCGCGGCCGTCACGGCGGCGGGCTGCGCACCGGGGGCGCTGGCGACGCGTACGGCCGGGACGCTGACCGTCGGCACCGACAAGCCCGCGTACGACCCCTGGTTCTCCGAGGACAAGCCGGAGAACGGCAAGGGCTTCGAGTCGGCCGTGGCCTACGCGGTGGCGGAGAAGCTGGGCTACCCGAAGGACAAGGTCAGCTGGGTGGTCGCGCCGTTCGGCAAGGCGACCGCGCCGGGCGCCAAGGACTTCGACTTCGACATCAACCAGGTGTCGATCAGCGACGAGCGCAAGCAGGCGGTGGACTTCTCCTCCGGCTACTACGACGTGCGCCAGGCCGTCATCGCGCTGAAGAACTCCAAGGCGGCGGGTGCGAAGAGCATCGCCGACCTCAAGGGCGCCAAGCTCGGCGCGCAGGTCGGCACCACCAGCCTGGACACCATCACCGGCGTCATCAAGCCGAGCAGCCAGCCGGCCGTCTTCGACTCCAACGACCTGGCCAAGGCCGCGCTGAGGAACGGGCAGATCGAGGCCCTGGTGGTGGACCTGCCGACCGCCTTCTACATCACCGGTGCCGAGGTGCCGGAGGCCCAGGTGGTGGGCCAGTTCGAGACGGCCTCACAGGGCGAGCAGTTCGGCCTGGTGCTGGACAAGGGCTCCAAGCTGACCGGCTGCGTGTCGCAGGCGGTGGACGCGCTGCGCTCCGACGGCACGCTGGCGAAGCTGGAGAAGCAGTGGCTCTCCGACGCCGTCTCCGCGCCGGTGCTGAAGTGAGCGCAGACACGAGCCCCAGCGTGGGCGGGGAGACGAGCCCCAGCGTGGGCGGGGAGACGAGCCCCGGCGTGGGCGGGGACACGACGGCAACCGGAGCCGCGGCACTCGCGAAGCGCGTGGAAGAAGGGGACGACGGCTACCGCCCCTCCGAGCGGCGCCTCGCGCACGAGGCGTACCGGCGCGCCCGGGCCCGCCGCTCGGCGCTGATCGCCGCCTCGTCGACCCTGGTGACGGCGGCCGCGCTCTACCTGCTGATCGTCAACTCCCCCGGCTGGGAAGTGACTCGGCGAACCTTCTTCAACCTCGGATACGCCCGACAGGCGCTGCCCGAGGTACTGAAGGGGCTGCGGGTGAACCTTGAGCTGATGCTCGGCTGCGGGGTGCTGATCCTGGTGTTCGGCCTGTTGCTCGCGGTACTGCGGACGCTGCGCGGGCCGGTGTTCCTGCCCGTGCGGCTGCTGGCCACCGCGTACGTGGACTTCTTCCTCGGGCTGCCGATGATCATCTGCCTGCTGGTGGTGATCACCGGGGTGCCGGCGCTGCGGCTGACCGGGGTGACCACCGATCCGCTCCTGCTGGGCGGGGCGGCGCTGGTCCTGACGTACTCGGCGTACGTGTCGGAGGTGTTCCGCTCCGGCATCGAGTCGGTGCACCCGAGCCAGCGGGCCGCAGCGCGGTCACTGGGGCTGACCAACGCGCAGGCCATGCGGTACGTCGTGCTGCCGCAGGCGGTCCGCCGGGTGGTTCCGCCACTGCTCAACAACCTGGTGAGCCTTCAGAAGGACACCGGGCTGGTCTCGATCGGCGGTGCGATCGACGCGGTGTACGCGGCGAAGATCATCGCGTCCCGGTCCTTCAACTTCACGCCGTACCTGCTCGCGGGGCTGGTGTTCATCGTGCTGACCATTCCGCTGACCCGGTTCGCCGACTGGCTGACCGCGCGGATGAACCGTCGGCAGCTCCAGGGAGGTGCGGTGTGACGGCGGAAGTGCTCCGGCTGGAATCGGTGCGCAAGACCTTCGGCACCCAGGTGGTGCTGCGCGACGTGGACCTCGCCGTGCCCGAGCACTCGGTGACGGCGCTGATCGGGGCCTCCGGCTCCGGGAAGTCCACGCTGATGCGGTGCGTCAACCTGCTGGAGGGCATCGACGACGGCGCGATCTTCCTGGACGGCGAGGAGATCACCGATCCGCGCGCGGACGAGGACGCCGCCCGGCGCCGGATCGGGGTGGTGTTCCAGTCGTACAACCTGTTCCCGCACATGACCGTGCTGGAGAACATCACCCTCGCGCCGCGCCGGGTGCACGGGGTCGCGCGGGCCGAGGCGGAGGCGCGGGCGCTCGAGCTGCTCGACCGGCTCGGGCTGGCAGCCAAGGCGCAGGAGTACCCGGACCGGCTCTCCGGCGGGCAGCAGCAGCGCGTCGCCATCGTGCGGGCGCTGGCCACCGGACCCCGGCTGCTACTCCTGGACGAGATCACCGCGGCGCTGGACCCGGTACTGGTCGGGGAGGTGCTCTCGGTGGTGCGGGACCTCAAGGAACAGGGGATGACGATGGTCCTCTCCACGCACGAGATGGGATTCGCGCGCGAGGTCGCCGACCGGGTCTGCTTCCTGGACGACGGGGTGGTACTCGAACAGGGGCCGCCGGAGCAGGTCTTCGGCGATCCGCGGGAGGAGCGGACCCGGCAGTTCCTCAGCCGGGTGGTCGCCTCGGGGCGGCTCCAGGGCTGAGCCCGGGCGGCGGGCGACCGGTGTGCGGCCAGGGCATTCACCACGACGGGCACCACTGTGCGCCCCCGTACGCGCCCTGTCCGCGCCCGGTCGGCAGCGGTGATCGTGGGGTGGACGACCGTCGCCGCGCACGGGTCGGCGCACAGGTGAACAGATGGACGGGCGAACAGATGACGGGCGGCAGCTGACAGACGACAGCTGACAGCTTTCATCATCTGTTCGCTGACCGCTGTTCGTTGTTCGCCGCCCCGGTCGCCCACCGCCCCGGGAGGCCGCCGTTGCACGGACCCATCCTGGTCAACTGGCTCCTCGCCCTCCTCACCGCAGCGGCCGGCGCCTCCTGCCTGGTCCGCCTGCGACGCTCCCCCTGCGCCCAGGGCGTCCCGGGTGCCCCAGGCGCCGCGTCCGCCGCACACCGCCCACTCGCCCGGGAGTCCGACGCCGCCGAGGCCCTGATGGGGCTCGGCATGGCCGCGATGGCCGTCACCGGCGCCACCGTCCCGGCCGCCGTCTGGGCCGCGCTGTTCGGCGCCCCCGCCGCCGCCTTCCTGCTCGCCGCCGTCCACGCCCCCGCCGGCCGGGCTCACCGGCTGCACCACGCGGTCGGCGCGATCGCCATGACGTACATGGCCGTCGCGATGGCGGTGTCCCCCGGCCACCAGCACCACCACGCGGGCGGCCTGGGCGTCCCGCTGCTGACCGGCGTCCTCCTCCTCTACTTCGGCGGGTACACCGTCTGGGCCGGCAGCCGCCTGCTGCACACCCCGGCCGGCACCCTCGCCGTCGGCACCGCCGGGCTGCCGCAGGCCTGCCGGCTCACCATGGGCATCGGCATGTTCGCCATGCTGCTGACCATGTGACGCCCCCGTTCGCACACCAAGCCCCGGTCGCGCGCGTGGCGTTGGTCACTGGCCGGTCGAAAGCCGTTCCACCGGGCGTCGCCAGCGCATAGGTTGGCGGGGAGCGCGCTGTCGCGTTCCGTGCGTACTCGGGGAGCCCACGCGATGCCTGCCCTGATCGGCCTGCTGCTGCTCGGACTGCTGCTCTCGACCGTCGCGCCCCGGCTGCTGGCCCGGGCCCGCTGGGCGGAGCGCGAACCGGTGCTGGCACTGCTGGTGTGGCAGTGCCTCGTGGTGGCGGTGCTGCTGTCCTGCGCGCTGGGCCTGCTGCTGGCCGCCTCGGCCGCCCTGCCGGAGCTGCGCGCGCTGCTGTTCTCGGGCGCACCGCACGGTGTGGAGGCCGCGTACGGCCTGCAGGACGCCGAGGGCTGGGGTCGGCTGTGCGCAGCGGTCCTGGCGGCCGGTGGGGTCCAGACGGTGCTGGCGCTCACCCGCGAGGTCCGTACGGCGAAGGCGCTGCGCGACCGTCGGCACGCCCAACTGACGACCCGGGCGCCGGAGTTGCCCGAGTCGATCGAGGCCACTCGGAGCCGTCGTGAGCGGCTGGTGGTGCTGGAGAACGTCCGCCCGGAGGCGTGGTCGCTACCGGGCCCGGACTCCCGCCTGGTGGTCACCACCGGCGCCCTCCAGCAGCTGACCGACCGGGAGCTGGCGGCCGTGCTGAGCCATGAGCGCGGCCACGTCCGGGCCCGGCACCACTGGCTGCAGCAGTTCGCGCAGGCGCTCGCCTCCGGCTTCCCCGGCGTCGGCGTGTTCAGCGCCTTCCGGGACCAGGTCGCGGAGTTGGTCGAGCTGGCGGCCGACGACCGCGCCGCACGGCGGCACGGCCGGCACACCACCGCCCTCGCCCTGGCCGAACTCAACCTGGACCGAGGGGTGTTCGGCTCCTGCCCGCCCGGCCTGGCGCAGTCCCCGAAGCGGGTGGACCGGCTGCTCGCGGGCCGCCCGCGGCTCTCCGTCTCGCACCGGCTGCGGCTCACCGTCGCGGCTCTCGCCGCACCCGCCGCGGTCGTCCTGCTGGCCGTCGCCCCGGGGCTGCACTCGCTCCTCTGAGCCAACCCGGGCCGGGCAGAAGGAATGTGACGCAAAGTCAGCCAAGCGCGGCCAGGTCAGGCCGACGGGACTTCGCCGGCGTTGCCGAGCTCGCCGCCGAGGGTCAGCTCCAGCACCTCGCGGTGGAGCGGCCTGGCCTGCTCGTAGCGTTCCCGGCCGGCCTCGGTGAGGGTGAGCACGATGCCCCGCCGGTCGCTCTCGCACATCGCCCGGGTGACCAGTCCGGCCTTCTCCAGGCGGGCGATCAGCCGGGAGAGGGCGCTCTGGCTGAGGTGGACGGTGGGCGCCAGCTCGCTCACCCGTAGCGCGTGACCGTCACCGGCGTCGCAGCCCTCGACGAGGCGCTCCAGCACCTCGAACTCGCTCATGCCCAGCCCGAACCGGTCGCCCAGCTCGCGGTCGAGCAAGCAGGCGGCCGCAGCGTGCCGGGCCAGCAGCTCGCGCCACTGCGCAACGAGACCGGCCTCCGCCGGGGAGTCGAGTTCAGCCACGCCGCCACCCTAGCACCTGCATCGTCAATTATTGCGTTCACATCTAATTCATTTGCATTGAATGCACGTGCATGTACTGTCCTCCCCATGACCACCGCGACCGTCACGTCACCCGACGCCCCGTCAACCAGCGGCCCGCACTGGACACCCCGCCTCTGGGGCACCCTGATCGTGCTCTGCGCCGCCATGTTCCTGGACGCCCTGGACGTCTCGATGGTGGGCGTCGCCCTTCCGTCCATCGGCTCCGAGCTGCACCTGTCCACCTCCACCCTGCAGTGGGTGGTCTCCGGCTACGTGCTCGGCTACGGCGGCCTGCTGCTGCTCGGCGGCCGCGCCGCCGACCTGCTCGGCCGTCGCCGGGTCTTCCTGGTCGCCCTGGCCGTCTTCGCCGCCGCCTCACTGCTCGGCGGCCTGGTCGACAACGGCGGCCTGCTGATCGCGGCCCGCTTCCTCAAGGGCGTCAGCGCCGCCTTCACCGCCCCGGCCGGCCTGTCGATCATCACCACCACCTTCGCCGAGGGCCCGGCCCGCAACCGCGCGCTGTCGATCTACACCACCTGCGGCGCCAGCGGCTTCTCGCTCGGCCTGGTGCTGAGCGGTCTGCTCACCTCGGTCGGCTGGCGCTGGACCTTCCTGATGCCCGTCCCGGTCGCGCTGCTCGCCCTGGTCTTCGCGATCCGCCTGCTCCCCCGCCCGGTCGAGGAGCCCGCCAAGGGCGGCTACGACGTACTGGGCGCGATCACCGGAACCGCCACCGTGCTGCTGCTGGTCTTCACCGTCACCGAGGCGCAGGGCGCCGGCTGGCTGAGCCTGCGCACGCTCGGTTCGATGGTCGTGGTCGCCGCGCTGGCCGCCGCCTTCCTGCTGGTCGAGAGCCGCACCGCCCACCCGTTGGTCCGGCTCGGCATCTTCCGCAACGGTTCGGTCGCCAGGGCCAACCTGGTCGCCTTCGCGATGACCGGCGCGTACGGCGGCTTCCAGTTCGTGGTCACCCTCTACCTGCAGCACCTGCTCGGCTGGTCGGCCCTGCAGATGGCCCTCGGACTGCTGCCGGCCGGCGCGTTCATCGCCCTCTCGGCGCCGTTCATGGGTCCGATCGTGGACCGCTTCGGCACCGGGCGGCTGCTGCCGATCGGCCTGCTCGCCCTGGTCGGCGCCTTCGCCCTCTTCCTGCGACTGGACGAGCACAGTTCCTACGTCGCCCTGGTGCTGCCCTCGATGCTGCTGCTCGGCGTGGGCTTCGCGCTCGCCTTCCCCTCGGTGAACATCGCCGCCACCGACGGCGTGGCCGACGAGGAGCAGGGCCTGGCCTCGGGTCTGGTGAACACCGCGATCCAGGTCGGCACCGCGGTGGTGCTGGCCGGGGCGACCGCGATGATCACGGCCGGCAGTGCGGGCGGGGACAGCCCGCAGGCCCAACTTGACGGCTACCGCCCGGCGTTGGTGTTCGTCACCGCGGTCGCACTGGTCGGGCTGGTGGTCGCGACGGTCGGAGCGCTGGTGGACCGACGCCGCGCCGCGATCCCTTCGCCGGTGCCCGACTATGATTACCCGTCAGCGGGTCCGACAGTGGCCCGGACCGGAGCCCTCACCGAGCACTGAGATTGAGTGCCGAGCACCGGGTACCAAGTGCCGAGTACTGGGCACTGACCCCATGGGCCCCGCCCGCGGCCGATTCCAGGCCCTCGGGCAATGGCGCCGGCTCCACCAAACCCCCGTGTTGGTGGAGCCGGCCGTCTTCGTACCGGCCGCCGGGGGGGCACCCGTCGGGGCACGGTGCGGGGCGGCTGTCGGCTTCGCAAGTATATTGGCCCGGAGCCAACGAACGTTCGGAGCAGACACGATGGCACCTCGCGGTGATTCGGTCAATGAGGAGATGCGGCAGCGCTCCCGCCGACGCATCATGCGGGCCACCGTCGAGCTGGTTGACCAGCGTGGTTACGCGGGCACCACACTGACCGACATCGCCGAGCGGGCCGGGCTCGCCCGCGGGCTGCTCTCCTACTACTTCGACGGCAAACGGTTGCTGATGCAGGCCGCGACGCACCGGATGATGCACCAGTCGCTGTCCGGTGCGCTGGCGGAACTGGCGCCCGGCTCCTCCCCCGAGGCCCGGCTGGCCCGCGCCATCGACGCCGTCCTCGGGCTGGCGATGGACCACCCCCGGGTGATGCGCTCGCACCTGGCGCTGATCCTCGACCCGGACACCGGCGCCTTCGTCCAGGACCCGGAGCAGCAGCAACTCGGCGCCATCCTGCAGGGACTGCTGCGCGACTGGGGCGCGCCGGACCCGGTCGCCGAGCACGCGGTGCTGCGCAGCGCGTTGATGGGCGGCTGCATCGGGGTGCTGCTGCCGGGCGCCGAGATCCCGCTGGCCCCGATCCGGGCCGACCTCTTCCGCCGCTACGGCCTGGCCTGGCGCCTCGGCTGCCCACCCCAGGCCGACCCGCCGCAGACCGACTCACCGCAGATCGACCGACCGAAGACCGACTCACCGCAGACCGATCCGCCGGAACACGAAAGGCCGCCGGCCCGCGGTTGACGGCGGGTGGGCGGCCTACCGGTCGCGACCCGCTGCCGAGGGGATCCGCGAAGAAAGGTCCTCACGGATCCCGGACGGCAGCGGGTCAGCGCTCCTTCAGGATCGAGGCGAGCAGGTCTATGGTGCGCTCCGGCGTGAGGCTGTCCACGCAGAGCCGCTCCATGACCTGGATGTACGCGTCGACGTCGTCCCGCTTGTCCAGGTACAGCGCGCTGGTGAGCTGCTCCAGGTAGACCACGTCCGCGAGGTCCTGCTCCGGGAAGCGCAGGATCGTGAACGCCCCGGACTCGCCCGCGTGCGCGCCAAAACGGAACGGCATGACCTGGATCACCACGTTGGTCTGCTCGGCGACGTCGATCAGGTACTGCACCTGACCGCGCATCACCTTCGGCCCGCCGACCGGCCGGCGCAGCGCGGCCTCGTCGATGACCGCCCACAGGCGCGGGCTGGCGCCCTCCGCCAGCAGCTTCTGGCGGCGCAGGCGGAGGCTGACCCGCCGTTCGACCTCCTCCTCGCTGATGACCGGCCGACTCTGGCCGAAAACCGCCCGTGCGTACTCCTCGGACTGCAGCAGCCCGGGGATGAACTGCACCTCGTAGGTGCGGATCAGCTGGGCGGCCTCCTCCAGTCCGACGTAGGTCTGGAACCAGCCCGGCAGCACGTCGTTGAAGCTGTGCCACCAGCCGGACTTGTTGGCCTCGCGGACCAGGCCGAGCAGGGCTTCCCGCTCCATGCCGTCGTCGACGCCGTACAGGCTGAGCAGGTCGGCGACGTCGCGCTCCTTGAAGCTGACGCGACCGAGTTCCATGCGGCTGATCTTGGACTCGGAGGCTCGGATCGCGTAGCCCGCGTCTTCGCGGGTGATGCCGCGCGCCTCACGCAGGCGACGCAGCTGCGAGCCGAGGAGGATCCGGCGGACCATCGAGCCGCCGCCCGGCTGAACTGTGGTCATGCGGTCGAAACCTCCACCTAGGGCAAACAGCGCACAGTCTGCCATCAGTTGAGCGCTCACGGTGCCGATACTGACGGATGTTCCTATCAGTTCTGCACTCCGCACACCAGGATGCACGTGCATCCGGCGCTTGCATATGCCAATAGTGCGACTGCACGTGAATCGACTCTTGCATCTGCAGTGAGCGCACACCACCATGGTGCACGTGCACCTGCACATCCCTGGCAATCCCGCGGGCTCCGCGTCGACCCCACGCGCGACTCCGTGCACCGGTCCGACGGCGTCCCCCCGCGCCATCGGGCGGCCGAGTGCGCGCGCGTCTGGTCGAGGGGGCGGCCGAGCGGCCGAGCGAGTCGGAGGTGACCGGCATGACCCCGGCGGGTCCAGCCGTGTCCGCCCCCTTATGGGAGGAGCTCTTCATGAGCACCGGTACGGCTTTGGCGGTTGACCCCCATGTGGTCACCTGTACGCTCGCTCCTCGCTTCGAAGCCGTCAGAACCGCGCGCGACTTCGCCCGGACCACGCTCCGGCGCTGGAGCCTGCCGGAGCTGTTCGACGACGTCGCGCTGGTGGCCTCGGAACTCGTGACGAACGCGCTCCGGCATGCGATCGGCGCACGGCCCGACCCTGCGGGCGGCGCCCAGGGCGAGTACGACTTTCCCACACGGGCGACCCCGGACGGGCGGCTGCCGATCCGAATAAGCCTGGTGCACCGCGCACCCCAGGTGGTCTGCGCGGTGAGCGACCCGAGCAGCATCGGCCCGGCGGCCAGGGAAGCGGACTTCGTCGCCGAATCCGGCCGCGGGCTGCACCTGGTGGAGTCCTTCAGCCGCTCCTGGGGCTGGCACCCGCTGGGCAGCGGCAAGGTGGTCTGGGCCATGTTCGAGGCGGAGCCGGCGGGCGGCACGCTCGACGGACACCCGGAGATCGGCGGGCACGCGGAGATCGGTGCACGCTCGGCGCTCGACGCGCTCGGCGGACCGGTCGACGTCGGTGGACGGCACCGGCGCTCGGCCTAGCGCCGAGCGGCGCGTGGCCGGTCGAACAGCGGGCCGAGGGCCCGCTCCCATGCCAGCTCGGACGTTGGGCAGGGCGTCGGGCAGGACGTCCGGCAGGACGTCGGGTACGGCAGCCGGCCGAGTGGCCGGTCGAGGGAAGCCCCGGGAGGACCACGCCCCGGGCCCTTCCGCCAGGCCCCGTCGGCGGTTCGCCCCGGCCGGTGGCCGGGAAGGCAACAGCGGAGAAGACGGCAGGAAAGTCAAAGGCCGTCGTGGTGTCGGCACCCACGACGGCCCCCCGATGGTGAAGCACGGCAGCCGGTCAGACCGCCAGGTGGTCGAACTCCCCGTCCTTGGCCCCCAACAGCAGGGCGGCGATCTCGGCCCGGGTGTAGATGAGCGCCGGACCGTCCGGGAAGCGCGAGTTGCGCATCGCCACATCACCGCCCGGCAGGGCCGCGAACTCGACGCAGTTGCCCTGGGAGTTGCTGTGCCGGCTCTTCTGCCAGACCACCCCCGTGAGATCGGCCGCGGCCATCCCGTTGTGGGTGTCGTACGAGCCGTGCGTGTCCTGCGAGTCGTGCGAGTCGTGCATAGAAATCTCCCGAAGAGCTCCGGAGTTGTCGTCCAGCGCGGCGCCCCCGGCACCGCCGAACGAACGGACCGGCCCCGTACCGGCCCGGCACAACGCCTCACTTGACGCGATGATAGCTGCAGTGCACGTGCATCAGCACGGGACGTTGCAGGTGCACGAGGCCTTTTACCCGCGGCCCCGAACTCTTCACGGGGTCTCCCCTGACGGTACGTAAACGGACATAGTCGACTGAATCACCGGAGCCGCGATAACCCGCCGTGAGCGGCTCCCCGCTGAATGTTGATCTTCGAATGCCGGGAGTCGCGCCGCCGTGACCCTCCGTCAGACGACCTCCGGACTGTGAGACATCTCACGCACCACAGTCGCAACGCCGCACCACGTGGGGCACGTCAAAGCAATGGCCCGTGCTCGCACGGGGGTTGGGTGAGGAATGTCCGGATTGTGGGCAAACCACCCGGACCGGCACGGCGGACACACCGGGTCCGCACCGCGACCGCGCCAAACCCGTACGGCAGCCGACTGCAGGCCGGACGGGCCGATGTCCTACGATCTCCGGCATGAGCACCGCAGCCATTCCGGGCGCGCCACTGCCCGTCCGCACTCCAGGCTCCCGTGCGCGGGGGCGCCACCGTCGTCCCGAGCGCCCCGCGATCCCGGCCAACGCGCCGGCCCTGGTGCTCGCCGTGCCCGCGACCGCCGGGCCCGAGTCCCGCTCGGTCGTCGAGGAGCTGCTCTCCATCGTCCGCAGCGAGCAGAACGGCGTCCAGGCCGCGGTCGGCTACCTCCCCGGCGACTACGCCGAGGGCGCCGGCGGCGAGGACCGCACCGTCGCCGAGCTCCTGGCCATGGCCGCCGAGGCCGGGCTGCCGACGCCCGTCCTGGTGCCGCTGGTGCCCGGTCCGCACGGTTTCCTGGCCGAACTCCACGCGCTCGCCGCCGAGTACGGCGCGCCGGTCACCGACGCGCTGGGCCCGCACCCGCTGCTCGCCGAGGCCGTGCACGTGCGACTCTCCGAGGCGGGGCTGGCCCGCGCCGACCGGGCCCGGCTGTTCGCCATCGCGACCGCCGCGGACGGCGTGGTCCTGACCACCGTCGGCGGCGAGGACGCCGCCGCCGCAGCCGGCATCACCGGCGTACTGCTGGCCGCCCGACTGGCCGTCCCGGTCGTCGCCGCCGCGCTCGACGTGCCCGGCTCGGTGGCCGCGGCCGTCAACCACCTCAAGGAGTCCGGCTCGCAGCGCCCGGCGCTGGCCCCGCTGGTGATCGGGCCGGAGGCCGACTCCGAGCTGCTCGCCACGGCCGCCGAGGAGACCGGCTGCCCGTCGGCGGCGCCGCTGGGCGCGTACCCGACCGTCGGCCAGCTGATCGCCTCCACCTACCTGGCCGCGCTGCCCACGCCGTCCCCGGAGGAGCTGGCGCAGGCCGAGGCGGAGGCGGCGGCCGCCGCCGAGGCCGAGGGGGTCGTGGAGGGCGCCCGGCGCGCTCACGCGGCCGCCGAGGCGCCTGCCGGACAGTAAGGACACCACGCGCCGGTCGGCGCGCACACAGGGCCCGGAACGGCTTGCGTTCCGGGCCCTTCGCTTTGCCTCTCTCGTTGCCCCTCCTGTTGCCTCTCCTGCTGCCCCTCCTGCTGCTTTCCTGTGCCGTACGGGAGTTACAGGAGTTAAGCGAGCAATGAAGGGAATGTCCGTTCTGGCGCCATTTGCTAGGAAATGGTGAGCGCACTCTCCGGCGCTCGAATCGCGGCCACCCCCCTGGCTCGGACGGCGCGCCGCTTCGCGCTTCAACACACCGTCACGTCACTCCTGAGGCGAAGACAGTTGTGGGCATCCGCAACAGCATTGCCGAAAAACGATCATTTACGATCATGATTACCTGACATTTTGGCAGTTCCCACTAAACCGTGATGCGCGTCACAGCTATTTGCAGTTTGAACTTAAGTCTGCTTAACGTGCTCCCCGTTCGTGGCCACACGGACCCAGTTCATCCGCAACGCCGAGTCCTGCCGTCGGATGTCCTGGAAGCGCGAAAACGCACCACGGCAGGAGCGGGGGACCCACAGGTAAGTCGCCCCGGACCGTTCCCCGGAACGTCCAGGGCTAGGGGTGAAGCCGCGCTCACGCGCGGCCGGGCAACTCCAGCCCGAATCCGACAGCTCACCTCGCAGGCGTGGGAGAGGACCGCGTCTTCATGCTGCCCACCAACGGCACCCGTCTGTCCAGCCGCACCCGCCGCGTGATCGCCGCCATCGGCGTCGCGGGCGTCGGCCTCACCGTCCCGTGCCTCGTCTCCGGCACCGCCTCCGCGGCCTCCGTCGCCACCTGGGACAAGGTCGCCCAGTGCGAGAGCACCGGCAACTGGAGCATCAACACCGGCAACGGCTTCTACGGCGGCCTCCAGTTCACCCAGAGCACCTGGTCCGCCTTCGGCGGCACCGCCTACGCCGCGCGCGCCGACCTGGCCACCAAGGACCAGCAGATCGCCGTCGCCGAGAAGGTCCTCGCCTCGCAGGGCCCCGGCGCCTGGCCGGTGTGCTCGGTCCAGGCCGGCCTCACCAAGGGTGGCGCCCCGGCGTCCGTCGACACCTCGACCGCCGCCAAGCCCGCCGCGCCCGCCGCCCCGGTCGCCAAGCCCGCCGCCAAGCCGGCGCAGACCCAGGCCCCGGCCGCCAAGCCGGCCGCGCCCGCCCAGGACGCTGCCCAGGCCGCCACCGACTCCGCCACCGGCAACTGGACGCAGAAGCACCAGCAGCAGGCCCAGAGCGGCGACTACACCGTGGTCGAGGGCGACTGGCTGTCCTCGATCGCCGACAAGCACAACGTCCAGGGCGGCTGGCAGCGGCTGTACGACCTCAACCGCGGCACCCTGACCGACGGTCCGAACACCATCTACCCGGGCCAGCACCTGTCCTTCGGCGACGGCGGCCAGGCCCAGCAGTCGGCCTCCACCGACCAGTCCGCCTCCTCGGACAAGTCCGGCTCGGACTTCACCTGGTTCAACCGCTCGCAGAAGTCCGGTCAGTCCGCGAACGGCGGTGCCGTGAACGCCAAGCCGGCGGCCCAGACCCAGACCCCGGCCGCCAAGCCGGCCGCCCAGGCGCAGACCCAGGCCCCGGCCCAGGCCGCCACCGGCAGCATGGCCGCCGCGGTCGCCTTCGCCGAGTCCAAGGTCGGCCAGGCCTACGTCTACGGCGGCACCGGCAACGGCGGCTGGGACTGCTCCGGCCTGACCCAGGCCGCGCTGCGCGCCGCGGGCATCTCCGTCCCGCGCGTCGCCGCCGACCAGGCCGCCGCCAGCACCCACGTCTCGCTGGACAGCCTGCAGCCGGGCGACCTGCTGTTCTGGTCCAACAACGGCCAGGACTCGGGCGTCTACCACGTCGCGATCTACGTCGGCGGCGGCAAGTACGTCGAGGCCGCCAACCCGAGCTCGGGCGTGCGCGAGCAGACCGTCGCCAACTGGGCCCCGGACTTCGCCGGCCGGGTCTGAGCACGGCGAACGGCTGACAGCCGACGGATTTCGACTGACGGACAACAGATAACAGATAACAGATTTCAACATCTGTCAGCTGTCAGTCGTCCTCCGAACGCTGACCACCCGCCACCCCCGGGGAGAGTCTGGTCGCTCCTCCCCGGGGGTTCCGGCGTATCCCCGTGGTGAAACCCCGCCCCAACGGGCAAGCTGCTGCTCCGCACCCGAGGAGGAGTCACATGGCCCAGGTCACCGTCACCATCGACGCGAACCTCGCGATCGACGCGATGATGCTCTCCGGTACCACGAACCCGCAGGACGCCGTCGAACTGGTCCTGCGCGACTACCTGGCCCGCGGCCGCCGCACCGAGACCCGTACCGGCGACGCGGCCGACGGCCGACGCCTCACCGCCGACCGTCCCACCGCCCAGGAGGGCTGACCCGGCGCACGCCGAAGGGCCCCGGAGAGCAACTGCCCTCCGGGGCCCTTCCCTTGCCCCTACGGCCGACGCTCAGCGCGCGCAGGCCCCGGTGGACCCGCGCATCACCAGCTCCGGCTGGAACATGAACTCGCCGCGCTGGGCCGCGTTTCCGCCGACCTCCTCCAGCAGCGCGTCCACCGCCGCCGTGGCCATCGCCTCGACCGGCTGGCGGATCGTGGTCAACGGCGGCTCGGTGAAGGCGATCAGCGGCGAGTCGTCGAAGCCGACCACCGACACGTCCTGCGGCACCGACAGCCCGCGCTGGCGCACCGCCCGGATCGCCCCGAGCGCCATCATGTCGCTCCCGCAGACGATCGCCGTGCAGCCCTTGTCGAGCAGCGCGCCGGCTGCCGCGTGTCCGCCCTCCACGCTGAACAGCGTGTGGTGGACGAGGTTCTCGGCCTCCTCCTGGGTGCGCCCGAGCACCTCCCGCATCGCCGCCGTGAAGCCTTCTATCTTGCGCAGCACGGGCACGTACCGGCGCTGCCCGACGGCCAGCCCGATCCGCTCGTGCCCGAGTTCGGCCAGGTGCTGGACGGCCATCCACATCGCGGCCCGGTCGTCCGGCGAGATGAACGGCGCGTCGACCTTGTCGCTGAACCCGTTGATCAGCACGAACGGCACCCCGCGCCCGGACAGCCGCGCGTAGCGGTCGTGGTCGGCCGTGGTGTCGGCGTGCAGCCCGGAGACGAAGACGATGCCAGCCACGCCCCGGTCCACCAGCATCTCCACCAGTTCGTCCTCGGTGGATCCGCCCGGAGTCTGGGTGCACAGCACCGGCGTGTAGCCGTGCCGGCTGAGCGTCTGCTCGATCACCTGCGCCAGCGCGGGGAAGATCGGGTTGCTCAACTCCGGTGTGATCAGGCCGATCAGCCCGGCGCTGCGCTGGCGCAGCCGGGTCGGCCGCTCGTACCCGAGCACGTCGAGCGCCGCCAGCACCGTCTGCCGGGTGGCGGCGGAGACGTTCGCCTTGCCGTTGAGCACGCGGGAGACGGTGGCTTCGCTGACCCCCGCCTGTGCCGCGATGTCTGAGAGTCGCGCCGTAGTCACGGTCCCAGAGCCTATTGCAACCACGTCAGACCGCCCACCAGCCGGTGCTGTCCGGAGCGAGCACCGTCTCGCCGCCGTCCACCACGAGGTCGGCCGAGGCGAGCAGCAGTGTGCCCGGGGCCGCGATCCGCACCGGCTCGCCGGTGGTGTTCACGGTGCAGATGAAGGAGCCGCGGCGGAAGGCGAGGGTGCCCTCGGGGCCGTCCAGCCACTCGACCTCGGTGCCGGCGCCGAGGTCGGCCTGCGCCCGGCGGACGGCCAGCGCGCCGCGGTAGAGCTCCAGGGTGGAGGACGGGTCGCCGGTCTGCGCCTCGACGCTCAGCTCGGCCCAGGCGGCCGGCTGGGGCAGCCAGGACGGCCCGCCGGCCACCGGTCCGAAGCCGTACGGGGCCTCGGTGCCGGACCAGGGGATCGGGACGCGGCAGCCGTCGCGGTAGCCGTCCTGTCCGGCCTGGCGGAAGAACGACGGGTCCTGGCGCACCTCGTCGGGCAGGTCGGTGACGTCCGGCAGGCCGAGTTCCTCGCCCTGGTAGACGTACGCGGAGCCGGGCAGCGCGAGCATCAGCAGGGTGGCGGCGCGGGCGCGGCGCAAGCCGAGTTCGCGGTCGCCGGCGGTGCGGATCTGGGTGCCGAGACCGGGCTCGTTGGCGAAGCGGGTGGCGTGCCGGGTGACGTCGTGGTTGGACAGCACCCAGGTGGTGGGGGCGTCGACCGGGCGCATCGAGTCGAGCGAGACGTCGATCACCTCGCGCAGCGCGGCGGCGTCCCAATCGGTGCCCAGGTACTGGAAGTTGAAGGCCTGGTGCAGCTCGTCGGGGCGGACGTAGTTGGCGGTGCGCTGGACGGTGGGGGTCCAGGCCTCGGCGACGCCGATCCGCTCGCCAGGGTACTCGTCGAGGATCTTGCGCCAGCTGCGGTAGATCTCGTGCACACCGTCCTGGTCGAAGAACGGCATGACGTCGTTGCCGAGCAGCTTGAGCTGGTCGGCGCCGCCGAGGTCGGGCAGGCCGGGGGCCTTGACCAGGCCGTGGGCGACGTCGATGCGGAAGCCGTCCACGCCCATGTCGAGCCAGAATCGCAGGATCGAGCGGAACTCGTCGGCGACGGCCCGGTTCTCCCAGTTGAAGTCGGGCTGCTCGGGGGCGAACAGGTGCAGGTACCAGTCGCCGGGGGTGCCGTCCGGGTTCTCGGTGCGGGTCCAGGCCGGGCCGCCGAAGATGGACTCCCAGTCGTTGGGCGGCAGTTCGCCCTTCTCGCCCTTGCCGGGGCGGAAGTGGTAGCGGTCGCGCAGCGGCGAGCCGGGGCCCTCGCGCAGGGCGCGCTGGAACCACTCGTGCTGGTCCGAGGAGTGGTTGGGGACCAGGTCGGTGATGATCCGCAGCCCCAGCTCGTGGGCGTCCCGGATGAGGGCGTCGGCGTCCAGCAGGGTGCCGAACATGGGGTCCACCGCGCGGTAGTCGGCGACGTCGTAGCCGGCGTCCGCCTGCGGCGAGGCGTAGAACGGGGAGAGCCAGACGGCGTCCACGCCGAGATCCCGCAGGTAGGGCAGGCGGCTGCGGATGCCGGGCAGGTCGCCCATGCCGTCGCCGTTGGAGTCGGCGAAGCTGCGCGGGTACACCTGGTAGATGACCGCGTCCCGCCACCAGTCTCTGGACGCGACGCCGGTCACAGGAGCCGGGGTGGCCGCCTCGTGAGCGGTCTCGGCGGCAGGCCGGGAGGTGTCGGCCAGGTTCTGGGTCATGGACGGTATCCCTTGGGGATCGGAGGAGCGGGGAGCCTTGCGCGCGAGGTTTTCCGCGTCAGGCGTCACGACTTGGAGGCACCGGCGGTCAGTCCGGTGACCAGGTGGCGCTGCACCAGGTAGAAGAAGGCCGCGGACGGGATCGCGATCAGCACCGCGGTCGCGGCCATCAGGTTCCACTGGGCGTCGTGCTCGCTGACGAAGGTCTGCAGGCCGACGGCCAGCGTGTACTTGTCGGAGCTGAGCATGAACGTCGAGGCGAACGGCACCTCGGCCCAGTAGGTGAGGAAGGAGTAGAAGGCGGCGACCGCCAGGCCCGGACGGGCGAGCGGCAGCACCAGCCGCCAGAAGGTGCCGAACGGGCTGAGCCCGTCGACCCGGCCGGCCTCGTCGATCTCCACCGGGATGGTGTCGAAGTAGCCCTTCAGCAGCCAGGCGCAGTACGGCACGGTGGTGGTCGAGTACACCAGGATCAGACCGGAGTAGCTGTCCAGCAGGCCGAGTTCGGAGAGCATCGTGTACATCGGCACGATCAGCACCGCGATCGGGAACATCTGGGTGACCAGCAGCGACCACATCAGCGGCTTGTGCCCGGGGAACTTCATCCGGGAGACGGCGTAGCCGGTGGTGGCGGCGAGCAGGACGCCGAACACGGTGGTGACGCCGGAGACCAGCAGGGCGTTGCCGAACCAGGTGAAGAAGTCGGTGTCGGACAGCACGTGCTGGTAGTTCGACAGCGTGAGCTTGTCGAGGATCTGGCCGGGGTGGAGGTAGTCGGTCTTGTCCGGGCCGAGCGAGACGAAGAGGATCCACGCGACCGGGAACAGCGCGATCAGGCTGGCCACGATCAGGGTGCCGTGGGACAGCGCCCGGGCCAGCGGGCTGCTCTCGCCGCGGCGGCGGACCTTGGCCGGCCGGGCAGTCGGGGCCGCAGTCGCCGCGGGGGCCGGGCGTTCGGTGGTGGTGCTCATCGGGGTTACCTGCCTTCGTGGGTCAACTGGGTCCGGGGCCTCAGCCGTTGGCCTGCTCGTTGCGGGCGAGCCAGCGCCGGTAGAAGGCGGTGAAGACGATCAGGATGGACAGCAGGATCACGCCGTACGCGGCGGACCCCGCGTAGTCCCGGGGGATCTGGCCGAAGCCGAGGCGGTAGGCCCAGGTGACCAGCAGCTGGGCGTCGGGCGCACCGGTGCCGAACAGCAGGAAGATGACGTTGAACTGGTTGAACGTCCAGATCACGCCGAGCAGGACGACGGTGGAGGACACGGTGCGCAGCCCGGGCATGGTGACGTACCGGAAGCGCTGCCAGGGCGTGGCGCCGTCCATCTCGGCGGCCTCGTACAGCTCGGCCGGGATCGACTGCAGGCCGCCGAGCAGCGAGATCATCATGAACGGCACACCGGCCCAGGTGTTCACCAGGATCGCGGCCGCCTTCTGCGCCCACGGGTCGGTGAGCCAGCCGGGCTCGGGCAGGTGCAGGGCGGACAGGATGCCGTTGACGACGCCGCCGTCGGCGAGCATCAGGCGCCAGGAGAAGACGGTGACGAAGGTCGGCACGGCCCAGGGCAGGATGAGCAGCAGCCGGTAGGCGGCGCGCCCGCGCAGCTTCTTGTTGAGCAGCAGGGCGAGGCCCAGGCCGAGGGTGTAGTGCAGGAAGACGCAGATCGCCGTCCAGGCGATGGTCCAGACGAAGTGCGACCAGAAGCGGTCGTACGAGCCGGGGCCCCACAGGATGTCGGCGTAGTTGTGGAAGCCGACGAAGTTGTAGCTGGCCGGGATCTCGTTGACGCCGATCGTGCGGGCGACGTTGAGGCTGTTGGCGTCGGTGAGGGTGAGCCAGACGCCCTCGACGAGCGGGTAGAGCACCAGCGCGCCGAGCACCAGTACGACCGGGGCGATCATCGCGTAGGCGTACCAGTGCTTGGCGTAGGAGCGCTTGACGCGTTCCAGCAGGCCCGGACGCTGCTCGCGTTCCCGGTTGCCCTTGCCGGTGGCGCCCTGCACGGCGACTGACATCGTTTGCACCTTCTCGGGGGGATTCTCGGGGGAGCCGACGGGCCCGGCCTGCCGGGGCGACGAATGACGGCGAACAGCAGACAACTGACAGATGATGAAATCTGTTCGCTGTTATCCGTTCGCCGTCATTCGTTCACTGTCATTCGTTCACTGTCATCCGTCGGCCGGCAGGCCGGGCGCGGGGACTACTTGGCGAAGCCCGGCAGGAGCTTGGCGTAGTCGGTGGCGACGGTGTTCAGCGCGTCCTGGGTACCGGTGCCCTGGACGGCCTTGCCCAGGTTGGTGCCGAGCGAGGCGAACAGCGAGCTGTACTCGGGCAGTTCGGGGCGCGGCTTGGCGCTGTTCAGGATGCCCTGGAAGCCGGCGATGCCCGGGTCGGCCTTGACGTCGACGGTGAAGGCGTCGGAGCGGGTCGGCAGGGTGGAGTTCTTCTGCGCGATGAACGCCTGGCTCTCGGCCGAGGTCATGAAGGCGGCGAACTTCTCGGCGGCGGTCTTGTGGGCCTTGTCGGCACCGGCGTAGACGGAGATGTTGTGGCCGCCGGTGGGGGCGCCGGCCTTGCCCGCGGAGCCGCCGGGGACGGCGGCGATGCCGAGGTTGGCCTTGTCGGCGAAGGCCGAGCCCTTGTAGATGTTGGTGATCTCCCAGGGACCCTGGATGATCGCCGCGACCTTGCCGCTGTTGAAGGCGTCCATCATGTGCGCGTAGGCGTCGGTGGTGATGTCGGCCTTGGCGGTGCCGGGCGAGGTGAACATCGTCTTGTAGGTCTCGACGGCCTTGGCGGCCTCCGGCGAGGTGACGGTGATCTTCTTGCCGGCGGCGTCGACGGTGTCGGTGCCCTCGCCGAACAGGAACGGCATCGCGTAGTAGCCGTCGGCGGCCTTCAGCCAGAAGCCGTCCACGCCGGCCTTGTCCTTGACGGCGGCGGCGTCGGCCTTCAGCTCGTCCCAGGTCTTGGGCGCCTCGGTGATACCGGCCTTGGTGAACAGCTCCTTGTTGTAGAGCAGGCCGAGGGTGTCGGTCACCAGCGGAACGCCGTACAGCTTGCCCTCGTACTTGGCCTGCTGGATCAGGCTGGACTGGAAGGCGGAGGTGTCGGCGGCGGCCGGGGAGCCGTCCAGCGGCTCGAGGTAGCCAGCCTTGGCGAAGGCGGCGGTCCAGCCGACCTCGGAGCGGAACACGTCCGGAGCGCCCTTGGCCCCCATGGCGGTCTGGAGCTTGTTCTGCGCCTGGTCGAACGGGACGTTGACGAAGTCGACCTTGATGTTCGGGTTGGCGGCCTCGAACTTCTTGACGAGCTCCTGGTAGTTCGGCGCCTCGTTGGTGGCGTTCGACGTGTCCCAGTACGTGAGGGTGACCGGCCCGTCGGCCTTGCCGTTCGAGCTGGAGCCGCTGCTGCCACAGGCAGCCATCGAGACCGCGAGGGCCACAACGAGGGCAGAGGCCGCGATGCCACGCCGCATGAGAACTCCTTGGGAGG
Source organism: Kitasatospora sp. NPDC033851 (assembly GCF_055576085.1). Lineage (NCBI taxonomy): Bacteria > Bacillati > Actinomycetota > Actinomycetes > Kitasatosporales > Streptomycetaceae > Kitasatospora > Kitasatospora sp. NPDC033851. Next base: position 36,426 of record NZ_JBVIRL010000037.1, on the reverse strand, counting down.
GTGGGGGTGCCCGAGATGTTCGGAGACAGGCGCATAATGGCTGCCTCGTGCCGACCGCACCTTTGCTGCCGTCGGGCTCGGGAAGGAAGTTAACAGCGGTGAAAGATCCACGGAAAGTCCTTGCAGAAAGTTTCTGCAAGAAACCGCGATCGTTACACCCGCGTGTCCTGGACGTTGCCGCACGGTAGTTGATGACCGCACCGATTGACCCTGTTCGTCCGATTCACCCCACCCCCGGATGACCGACGGAACCACCGTGCGTGGCTGAAAGCCGTTTGCAGCAGACTGGACGCATGCGTATCCGAGCCGTCACCAGCGACGAACTTCCGCTGCTCGCCGAGCTGGAACGGGCCGCCGGTGCTCCCTTCGCCGCGATCGGCATGCCGGAGATCGCCGAGGACGAACCCCCGACCCCGCAGGAGCTGGCGTCCTACCTGGAACGGGGCGTCGCCCTGGCCGCCGAGGCCCCCGACGGCTCGATCGCCGCCTACCTGCTGGCCGAGCCGGTGGACGGCGCGCTGCACATCGAGCAGGTCTCCGTCCACCCCGACCACGCCCGCCGCGGCATCGGCCGGGCACTGATCGAGCACCTCGCCGCGACCACCGACGCCCCGGCACTCACCCTGACCACCTTCGCCGAGGTGCCCTGGAACGCCCCCTACTACGCGCGCTGCGGCTTCCGCCCGCTGAGCGACGCCGAGGTCACCCCGGGCCTGCGCGGGATCCGCCGCAAGGAGGCCGAGCACGGCCTGGACCGCTGGCCCCGGCTCTGCATGCGCCGGGACCTGCGACCGCGACCCGCCCAGCCGTGACCCGCCCAGCCGCGATCCGCCCAGCCGCGATCCGCGCAGCCATGAGCCGCCAGGCCGTGACCCGCTAGGCCGTGACCCCCTGGTTCGTCCCCAGCCGCAGCACCGTCGTCGAGCGGAACTCCTCCCCCGGCCGCAGCACCGTGCTCGGGAACGCCGGGTGGTGCGGGGAGTCCGGGAAGTGCTGGGTCTCCAGCGCGATCCCGGCGAACGGCCCGTACGGGACGCCGCTCGCGCCGGTGACCGCGCCCTGGAACTTGTTCGCCGTGTAGACCTGGATGCCCGGCTCGGTGGTCAGCACCTCCAGGGTGCGGCCGCTGACCGGGTCCTCCAGCAGCGCCGCCCGCGCCGGACTGCCGTCGGCGGGCCGGGGGCGCAGCACCCAGTTGTGGTCGTAGCCGCCGGGCCCGACCAGCTGCGGGTGCCGGTCGTGCACCGACTTGCCGATCGGGCTGGCCACCGTGAAGTCGAACGGCGTGCCGGCCACCGGCTCGGTCCGCCCGTACGGGATCTGCCGCTCGTCGGCCGGGGTGTACTCGTCGGCGTCCAGGGTGAGCAGGTGGCCGAGGACGTCGCCGACGCCTTCACCCGCAAGGTTGATGTACGCGTGGTTCGTCAGGTTGACGACGGTCGGTTTGTTGGTGACCGCGCGGTAGGCGATCACCAGCTCGCCGGAGGCGTCCAGCGTGTAGTCGACGGTGACGTCCAGCGCGCCCGGGAAGCCCTGGTCCCCGTCCGGGCTGTGCAGCCGCAGCCGCACCCCGCCCTCGACCGGCTCGGCCGCCCAGATCCGGTGCGCGAAGCCGTCCGGCCCGCCGTGGATGGTCATGCCGCCGCCGGTCCGGGCGAGCCGGTGCTCCTCGCCGTCGATGGTGACCGACGAGCGGTCGATCCGGTTGGCGTACCGGCCCACCACCGTGCCGTAGTGCCGGGCCGGGCCCAGGATCTGCGCCAACTCGTCCGTGGCGAGCAGCAGTTGGGCGGGACGACCGGAACGGTCCGGCGCGCTCAGGGTGTGCAGGGTGGCACCGAGGGTGAGCACGCTCGCCTCGTACGGGCCGGCCGTGAGCGTCCAGCGCCCGATCGCGGCACCCGCGCCCGAGGGGTCGAGGGGTTCGTGCCGAACGCTGGTGGCCTCGCTCGCCATGGCCTGCTCCTCACTGTCGGCCCGCCTGGGGCGCCCGCCGCTTCCTGGTCCGTCGAGGGGTCACCGCGGCAGCCCCGTGCCCGTCAGCCTAGCGACGGAGGCACCGGCGAGGGCGCTCCCTCGCCAACGCGCGCCGCCCGTACGCGACGGCCGCCCTGACCGATCGCCGCCACCGCCACCACCACCGCAACCGCCACGCGCCAGACGACCGGCCACCTCACGTGTGAGACGACCGGCCGCCCCGGGCGAGACCGCCGACTCCGACTCCTACTCCTCGCCCTCCGGCCGGGTCGCCTCCCGCTGCTGCGGCGGCAGCCCGAGCGCCGAGGCCAGCCCCTCCGGCCCGCTGCCCGCCTTGCGGTAGACCGCCGCCAGCCGCCGGTTGACCAGGCTGATGTGCAGTCCGAGCTCGTCGGCGATCCGCTGCGGCGGCAGGCCCTGCACCGCCCGCTGGGCGATCTCCAGCTCCGGGCCGCTGAGCGTGTCCAGCGTGTCCCGGAAGTCTCGCAGTCCCAACCGGTTGGGCCGCAGGCCGTAGTTGGCCAGCTCCCGCCGGGCCTGGTCGACCAGGCCCTCCGCGGAGCAGTGCTGGGCCAGCTCGATGCCCTGGTACAGGTACTCCTGGGCGTCCTCCAGTCGCCCGACCCGGCGCAGCGCGGCGCCGAGGTCGACCAGCGCGACGGCGTGCTCGTAGCCGGCCGGGGACTGCCCGAGGTGCAGCACGGCCTGCTCCAGCAGCTCGACCGCCTGCTGGCCGTCCTCGACCTGGGCCTGCAGTCGCAGGGCGGTGCCGATCGCGGAGGCGGTGCCGAAGGCGCGCGCGTCCCGGACGGCCTTCTGGGAGTACTCGCGGGCGCGCTCGGGCTCGTCGTCCGCGAGCGCGATGGCGAGGTGGCCCGCCCAGGGCGCCCAGACGGTGTTGTGCCAGCCGCGGACCTCCAGCCAGGCGCCGGCCTCGGTGAGCGCGGCGGCGGCGCCCGCGTGCCGGTTCTTGGCGATCAGCAGCTTGCCGTACAGCGAGGCCGCGTCCGGCAGCACCATGGCGGTCGCGTGGTAGGGCGGGTGGAAGCCGAAGTCGTTGGCCAGCTCCCAGGCCTCGTCGACGCGGCCGCGGGCGATCAGGGTGTCCACCAGCACGCCGACCGCGTCCCAGGCCAGCGGCAACTTCTCCCCGATCCGCTCGGAGATGCGGTACGCCCGGCGCAGGAAGTCCTCGGCCTCGGCGAGCAGGCCGCGGCGGAACCGGGCCAGCCCCATCAGGAAGTACGCGAAGCCCCGGTGGGCGCCGCTCCAACCGGCCACCTCGAACTGGATGATGGCGTCGGCGGCCAGCCGCTCGGCCTGGGCGACGCGGTCGTTGTAGATGTACGTGAGGCCGAGCATCGAGGGCAGCTCGAAGCCCCAGGTGGTGTCGGTCCAGCCGAGTCCCTTGGGCAGCCGGCCACCGTCGAGGACCTCGTCGGCGAGGGCGAGCGCCTCGTTGGAGGGCGCGCCGCGCAGGGTGAGGTCCCAGGCCCGCATGGCGAGCACGGCCCGGTCGGCGGCCTCCCGGCCGGTGAGGCCGCTGCACATCTCGCCGAGCCGGGCGGAGCGGCCGGGGCCGTCCTCCTCGGACTTGCGGAAGGCGTGCCACATGAAGGAGGCGGCCTGCAGCCGCTGGCGCCCCGCCGGGTCGTGGGTCTTCTGCGCCTCGTCCTGGCAGACCAGCGCGGCCTGGCGCAGCTCGCCGCTGTGCGCGAGCACCTCGGAGAGCCGGAAGGTGGCGTCCACCCGCAGTTCGGGGCGCAGCGGCACCTCGTCGGGGTCGAGGGCGAGCTTGAGCTGGTTGACGGTGGCGACGGGGTCGGTGAGCAGGGCGGAGCAGCCGAGTTCGTACAGCACCTCGGCCTTGATCTCGTCGGCGGGCGGCTCGTTGAGTGCGCGGTTCAGGCAGCGCTGGGCGGCCTCGGGGGCGCCGATCAGCTGGTGTTCGACGGCGGCGCGGCGCAGCTTCTTGACGATCCGGTCGTCGCCCTCGCCGGAGTGGGTCTCGACGAGGTGGCGGGAGGCGGCGAGCAGGCCGAGTCCGGCGTTCTCGATCTCGACGGCGGCGATGCCGTGCATGCCGAGGCGGGTGGCGTCCGGCATGGTGTTGTAGATCGAGCTGGCGATCAGCGGGTGGACGAACTCGAGGTTCCCGTTGGGGGCCTGGGTGAGCACGCGCTGTTTGCGCAGTTGCTTGATGGAGTCGCGGGCGCCCTCGGTGCTCTGGGTGGAGATCCGGGTGGCGAGGTCGATCCGGATGTCGGTGCCCAGCATGGCGCAGGCCCAGGCGAAGCGCAGGGTGGCGGCGCCGAGCTGGTCCAGCCAGCTCTTGAGGGTCATCCCGGTGGCGTCGACGGCGAGTTCGCGCAGTTGCCGCGAGTTCTCCTCGACCGGTTCGAGCTCCTGGTCGCGGACCTGGTCGAGCAGGCGACCGGCCTCGAAGGGGTTGCCGTTGACGACGTTCCAGAACTCGTAGCAGAAGGCGTCCTCGGCCTTGTCGCCGAGTTCGGCGCGGATCATGTCGGTGACGGAGCTGAGGTTGAGTCGGTTGAGCTCGTGCTTGCGGCCCTTGAGGCCGATGATGTCCCGGCGGAACTCCTCGGTCGCGGCGGGCCAGTCGCTCTCGTCCTCGCGGAAGGCGAAGACGAGCAGGACGGGCAGTTCGCCGGAGCGGACGGCGAACTTGGCGAGCCAGGAGAGGGATTCCGCGTCGGCCCAGTGCAGGTCGTCGACGATCATCACCATCGGTGCTCGGCGCGGTGCGAGCTGGGTGAGGACGTAGTCGAGGCCGTCGCGCACGCCCTGCGGGTCGAGGCGGCGGGCGCCGGCCTTGGGCTGCTTGAGGCCCATGGCCGGTCCGACGACCTCCTCCCAGGTGCCCATGACCTGGCGGAACACGTCCGGCGGGAGGTTGGTGAGCACCGGCTGGAGCAGCTGGCGCAGTACGTGGTAGGGCTCCTTGAACTGGCGTTCGCCGCCTCGGGCGAACAGGACGGTGGCGCCCTCGCGTAGCCTTGCGATCCGTCGGACCTCCTGCAGCAGGGTGGTCTTGCCGATGCCGGGCCGGCCGGAGAAGGCGAGCAGGTCGCCGATCTCGGTGCCGCCGGCGGCGAATTCGCGGCAGAGCCGGTCGACGGCGGTTTCCACCGAGCGCAGTTCGGCGTCGCGGTCGCGCAGCCGGACCCGGGACGCGGTGCCGTCGCCGTCCCGGCCGGAACCGGATCCCGTCCGAACGTCGTTCTCCTGCTCGGTCACCGTCGCGCCTCCGCCTCGCCCGATCGCGTCACAGCTCCATCACTGCGTGGAGCCGAGGGTAGCGCTGCGCGGGCCTCACCGTGTGGCGTTCGTGCAGGCTGGGGCGGACGGTGAGGGTTCGGACGGCTTGCCAAGGGCAATTGCCCTATATCCCTAACGTCCGATCATTACATCCGATACCCTACGGCCCTCGAGGCGCAGATGATCTTGCCGGACCCACCCGCACCACCTCCGCCTCGCCGCGTCAACTCCCCCCACGGTCAATGATCGAACCACAAGCGCCCCCACCCTCCGCTGCACCGGGAGTCCGATGTCTGACGACAACTCACTTCAGATCCCGTTCCCGCACCGCCGCAGTCCGCACGGCCCGCAGGCCACCGCGCTGCACCGCGACTGGCTGATCCGCCACCCCCTGCTGCCCGACGCCGACCACCCCGGCTACGCGCACTGGGAGGTAGTGGACCTCGCCGCGCTGGGCTACCCGGACGCCGGACCGGACGAACTCGCCCTGGCCGCCGACCTGATGGGCTTCTACTTCCTCTTCGACGACCAGTTCGACGGCCCGCTCGGTCGCCGCCCTTCGGAAGTCGCTCCGATCTGCGAACGCCTGATCGCCGTCCTGCACGGCGCCCGTCCCGACCAGGGCTCCGCGATCGAGACCGCCTTCGCCGACCTCTGGAACCGCAGCGCACACGGCATGCCCGCGCGCTGGCAGGCCCGCGCCGCGTACAACTGGGAGTACTACCTGGCCAGCCACCCGGCCGAGGCGGCCGGCCGGATCTCCGCCCGCCCCCCGGACCGGGACGGCTACCTGCAGCTCAGACGGGGCACCGCGGCGATGGAGACCATCTTCGACATGGTCGAACGCATCGGCCAGTTCGAGGTCCCCGCCGCCGTCCTGCACCACCCGGTGCTCCGTCAACTCCGCCAGCTGGCCGCCGACATACCGTCACTCAGCAACGACGTGCGCTCCTACCCGCTGGAGGCACCGCGCGGCGACGTCAACAACCTGGTGATGATCGTCCAGCGCGAGCGCCGCTGCTCGGCCGAGGAAGCCTGCGCGGCGGTCATCGCGGAGGCCCAGCTGATGGTCGAGCGCTGCGCCGACCTGCACGAGCGACTTCCCGACGTCTACCGCGAGTTGGGCCTGTCCCGGATCGAACGCGCGATCGCCCAGCGGTACGCGGACGGGCTGCTCACCTGGCTGGCGGGCTACCTCAGCTGGGAGGCCCGCACCGGCCGGTACCACGCGGTCTGACGTCCGCCCGCCGGGCCCCCGGCCGCCGCGCGCCGACCCGCAGCCGACCGGGGCAGCCGGCCGACGAAGCCGACGCGCCGACGCGCCGGACCGCGCCACAGTGACCGACGGTGGCGCGGTGACCGACCGTGCCGACCTGCCCGACCGTGCCGACCTGCCCGACCGAGCCCGCGAGAACGGCCGGAACGCGCACCCTCCGTACGGACCGGGCGCACGGACCGTAGCCGCGCCCCGCGCCCGGCGGCTATCGTGCTCGACGGCGGGCGCCCCGGGCGTCCGGCCCATGTGCGTGTCCTTACCCTCCCGCCGGGCCGCCCCGACCGGGCGGTCCGGCGCGCCGCCTCCGGCCGCACGGCCCGGGCGGCGCCCGACGTCGCGAGGAGACACCAGAGCATGACGGTCTACCAGCCCCCCGGCACGCCCGGCAGCATCGTCGCCTACCGCTCCCGGTACGAGCACTGGATCGGCGGCGGATGGACGCCCCCGGTGCGCGGCGCGTACTTCGGCGACCCGACCCCGGTCACCGGCGAGGTGTTCACCGAGGTCGCCCGCGGCACCGCCGAGGACATCGAGGCCGCCCTGGACTCGGCCCACGCCGCCGCCCCCGTCTGGGGCCGCACCCCGGCCGCCGAGCGGGCCCAGGTGCTGCTGCGGATCGCCGACCGGATGGAGGCCAACCTGGAGCAGCTGGCGGTCGCGGAGAGCTGGGAGAACGGCAAGCCGGTGCGCGAGACGCTGGCCGCCGACCTCCCCCTCGCCGTCGACCACCTGCGCTACTTCGCCGGCGCGCTGCGCGCCCAGGAGGGCAGCCTCTCCCAGCTGGACGAGGACACGGTGGCGTACCACTTCCACGAGCCGCTGGGCGTGGTCGGCCAGATCATCCCGTGGAACTTCCCGATCCTGATGGCGATCTGGAAGCTCGCCCCGGCGCTCGCGGCCGGCAACGCGGTGGTACTCAAGCCCGCCGAGCAGACCCCGGCCTCGGTGCTGCTGCTCGCCGAGCTGACCGCCGACCTGCTGCCGCCCGGCGTGCTCAACATCGTCACCGGCTTCGGCGAGGAGGCCGGCGCCCCGCTCTCCGCCAGCCCGCGGATCCGCAAGCTCGCCTTCACCGGCGAGACCTCCACCGGCCGGCTGATCGCCCGCGCGGCGGCCGACAACCTGATCCCGGTCTCCCTGGAGCTCGGCGGCAAGAGCCCCAACGTGTTCTTCGCGGACGTCGCCGCCGCCTCGGACGCCTTCTACGACAAGGCCGTCGAGGGCTTCGCGATGTTCGCCCTCAACCAGGGCGAGGTCTGCACCTGCCCCAGCCGCGCGCTGATCGACTCCTCGATCTACGAGCGGCTGCTCGCCGACGGCCTGCAGCGGGTGCGCGCGATGCGCCAGGGCGACCCGCTGGACACCGACACCCAGGTCGGCGCCCAGGCCAGCGCCGAACAGCTGAAGAAGATCCTCTCCTACTTCGAGATAGGCCAGGCCGAGGGCGCCAAGGTCCTCACCGGCGGCGAGCGGGCCGACCTCGGCGGCGCCCTGGCCGGCGGGTACTACGTCACGCCGACGGTCTTCGAGGGCGACAACTCGATGCGGGTCTTCCAGGAGGAGATCTTCGGCCCGGTCGTCTCGGTGACCCGTTTCGACGGCTTCGACCAGGCGGTCGCGCTCGCCAACGACACCCAGTACGGGCTCGGCGCGGGCGTGTGGACCCGCAGCCTCAACACCGCCCACCGGGCCGGACGCGCCATCCAGGCGGGCCGGGTCTGGACCAACTGCTACCACGCCTACCCCGCGCACGCGGCATTTGCATAAGGGGGTACATCTGACAGTGCTAAGACCTATGCTGCCGAGCTATGAGCAACGTGATCCCGCTGCCTCGATCCGAAGCCTTGAGTCAACCGCCCTTGAGGGCTGTTCTCTACGGCCGAGCCTCCAAAGATCGCCACAAACGAGGCAGGTCGATCAAGGATCAGTTCACCGTCGGTGAGATGGAGTCCGCCGACCGAGGATGGCAGGTCATCGATCGGTACGAGGACCGCGACCGCTCGGCGACTCGACGGGCGACGAAGGTCCGTGAGCGCTTCGAGGACATGATCGCGGACGCCGAGGCGGGCAAGTTCGACGTCATCGTGTATGCCGAGCGCTCTCGAATTTCCCGCAACCTGAGCGTCTCAGTTGCCCTGCGCGACCTCTGTCACCGCACTGGCGTTCTCCTGTGCTACGACGGTCGCGTCTACGACATGCGCATCCCTTCGGATTTCAAAGAGTTCACTCGCGACTCCGTCCAATCCGAGGAGGAAGGCGAATCGATCATCGGGCGGAACGAGCGAACCGCCCGACTCACCGCCCGCCGTGGTGGTGTTTGGGGCTGGGTGCCGTTTGGCTTCAAACGCGTGTATGACACTGACACCGGAGAGCTTATCGACCAGGTCGGCCACCCCGTCGAAGGCCCTGTTCTGGTAGAGCTGTTCGAGCTGGCCGATGCCCGGAAGAGTCTCAGATCGCTGGTCCCCCTGGTGCGCCCGTTCCGGCCGAGGATCACCGAGGTCGGCATCAGGGCGATCCTGCGCAACAAGGCCTACATCGGCATCCGCGCGCACCGCGGAGCCGAGCACAAGGCCGCCTGGAAGGGCCTGGTGGACGAGGCCGTCTTCTGGCGGGTCCAGGCCATGTTGGAAGACCCGAGCCGGCGGACGACGCATGAGACTGGTATTAAGCATCTACTCACTGGGGACGCCCTCTGCTCAGTCTGCCGTAGCGAGCGCGAGTTCACGCAGGCTCGACTCTCGCCGCGCGGAGCGCAGCCCCAGCATCGTCGCCGCCCCCAATACCGCTGCCGCGTTGACCATGTGTCGGTCATGGAACACAACCTGGATGCATATGTTGAGGAGGCCGCCCTGAGCTGGCTGAGCTCGCCTGCGGCCCAAACCGCCTTCCAGGCCGCGGCGTCGGACGGGGAGAGAGAGCGGGAGCGGGAGCGCGCCCGCATCATGTCCGAGCAACTGGCGGAGGCGCGCCAGCAGGCTACCGAGTTCGATCCTCAGACCGGCCTCCCGCGGCTCTCGGTGGCGTCACTCGCCACCCTTGAGCAGGCTCTCATTCCGGCAATTCAGGCTGCGGAAACCCGGGTGCGAGCATTGCTGTCTGCTGCTGACCCATTGATTGATCGGCTTCTGACTGCGACCCCGGATGAGATCGACGAGATCTGGAATCTGGAACTCGACTTGACGCAGAAGCGGCACGTCCTGCGACAGATCGTGCGCGTGGAGCTCAGGCCGGCGGCTGTCCGACGGAGCCGGTACCAGGACATGACGCAGCGCGTGGGTCTGATCTTTGCCGGAGAGCCGGGCTTCGCAGAGTGGCCGGGCTCTCCCGGCGCGCCGGCCGTCAGTTCGGACTATCAGTCCCACCCTGCGGATGAGGGCGCCGGGCAGCCAGCGAGATGATCTCGGCCTCAGCCCCCATGGGGGTTCCGGGCAGTCGGCCCCCGAGGGCTGCAAGAGCACCCTCGACGTAGCCGTCCGCTTTGGCTCGGACGCAGGCGCCTCGATGCTGGGCTTCCATAGCCGCCAGTCGGTCGGACAGTTCGGCTTCCAGGGCAGAGCGAAGTCGCTCTCGCTGGCCGGCCAGGGCCGCGAAGGCCGCGTCGTACCTGGCTTGGGTCGCAGCCAGTTCGTCTTCCCGCTTGGCGAGTTGGCTGAATCGACGATCTACGATGGCCACGCAGGCGACGCCGGAGAGTGTCGCTCCGGTCAGGACACCAGCAAGGGGCGGCTCCGTCCAGATGGACAGGAGCGATATTCCCGCGATGCCCACTGCCACGGCTATGACATTCCGACGCCGCGCCCTGATGGCCATTCATGCCCCCGCTCAGCTGTTGGCGGCGCGACCTCCGCTCCCGCTGCTGCCGGTCGATCGGCGTGCGAGAGCGCGGAGTCGTTCGAGTGAGTCACGAACGTACTCGCGGTCGGCCTCGTCGGTTACACCCCACTGGTCAGCTAGCGCATCAGCAGTGATGGGCTCTGATGCTACTGGCGCGCTTGGCATATGCGCGACCGACTCGGCGGGGATTGTTCCGCTTTCTACGAGCAGCTCCAGGTAGGGGCGTCCGAGCGCCTCGGCAAGTGGCCACAGGGCTGCGGGCTTAGGCAGTCGTCCGCCGCTGAGGATTCGGGCCAGCACGTCTGTTCCCATGTCGGCGGCTCGTGCCAGGCGCGACTGTTCGCCGTAAGCGTCGAGGTCATAGCCGGCGGCGGGTGCATGCCGGCGCACGTAGGCGGCAAGTGCCGCGGGTCCTGCGTCCATGAAGGGGGCCCCGTTCGACATGAGGCGGAGATTAGCGCCACAAGGGGTTGCTGTCAGCTGACAACAGTACCGGTCGGGCCATGAGTCCTCATGCACACATCCAGGACATCTCAACCTCAAGCGCCCCGACAGTCCTCCTTCTGGGAAATCAACCTCGGCAAAGTGCTGTCAATGCGCAGCAACTAGGGTTATGGTTGCTGTCAGAGCGCAGCGACCAGCAGGGCAACGCCGAGGAGGTGACCCGTGCCCAGCACCGATAGCGCCGCATTCGATTTCAACATCGATGCCTTCCGTAATACCGCCGACGCAGCCGGCGACACCAGTACCAGCCGGATCGCCGTTCGCACTGGTCTTAACCGGGGCCTTGTCGCCCGGCTTCGCAATGGCAGCCGGCAGCCCAACCTTCGTACGGCGGCGCGTATCGCCGCCGCATACAAGGTGAGCCTCGACGATCTTGTCGTGGGCCTCGACGATCTCGCTGTCAGTGGACAGGCCGCATGACCCGGGCCGAACGCCTAGCGATTCTCGGCGCCGCAACTGTGGCCGAAATTCACCGCCGAGTCGACGATGCACCCCCGCCGACACCCGAACTGATTGCCGAGCTACGGCCGGTCCTCGCACCCGCATTCCAGAGGGTGCGCGCTCGCCGCACTGCTCCGGAGCAGCAGATCCCGCCGCTAGCGGCCTGATCCCGGCCTGCTGTCCATCTACGGCCTAAGGCCGCCCCTCTGGCGCCAACCAGGGACGGCCCCGGCCCACCGATCAACTCATCACACCAAGGAGGCAGGCCGTGATCACACAGCCTACCCAATCCGTCGTCGACTTCCGGCGCCCGCAGCTGACGGACGCCCTCTCCCTCGCGGGATTCTTGCTCGCCGAGCACACCCCGACGCCGAACGGGATCAGCATCACCGCACCCTACTCGGTCGGGGGCAAGGCGACCGTGGAGATCTACCACCACCACGACCTTGACGCCCTGATCGCCTGGCAGCGGGCCTTCGGCGGGGAGATCAAGCACCAGCTCTACGACAACTACCAGATCTACTCCTGCCTCAGCGCCGAGGCCTTCGACGGGGTGTTCCGCGTCTGGACGCTCCGGGAGCTCAACAGCGAACAGCAGGTGACGGAGCGGCAGATGACCGCGCAGTGGTGCGCTGAGCACGACGTGCCGGCGGACTGGTGCGCGGAGACCCGGGACATGTACCGGCAGGTGCTGCTCGACTACCGCGTGGCGGTGGCGCTGTGACCGATTTCCCGGACCCGGTTGCCCGACGGGCGGCCCGCTTGCTGGCCGAGCGCTACGGCGCCCCACTCGCCCGCAGCGTCACGGCCCTGCTCGACCGTGAGGGCCTCCTGGCCCGGGCGGCGGACCGAATCAACGCCGCCTTCCCGGTGTGGGTGCGGCGCCGGCCGCTGGGCGTGGAGCTGGATGTGACGCCGCTGGTTTCGGGGCTGATCCTCTCGCTCGCCGCCGAGGCCGCAGAGGAGCCGGAGAACGTCGGCCAGGAGCTGGCGGATCTCTATGCGGCATCGGGGCCGGAGCGCGACGAGCGCGTGCAGAAGCTGGTGGACCGTCTGGGCGGCGCGAACATGCTGCTGGCGACCGTGGACGCCGAGGATCTCGCAGCGAGGCTGTTGGTTGCGTCGGGGAACCACGTCCCGCAGCAGCGCAAGGGGGCGGCGTGACGACCACCGTGCCGGCCGGGGTTCAGGCCCCGGCCGGCGGGCCCATCGTCACCAGGCCTGGCGTCTACGACATCACCGCCGAGGCCTACCACGCCGACCGCAGCTCGCTGTCTTCAACCGGCGCCCGGAAGATCCTCAACTCGACGCCGGCCAAGTTCAAGCACGAGCTCGACCACCCTGAGCCGCCGAAGAAGGCGTTCGACATCGGCACTGCCGCTCACCGTTTGGTGCTTGGCGACGGCCCCGACCTGGTGTTGGTCGACCACCTGGTCTGGAACACCAAGCAGGCCAAGGCGGAGGTTGCCGAGGCTCGCGAGGCCGGGGCTGTGCCGCTGAAACGCGACGAATGGGAGCAGGTACACGCGATGGCTGCGGCCCTGCGCCGTCACCCGCTGGCCGCCGCCCTGTTCGACCCGGACTTCGGGAAGCCCGAGCAGTCGCTCTTTTGGACCGACAAGGCCACCGGAGTCCCCTGCCGGGCCCGTCTGGACTGGCTCGACAACGCCCGCGGCGGCCGGCTGCTCCTCCCCGACCTGAAGACCGCGAACGACGCCTCGACGACGAAGTTTGAGAAGTCCGTCCTCGACTTCCGCTACGACCAGCAGGCCGACTTCTACATGGACGCCGTCCTGCAGCTCGAACTCGCAGACGACGTGAGCTTCGTGTTCGTGGTCCAGGAAAAGCAGCCTCCCTACCTGGTGAACGTCATTGAGCTCGCCACACCGTGGCTACTGATGGCCGCCGACCGCAACAAGCGGGCCCGCGAGATCTACGCCGAGTGCACCGCAACGGGCATCTGGCCCGGCTACGGACACGAGGTCTCAATGGCCTCCGCCCCGGAGTGGCTGCAAGCCCTGCACGAACGCGGGTACCGCTCGTGACCGCCCCCAAGACCCTCAGAGGACTCGTTCCATGACTGACCTCGCCATCCCCGAACCCCGGCCCGCTGCCGTCGCCGTCCAGCCGACGGCCGCCGCGGTCCCCGGGAAGTCCATCGCCGACTGGGCCCACGAGGCAGACCTCGCCTACCAGCTCGCCGACCGCCTGTCGACGACGTCGTTCATCCCCTCGACGATGCGCGGCAAGGTCGGCGACATCACCGCCTGCCTACTGGCAGGCAACGAGCTCGGCCTGCCGCCCATGGCCGCGCTGAAGTCCATGGATGTCATCCATGGGACACCGGGCCTTCGGGCCCACGCCATGCGGGCACTCGTGCAGTCCCGTGGCCACGAGATCGAGCTGATCGAGTCGTCCGACACGGTGTGCCGGATGCGCGGTCGCCGAAACGGTTCGGAGGCGTGGCAGGAGGTCGTGTGGACGATTGCCCGGGCTCAGCTGGCCGGGTTCGTGGCGAAGAACTCGAACTACAAATCGCAGCCGACGAACATGCTGGTTGCCCGTGCGACGGGCGAAATCTGTCGGCTGGTCGCATCCGACGCCCTTCACGGCGTTCCTTACACCGTGGAAGAGCTGCGGGACTCGCAGCTGCAGATCACGGCGGTGCAGGCAGGCGCGCCGGTGACGGCAGCGGAGATCCTGTCGCGTCGCGGGCCGGCCCCGCAGGAGATCGCGCCCGCGGATGGCACTGACGCCGAGGCAACCGGCGACACCGACCCGGTTGACGGCGAGGTGTATGACGAGGCCGCGAAGCTGTGGGACGACATCCTCGACGCTGCCGACGACAAGCACGGCTGGTCGCCGGAGCAGACGGAGCGTGAGTTCCTCAATGGCTCCATGGGAGTCCCGGCCGCCCTGGCACCCCTCGAAACCCTCCGGGCCTTCCACGCGCACCTGACAGGCGGTGCGTCATGACCATCGATCACGCCAAGGAGGCTTCCCGGCTGCTGTCGCAGGCGTCGTACCGGGCCAGCGACCAGTCGGGTGCCCGGTTCGCCGACCCGCAGACCGCTGCGATCCTCGCCTCAATGGCCCAGGCGCACGCCACGCTGGCGCACCTGCCACAGCAGCAGGTCGACGCGCAGGAGCAGCTGCACAGGTTGCTCAGGGTCGTTGTCGAGCACGCAGTGAGGCTGGCAACCCATTGGCAGCCCGAACTGCGCCAGGCCTCCAAGGAATTCATGCGCGACCTCGATGGCGCCGGCATCGAGATCGACCGGCTGGTCGACGAACGCTCCGAGAAGACGGGTCACGGTCCGTACCTGTGCGACATCTTCGGACAGCGATACGACCTGACGAAGCAGTGGATCGACCGGAACGGTAAGCGGTGGGAACACGTCAACGACTGGTCCGACGTGGGAGGCCCCATCATGCGTCGCGATGAGCCGAACGGCGACGCGATGGTCCTGTCCGAACTCATCCGCGAGTACGGACCGCTCAACACGGTCGTCGTGCCCCCGCTGGCGCCCGTTGTTGAGCCCGAAGACCCCCCGTTCTAACCGGCTGGCGGGACCGCGCCCGCTCGTAACAGGCGCGGTCCCGTCTCCCCAGCATCCCCTACTTTCCAGCGGAGGATTCCATGTACTTCCTCAAGGTCCGCCGCGGCGGATTCGACACCGAGACCACCGGCCCGATCCCCGAGGACGCGCGCATCGTCACCGCCGCACTCGTCCTCCGGGGCGGACACAACCAGGCGAGCGAGACCCGCGCCTGGCTCATCAACCCCGGCGTGCCGATCCCCGCCGAGGCCACTGCCGTCCACGGCATCAGCACCGAGCAGGTCGAGGCCGAGGGGCAGGATCCGAAAGCTGCGCTGGAGGAGATCGCCGACCTCCTCGCCCGGTCCCTGAACGCCAGCGTGCCCATCGTCGCGTTCAACCTGTCGTTCGACTGGAGCGTGCTCCACGCCGAGCTGATCCGCCACGGTCTCGCCCCGATGAGTGAGCGCGTCACCGCGACGCATCCTGCGCTGATCGACCCGCACGTCATCGACAAGCACGTCGACCGGTACCGCCGCGGCAGCGGCATGCGGAAGCTGAAGCCGACGGCCGAGGTCTACGGCGTGCGCATCACCGACTGGCACACCGCCGAGGCCGACGCGCTCGCCGCCCTCTTCATCGCCGAGGCCCAGTTCCAGAAGTACACCTGGCTGAACGCCCTGGGCCCGGCCGGCCTCCACGGGGCTCAGCAAGGCTGGCGGGCTGAGCAGCAGGCCGGCCTTCAGGAGTGGTTCCGGACGAAGGCTTCGCCGGAGCAGGGCGGGGCGCCGGACAAGGTCATCGACGGGTCGTGGCCGCTCCTCCCCCTGCCCGTGGCGGTGATGTCGTGACCGTAACCACTAAGGTCACCGAGCTCACCAGCGTCGAGGCCGACCTGATGGCGCACATCGCCCAGGGTCACGACTTCCCGCAGATCGCCCGAGAGATGGGCATCACCGTGTACGCGGCCCGCTTGATCAACCGGGACCTCTTCGAGCGGCTTGGGGCCCGCAACGCCGCGCACGCCGTCGGAATCGTCGTCGGCCTCGGGTTGATCCCGGCCGATGTCGCCACCAGCTCCACCACCCAGACCGGAGGGCACGATGTTCGGTAGACGCCGCATAGCCGAGCAAGCCGAGCGAATCGCCTGGCTGGAGAGTCGGGTGGCCGAGCTCAACAAGGCGCTCCGCATCAGCTGCAACGAGGAGGCGGTGAGCTTCCGCAGGTCGGAGCGGTTCGCCGACGACATCATCGCCGCCGAGAAGAAGCTCACGGCCGCGAAGATCGAAAACGCCACGCTGATCTTCCGGGCGGACGACTGGGCCGAGACCGCGGTCAACCACGCCGAACGCCTCGGCCGCGCCCTCCGAGCCTGTGCCCGGTACCGGGCCGAAATCCAGGACTTGCGCCGCAAACTGCGCGACCAGCGCCGCGACTTCGCCGAACGGCAAATCGCCCTCGAAGACCGGCTCCACGCACTCCAGGACGCCACCGAGAACCACTACCGCGCATCGGCCGCCACCGCAGCACCGGCCGCTCCGATCGCCGCGTGACCACCGCCTTCTGCCTGGCCCTCCTCTGGTGCACCCACACCGGCGTCAGCACCGTCCAGGCCTACCACCACCTCGACCAGAAACGACCCGTGCTCACCCGATACGCGCTCGCACTGGCCCTCCTGGCCGGCACCGCCCTCGCCCTCATCGCCTACGCCCTCACCGCATGGAGCACCCGTGACTGACACCCTTCTCTCCGCGCCCCCTGACCTCACCATCACCGTGCTGGGCCACCGGCCCGCCCCCCAGGGCAGCAAGAAGAAGAGCCGCACCGGCGCCATCATCGACGACAACCCCCGCACCAAGCCCTGGCGGAAGGCCGTTCACGAAGCAGCACTTGAGGCGATGGAGAACCGTCTCATCCTCGATGGCCCGCTGTCGGTCGAGGTCGCTCTCACCGTCCGCAAGCCGGCCTCCGCCCCGAAGACCCGCATCACGTGGCCGACCACGCGGGACAGCGGCGACATCGACAAGCTGCTCCGCTCCACCTTCGACGCGCTCACCACCGCCGGTGCAATCGCCGACGACTCCCGCATCGTCGAGGTCGCCGCCCGCAAGATGCACCCCGGCGAAGGCATCGACGCCCTCGACCAGCCCGGCGCAGTCATCCGCGTGTGGAAGCTCGGGGAGCAGCGATGAGCTGGGAGTCCGAGGGCGCCTGCGTCACCCGCAAGGTCAACCCCGACCTGTTCTACCCCAAGTCGTTTGTCAAGGACCGCGACCAGGTGGAAGTAGCTCGTTGGGTCTGCCAGCGGCGCTGCCCCGTCACCGCCCAGTGCCTTGCCGACGCCCTCGCAAAAGAGGGCCGAAAGAGCGCGAAGGAGCGCTCCGGCATCCGGGGCGCGCTCACCCCTGGCGAACGGGCCGCCCTCAGTGAGCGGACCCGCCTCGCTGAAGCGGCATGACCACGGTCCTGACCTGAACCAGCTGCGCCCCAGCTGGGCCAGGCCAGGCCCGCCCTACGGCGGCCTCACGCACCTTCACGGGCGAAGGCCGCCGCCCCACCCCACACCCAAAGGACAGCCATGGCCGGAGAAACCAACATCACACTCGTCGGCAACCTGGTCGACGATCCGGAGCTGCGCTTCACCCCGTCCGGCGTTGCCATCGCCAAGTTCCGCATCGCGTCCACCCCCCGCACCTTCGACCGTCAGACGAACGAGTGGAAGGACGGCGAGAGCCTCTTCCTCACGTGCAACGTCTGGCGGCAGCCGGCGGAAAACGTGGCCGAGTCCCTGCAGCGCGGCATGCGCGTCATCGTGCAAGGCCGACTCGGGCAGCGCTCGTACGAGAAGGACGGGCAGAAGCGGACCGTCTTCGAGGTCGAGGTCGACGAGGTCGGCCCGTCGCTGAGGAACGCAACAGTGAAGGTCACCAGGGCCAACCGCACACAGGGCGGGCCGCAGCAGGGGGCCCAGAGCGCGGACCCGTGGTCCCAGTCAAAGGGGCCGTCGCAGTCCGGCTGGGGCGCGCCGCAACAGGAGCCTCCCTTCTGAGCCGTCACGGCATCTGACCAGCACATCATCCAGCACTGTTAAGGGAGCACGTCAGCATGGCACGCGGTCACGGACGGGTTCTCACCCGCATCTGGGACGACCCCGACTTCACCGTTCTGCCCGGGGACGTTCAGCGGCTCTACCTGTTTCTCATCAGCCAGCCGAACCTCAACCACGCGGGCCTGCTGCCGCTGACGCTGAAGCGCTGGAGCTCACGGGCGCACGGTCTGAGCCCGGCGGTCCTGCGGGAGCAGCTCGCGGTGTTGTCGGCACGCCGGTTCGTTGTGGTCGACGAGGACACCGAGGAGCTTCTCGTTCGCTCGTTCGTGCGCAACGACGGCGTGTGGAAGCAGCCGCAGGTGATGGGCGCAATGGTGTCGGGGGCGCTGGAGATCACGTCTAGGCCGTTGCGGGCCGCCCTTCTTGCGGAGGTGGAGCGGATCCCACTGGACGAGCTGAGCGATGAGCCCGGCCGGAAGGGTCTGTCGCCGCTGCAGGAGGTGTCTCGGCACATCGCGGCGCTGCGGGTGGCGTTCAGGGAGCCGGACCCGAAGCCTCCTGCGGCAGTCCTTCCGGAAGGGGTTGGGGAAGGGGTTGCGGAACCCCTTCCCGAAGGGGTGGATGCAGGCTCAACGCGCGCGCGCGGGCGTTTTCCCCTACCCCATTCCCCTTCTCTTCTCGTCGCGGATGTCGTCGACATCCGGTCCGCCCGCCAAGAGCGGCCGGACGTGGAAGAGGCTTGCGCGCTCCTCGCGGACCTGATCGCCGAGAACGGCACCAAACGCCCGAACATCACCAAGCGGTGGCGAGACGCAGCCCGGCTCATGATCGACGCCGACCACGTCACCCTCCCGGACGTCCTGGGGGCCATTCGCTGGTGCCAGGCCGACGAGTTCTGGCGAAGCGTCATCCTCTCGATGCCGAAACTGCGCCAGAAGTACCCCCAGCTCAAGCTTCGCGCCCAAGCCCAGCAGCAGCGCAAGCAACCCACCAGCTACCAGACCTACGCAGACCAAGGGGTCTTCTGATGACGGCCACCATGCCTGTCGAGGTCGACGATCTCGCAGACCTGGAGCGGCCCCGACCCAACGACCTCGAAGCTGAACAGGCCTACCTCGGCCGCGTCATAACCGCCGCGAACGGCCGCCTCCTGCTCCGCGACCACCCCGTCGCCGGCAGCGACTTCTACCGCCCCGCCCACGCGGCAATCCACAGTGCCATCAACGCCGTCGGCGAGCGCGGAGAACCGATCGACCTGTACACGGTCACCGCTGAACTCCAGGGCCGTAAGGCTCTCAGCCGGGTCGGTGGGGGCTCCTACCTCGCCACCTGCGTTCAGGCCGCGTACTACGGAGGCGACGCCGAATGGCTCGCCTGGCGCATCCGCGACCTCGCCCAACGGCGCGCCCTCATCGAAACCGGTCAGCGCATCGCCCAGCTCGGCTGGATCCCCGACACCGATGCCGACGCCGGAGACCTTGCCGAGACCGCCGTCGGCCTCACCCGCACGGTCCGGGACGCCGGCCGCGCCGCCGAGGACTCCCCCGTCGTCGACATGCTCGACTTCCTCGACGGCCCGGACCCCGGCTACGACTGGGTCAGCCCCGGCTACATGGAGCGCGGCGAAAGGTGCATCTGGACTGCGGGCGAAGGCGGCGGCAAGTCGGTGCTGCTGCGGCAGATCGCCGTGTGTATCGCCGCCGGGATCCTGCCGTTCGACGGCCGGCCGTCCGAGCACGGGGCGAAGAAGGTCCTGGTGCTGGACTGCGAGAACAACGTCCGCCAGTCCCGCCGGCACTACAGCCGGCTCTTCGACATCGCGGAACAGCACGGCATGGCGGTGCGCCGCGGACAATTCCATTTCGACCTGCGCCCCGAAGGCGTCGACCTGACGAGGGCCGCCGGCCGCGCGTGGCTGATGCGGCGCGTCGAAGCCGTCCAGCCCGACCTGCTCGTCGTCGGGCCGATCTACAGGTTGCACGAAGGCGACCCCAACGACGAACGGCACGCCCGCGCCGTCACCGTCGCCCTCGACCAGGCCCGGCTCGTCGCCGACTCGGCGATGGTCCTGGAGGCTCACGCGGCCAAGGGCAACGGGCAAGGCCCCCGGCCCCTGGCCCCGGTCGGCTCCGGCCTGTGGCTGCGCTGGCCCGAGTACGGCATGGGACTGCGCCCGGTCGAGGACGCCCGCTCCGCCCAGGAGGACCGGGCCCGGCGGGTCGTCCTGTGGCGCGGGGCGCGCGAGGAACGGCAGTGGCCGGCCTTCGTGTGCCAGGGCGCCGACGGCTCGTGGCCGTGGCGCTCGTACAAGCCCATCGACGCAGACCCGTTCACCGGCCACTCCCCCACCGGAGCGCTCTCATGACGCTTACCGAGCACTGCCCTTCCTGCCTGTCCGCGGCGCGGATTGTCCATCGCGTCGACGACGGCTCGCACATCTGCACCGAGTGGCTGTGCGGTCGGTGCGGGCGCAGCTGGCGGACGGAGTACCTGTCGGACGCGTACGCGGATGAGGAGTCCTACGGAACGTCGTGACTGTCGGGCTTCCTGGCTGAGCGTCATGACGTGGCGCCGGTAAGGGCTCTTTCGGGGCCAACTCCGACATCGAAGCCCCCGGGCGGCCCTTCAGGCTCCCCCGAAAGCCGCCCCGCCCGATCACCCCAACCCAACCCCAGCAGGCCACACACGCCCCCTTCTCTCCCCGATTTGAGGCCATCATGGCGAACAGAGCCACCGTGCTCCTTGAAGAACCCGTCCGCACGAGCGCTCCCCCGCCGACCGCGGGTCGCGTGGCGCAGCTTGTCGACGCCGCCGAGCGCCGCCGTCTGACGCCGGTCGAAGCGGCGGAGCTGCGCCGTGGCATCGAGCACCTGGAGGCCTGCCTGACGGACGCGGGGGCGCAGCTGCGCCGGGCGGCCGATGCCGCGGAGCGGGCGCGGGACGACCACGCGAGGGATCTGCTGACGGTGCATCACCCGGCGATGGGTGTGGAGTGTCGGCGGTGCGGCGCGGCGGCGGGCACGTGGTGTCGGCCGGTGGTGGGCCTGGCGATGCCGCGAACGCTGCATGTGGCGCGCCTCGTGGATGCGGGGGTGCTGTCGTGAAGCCGATTCCCCTCGGACCTACCACTAAGGCGGTCGCGGCCAAGATCCGCCAGCTCCGTCGCAAGCGCGGCCTGAACCAGGAGGCCCTCGCCGAACGCCTATCTGCGGCCGGCCGGCCGATGTGGCCGACAACGCTGTCGAAGCTGGAGCGCGGCCAACGACGCATCGACGTGGACGACCTGGTCTCGATTGCGGAAGCCCTCGGGATCGGTCCCGCGCAGCTGTTGGAACCGCCGGAGGCGTGCTCGATGTGCGAAGGCACGCCCCCGCCCGGCTTCACGTGCCAGGCGTGCGGAGCCGAGGGGGCCCGGCCGTGATCGAGGTCTCTCGGATTCTGGTGACGGGTTCGCGGGCTTGGTCGGATCGGGCCGCGGTGGAGCACGCGCTGGGCGTGGCGTTCGGGCTGTGGCGGCCCATTGTGCTGGTGCATGGGGCTTGCCCTACCGGGGCGGACTGGTTCGCGGCTGAGTGGGCGCAGCCGGCTGACTGGGATCGGCACGGGCGGGCTGCGGGGCCTATTCGGAACGCGCAGATGGTGGCGGCTGGGGCGCGGTACGTGCTCGCCTTCCTGCTGCCGAACAGTCGCGGGACCGAGGACTGCGTGCGGCGGGCGGAGGCTGCGGGGATTCCGGTGCGGCGTTTCGAGGCGGAGCGGTGACCGGGCACGGGCAGCACAAATGGCCGCACGGCATAGGCCGGCGGCTGGCGGGGCGGGGTTGCTCAGTCCCGCGGGACGTGCCCGGTGAGGATCGCGGCGGCCGCGTCGACGCCGCCGACCTTGCGAATGAGTTCGCCCAGTTCGACGGGTACGACGGCGGCCTGTGGCTTATCCCGGCGGGTGAGGAAGACGCAGCGGCGCAGCAGGCGCACCGAGGCGATGACATCGGTGATGTTGGCACGGGCTTCAGAGATCGGGATGTCGTCGGTGTTGTGATCCATGCGTCGATGATACCCAAATCACTGCTTGCACAAAAGGGCGGGTTGTACAATAAGACGGTGCGCTACATAGAGCGGCCCATGCCGCATCGACTGACCCAGAATCGCCACTCCAAGAGTGGACTGCCCTGCCATCACTTCGACTTGCACGGCCTGACATGCGATGAGTACGACGACATGCGGAGACGTGCCGGTGATCGCTGCGAGATCTGCCACACCCCCGAGGCAGAGACGGGTGGTCGCCGGCTGGTCATCGATCACTTTCAGGCGCGGCGGATGTGGATCGTCCGCGGCCTGCTCTGCGATGGCTGCAACTCCCTGATGTCGAAGTTCGATGGAACAAAGAACTGGGGGCCACGCCGCGCTGAGCGCGAGCCGCTGGCCAGGGCCTACCAGGACCGCTGCTGGCAGCAGATCTCAGGCGAGGAGCGGTCCCGAATGGAAGCGATCCAGGAGAGGCTACGAAGTCGTCGCCCTTAGCGTCTTGTTGTACAACTCGCCGTGTTGTACATTTGGAGCACAAGGAACGGCGCCGGGCCGGACCAAGCAGCTGAGCTGGAGCGCAACATGCGCCGCACGATCACCGCCATCCGCCGCACCATCCAGGCCGCCCGCACGGTCCACTACCTCGACCTCAACGACCCGCGGCTCACCACCATCAGCAACTACCTGACCAGCCTCGGCGCCGACGAGAAGCTCATCCGCTCCACCAAGTCCGTCCTCGGCGGCCGCATCAAGAAGGCGTTCGCCAACGCCGGCATCACCCGCCCCGGCCTGCTGACCCGCATCAAGCCCCGCAAGGCGCACCGTTCCTGGCTGAAGGTGACCCCGGGCTACCTGCCGGAGCAGCTGCCGATCCTCGACCGGGTCATCGCCTGCTACCCGAAGACCGCCCACCTCGTCCCGGAGGTCGGCTGAACCAACTTCGCCGCCAACCAGCCCGCCCACCCGCACGCCAACTGCACGGAAGGCGCACAGATGACCGCCGAGAAGTGGGAGCCCGCCGCCTTCAAGGACTTCCAGCCCGGAGACACCATCCAGTTCTGGACCAACGACAACGGATACGGCGGCCTCGGCGAGGTATGGCGCACCGGCACTGTCACCAAGGTGACCGCCAAGACGATCGTCATCGACTGCGAGAGCAACCTGCTCGGCAAGCGGGCCGTCATCCGCTTGGCCGACTGGTCGCGCCGCTGCCCCATGAAGGGCATCTCGTGAACTCGAACCCGTCCGACGCCGAGATCGAACTCCTCCTCGCCGCATGCGGCCTGCGGCTCCCCCGCGAGTTGAAGCCCTGCGGAACAGTGGCCGCCTATCACCGGCACCTCGACCACGGCGAGAAGCCGTGCGAGGCGTGCACGACCGCGAACCGCGAGTACGGCAGGCAGCTGCGGACCCGACCGCACACCCGGCTGCGCCCCATCAAGCATGGAACGCCTGGCGGCGCCGACGCTCACCGCTATCGCGGTGAGGGAGCCTGCGGGGCCTGCGCAGAGGCGTACCGGGCGGATCGTCGGCGCCGGGCTGCTGTTCGCCGCACGGCTTGAAGCCCTCGCCAGCTGGCTCCCCCCGCGCCATTCACCCCTGAGGAGATCTGATGAACACCCAGTCAGTCACTGACGCCACCCGCACCCGCCACGAGATCTTCCTTCGTCAGACCATCGCTCATGCCGTGGGCATCGCCCGCGGTCCGCGCGGGACGACCGGCGCCCACGCCGACGCGTCCGTGAACGCCTGGTGGGCGCACCGCCTTCTGGGTGCTCTCGCCGACGTGATCCCGGCGGCCGAGCTCGCGGTGTTGCTGAGCGACATCAGCGAGGAGCTGGAGATGGGTGGCGCGCATGAGGCCGCGTACGTCGACGCGGTTGCGATCGGGATCGACGTGGACGCGTTGACCGCGCACGTCGAGGCCAAGTTCACCACCCAACCCGCCGCCTGAGGAGACCACCCGATGCGAGCCACTCACACCGTTCAGTTCGGCCTCGACGCGGTCGATGCTCTCGGCCCCGCACCCACCACCGCGCCCACTCCGGCCAAGAAGCCGGCCACAAACCCGTTCGGGGCTGTCATCCGCTACCCGATGCCCGAAGGTGCGGCCGAACCGTACGCCGAGATGTACGTCCGCCGCCGCAACCACCTCGGCCACTGGTACTGACCAGCCGTCTCCACCAACCCGCCGTCTGAGGAGACCACCGTGACCACCGCCTTCGTCATCAGCGGCAGCAGCCGCTACCACGCCGACGCCTCCTGCCAGGCCCTCGACAGTGCCCGCCTCAACCACGGTGGCGGCACAGTCCTCCAGACCCACGACACCGCCGGCCACACGCCGTGCCTCGTGTGCGTCGACACCGACCGCACCGAGTGGGCCGTCACGCCGAAGACGCTCGGCGAACTGCTGGAGATCGTCGGCCCGTCGAAGCCCCACTGGGCTCCGCTCCCGGCCGGAGCCGTCGGGGTCAGCACGCGGGTCGACGGCCTCACCGTCCTCGCCCACCGCCGGCAGCCCCGCACCGTGGCCCGCTTCGGCGACACCATCCGCCGCCACGCCGACGGCACCTGGACCGTCCAGACCACCAAGGCCTCCGAGGAGCGCCCGTGATCGCCTGCCCGCACCCCAACTGCCCGCTCGACCTCGGCGACGACTTCGAGGTCAACACCCTGTACGGCACGACCGGGCCCCGCATGTACGTCGAGTGCCCGGACGGCCACCGCTTCGAGGTCGACGTCATCCCCATGCCCGAGCCCATCACCGAGGAGACCACCCGATGAGCACCCTGACCGCCGCACTGTCCGCCTGGGAGCGGGCCGCGGCCCTCGCCGCCGGAAGCCACGGAACCCTCAGCCACGAGATCACCATCCGGGACCTCGCCACCGGCCACACCGTCACCTACCCGATCACCCCCGGCCAGGCCGCCGACCTCACCCAGCGACTCACGCAGGCGCCCAGCCGATGAGCACCCACGTGACACCTGTGCCCGAAGCCACGCACTACGGCATCGACGTCACCGCGATCGGTGAGGACGGCGACCTGCTGGCGTTCGGCCACCACGACCCGCGTCGCGTGCTGGCCGCGTTCAACCGCCATGCCCGAATCGAGTGGGGACTGGCCAACCTCGCGGACTGCCGGTCCGCCTGCGCCAGCGACGCCATCGTCCAGATCGCCACCGGATGGGGCCGATTTCGCAAGCCGGCACCGGGGACGGGCGAGGACCCCGACTGGGAGTGGGTCATGGACGAATGCGCAGCCAGCGTCGAGCACGCCGTTCCGTACACCCGATACCGCGCCTGACCGCCGAGGAGACCACCCGATGAGCCCCGACGACATCCCGACCGAGATCACCAAGCTCGTCTACAGCGACCCGTCCGGCATCGCGCTCAGCCAGAACCAGCTCGCCGTGTTCCTCGCCCACTACTGGCCCGACATCAAGGCCCACATCCTGCGAGAAGCCGCCACTCAGCAGCGCGAGGTCGCGGACCGGCTCCCGGACCACCTCGACGCCGTCCGCCCGCTGATCAACCGGCTCGCCGACCTGATCGACCCGGATGCCCTGGTCTGGTTCGCCCCGGCCCGAGTCCGTGACGCCGCTACCGACCTGCTCGCCGCCACTGAGGCCGCTCGTGTCCGCTTGTGGCTCATTGAGCAGGCTCTCCAGGACATCGACGCCAGCCAGGACCCGGCCGGGATCGTCGGCAACGTCGGCCCGTACCTCGACGGCCCCCTCCATCCCGACTGGATCGCCGCCTACCACGCCACCCAGGAGGGCTGAGCCATGACCGTGCCCCAGGCCGACCTCCCCGATGCCCTGGTCGCCTACTTCGCCCAGCGGGAGACCGCCCGCCTCGACGCCGTCGCCGACCTCCTCACGGGCCTCACCGAACGCGAACGCCTGCTGGTCAAGGAGGCGGCCGTCATGGGCTGGGTGCAGGGCATGCGGCACCACGACATGGAGTACCCCGGCGACCGGCAGGCCCTGATCACCGTCATGGACGCCTGCATCACCTTCCCGGACCTCTACCCGACGATCACCAACCACACCTCTGAGCAGGAGGCCTGAGCCATGACCGAGCCCGCCGACCGCAGCGACCCGACCCGGTGCATCTCAACCCACTGGTTCCTCCTCCTCGGGTGCGAGTTGCCCCGCGGCCACCGCGACAACTGGCACCAGGGCCGTGACGCCGCCAACACCACGATCCGCTACCGGCGCACCATCGGCGTCACCGAGGCGTACCGCGACGGCGAATGGCAGCCCACCGACGTGCCCACACCCGACGGCCTGGACTGGCAAGCCACCGAGTCCGTCCTCAACTTCGCCGGCCAGCGCGGCGACACCGACACCATCACCGTCGTCGACGGCCTCACCCGGCAGAACGACGCGCTGCTCGCCCGGGTCCGGGAGCTGGAGGCCGAGAACCAGCGGCTCGCCAAGGACTACGCCGCCGAGGAGCGACTGCACACGCAGACCATCACGGAGCGCGACACGTACCACGACATGGCCGACGCTCTCGCTGCCGCCATCGCCCCGGTCGAGATCATCGGCGAGCACTCCTCCGACAACTGCCCCTGGCAGAACGCCCTCGACCACGCCGCCGAGCAGCAGCCCGATGGACCCGCCCTCACCGGCTGGGCCGCCGACATGGCCGACGCCAGCCTCACCCCCTACGACGGTGCCCTCACCCTCGACGCCGACGACGCTCCGTTCGTCCGGCTGCACTTCGCCTTTGCCGAGGACATGCCGGACGCGGACCGCCTGCGCTTCCTCACCCAGCTCGGCCGGATCATCCTCGCCAAGCTCTGACGGCCGCGCACGGCCCGCAGACAGCCGCCTGACGGCCCCGCAGCCCCGCACCGGACCACCAGCCCACCCGGCGCCCCGAACAGGCGTCCACGGGCCGCCCCGCCGACCACAGGAGCCACCGATGCAGCAGCCGACCGACACCGCGTCAGGGCAGCACGAAACGCCGCGCGGCGTCGACCGGCGGCTACGGGGCGGTGCGACTCAGGCCTTCGGCGGCTCAGGGCGCTTCGGGAGTCCGGCGTCGGGCCGGCCGGTGTGCCACTCCATGAACTGGCGGAGCAGGGCGGAGCGGTCGGAGCCGACGGCCTTTGCGGACTGTTCGAAGTCGTCCCAGAGGTCGCCGGGGATGCCACGGAGTCCGCGGACGGGGTGCTTGTGCATGTTGGCCATGACCAGATCATCGCAGGGTGGTTGACCACCTGTCCAGGGTGTGCTTATCTAAAGGTGGTCAACCACCCGTGAACTGGAGAAACCGATGGAACTCACCCACATCCGCACCGAGAACGGCACCACCACCCTCACCACCACCCTCATCACCACCCGCGCCGCCCTCGACGAGATCAACGCCGGACAGATGGATCCGGCGGTGCGGCGCACGATTCGCGAGATGTCGTACGGCCCCCGTAGCGGCGCGATCATCAAGTACCGCGACGGCCGGGACGTCCGCATCCGCCGCGCGACCCCGGAGGAGATCGCCGAGCACACCACGCCGGCCAAGTTCCAGCCCGGCCAGCACATCGTGGTTGGCAACGGCACCGTCCAGACCGTGGTGAAGATGGCCGACCGCATCGGCAACGAGCCCCAGCGCGTCGAGGTCGAAGGCGGCCTCCAGTGGCTCGCCGACGACTGCGAGCCCGCCCCGGCCGCCCCCGAGTACCGCACCCTCAAGGGCGCCAAGGTCGGCGACGTCATCACCCTCTGGACCCGCGGCGGCAACAAGGGCCCCGCCGGTGACCTGATCACCGTCACCATCGCTGGCACCAGCGGCGGCTGGCGCGTCACCAGCCCCGACAGCGACCGCCCCTGGTTCCTCGGCGGCACCGGTTCCAAGTACTGGGTCGTCGCCTGACCCGCCACCGGGCGGCCGGCACCTACCGGCCGCCCACCACACCCACCACGGAGACCCACATGGCCACCGCCGCCGAAACCCGCGCCATCCTCACCGCCGCAGCTGAGCGAGTCCGCGCCCTGCTGATTCGCGAGCCGATCGACGACACCGAGCACGCCATCAACGCCGTCATCGACACCGCCGCCCGCGCCGTTCTGGACGGCGGCGACCGGTGACCGACACCCCGCCCGACGACACCGACCTCGATGAGCGTGAGCGCCGCCTCCGCGCCGACATCCAGGACGCCCGCGAGGCCTTGAACCGCGCCCGGGGCCGGTTCGACCAGCTCTGCGAGGAACTGCTCGTCCTGCGCTATGAGCGCCAGCAGCGGGCCGCCGCCCGCGCCACGACCAGCTGAGGAACCGCCATGGACCCGCTCATCATCCGCTGGAACCGCACCGTCATCCACCCCAACCTGCACAACCCCGACGGCCACACCATCGTCTGCTGCCTCACCGACGACGGCCGGCCCGTCGCCCTCCTCCTCGACGACGAACACCGCGAGGCCCTCGGTCTGCTCCTGGTCGACCCCGAAGGCGAGTGAGCGCCATGCAGCCCACCGACACCGACACTGACAACCTCAACCACGTTGCCATCGACCGCGTCGTCACCGGCCGGCGTCGCGGAGGCGACCTCACCCCCGCCGAGAAGCGCCACGCCGCCGCCCTGATGCGCGAGCACGGCCTCACGTACGCCGCGATCGGAGCCCGACTCCGCGTCCACAAGGACACCGTCCGCACGTGGCTCCGCCCTGCTGGCGGCTACGAGCCCCGCGATCTGATCCCCTGCCCGTCCCGCGCCGCCTACCACCGGCACCTCGCGGCCGGTGAGGACTGCCCGCCCTGCCGGCGCGCCAACGCCATCGCCGACGCCCGCTACCGCCGCACCGGCACCACCCGCCAGCTGACCCCCTGACGCCCGACGCCGCCCGCGGGCGGCCCCAACCACCCGCCCAGGAGGACACCGTGACCAGCATCCCGATCAAGCCGATCACTCTCACCGCCGGAACCATCACCGAGATCGAATGGCTCGACCCCAACCGGCCCCACACAAGCCCCGACGAACGCGGCTGCCCTGACTGCGGCCAGGACGCCTATGACTCGGGCTGCACCGCCGAGGACTGCAACGGCTGGGGCTGCCCCGACTGCGGCACCGGCTGCGACCTCGACTTCGTGGACGCCAACGAGGGCGGCCGCTGCGCCGCTGCCATCGCCGACGAGGACTAGCCCGCCCGGGCCTGCCGTCACCCGGCGGGCAGGCCCCAACCCGACCCGAGGAGCACCCGTGACCCTTGACCCAGACCTCGTCGCCAGTCTGTGCTCCGGCCGGTGCGCCACAGTCAGCCCCGAGCTGCCGGCCGAGCATGACGACGACTGCCCCGTCTCGGCGTTCGCCGGGCCTGAGGCCAGCTGGCCCGACGGCTACCGCCGCGACTACTGGCCGTACTGACCACCCCCACCTCCTAACCGAGGAGCCCCCGTGCCCCATCAGACCCCCGCCCAGATCGCCTACGAGGCGTACGGCGCCGCCACCGGCGGTCTCACCCACGACGGCCGCCCCATGCCCACCTGGGACCAGCTCGGCGACCGCATCCAGCGCGCCTGGGCCGCAGCAGCACTCGCCCTCGGCCTGGAACGCACCGTGCCACAGCCCACGTACAGCGAGGCCTGGGCCGAACTGACCGGCTACGTGCAGGAGGCCGTCGAAGACGGCGGCACCATCGCCCCCGCCGACCTCGCCGCCTACATGCGCGAGCTCAGGCACGACGCGCTCGCCGACGTCCGTGAGTGGGTGACGCGCACCGCCACCGGCGTCGCGGGCAAGCCGACCAATCAACGCCCGCTGCTCGACACCAACGCCATCCAGACCAGGTACGACAACAACCTGGCCAATCTCACCCTGCCGAGCGCCTGCCCTGCCCACCCCATCGCCGACGACGTGCCCGCCATGCTCGCCGAGATCGCCCGCCTCCGCGACCACATCCGCACCCTGCAGGTCACCTGCGCCGTGTGCGCCGGGCCGGTCGGCTACGTTGACTGCCCGACTGGCGGCTGGTGGGCCCACCAGAACCACCCTGCCGACGACCACGACGCCGAACCCGTCCAGCGCGGCAGTCAGGAGGCCTGAACCGTGACCGACCGCCCCGCCGACCTGCTCGCCGCCGCAGCCAACCGGCTCCGCGAAGCCGCCAACGAGGCCGTCCACAACGGCCGCACCACCTGGATGCTCGGCAACACCCTCGGCACCAAGACCGCCGTCGTCCTCGACGACCCGGACAAGCCCACTGTGCTGATCGAGACCTACGCCGAGCGCCTGGAGCGCGTGAACGCCTACCTGGCGCTCGTCGGGCCCGCCACCAGCCTCGCCGTCGCCGACTGGCTCGACGACGCTGCAGAAGGCGACGCCCACGGCGAGCACAATCCGTACGCCCTCGCGGTGGCCCGCGCGGTGCTCGGCCAGGACGGCGGCCAGCAGTGACCGACCACACTGTCCGCCCCGGCCAGGTCTGGGCCAACAGGTACGACAGCGGCAGCAAGTTCCGCATCGAGTCGGTCGACGACACCCACGCCACCGTTGTCCCCGTCACCATCACCCCGCAGAACGCCGTCGTGCTGCGGCCCGGCCGACAGACCCGCATCCGGCTCGCCCGGCTCCGCACCGGCACCGGCTACCGGCTCATCCGCGACGCCCAGGAAGGCCAGCAGTGACCCTCGAACCCCACGTCCAGGCCACCCGCTACACCGTCAACTGCATGCCCCCGGACTCGGCGCCGGACGCCCACCTCTGGGCCCTGCACGTCGAACTCGGACGCGATGGCTACTGGTCCGTGACCGACGGACACCAGTACCTCGACGACAACTCCATCTGGCACCACACCCGCTGGGAGGCCGGACCGCTGACCCTCGGCAACGCCCTGGCGATCGCCGAGGCAACCGCCCCATACCTGGCGGTGAACGGATTCTCCGGATCAGGCGCTTGCGCGCATCGCCCGCCTCCAGGCCGAGCCCACCGCGTGACCGGGTCCCCCTGGCTGGTCCAGGCCGGCGCCCTCTACGGCGCCGGCCTCGCGGCAGCCCTCCTCGCACTCCACCCCCGGAGACGCACATGAACCCCGACCTCGCCGCCCTGCTCGCCTGCAGCCCCCTCGCAGCCTGGTGGGCCTACCGCATCCACACCGACCGGAGGACCCCTATGCCCGACCTGCCCGACGACATCGGCATCACCCCCGCCACCGGCAACCGGCCCGCCATCCTCTGGGCCCGCTACGGCAACACCACCGAGTTCTACGCCGTCCGCGACACCATGCCCGCCGACGGCGAGGAGCCGCAGCCGTGACCCGCGCCGAAGCCCTTGCCCGGGCAGCCGAGTGGGCCCACGGCGCCGAAAAGGCCCTGGAGGACTCCACCCAGGCCCACGAGGATGCCCGGCGCCTCATGGCCGAACCCGGCGGCTACTCCACCCCCGAGGTCTCGCGTCTCATCTCGCTTGCAGACAAACGATCCGACGATGTCCACATCCTGCTGGCGATAGCCCAGACCTGGGCCGCAATCGCCGCAGCCACACCCGAGGAGCCGCAGCCGTGACCACGTGGCAGCCCACCACCGGCGCCGCACTCACCGACCGTGAACTGCAGTACCTACGACTCATGGCCGACGGCCACACACGCGACAGTGCCGCACGGGCCATGGGCATCAGCGAGGGCGGCGCCAACCACCACGCCCGCCACGTGCTCATCAAGCTCGGCGCCGCGTCCATGGCCCAGGCCGTCTGGAAAGGCCGCCGACTCCTCACCCGCCGCCCACCGGACGACGTCCCCGCCGCCTGTCCGACCGGATGCGCAGGCGACCGCGGCGCCTACCGCCAGCACCTGCGCCGCAAGGAGACGGCGTGTGCCGCCAGCCGCCGCGCAAACGCCGCCCACACCCAGCAGTACCGCCAGAACAGGAGAGCCGCATGATCCCCGAGCAGGAGACCTACCAGCAGCAGCTCACCCGCATGCGCGACGAGGCACTCACCCGGGCCGTCCGAGCCGAGCGCGATGTCCGGGCCGCCGAGGACGAACTCGGCAAGCACCGGCGCCAACGCGGTGATCTCATCGAACGAACCCGCGTCGCCGAAGCCCGCGCTAACGCACTCGCCACCACCCTCGATGACGTCCTGGGCACGTTCATCCACAAGGTCCACCCCGGGTATGCCGGACTCCAGTCGATGATGATCCCGGCAGCCGAGGTCGACAGGTGGCGCCAGGTCCTGGCGAGCGCCCGTACCGGCCGCCCCGACCCGATCGAGCGCGACCACAAAGCGCGGGCCGAGCAGGCTGACGCCGAGATCACGCCGCCCCACCGCGGCCACCTCGACCAGGACGCCCGGTCGATGCTGCTGAACCTCCTTGCCCAGTGGGGGATGCAGAGCGGCCACGGAGCACGAGCCATCGTGGACGAGGCGCTGAGCAGGCATGCTGCCGAGCTGGACCGTGCAGCCGCCACCGCGCCGCTCATCTGCTGCGACGAACGCCACCAGGAACGCGTGGCCGCGCTCACTGCCCGCGCCGAGCAGGCCGAGGCCCGCATCGACGCCGTCCGGGCGCTCGCCGACGAGCTGGACACCGCCGAGGCCTACGGCGGCCTGGCCGACGGCTACCAGGACGCCGCGGACCGGATCCGCGCGGCCCTCGAAGCCCGGCCGTGACCGGCGACATTGAGGCGTTCGTCGACTGGTGGCTCGACGCCAGCGACGAAGACCGCCAACAGTTCATCGCAGACAGCCTGCCGGCCTCCGCCGAACGTCCATCGGTGGTTGACGTCATCCGCGACCTCGCCGACTGCCGGCCGGGAAGCGCCACCTGCTGACCGGCCGCTCCGCACCGTGACGGCCCCGGCGCTCTTGCGTGAGCGCACGAATCGTTCCAGCTGGCCGGGCCATTTTCGGTGACCCGTTCGGGCTCTGGCTGGCGATTTTCGGGGCCGCTACAAAGGATCCATGAGCAATCCCGAGTACGTCCCGGTCAGCGCCGCGCACCTCCGCAACTTCTTCGATGCCGACGGCAAGCCGCTGGAAG
This sequence comes from Kitasatospora sp. NPDC033851, assembly GCF_055576085.1. Classification (NCBI taxonomy): domain Bacteria; kingdom Bacillati; phylum Actinomycetota; class Actinomycetes; order Kitasatosporales; family Streptomycetaceae; genus Kitasatospora; species Kitasatospora sp. NPDC033851. The sequence goes on along the minus strand of NZ_JBVIRL010000037.1, from coordinate 3,521 downwards.
GCAGGAGCAAGTGCCCGACGTGTGGCCGGACCGATCTGTTCCAGCTGGACTTCTCGAACGGCCAGGTGATGCGGTTCTCCAGCCCGTGTCACGCGTTCGAGGTGCCGACCCCCAGCTGACCAGTGTCCTGCCCGCTGCGCCCGGCCGATTGGTCGGGCGCTTTCGTGTGTTCGATGGGCTGGTCGTCGCCGCGGAGGTTGGCGAGGGCGTCGGCGATGAGCCAGGCGAGGGGTTCGGCCTGGGCGATGGGGAGGTGTCCGACGGGTTCCCCGTCGATGACCCACTTGAGGAAGACGCCGGCACGGGGCTTCGCGGACTGGGAGAGGCCGGCGTAGACCCAGCCCTGTTCGCCGCGGGCCGCGAGGTTGGCTTGCTGGTTGGGGACGTCGCAGTGGGCGGGGTCGCACCAGGTGGGGTGGAGCGGGGGGCCACATCCCCAATCCTATCGAATACAGGTTCGATTTAATGCCAGCTATGCGAGACTCTCGCGCGCGACGTCATCGAGCGCATCGAGCAGCTGGCCTCGCAGCTCACCCCGGCTTCCGTACTCACCCACAAGACCGATCTTCTCCAGCCGATCCCGCAGCTGGTCCACGGCGCCAAGATCCTGTGCGAACTTGCTCGCATCCCGCCGGCTGACCCTTCGCTGGCAGAAGTACGTGAGCACCCGCTTGCCAGCCGTCCGGAACTGTTCCAGCTCGTGGACTGTCCCGGAGTCTCCGTCGACAGAGCCGCCGATCTTCATCCAGAACAGGGCGATGCAGATGTCCGAGGCGCGCACGAGCTTCTCGTCGATCATCTTTTGGCCTGGCTTGCGCAGGTCGGGGAACACGTTGGTTTCCCACCGCACTGGCACGAACACGACGCTTGTCGTCTCGGACGATCTCCTGGCGGACCACTGGGCCAGCACATCTCTCACGAGCTCTCGTTCTTCAACATCGCTGGGGGATCCGATGAAGGCCCGGATGACTTTGGCGTTGTACATAGCCACAGCCTCAGGCTGGAGCTGCCGCAGCCGCGATGTTTGCTAGCCCATCGGAATGTGTCTCTTTGATGCGGCGGGGGACTGCCGGAACCATTGACTCCGCATGATCGCGGGCAGATCCTGGCCACCTCTCAGGGAGGAGCCCTCATGCCCGATCCCGCCCCGAATCCCACCGTGACCGTCAGAGTCGGCACAGACCCTTGCCCGCGGTGTAGCCGGACCGTTGTCCTCACTGCACACATCACGCTCGGCGACGGCTTCGACCTGCACCTGTGCCGCCGCTGCGACGCCGGGGCCACGGCCGGTGGCCGACTCCTCGCTGTTCTCGGGCTGCCGGACGGCCAGCGGCCGATGGACCTGTTCAGGGAGTTCACCGCGGCATGGCTCCGCGACGGCGCAGCAGTCTACGGATGGCACCAGGTGCCGCCAGCGGACTGAACAGGTGGGACGGTGCCGGACGCCTGTCAAGACGCGAGTCGGCTCTTGCCCGGATCTCCCCCGCCCGGACGCCGGCGGCTGGTTCCGCCAGTGGTCCTTTTCGCTGCCGTGGTCTTCTTCGCAGGGCGGGCCGCCGGGGTCTTCGGATGCTCCTGTGCAGCCCGATCCAGCGCCTCCTGCAGCAGTGCAGTCAGGTCGAGCACCTGGGCCTGCTCCAACACCTTGGCGTCCGGAGCGTGCGGGGCCGGCAGCCCGGCGGCCTTCGCCTCCACGACCTGGGTCAGGGCGAGCGTGTACTCGTCCTCCTCGGCGTCGGGTTCGAATCCCTCGCTGTAGGTGTCCATGAGCTGCCTGGCCAGCGCAATCTCTTCCGGGCGCAGCTCGGCGGTCTTCGGGGCGAGTCCGGCGGGGCTCTTCACTTCGTCGGGCCACAGGAGGGTCACCATCGTGAGGACGTCGCCGCGGGTGCCGATCGCAACGAGGTTGTCGCGGGTGCGGATGGCGGTGCGGGCGATGGCGACCTGGTTGCTTTGGGTGAGGGCTTCGCGGAGTAGGGCGTAGGGCCGTGCTGCGCCTGGTGTGGAGGTGGTGAGGTAGTAGGCGCGGTTGTAGTGCATGGGGTCGACGCGTTCGGCGGGGAGGAAGCCGAGGATGCGGATTTCGTTGGTGTCGGGCATGGGGAGGGAGTCGAGGTCTTCGCGGGTGAGGACGAGTGTGCGGCCGTCGGGCAGCTCGTAGCCGTGTTCGATCTCGTGCTCGGGGACCTCGATGCCTTCGTGTTCGCAGACCTTGCGGTAGCGGATGCGGGCGCCGTCTTGGGCGTGGACCAGATGGAGCGGGACCTTGTGCTCTGTGGTGGCTGTGACGATGCTGACGGGCACGCTGACCAGGGAGAACGTGAGGACTTTCTTGGCGATCACTGTTGGCACGGCGCGCTCCAGGTGTACCCCCTGCTGGTCGTCTTCTCAGTCCATCGGTGCCGCCCGGTGATCGCATCCCGGCCGGGGTGTGTCAGGCACGGGTGGGATAGTGCGCAGATGATCCCTGTAGATGTCGGGAGCGGCAGTTCTGGTGCGTGCCGTGACTGCGGCCGGCACTCCCCCGGCCGCTGGCCCGGCGGCCGCTGCCGCCCCTGCTGGAACGTGCAGCTCGAACTCCGTCGTGAAACGCGCGCCGCCGGCCCGACGGCCTTGTACCGCTGCTACGACCAGGACGGCTGGCTGCTGTACATCGGCACCAGCCTCGACCCGAAGCGCCGGTTCCGGGAGCACGCGACGTGGTTCGGCTGGTGGCCTGCGGTCGCACGGATCGATGTCGAGTGGCTGCCGTACGGGTTCCCGCGGTCGATGAAGACGGAGCATGCGGCAATCTGGCGGGAACGGCCGGCGTGTAATGCCGAGCCGGGGGTGGTGGTGGAGGAGTGCGGGCCGCCGATGGAGGGCGGGGCGTGGTTCGACCGTGGGGCGCAGTTGCGGGAGTGGCGGCGCTGGTTCGCGGTGTGGCGGGACTGCCAGCTGCAACCTGCGGAGTTCGCGGCCCGAATCTCCGCCGCGCAGCATCTGGACGACCGCATTCCGCAGGCGTAGCGTTCCCCGCCACGAGGGGTGGCACCTGGGTACCCGGCAGTTGGGTGTCCAGGCCCTGGCGGTGGTATCGGACTGCCGTGCATCGCTGCGCCCTGTCGCTTCCCAAGGGCGGCGGGGCGCAGTCATGCACGAAGACGACAGTCGCCGTCGCGGCCCCACAGGGCCCGTTCCGCCCTCCTGTCCACCCGGGTGCTTGCGGGCCGCAGGCCGGTTCCTGGCCTGCGCAGGAGTCATATCTGCCGCAGGATCAGCTGCCGGCGCACACGCCGCGGGGACAGCCTCCGCAGCAGTGCCTGCAGCGCAACATCTGGACTCTCCCGTCTCGCCGAACACCACTGCGCCCCGCCGAGGCTCAAGCTCGGCGGGGCGCAGTTCTGTTCCACCTGGGGCCTGGACTCGCAGCGGAACGCGGTCTACTGATTTTGTCGGGTCATATGAGAGCCACTGCTCCGGGGTGAACGGGAGCCAGGTCTAGGCCGTTCGTGGTGGAGACGTACTCGACCATGGCGGGT
>NZ_JBVIRL010000036.1:0-70095 GCF_055576085.1 Kitasatospora sp. NPDC033851 | reverse complement strand
CGGTGATCATGAAGCGTAGAGAACTCCATGATCGGGCGAACCGTGCCTGCCCTGCTACTACCGATTAGCTCGGCACCTACTGGCGGACGCCCTAAGCGCCGGACGAAGACCCGACGCGTCGATCATGCACCACGCCACCGGCCCCGGGGCCCTGGCGGCAGCAGGCTGTAGCGGCCCGGAAACCCTCAGCGCTTGACAGGCTCTTGCCCGGGGGCGCGTACTGGAACGAGGACAAACAGCAGACAGGGCCCTGTGCTCCAGGTATCCGTTCGATATCCGTGGCCGGCGCGAAGTGGCGGCAGGGCGTGCTCGGATGCCCGACATCCTCGCGTCGCCTCGCCCGGTCCTTCGACGGCCGTTTTCTCGCGCGTGGGCACCACGCCCCGCATCGCCGGGCGGTTGGTGCACTCACGGTGACGCTGCCGGGGACCGGGGCCCGCGGCCGGGCCCGAGGGGCCGTCATGAAGCCGAAGTCGAAACCGGCCGATGGCCGACCGCAGCAGGAGGACGATACCGGCGAACCGCCGGTGGACACGCATCGCTTCCTGTGACGGTCACGTCGGGCGACTGCGGCTCGTCCACGGAAAGGCGGGCATCATGGTGCTCGATTCGACAACGCTGCACTCGAGCATCGAGGATCCGGTTCTCGACCGGATGAACTTCCTGAACGAGATCACGTTCAGCTACCCGGACGCGGTGTCCTTCGCACCGGGGCGTCCTTATGACGGCTTCTTCGAGGTCGAGGAGGTCCATGCGCACCTGCGCCGGTACGCGAAGTACCTGGAGAGCCGGGGCGCGGAGCTGGCGGAAGTGCGCAGCGGCTTCTACCAGTACGGGCCGGCCGCGGGGCAGATCCGGGAGCTGATTGCGTACTCGTTGCGGCAGGACGAAGGGCTCGAGGTCGCGCCCGAGTCGATCGTGGTGACCGTCGGTGCGCAGGAAGCGATGTTCCTGGCGCTGCGGACACTGTTCGCGACGCCCGAGGACGTGCTGCTGCTCGTGACTCCCTGCTATGTCGGCATCATCGGGGCCGCGCGGCTGCTGGACATCCCGGTGGTCGCGGTGCCCGAGCGCGACGGGCGGCTGGTGGTGGCGGACCTCGACGGGGCCGTACGTGCGCAGCGCGCGGCGGGCCGCCGGCCGCGGGCGGTCTACGTGGTGCCGGACCACGCCAATCCCACCGGGTCCACGCTGGACCTGCCGACGCGCACCGCACTGCTCGAACTCGCCGGGCGCCACGGGCTGCTCGTCCTGGAGGACAGTCCCTACCGGTTGAGCGGCCCCGGGCCGCGCCACCCCATGCTCAAGGCGCTCGACGGGTCGAGGAGCGTCATCCAGCTCGGCACCTATTCCAAGACGCTGTTCCCCGGTGCCAGGGTCGGCTACGTCGTGGCCGACCAGGAGGTGCGTGACGGCTGCGGGCGAGTCCGGCTGCTCGCGGACGACCTGGCGAAGGTGAAGAGCATGGTCACGGTCAACACCTCCTCGCTCAGCCAGGCGGCCGTGGCGGGTGCGCTGCTGAGCGCGGACGGCCGGCTCTCCGTCCTGAACGCGAAGGCTGCCGAGCACTACCGCCGCAGCATGGCCGAGACGCTCGCGCAGTTGGAGCGGTGGCTGCCCGAGGGGCGTCGCCGGGAGCTGGGGGTGGACTGGAACAGTCCCGACGGCGGCTTCTTCCTCACTCTGCGCACCGGTTTCCGTACCGGCACCGCGGCTCTGGAGCGCTCGGCCCGCGACTTCGGCGTGATCTGGACGCCCATGGAGTTCTTCCATCCGCACGGCGGGGGCGAGCAGGACATCCGGCTCTCCATCAGCTGTCTGACGCCCGGGCAGGTGGCCGAGGGGGTCGAGCGGCTCGCGCGGTTCGTGGAGGCGCTCAGCAGCGAGACGCACGGCGACGGAGCGCACGGCAAGGACGTGCCCGGCACCGGAACGGAGAGTGACGCACCATGACCACGGCCCTGGACCGAGCACTGATCGCCACGGCCCCGCGCATCCTGAGCGTGGGCACCGCCGTGCCCCCCGAACACTATTCCCAGGAGGAACTGCTCGACCTGTTCGGGATCACCGACCGGAAGGTGCGGTCCGTCTTCCTGCTGGGCTCCATCCGGCAGCGCTCGCTGGTGCTGCCCCCGGCAGCGCCGGACGGCACCAGGCTCCGGGAGTCCCAGGGCGACCTCCTGGACAAGCACAAGGCCTGGGCCGTGAACATGGGAGCGGACGCGCTGGCCCTGTGCCTCAAGCGGCTCGGGGCCGACCTGTCCGAGGTGGCGTACCTGTGCTGCGTGACCTCGACCGGCTTCCTCACCCCGGGCCTGAGCGCGCTGCTGATCCGCGAGCTCGGCATGGACTGGCACACCGCGCGGGCCGACATCGTCGGCATGGGCTGCAACGCCGGGCTCAACGCGCTCGCCGTGGTCGGCAACTGGGCCGCGGCGAATCCGGGCCGGCTGGCCGTAATGGTCTGCTCGGAGGCCTGCTCGGCCGCCTACACGATGGACTCCACCATGCGTACGGCCGTGGTCAACAGCCTCTTCGGCGACGGCGCCGCGGCGGTGGCGGTCATGGCCGACCCGGACGGTGGCGAAGGGCCCGAGGAAGAGGAGGAAGGGCCCGGCCGCCACCTCGACGGCCCCCGGATCCTGAAGACCGCGGGCGTCACCATCGTCGACGCCATGGATGCGATGCGCTACGACTGGGACCGCGACCAGGACCGTTTCAGTTTCTTCCTGGACCCGCAGATCCCCTACCTGGTCGGCGCGCACGTGGAGGGCGTCGTCGACCGGCTGCTCGCCGGCACGTCGCTGCACCGCGACGACGTCACGCACTGGCTGGTGCACTCCGGCGGCAAGAAGGTCATCGACGCGGTGGCCGTCAACCTGGGGCTGACCCGCCACGACCTGCGGCACACCATCACCGTGCTGCGCGACTTCGGCAACGTCTCCAGCGGCTCGTTCCTCTTCTCCTACGACCGGCTCCTGCAGGAAGGCGTGGTCCGCCCCGGCGACTACGGCGTGCTCATGACCATGGGCCCGGGTTCAACGATCGAATCCGCACTCATCCAGTGGTGACCCAACGCAAGGAAGACCGCCATGCCCGTCAACGCACTCCCCGAAAGCCCCGCGCTGCATGTGGACGGCAGCCGGGAGATCTCGGCCGAACTGGCCCACGCCGTCTCCGCCCTGTGCGACGAGGCGGAGTCCACCGGGGCCGATTTCGCGACCCTGTACGTCTCCGGCGCCCCGACGGGCGAGGCGGTGGCGAAGGTGTCCGACGTGGCCGCCGTCACGAAGTGGGAGCGGGCCGTTCGGCGCTTCGAGCGGCTGCGACTGCCCACGCTGGCGGCGGCGAGCGGGGAGTGCGGCGGTGCCGCGCTGGACCTGCTGCTGGCGGCTGACGTCCGGGTGGCGGCGCCGGACCTGCGGCTGCTGCTGTCCTTCCACGACCAGGGGACCTGGCCGGGCATGGCCGGCTTCCGACTGGTCCAGCAGCTCGGGCTGGCCTCGGCGCGCCGCACGGTGCTCTTCGGGGTGCCGATCACCGCTCGTGAGGCGCTGGAGCGGTGCCTGGTGGACCAGGTGAGCAAGGACCCCGGGCGCACCCTGGCGGCCGCCGCCCGGATGCTGCGCCGCCTGTCCGGCCCCGAACTCGCGATCCGCCGCCAACTGGCCTTCGACGCCCAGTGGATGAGCTTCGAGGACGCGCTGGGCCCGCACCTGGCCGCCTGCGACCGCTCGCTGCGGCGCACCCAGGCGGCGAACGAGGTGACGGCGTGAGCACGTCGAACGCGCAGGCGCCGGCCGCCGTGCGGGGACGCGCCGCGGACGGGTTCGAGCGGGCGGCCCGGCTGCTGCCGCCGTTTCCGGAGCCCGGGCCGCGCACCGGCGAGCCGCGCGCCCGTACCGAGCAGGCGCTGGAGACCGCCCGCGCGCAGCGCACCGCCTTCCTGGACTGCCACGCCGAGCCGCTCTACGACCGGCTCACCGGGGACCGTACCCGCCGGCTCCGGCTCGACGGCCTGGTGGAGGGCGCAGCGTTCGTGGTGCCCGGTCTGGTGCCCACGCCCGCGCAGCTGCGGGCGGAGCGTGCCACGCCGGTGCGGGAGCGCCTGGGCTACGAGATCGACCTGGGCGTCTTCCTGCGCGGCCTGCTGCGCTGCCCGGCCGCCGGCGACCACCTGATGGACTCCATGCTCCGGCCCACCGAGCGCGCGCTGGGCCTGCTCGGGGAGTTCGAGGCCACCGGGGTGATCCGGCTGGAGAGCACGAGGCTGGAGCGGCGCGAGGGGGTGGCCCGGATCACCATGTGCGCCGGAGACCGGCTCAACGCCGAGGACGAGCAGCAGGTCGACGACATGGAGACCGCGGTCGACCTCGCGCTGCTGGACCGGCGCTGCGAGATCGGGCTCGTCCGGGGCGGCGAGATGACGCACCCGCGCTACGCGGGCCGCCGGGTGTTCAGCGCCGGGATCAACCTCAAGCACCTGCACGCGGGCGAGATCACGCTCGTCGGCTTCCTGCTGCGCCGTGAACTCGGCTATCTCCGGAAGCTGCTGCTCGGGCTGCGCACGGACGGGGCGTCGTGGCGCTACCCGCTCACCGACATGCCGTGGGTGGCCGCGGTGGACGGCTTCGCGATCGGCGGCGGCATGCAGCTGCTGCTCGCGGTGGACCACGTGCTCGCGGCCTCCGACGCCTACCTGAGCCTGCCGGCCGCGCAGGAGGGGATCGTCCCGGGCGCGGCGGACTTCCGGCTCCCCGCGGTGACCGGCCCCCGGCTGGCCCGGCAGATCATCCTCGGCGGCCGGCGGGTGCGTGCGACCGACCCCGAGGCCCGCACGCTCGTCGACCAGGTCGTCGACCCGGCGGACCTCGACCGGGCCGTCGAGCGCGCCCTGGAGCTGCTGCGCGACCCGGCCGTCACCGCCAACCGCCGCATGGTGAACCTTGCCCTGGAGCCGGCGGACGGCTTCCGCGCATACATGGCGGAGTTCGCGGTCCAGCAGGCGCTGCGCGTCCACGCGGCGGACGTGCTCGGCAAGGCGGGCCGTTTCACGGCGCGCCCGCCCGGTTGACGCCGTGCCAGGGCCGCCTTCCCCTCCCCCGCCGCCGCCCGGCGGCCGGTACCCGAACGACAAGGAGACCGAGTTGACATCCTCCACCGGCTGAAACCGGAGGATTCCAACCCTCACGGGTCGGGCTTCCTGCTTCACAGCCGGTTGCCGACCTGGGGCTACCAGCGAAGGGACGGTGTACCGCCCATCGGTCTTACATCAGCTCCCCAGACCTGACTTCCCGCCAGCCCGGCGGGAGGCCGGCCCTGAACTCGGCTGTCACCCCGAATTGGCGCGATCAACTATCACGCACAGTGACCCGAGGAGCGGGGACAGCGGTCCGCCTTGACGGCGAAACGCTGACTCCTACCCCGCTACGCGGGAAGTCCGTTTCCTCCCCCGGCCAAAGCCGGGGGCATCCACGGAGGTATCAGATGACCAGCCCCTTCGACGACCCGGACGCCTCCTACCTCGTGCTGATCAATCCGCGGGGCCAGTACTCGCTGTGGCCCGCGTTCGCGCAGGTGCCGACCGGGTGGCGGATCGCCTACGGCCGGAGCGCCCGCGACGAGTGCCTGGCGTACATCGACCGTGCTTGGACCGACCAGCGACCGCCGGGCCCGGTCACGGTGCCGGGCGGCGCCCAGGTGGCCGCAACATGATGGCCGGCCCGGGCCCGCTGATCACGGTACGGGCCACCGGCGGCGACGGCGCGGAGCCGACCCGGGGGCACGTCAGACCCGGCACCTCGCGGCGGATCCGGCCCTACCTGCGGCCCTACCGTCGGCAGATCGCCGCGCTGCTGAGCCTGACCGTGCTCGACGCCGTCATCACCGTCTCCACGCCGCTGCTGTTCAAGGTGCTCATCGACCACGGCATCATGCCCCGCGACCGGGGCGTCGTGGCGGGCGCCGCCGCCGCGGTGGCGGCCCTGGCACTGCTGCAGGCGCTGGTGGGCTTCCTGGTGAGCCGCAGTTCGGCGCGCATCGGCGAAGGGCTCATCTACGACCTGCGCACCGAGGTCTTCGAGCACGTGCAGAGGCAGCCGCTGGCGTTCTTCACCCGGACGCAGACCGGTTCGCTGGTGAGTCGGCTCAACACCGACGTGATGGAGGCCCAGCAGGCGGTGACCGTGCTGCTGTCCAACGTGCTCTCAAGTCTGGTGGTACTGGGCCTGGTGATCGCCACGATCTTCTACTTGTCCTGGGTCGTCGGCCTGGTCGTGCTCGTCACGGTGCCCCTCTTCGTGCTGCCGGGCCGCGTCGTCGGGCGCCGGCTGCAGCGCAACCTGCGCACGTCGATGCAACTGGACGCCGAACTCGGCTCGCTCATGCAGGAGCGCTTCAACGTGGCCGGTGCGCTGCTGGTCAAGCTCTACGGCCGGCCGCAGAGCGAGGCCCGGCGGTTCGCCGACAGCGCGGCGCGGGTCAGGGACGTCGGCGTGGTCACCTCCGTCTACTCGCGCATGCTGCTGGTGACGGTGACGCTGCTGGCGTCGCTCGCCACGGCGGCGGTCTACGGCGTCGGCGGCGAGCTGGTGGTCGACGGGGCCATGCAGATCGGCTCGCTGGTGGCCCTGGCCACCCTCCTGGCACGGCTCTTCGGCCCGATCAACCAGCTCTCCAACCTGCAGTCGAACTACCTGACCGCGCTCGTCTCCTTCGACCGGCTGTTCGAGGTGCTGGACCTCAAACCGCTGATCGTGGAACGGCCCGACCCGGTCACACTGCCCGCCGCGGCCCGGTCCCGGGCCCCGGAGGTCGAGTTCGAGGACGTCTCCTTCCGCTATCCCGCGGCGGGAGAGATCTCCCTCGCCTCGCTCGAAACGCTGTCGCTGCCCGCGCCGGAACGCTCCGGCGACACCCACGCGCTGCGCGGGGTGAGCTTCCGCGCCCCGGCGGGCCGGCTGACCGCGCTCGTCGGGCCCTCCGGCGCGGGCAAGACCACGGTCAGCCAGCTGGTGGCGCGGCTCTACGAGCCCACCGGGGGCACCGTGCGGATCGGCGGCCACGACGTGCGCGACCTGTCCCTGGCCTCGCTGCACGACACCGTCGGCATGGTGACGCAGGAGGCGCACATGTTCCACGACACCATCCGCGCCAACCTGCTCTACGCCAAACCGGGCGCCACCGAGGCGGAGCTCGTCGAGGTCTGCGAGGCCGCGCAGATCTGGGACATGGTCTCCGCGCTCCCCAACGGCCTGGACACCGTCGTGGGCGACCGCGGCTACCGCTTCTCCGGCGGCGAGAAGCAGCGCCTGTCGATCGCGCGGCTGCTGCTCAAGAAGCCGTCCGTGGTCGTGCTCGACGAGGCCACGGCACACCTGGACTCGGAGTCCGAGGCGGCACTGCAGAAGGCGCTGTGGACCGCCCTGGCCGGCCGCACCGCACTGGTGATCGCCCACCGTCTGTCCACGATCCGCGAAGCCGACCAGATCCTCGTGCTCAAGGGTGGGCGCGTGGTCGAACGCGGCCGGCACACCGAACTCGTCGACGGCGGTGGCCAGTACGCGGAGCTCTACCGTACCCAGTTCGCCAAGCCGCCCGCGCCGCGCCCGGAAACCGAGCAGCACTCGGCGAACGGCTACGGCGACCTTCGCCCGCTGCCGCCCGGCGGAGGGCCCCTGCGCCGGCTGCCGCCGCCCGAGACCGCACCGGACCCCGACCGACCCGAAGGGAGAGCACATTGACATCCCCCTCCGACTGAAGCCGGAGGATCCAACCCTCACGGGTCGGGTTTTCTGCTTCACAGCCGGTTGCCGACCTGGGGTTACCAGCGAAGGGGCGGTGTACCGCCCGTCGGTCCTACATCAGCTCCACAGACCTGACTTCCCGCCAGCCCGGCGGTAGGCCGATCCGGGACTCGGCTCCCACCCCGAATTGGCGTGATCAACCCATCACGCACGGCAACCACGGCAGTGGGGGCAGCGGTCCGCCTTGACGGCGAAACGCCGCCTCTTGCCCCGCCACGCGGGAAGTCCGTTTCCTTCCCCGGCCGAGGCCGGGGGTATCCACGGAGGTGCCAGATGACCCAGTTGACGGTCGAGGACGTGTGGCCGCTGTCCCCACTGCAGGAGGGGCTGCTGTTCCACGCCTCGTACGACCAGGACGCGCCCCGGGACGTGTACGTGGGACAGCGGATCCTCAACCTCGACGGCGATCTGCGGCCCGAGACGCTCAAGGCGTCCTGGCAGGCGATGCTGGAGCGGCACGCGAGCCTGCGGGCCGGCTTCCGCTCCCGTTCGGCCGGCGACACCGTCCAGGTGATCGCCAAGGGCGTGCGGATCCCGTGGACGTACGCCGACCTCGGCGCACTGGGCGACGAGCAGGCCGAGCAGGAGGCCGGACGCCTGGCCGCGGTCGACGCGCGGCGCTTCGACCTCGGCATGCCGCCGCTGCTGCGGGTACTGCTGCTGCGCGTGGGCCCCGGCCGGCACCGGATGGTGGTGACGATGCACCACATCCTGATGGACGGCTGGTCGCTGCCGGTCCTGTTCCACGAGCTGTGGGCGGTCTACGGCAACGGCGGCGACCCCTCGGTGCTCCCGAAGGTGCCGCAGTACCGCGACTACCTCGCCTGGCTGGTGCGCCGGGACACCGACGCCGCGCGCGAGGCGTGGCGCGCGATGCTGGCCGGCGCCGAGGAGCCCACCCTGGTGGGCCCCGACGACCGCGGCGGCCCGCCGGTGGTGCTCCGGCACGTGGTCGACCGGCTCGGCGACGACCTCGCCGACCGGCTGCGGGAGACGGCACGCGCCGCCGAGGTCACCCTCAATCGGGTCTTCCAGGTCGCCTGGGCGCTGCTGGTGGGCAAGCTGTCCGGCCGGCTGGACCCGGTCTTCGGCGCGACCGTCTCCGGCCGCCCCGCCGAGGTGCCGCACGCGGACCGGATGGTCGGGCTGTTCATCAACACCGTGCCGGTGCGCGTGCCGCTGGACGCGGCCGTGCCCTTCCGCGAGGCCATGGCGGCGCTGCAGGACCAGCAGGCCGCCCTGCTCGACCACCAGCAGCTGAGCCTGCCCGAGATCCAGCGCGCCTGCGGCCCCGGCGCGGTCTTCGACACCCTGCTGGTCTTCCAGAACTACCCGCGCGGCCCGATGGTGGCCCCGGCGCCGCCGCCCGGCGGACAGGACCGGGCGCCGCGGCCCGACGGTCCCCCGCCCTGCGGCGAGGGGCTGGGCGGCACGGCGCTGAGCAGCGGCGAGCAGGGCGGCGGCCCGCTGCCCCCGGGGCCGCCGCCCGCCGACGGGCAGGACGGTCCGCCGGGTCTGCGGCCCGGGGACGATCGGCCGGGCCCCGCCGCCATCCGGGTCTCGGCCGGCGGCGGCGAGGAGGCCGCCCACTACCCGTTGACCATCGTGATCACGCCGACCGACGACATCGAGGTCCGACTGGACTACCGGCCCGACCTGTTCGACGAGCGCACCGCCCGCGGCCTGGTCGACCGGATGCTCCTGGTGCTGCGCCAGGTCGCGGACGACCCGGACGTGCCCCTGGGCCGGCTCGACGTGCTGACCGGCGAGGAGCGGCAGGAACTGAACGGATCCCGGAACCGGACCCGCCGCGAACTGCCCGGTGCGACGCTCGCCGAGCTCTTCGAGCAGCAGGCGCGCCGCACCCCCGGGGCCGTGGCCGTGGTGGCCGGGGACGCCGAGCTGACCTACGCCGAACTGGACCGGCGGGCGAACCGGCTGGCGCGCCGGCTGGCCGGGCTCGGCGTGGGCCCGGAGACACTGGTGGGCGTGGTGGCCGAGCGCTCACCCGAGCTGATCACCGCGCTGCTGGCGGTGGTGAAAGCCGGTGCGGCGTACCTGCCGATGGACGGCAGGCACCCGGCCACCCGGCTCGGCGCGGTGGCGGCGGAGGCGGGTGCGGCCGTCGTGCTGGTCGACACGCCGAACGCCGAGCGGGGCCTGGCCGACGCCGCGCTGTTCGCGCCCGCCGAGGTGCTCCGCCTGGAGCCGGCCCGCACGGGTACGCACTCCCCCGCCTCGAACGGTGACGACGCGGCCCTGCCCCCGGTGCGGGTGCGGCCGGAGAACCTCATGTACGTCATCTACACCTCGGGTTCCACCGGCCTGCCGAAGGGCGTCGCGGTGACCTACGGCAGCGTCCTCGCGTTCTGCCTCGACGAGTGCTGGTCGAGCGAGACCCTCCAGCGGGTGCTGGTGCAGGCCAACCACGCCTTCGACGCCTCCACGTACGAGATCTGGACGACGCTGCTGCACGGCGGCCGGCTGGTGCTCGTGCCCCCCGGGGACATCGACACGGTCGAGCGCGGCCGGCTGATCGCGGCCCAGAAGGTGACCAGCCTGCACGCCACGGCCGGGCACTTCCGGGTGCTCGCGGAGCAGGCCCCGCACATCTTCGACGGCGTGCGCGAGGTCTCCACCGGCGGCGACGTCGTCTCCGCGCACGCCGTCCGGACGCTGCTACGCTCCCACCCCGGCCTGGTCGTACGCACCACCTACGGCCCGACCGAGTCCACCGCCTTCGCCACCCAACTGCCCTTCACCGACGCAGAATCCGTGCCCGACGTGGTGCCGCTGGGCCGGCCGATGGACAACACCAGGGCGTTCGTTCTCGACGCGTTCCTCAAGCCCGTACCCGTCGGCATGACGGGCGAGCTCTATCTCGCCGGGGCCGGGCTGGCCCGCGGCTACCTCGGCCGCGCCGCGCTCACCGCGGAACGCTTCGTCGCCTGCCCCTTCCCCGCCGACGGCGAGCCCGAGGGCGCGCGGATGTACCGCACCGGCGACCTGGCGCAGTGGACCCGTGAGGGGCAGCTGCTCTTCCTCGGCCGCGCCGACAAACAGCTCAAGATCCGCGGGTTCCGCATCGAGCCGGCCGAGATCGAGGCCGTGCTCGCCGCGCACCCGGACGTCGCCCAGGCGCTCGTGGTCGCGTTCGAGGACGCGAGCGGCCACAAGCGGCTGGCCGGGTACGTCGTGCCGGCCGACGGCGATCAGGCCTCGCCCGACCCGCGGGCGCTGGAGGAGTACCTCGCCGGGAAGCTGCCCGACTACATGGTCCCGGCCTCGGTGACCGTGCTCGTCGCACTGCCGGTGACGGCCAACGGCAAGGTCGACCGGGCCGCCCTGCCGCTGCCCGTCTTCTCCGCCAGCGCGGCGGGGCGAGCCGCCGCCACCGACACGGAGGAACTGCTGTGCCGGCTCTTCGCCGAGGTGCTGAACCTTGAACGGGTGGGAGCCGAGGACTCCTTCTTCGCCCTCGGCGGCGACTCGATCACCTCCATGCTGCTGGCGGGGCGGGCCCGCAAGGCCGGCCTGGCGGTCACCCCGCGCCAGATCTTCGAGCTGCGCACACCCGCGGAACTCGCACGGGTGGCCGAGTCGATCGACGACACGGAGGCGGTGCACGCCGAGGAGGTCCCCTGCGGCCCGGTCCCGCTGACCCCGGTGATGCACGAGATCGCAGCACGCACGGGCTCGGCGGCGCGCGCGGGCAGCCAGTCGATGGTGCTGACCGCCCCGCCCGGTCTGACGCCCGACCGGCTGGCCGCCGTGCTCCAGGCCGTCGTCGACCGGCACGACGTGCTGCGGGCGCGGCTGGAGGAAGCGGACGGGCGGCTGGTGATCCCCGAGCCGCACGCGCCCGCGGCGGTGCCCGCGGCGGACCTGGTGACCCGGGTGGAGGCGGTGGGCCTCGACGGGACGCGGCTGGACGCGCTGCTCGACGAACAGGCCGCGGCCGCCGAGGCCGCGCTGGCGCCGCAGGACGGCGTGATGCTGCGGGCCGTACTCATCGACCGCGGCGCCGCGCAGAGCGCCCTGGTGCTGCTGACGGCCCATCACCTGGTGATCGACGGCGTCTCCTGGCGGATCCTGATGCCCGACCTGGCCCTCGCCCACGCGGCCCTGGCCGCGGGGGGCGCGGACGCGGCGAGGGCGGCAGTCGCCCCCGAGCTCACCTCGTTCCGCCGCTGGGCGAGCGCCCTGGCGGAGCGGGCCAGGGCGCAGCAGACGGTGGACGAACTGCCTGCCTGGAGGCGGGTGCTCGACCGGGTCGAGCCGCCGATCGCCGGCCGGCCGCTCGACCCGCGGACCGACACCGTGGGAGGCGGGCTGTCCCGCGCCGAGCTGACCGTTCCGGCGCGGACGGCGGGATCGCTGCTGGCGGCGCTGCCCGCCGCCTACCACGCGGGAATCGACGACGTGCTGCTGTCCGGGCTCACCGCGGCGCTGGACGAGTGGCTGCGCGCACGCGGCGGGCGGGCCCCGGAGGGCTTCCTGATCGACCGGGAGGCGCACGGCCGGGTGCCGTTGTCCGAGGACATGGACCTGACGCGGACCCTCGGCTGGTTCACCGCCGTCCACCCGGTGTGGCTGGAGCCCGGTCCGATCGACACGGCCGAGGTCCGGGCGGGCGGCGCGGACGCCGCGCGGCTGATCAAGCGGGTCAAGGAGCAGCTGCGGCAGGGGCCGGGCGACGGTCTCGGCTACGGCCTGCTCAGGTACGTGAACCCGGCCACCCGTTCGGTGCTCGAGCCCCTCGCGGCACCGCAGATCGGGTTCAACTACCTGGGCCGGTTCGGCGGCCCGCGCGGGGAGCCGGGCTCCCCGGGCGCCGACGGGGCGCCGTCCGGGGTGGACGGTTCCCCGCAGGCCGGCTGTGGCGGCCCGCGCCCGTGGACGCCGGCGGACGAGCACCCGGCACCCGACGGCGGCGTCGACCCGTCGATGCCCCTGCGGCACGTGCTGGAGATCAACGGCTCGGCGCGGGACCTGCCCGAGGGACCGGAGCTGTGCTTCGTCCTCGAGTCACCCCGCGGGCTGCTCACCGGGGCTGAGCTGGGCGATCTCGCCGAGCGCTGGCGGGCGGTGCTCGAGGGCCTGGTCCGGCACGCCTCCGAGGGCCCCGGGGGTCACACCCCGTCGGACTTCTCGCTGATCTCGCTGGGTCAGGAGGACATCGACGAGTTCGAGTCCGCCTTCGGCGGGGCGGGCGGCGGCTGACCCGGGCCCGGTGACGCTGCGGTGCGGCGAAGCGGCGTGGGGTCTCCCGGCCCGCCGACGGGCCGGGAGAGCCTTGGCGCAGCGCGGTGGCGCGCCGGCGACCGGGGGCGGTCTCAGCGCCCGCGCCACACCGGTTCGCGTTTCTGCGCGAAGGCGCGCGGCCCCTCCTTGGCGTCCTCGCTGGCCCGGCGGGCCTGCTCCCACCGGTAGCGGGTGGTGAACGCCTGCTCCAGCGGCAGGTCCACCGAGCGCATCACGGCCTCCTTCAGGGCGCGCTGCGACAGCGGCGCGCAGCGCAGCAGGTCGGCCGTCCACCGCTCGACGCACTCGTCCAGCCGTTCGTCCGGCACGACCTCGTTGACCAGCCCGAAGGCCAGCGCCTCGCCCGCCGACATCCGGCGCCCGGTGAGCAGGTACCCCATCGCGGCCTTGAGCGGGATCTGCCGGGCCAGCCGGAAGGCCCCGCCCGCGCCCGGGACCAGCCCGAGGGTGGCTTCGGGCAGGGCGAAGACGGCGCTCTGCGCGGCGATCACCAGGTCGCAGGCGAGGACCAGTTCGAAGCCGCCGCCGAGGGCGTAGCCGCGGACCCGGGCCAGGACCGGTTTGGACAGGGAGAAACGGTCGGTCAGGCGCGGCCACCCCGGCAGGTCCTTCGAGCCGAAGCTCGTCGGCGGGGCCCCGTCGCGGTCGAGCCGCGCCCGCTCCTTGAGGTCCTGTCCGACCGAGAAGGCGCGTTCGCCCGCGCCGGTCAGCACGACCAGCCGCACCTCGTCGTCGCGCTCGACCTCGTCCCAGACCTCGCCGAGTTCCGTGTGCATCCGCAGGTCCATCGCGTTGAGCACCTGGGGCCGGTTCAACGTCACGCGCGCGACGTGCCCGGCCCGCTCGTAGAGCACGGGCCGGTTCGCCGCAGATGCCTCCTGCACGGGGTCCACGCGGACAGGCTATCGGGGGAGGCGGGCCGTGACATTCCCCTCGTAGCGCGAGTTGTGACCAGAGGGGAAGTTGCGGGCCATGGCGGGGAAGAGGCGCTCGTACGACGCGCAGTTCCGCGCGGGTGCGGTGCGGAACGTGACGGAGACCGGGAAGTCGGCCGCGGATGTCGCGCGGGATCTGGGCGTGCAGCCGAGCACGCTGCGGAACTGGCCCCCCCCCCGGGGCGGGCCCGGGCGAACGCGGAGGCGGCGGGAAGCCTGGGCAAGTCTGAACGGGGCCGGAAACGCAGGCGGTGGGCGTCCTGGGGTGGGGAAGAGCGAAGGGGAGGGTCGGGCCTGGCTGGTAGATCGCTGGCCCGACGGCCAGGCTCCGGGTGTCCTGCATTGCCTTCACGTACATGTGACGTGATCCCAGGATCACGTCACATGTACGCCTGCTCACTTACGGCCGGCCTGGGACTATTGGGCCGGCCCCGCGGGGTCGAGGTCGAGGGGGAACGGGTTGGCGAGCACGGTGGTCTCGCCGGCCTGGACAAGCCGATCGAGGTAGATGCCGCGCTCGAGGTGCCCGAGGTAGAGATGTGGGGCGGGGCCGAGTTCGAGGCGCCATCGTTCACACCGTCGGTCTCGTCAGGGGGTTACCGTTGCGATCTGGCTCGGGGTGTTCTCGGTGATCCAGAGGTTGCCGTCGGAGCCGGTGGCGATCTCCAGCGGGCTCGCGTCCGAGGTCGGGACCGACAGTTCGGTGATCGTTCCCGAGGTCGTGATCTGGCCGATGTCGTTGCCGGTGTTCTCGGTGAACCACAGGTTGCCGTCCGGTCCGGTGGTGATGCCCCACGGGAACGGGAAGAAGGCGGTATCCGTCAGGTCGTAGCCGGTGAACACGCCCGCAGTGGTGACCTGTCCGATCTGTGTTGCTCCGGCGTCCGTGAACCAGAGGTTGCCGTCCGGCCCCGCGGTGATGCCGATGGGCAGTGAGGCCAGTGAGGGGACCTCGTACTCGGTAATCGTGCCGCCGGTGGTGATCTGGCCGATGCTTCCGGACAGCACTTCGGTGAACCACAGGGCGCCGTCCGACCCGGCCGTGATGCTCAGCGGGAAGACGCCGGAGGTGGGGAGCGCGTATTCGGTGACCGTGCCGCCGGTGGTGATCCGGCCGATGTTGTCGGCACCGGGCTCCGCGAACCACAGGGCGCCGTCCGATCCGACGGTGATGCCCCACGGGTAGGCGCCGGAGGTCGGGAGCGCGTACTCGGTGAAGGTGCCCCCGGTGGTGATCCGGCCGATCTTGTCGACGTTCGACTCGGTGAACCACAGCGCGCCGTCCGGCCCGGTGACGATCCCGGCCGGGCCCGCGTTGGTGGTGGGCACCGAGTACTCGGTGAACGTGCCGCCCGTGGTGACGCGCCCGATCGCGTCGGCGGAGTTCTCGGTGAACCACAGGGCGCTGTCCGGCCCTGCGGTGATGCCGACCGGGGCCGAATTGGCGGTGGGTGTCGCCAGTTCGCTGATGGTGGAGGTCAGGCGGGTCTGTGACATCCTCGGTTGGGGGTGCCTCCCCCGGAGGCAGCCGATGAGCCCCGCCGGCCCCCGGTACCGGACGCAGGACTTCACCCACGGGCGCAGGGACCCGGGACGCGGGCGCGAGGAGTCACCGAAGGCGACAGTGCCGGGCGCTGCGACAGCGGCCGTCAGGGCCAGGACGACGAGCGCACGAGAAAGCCGCCTGAGACGGCTTGGACGGTCGGACATGAGACCCCTTTCCGAAGGACACAGCGGGAGCCGGAGCGCCGAACCCGTGGCACCGGCCTTCTCCCCGCCCCGGACCGTGATCGACAAGCACAGCGTGACGGCCGAACGGCCAGGTCGACGGGAGGCGCCCGACCTCAGGATGCAAGATCGTTCCTGCACGCACGAGAGCGTGGAACGCGGCTCGCGAAGCGCACCAGGTTGCGACGCGCCAGCTCACGCCGTGTACCCACGCGGCCCGCGCAAAGACAGGGACATAGGCCGGTGGCATGCTTCCGTACGCCCCACCCGGCCTCGCTGTCACCGGTCACTCCCCGGTGCAGGTCACAGCGACCGGGCCGGGCGCAGCAGCGCGGCGTTGGCCGCGCGGGCTGCCTCCAGCTGGGCCTGGGCCTTGGCCTCTCGCTCCTCGTCGTACCGCTGCTGGTGCAGCAGCAGAAGAAGAAGAAGGAGCGCGGCGGGACGGCGGCCGCGGCACCGACGAGCAGGACGTCGACCAGGCGCATCACCACCGATGCGTAAGACCCTGGCCGCGGGCCTCCTGACCGTCGCGAGCGCCGCCGCGATGACCGTCGCGCCCGCGGCGCACGCCGGATACCCGTTCCCGTACCAGTGCCAGTACACCAACTCCAACGACGACTGGACCTTCAACGGGGGCTTCGGGACCGCCCCCGGCGAGACCATCTGCGTCAACAACTACGAGCTCGCCATGCAGAACGACGGCAACCTCGTCATCTACAACAACACCGCCACCCCGATCTGGTCCTCGGGCACCTGGAACCACTCCGGCGCGACCGCCAAGTTCCAGCCCGACGGCAACCTCGTCGTCTACGCGTACGGTGGCAGCCCGGCGCTGTGGGCCTCGGGCACCTATGGCAACTCGGGCGCGACCCTCGTATTCCAACAGGACGGCAACCTCGTCATCTACGGCCCCAGCCACCAGCCGCTGTGGGCCACCGGCACCTGAGACGGCCTCGGGACTCCGCGCCGACATTCAGCGTCGGCGCGGAGCGCTGAACTCGCCATTGCGGACGGTCCTCCTCCAAGCACTTGAGCGCGGCGGCGGACTCCTCCTCCTGCTGCTCCTGGTGCTTCTCGTGGCAGGGGTAGCAGCGGCCGCCGGGGCGGCGGGTCCACTGTCCGTGGATCCCGTACTCGTGGGTGCTCTCCTCCTTCGGGAGGGTCTGCATCAGCTCGCGGCTCCTGGTGGAGTCGATCCGGTGTCCGGCGGTCGCGCGGGCGGAGGCGGTGCACCTGCTCTGGCACCGGCGCCTGGGGGTCGACCTGGCCGCGCCGCTGGGCGACGCGTATCGGGCGTTCGAGGTCGGTGGGCTCGTCGGCTGCCGCCGGGCCCGGGCGGCGAGCGGGCTCGCGTCTGCCTTCAGAACTGGGGCGGCGGCTGCGGCTCGCTATGTGGCACGTCCGGCGGCCTGCCGGACGCTCCTTTAGCAATGGCTGGTCAAGTCCGCGTTCGCGATCGCTGCAGCCCCCGCGGGCGTGACTCCAGAGCGTGATCATAGGGGAATTCTTGAGAGCCGCCAGCAGGTGAGACTGCGGCACCTCACCGTCCTCACCCTCGACCTGCCCACCGTGCAGACCGGGGCCATCACCCTCTTCCTCGGCCAGGACCGCGACCTCGTTTTCCAGAACGCCTTCGAGCAGATCACCACCGCCTGGCACAACGCCGGCCCCACCCACAGGCTCCCGCGCAGCGGCCGTCGTCCGCACTGACGGATGGGCATGACTGGTATCGGCTGGCCGGGCGTATCCGGTTCCGCTCCGGGTGGTGTCCGGCGGCACCATGGTGGGTGTGAGTGCCCGAGGGTCCGCGCGGGTGCGGCTGCCCCACATCGAGCCGATGCTGGCGACGGCCGGCCCGCTGCCGTCCGGTTCCGGGTGGGTCGGGGAGCTGAAGTGGGACGGGGCGCGGGCCGTCGCGTACGTGCCCGAGGCGGCGCCGGTGCGGCTGCTGGGCCGCTCCGGGGCGGACTTCACCGGACGGTTCCCCGAGGTCGCCGACGCGCTGACGGAGGTCCGGGGCCCCTTGGTCCTGGACGGCGAGCTGGTCGTGATGCGCACCGGCGTCCCGTCGTTCGCCGCGCTGCAGGGCCGTATTCACCACACCCGCCCGGCCGCGGTGCAAGCCGGCGCGGCAGCCGCGCCCGCCCTGTACGTCGCGTTCGACTTGCTGCACACCGGCGAGCGGTCGCTGCTCGGCGAGCCGTACGCGCGCCGGCGCGAGCTGCTGGAGAGCCTGGAGCTGGAGCGGCCGCACCTGCGGGTGCCACCGGTCTGGAACTCGGTCGCCGAAGCCTACGGGTGGACCCGCGAACACCGCCTGGAGGGCGTCGTCGCCAAGCGGCTCGACTCCCTCTACCGACCCGGCACCCGCTCCCGGGACTGGACCAAGATCAAGCACCTGCGCACCGCCGACGTCGTGATCGGCGGCTGGCTACCCGGCGGGCCGACCGGGGACTCGGTGCGCGCCGTCCTGGTCGGCGTCCCCACCACACCCCATGACCGCCTGCTGTTCGTCGGCTCGGTCAGCAGCGGCATGGTCGGCCCCGAGAGACGCGCGCTGGCGGCCGCGCTGCGCCGCCTCGCCGTCCCGGTGTCGCCTTTCACTGCCGGCGGCGGTTTGGGGCTGGCGCGCGGCACCGAGGTCCGGTTCGTCCGGCCCGAGCGCCACGCCGAAGTCGAGTTCCTGGAGCTGACCGACAGCGGCCGGCTCCGGCAACCGGTGTGGCGCGGGCTCCGCGACTGAACTACGGCAGCCGGCCTGGCCCGTTCGGCGGGTCGAAGGTGATGCGATCGGGCCGGCGAGGCCGCCGAGCGCACCCAGCGGGGTCACTGTGCACTACCCGGCTGCGCGGGTACCGCCGCACCGGCCGCCTGCCGAGTCCTGCGGCTCCCGGCCGTGCTCGCGCACTACCAGGAGATCATCCGACGAGCTGAACGCGATCAGCTCACCTACCGCGGCATGCTGGCCGAGCTGCTGATGACCGAGTGCGATAAGCGGGACCGCCGCCGATCCGAGAGGCGCCTGCAGATGGCCGGCTTCCCCCAGCCGAAGTGGTTGTCCGACTTTGACTACTCTGCCAACCCGAACATCAACCAGGCACAGATCGACAACCTCGCCAGCTGCGAATGGATCCGCAAAGGCGAGCCTCTCTGCCTGATCGGGGACTCCGGGACCGGAAAGTCGCACCTGCTGATCGCCCTTGGCTCCGCCGCCGCCATGGCCGGCTTCCGAGTCAAGTGACGCTGGTGTTCGGAGTGGGCTACGGCTGGTATTGGAAGGTGGCGCCGTTGCTGGTGCCGCCCGGGGAGTGGACGGTGACGGTGGCCAGGCCGGCGGCATGGGCCGGTGAGGTGGCCACGACCATGGTGTCGGAGACGGCGGCGAAGGACGCCGGGGCGGTGCCGAAGAGCGCGGCGTCGGTGTAGGTGAGGTTGCTTCCCCTGATCAGGACGTCGTCCCCGCCGGATACCGAACCCTGGGCGGGGCTGAGGGAGGTGATGACCGGTGGTGCGACGTAGATGTAGTAGGCGTTGCCCAGCCCGATGGTGCTGGTGCCGCCTGGTGTGGTGGCCGTGACCAGGACGGTCCCCGTGCCGGCGGGCGCGGTGACCGTGATCTGACTGTCGGAGACCACGTTGGTGTTGGTGGCCGCGGCGGAGCCGAAGTGCACGGCGCTGGTGAGAGCCAGGCCGGAGCCGAAGAGGGTGACGGTGTTCCCGCCACCACTCGGACCCATGGTAGGAATCAGGCCGGTGACGTCCGGGGACGCGACGTAGAAGTAGGGCAGAAGGTTGCTGGTGCCCGCCGAGGTGGTGACCGTGACGTTGACCGACTGCGCGGCTCCCGCGGGTGCCGTGACCGTGATCTGGATGCCGGTGTTGGCGGTGATCGTGGCGGCGTGGGTGCCGAACAGCACCGAGGTCGAGCCCGACAGGTTGGTGCCGGAGATGGTGACGGTGTTCCCGCCGCTGGTCGGTCCCTGGTTCGGGGTCAGGCCGGTGATCACCGGTGCGTTGACGTAGGTGTACGCCACGCTGTTGCTGGTGCCCGCCGAGGTGGTGACGGTGACCGGGACGGAACCGGTGCCCGCGGGAGCCGTCGCCGTGATCTGGGCATCGTTGACCACCGTGAACAGTGCCGAGGCGCTGCCGAAGTGCACCGACGTCACGCCGGTGAACCCGGCACCGTTGATCGTCACCGTGTTGCCGCCGCCCGTTGGCCCGGAGGCCGGGCTCACCGCGGTGATCGCGGGTGTGGCGGTGTAGGTGAAGGCCGCACTGTTGCTGGTGCCCGCCGGTGTGGTGACCGTGACCTGGAGGGTGCCGGAGCCCGCGGGAGCCGTGGCCTGGATCTGCGCATCGCTCAGCACCGCGAACGTCGCCGAGGCGGTTCCGAAGTGCACGGACGACGCACCGGTGAACCCCGAGCCGCTGATGATCACCGAGGTGCCGGCCGCACCCGAGGCCGGGCTCAGACCGGTGATCACCGGCCCGGCACCGTAGGTGTAGGTGACGCCGTTGCTCGTGCCGAGCGGCATGGTGACGGTGACCGCGGCCGAACCGGTGCCCGCAGGAGCGGTGGTGATGATCTGGCTGTCGCTGACCAGTGTGAAGGATGGCACCGGCGCGGTTCCGAACTTCACCGAGGTCGCGCCGGTGAAGCCGCTGCCGCTGATCGTGACGGCCGTACCCCCTGCGGCTGGCCCGTGGTTGGGGTTGATACCGCTGATGACCGGAGCCATCGGGTGCTCCTTTGCATCGCTGATGAGGGTGCCCTGGCCGCCGTAGGCGGGCCAGGGCACAGTGGGTCCGCGGTCGCGGCCCGTCGGATCCGCGCCGATGGAGGCGGTGACGGGAGGGCCGCGCGCCCGCTCCGGTGTCCAGGCTCGGGGCTCGGGGCTCAGACGGTGACGGCGAACTGGTCAGCGGCGACGGCCGGGCTGGTGCCTCCGGGCGTGGTGACCTGAATGTCGTAGGTGGTACCCACCGCCAGGCTGGCGGGGACGTCGAGGGTGAGCGTGCCCACAGCGGAGACGCTGACGTTGTCGGCCGGCACGGCCGCGCCACCGCCGACCGGGGTGAACGTCACGGAGCTGACGTCGACGAAGCAGGTGCCGGCGACGATGACCCCGGCGGTGCCCGCCGGCCCCGTGCCGGGCGTCACGCCGGTGACCGCCGGCAGCTTGTAGTAGGTGAACTGACCGGCCGCCCCGATCGGGGAGCTGGTGCCGCCGGTGGCGGTGACGGTCGCATCCGCCGAGTCGGTGCAGTCGGTGAAGGCGCCGTGACCCGGAGGGGTGACGGTCAGGTGGCTGTCCGACAGAACGGTGGGGACAGCGGTGCCGACCGTGCCGAAGGCCACCAAGGTCGCGGTCGCGAAACCGGTGCCGAAGACGTCGATGGCGCCGGGTGCGGCAGGGCCGATGCTGGGGGTCAGCGACGTGACCGTCGGGGCGGCGACGTAGAAGAAGGCGCTGCTGTTGCTGTTGACCCCGGAGACGGTCGCGATGACGTTGGCCTGACCGGAGCACCCCGACGGGATGATGAGGGTGACGGAGGTGCTGCTGGCGGCGGTGGGCGTGACCGTCCTGGTGCCGAAGTTCACCTTGGTGGTGCTCAAGCTCCCCAGACCGGTGCCGGTGATGGTCATCGTCTGACCCGAGTGGCCCGAGGTGGGCGAGATGGAGCTGATGGAGGGTGCCATGGCGGATCTCCTTCGCTGATGCTGATCGGTTGGGTGCCACAGCGCCTGGGGCGTGAGCACGGCGATGTGGCGCTTTCGCCGTCAACCTGCGGCTCTGTGGTCGAGTTGGGCGCCGTGGGCCGCCCGCCGGCCTCAGCAGGGCGCGGTCAGGGGCGGGGTGGCGGCGCAGTTGTCCGGGGTGTTGCCGGAGACGTTGGTGACGAGCAGCGTGGCGGAGCCGGCGTTCTTGTAGATGCCGCCGCCGTCGACCGTGGCGGTGTTGCCGGTGACGCTGCTGGCAGTCATCGTCAGCGCGGTGTCGGTGTAGATGCCGCCGCCGAACGAGGCGCGGCTGTTGCTGACACCTCCGCCGGTCACGGCGACCGACCCGCCGAGGTTGGCGATGCCGCCGCCCACCCCGAAACCGGCGTCACCGTTATTGATGGCGACCGCGGTCAAGCTGAGCTGACCGTTGTCGGCGGGCAGATGCGAGGGCCCGTCCACCTCGATGATGCGAAACGCGGGCGCTCCCGACGCACGGGAGATCTCGGTGGCCAGCCCGGTCATGGTGATCGGCGTGGTGATGTTCGGCAGCCCCGCCGGTCCACCGGCGCCCCCCGAACTGTGGGCGCTGGTAAGGGTGTAGGTGCAAAACGGTGCCAGGCTCAGGTCCCCGCCTCCGGCGGCGTTGGCCGCATTGAGGGCGCTCACCAACGCGGCTTCGCTGCACGGCACGATCACCGCCAGCGCCGGACGCGCGGTCTGCGCGTGTGCCGCCGGGGCGGTGAACACGAGCGCACCGACAGCGCCGGTCCCGAACAGCGCTCGAAGCATGGTGATGGCTCGCAAGAACGCCTCCTCGGACGTATGAGCCACCCTCGTCAGCCAGTGCACCGAACGAGCACCCCGGCCAACAGCCTCCCCCGATGGGCGCCCTCGCGGACGTGCGGCAGGCACCCACACCACCAACCTGCATGGGCGGCCTTCCCCAACGGAGGGATGGGCGGCCCACCTGATCGGACGCTACGAGTAAGTCATCTGAGCTTCCGTGCAGACAAGAGGGTTGACCGGTAGTTCACCCATTCAGCGGAGCACATCGCGTGTGTCGTTACGGGCGGTGCGGAGAAGGGATGAGCTAACCGCTGCGTCAGAACATGATGTGGCTGCCGTGGCGCGGGGACCGACTCCGCCGAAGCGGTCGCGGCATCGCAGGGCATCGGGGCACTCGGCCGCCTCCAGCGGCATGGCCGCAGGAGCGTGGAGCGGCTTACCGGGACCGCGAAGGTCTCGGCCAGGTGTGACCCGGGCCGCCCCGCCAGGGCCAGGGCGAGCTCCTGCAGTGCGCTCTGCAGGCCCTGGCTCCGCCGACCGTGACGGAGGGTCAGCCCCGCTGCCGGCTCGACAAAGGTCGATCGCGGGCACATCCGTTCACGGCACCGGAACCGTCGGACCCGTACCTGCGACGGCTGGACGACAGTGCGGCGTGTGGGCGTCGGGCCCCGGTGCCGGCGGTGTGGTCGCGCACGCGCTGCCATTCGGCCAGGGCGGCGGCCGCGGTGGCGGCGCTGGATTCGTGGCCGACGTCAGCATGCCGGTCGGCGCACCGCTCCCCGAACCGGGCCTGGTGCAGGGCCTGCTCGCTGGTGTCCAGGGTCTTCCCGGCCGCCCGGCGGCGAACCCGGATGCGGACGTCGCCGAGCAGCGGGTGCTCCTGGGCATCGGGCTCGATGTCGTCGGCCTGGTCGTCGTCGGCGGGGTGCTGGGCCAGGGCGGCGTGCAGCGTCGACCCGGCCTCGGCGTGCACGACGGGTTGGCCGTCGGGGCCGGCCTCGATCACGATCCGGCCCTCCACCAGGGCCACCCAGCCGTCCAGGGCGTCAACGTCCCTCTCCGTCCAGCCGCGGGCCAGACCGGCGCCCTGGTGCGGGGTGCGGATGCCGTCGTCACCGGTCCAGCGCAGCCACATCGAGCCGCGCGCCAGCGGCGAGTCCAGGACCGGGCGGCCCAGATCCCGGCCAGCGGGGGCGGGCCGGCTACGGAGGCGGCCCGCCCCAGCCGCGCGCACGTCGGCGGGGTCGGGGGGTGGTGTCGGTCATCGCGCGGTGCCTCCGGGAGTCGGGAACGGGGTGGGCCGTCCCGGGCGGGGTGGGCCGGGATGGCGAGGCGTACGGGCGGGTCAGCCGGCGACGGTCTCGGCGTGCCGGTGGAGCGCGTCCAGGAGCGCGGTCTGCTGCTCGGTCAGCTTCCCGCCCGTACGGGCCTCTCATGTGGTGTGGGGGGACGAGTTCTGGGCCGAGCTGTCCGGTGAGGACCGGGTCATCGCCCGCAGCCGGCTGAGGAAGCGGCGGCGTAGCGGGCGGGGTCATCGAACGTGATGGCGTCGGCCGCCTGGTGGTGGTCGATGCGTCGCTGCGTTTGACGATGGCGAGGCCCAGGGCGAGGGCCGCGAGGCAGTACTCGACGAGGCTGCCGGTGTATCCGCCGTCGGCCCGGACCAGGGCCAGCAGGTTGTGCGCGGCAATGACCTGGGTGAGCAGGACCTGGGCCGCGGCGCGGTCGCCCACATCCGCTGCGGTGACCATCACCGCGAGCAGCAGGCCAAGGGTGTCGACCACGACGTGCCGCTTGCGCCCGTTGATCAGCTTGCCACCGTCGAAGCCGCGGCTGTCAGAGCCGACGACCGCGTCCGCTCTGACCGACTGCGAGTCGATCACGCCCGCGCCCGGCTCCGAGTCCCGCCCGGCCCGCTCGCGGACCAGGCGGGTCCCACGGTGGGAAGTCGGCAGGTAGGGCCCGCCACTTCGTGCCGTTGTCGACCAGGTAGCGGATCGCGTCCAGCATCGCGCGGTGGCAATAAGCCTCCGGTTGCCCGCCCCGGCCCCGCAGCCAGCCCGGCACCGGCAGCAGTGGCCGGACCACCGCCCACTCGGCGTCCGACATGTCGGTGGGATACCGACGCTCGCGCGCCCCGTGGTCTCTGGCGTTCCCGAACCTGTGAGCCAGACAGTCACACGCGCGAGTGGCCGAAGTGGACCCCACTCCCGCGTTGCCGTAGAAATGCGACAACAGGGCCTCCTGGACCGCACGTTGGCTTCGACGCCCTTCGAGCTACCAAGAGGCCCTGCTCTCATGCACGGCAGCCGCCGCAGTCACCCGATCGACTGACTTCTCGACGAGATCGGGACGACGGCAGTCGCGTCGCTTCTCGTGATCGCTGGGACGGACGAATTCGCACTGCCATCCAGGTAGACGGTCGGCTTGGTGACGCCCCGAGGCCGCCTCGCGGGTTTGAGCCCGGGGCCGCGACTGACGAACCTGGCGAAGAGTCGTGTCTTACCGGCTCGAGGCGCGGCCAACCGCCCCCGCTGTGTCCTACTTCTCCTCCGGCTCCCAGGCGCGGAGCAGGTCGAGCAGCCCTGCGTCTCCGTCAACGTGCAAGGAGTCGGCCTGGATCCGGTCGTACAGGTAGAGGACCAACTCACTGGCCGTGCCGTGGACGGAGGCGCCGGCTGCGTCCGTGTCCTCGCCGGTCGCGGCGGTGGGCGCGGGGATGCGGGTGACGCGTGCGCCGTCGCCGTCGACGGTGAGGCGCCAGGAGCGGCCCTCGGCGGCGTGGAAGTCGAAGGCCGTGGGCTTGTGCGGCCAGGCACTCGGCGTTGCGCAGACGGTGAACAGGAACTCCTCCACACCGTCGAGTGCCAGCTCGACCGGCAGCGGCTGCGGGGCGCCCCCGGCGAGCTGGGCGTCGTAGGTGTGCACCGCAGTCTCCTGGACCCGGTGCCGGGCGGTGCCGCCGGAGGTTTGCGGTGACTGGGACGCGGGCCACCACGTCCAGCAACCGCTCTCCGGTCCTGCCTCGCGCAGGGCGCCCAGCAGAAGCTGCGTCGACGCGTCCAGCCAGGCCAGCAGGGCCTCACGCTCCTGCGGCACTTCCAGCGCGGCGCGCGCGGCGACGGCCTCGGCCGGGGGCGCGTCGGCGGGCCCCGCGCCGACGATGGCGGCCCAGAAGCGGTCTCCCCCGCCCAGGTGCTTCACCAGATCGAACAGCGTCCACCCAGGGCAGGTCGGCACCTGTGCGTCGAGACCGGGCGCGGCGGCGACCACGGCACGGAAGGCGGTCGACCGTTCATCGATCAGTCGCAACAGGTCGGGGAACTCAAGATTCTTTTCCACGCCGGATGTCTATCACCATGCTCCGGTGATCGGACAGCGATTTTCACAGTCGCCGCCGGTTGGCCATTGCGGACGTCCTCGC
Organism: Kitasatospora sp. NPDC033851; assembly: GCF_055576085.1. NCBI lineage: Bacteria > Bacillati > Actinomycetota > Actinomycetes > Kitasatosporales > Streptomycetaceae > Kitasatospora > Kitasatospora sp. NPDC033851. Next base: position 44,424 of record NZ_JBVIRL010000036.1, on the reverse strand, counting down.
CTCCCACCGCTCGGGTGACAAGCTGCGCACTGCTGCGAGGACGCTGGTGGTGGCAGTACGCCAGGCGTCGCGCCTGTGGGTGCTCTGGCCTCGCCGTGCGGCCGGGTGCCTCGGCGACGTGACGTCCACCCGGTGCGTGCGGTCATGCTGCCGCTCGATGTGATGGACGCGGAGGTCACGACGGCGGAGGAGGACCGGTCGGGTCGGGAGTTCAGGTGACTCCCGTTCGACCAGCACTCCTCAAGTAAAATGTCTCGTATGCCACACAGTTGGTTCACTCCTGTGAGTGATGGGATGATTCAACTCCCAGGCGTACCAGTTGAGTTATGACGAGCAAGCCGCAGCGCAGAGCCTATCCAAGTGACCTGTCCGACGCCCGCTGGGCCCTGGTGGAGCCGATCCTGACCGCTTGGCGTGTCGAGCGGCAGAAGACCTCACTGGGACTCGCCGGCAGGGCCGCCCACGACGAACTCCTCCCTTCCCGCCGCCGAACGCACGGACCACGGCACGCGAGACACCGCCCGACCCGGCGGACCAGACCCCGGCCGTCGGCACACCGACACCGCACGCCCGCACGGAGGAGACGTTCACCGCCGCCCAGGCCGAACTCCTCGCCGCCGCGCGCGCTCTCGTCACGCGCGGCACGGCCGGCTTCTCCCCCGCCGCCGACCACGTCCTCCAACGCCTGATCACCGCCATCGACCACCGCAACACCGTGGTACTCCCCCATGCCCGCCGGGACACCGCCCACCTCACCCACCGCCGCATCCGCCTCCCCCACACCCCCGCCGACCCAGCGCCTAAGCGAAGCCCTCACGGCTTACCACGCCGCTTGGAACACCACCAGCGACAACGGCGGGTCCGTCTGAACCTCCATCACAACCAACACTGGGAGCGCCCCTCCCACCACGGATCGTCCGAGGCGGAGACCAGGGCGGCCACCTGCTCGCGCTTGGTCGGGGCAGGCAACACCAACCGGCGCGGCAGCGGCAGGCTGGCAGACCACGGCCGGGGGCGGGGACGGGGACGGGGACGGCGCCAGGCAGCAGGGGGCGGCCGGCTGGCCGGCATCCGGGCCGGCAGGAGCGGCAGGGCACTTGGCGGGCCGGCGGCGCAGCTGGACCGGCGAGCACCACAGGGAGCACCACCGGGAGCACCGGTACCAGCCGGCCGGAACCAGAACCCGGCCGGGACGGCGGGACCGCGGGACGGAGCCACCACCACCGGCCGACGGCGGCGTTCAGCGGCACAGGGTTCGCAGGGCGGTGAGGCAGTCCGCAGCACGGCGTTGCGGGTCGGTGTCGGTGCTGGCCCAGGCGATCCGGGCGTCCGGCCGGATGAGGACGGCGGTGACGTCCAGCCAGATTGGATGCGCTGTGTTGGCGTTGACGGCTCCTGCCTGCTGCTCCAGGCCCTCCGTCGGGCACGGTGTCCGCGTCCCGTCGAGGTCCAGCAGTAGGGGTCGGCCGTGGTGCATCAACGGGTGGGCGGTCGTTGCACCTCTCGGGGTGTTCAGGGCGAGGCCGGCCAGTCGGGTGCCGTTCAGCGGGTGCGTGCGGGGTTCGGTGTCGGCGGGGAGCGGGTCGTCGAAACCGGCGATCCGGCGGGCCCACTGGCGGTTGGTCCGTGGTTCGGCGAGCGCGGCGGACCAGACCTCGCGCAGCGCGATCTGCTCCGGGCTCGCTGCCGCGAACAGGGCGAGCTGCGCACGGGTGTTGTCGATGACGGCGCGGGCGGCCGGCCGGCGCTCCGTGTCGTAGCTGTCGAGCAGTCCGTGGGGCGCCCGGCCCTGGAGGGTGGCGGCCAGCTTCCAGCCCAGATTGGTGGCGTCCTGGATGCCCAGGTTCATGCCCTGCCCACCGGCCGGGAAGAACATGTGCGCCGCGTCCCCGGCCACCAGCACCCGTCCGGCTCGGTACCGCGCGGCCTGGCGGGTGGCGTTGCCGTAGCGCGAAAGCCACCGCGGGTTGCGGATGCCGAGATCCCGTCCCAGCAGCGCGCGGGTCTGCTCGCGCACCTCTTCCAGGGTCAGCGGTTCGCCGGTGCCGTGGTGCATGGTGGCCGTGGACAGGCCCGCCAGTCGGTGGACACCGTCGCCGATCGGGGCTGCCAGGAACGAACCGGCCGGCCCGGTGGCGGCGAGCGGCGCGGCAGGTGGATCGTCGAGTTCGACGTCGGCGAGCCACCCGCTCAGGGTGGTGTCCTGACCGGGGAAGCCGATGCCCGCCGCCTGGCGCACCGCGCTGCGGGTACCGTCGCAGCCGACCACCCAGCGGGCCCGCAGGGTCCGGTGGGTGCCGGCGGCCCGGAGCACCACCTCGACGGCGTCCGGCCCCTGGGTGAGCGAGACAACCTCCTCCCCCCGCAGCACTCGGGCTCCCGCGGCGACCGCATGCTCCTCCAGGAGTTGTTCGGTGACGGACTGACCGAGCGCCAGCATGAAGGGGTGCACCGCCCCGACCGTGGAGAAGTCCAGCCGGGTGGCCGCCGCGCCGAAGTGGCCGGTCGGTACCGGGGTGCCGCGTTCGATGAACCGCTCCGCGAGGCCCCGGGTGGCGAACGTGTCCAGGGTGCCGGCCTGCATGCCGACCGCGCGCGACCGTCCGTCCGGCGCCGCCCGGCGTTCCACGACGGCCACCTCCACCCCGTGCAGTCGCAACTCCGCGGCGAGCCAGAGCCCCACGGGGCCGGCCCCGGCGATCAGCACGTCGAGCACGAAAACCACTTCCTCTCGCTTTTCGGATGTTGCGCCATGACGGCGGCGCGCGCCGATGTGCCGGGACGGGGCCGGCCTCGTGTCGCCTGGTGGGAATGTGGCTCAGCGGGCGCTGCCGAGGTTCCGGTCGGTGTCGGCGCCTTCGAGCATGAGGGTGGTCTCCTCGATGCGGCGGAAGCGGCCGTCGGCGGCGAACTCGGCGAAGAGGTAGACCTCCATGCGGACGGTGGAGCCGTCGGTCTTGGTGACGGTCATGGTGTGGCGGTCGGCGTAGAGGTTGCCGGTGGTGAGTTCCTCGTGGACGTCGACGGAGCCGCCGGCGACGACCGTGCGCAGGTAGGCGATGTGGGCGAGGAACTCGGTGCGGTCGGCCCACTCGCCGTCGGTGCGCTGGCGGTAGTCGGGGGCGAAGTGCCGGTCGGCGGCCTCGTCGAGGTCGAGGCCCGGGGTGAGGAGGAGGTCGGTGAGGGCGGCGCGGGCGTGGGTGTGGTTCATGGGGATTCCTTCGGTTGGGTGCGGGCGTGGCCCGCCCTGGGCCAGTCAGGGGATGCGTGCCTTAAGCACGCTTCTGACTGTACCAGGAAAGCGTGTGCCAAGCACGCTAATCTCGAGAGGTGAAGAACTCGACGGGACACGACATCGCCGACGCCCTGGGACTGCTCATGCGGCGGAGCACTCGCGCCCGCCTCCACACCCAGCTGACCGAGGGGCTCGGGGAAGCGGTCGACGACCTCACCTACCCGATCCTCAGCGGCCCGGCCCGGACCGGAGCGTGCAGCGCCGCCGGCCCCGGCCACGAAACCGGACCGGACCGGACCGGACCGGACCACCGTGACCCGCCGCGCCGACCGGCCGGAGCAGGCCCGCCTGCTCCAGCGCCACCCCGACCCGGCCGACGGCCGCGCGTCCCTCCTCACGCTCACCGAGGAGGGCCACACCATCGTGTCGGTCTGTCGCCGCCGAAAGTGGGTCGAGAGGCGGTCGGCGGGAGACACATCCGCGGCGGCGGATTGTCGATGCGATCCTCTGCGTGGTGCGGACCGGGGCATTCAGCGAGGAGCAAGGACTGCCCGGCGACGGTACCCGCTCGTGCCGAGGCCCTGCGCCCGGGCGTCCCGGTACCGGGCTCGGAGAAGCCGACGGTGCGGCACGGGCGCGAGCACCTGCTGGACGTCGGCCGGATCCACGCCGCCTTCGTCACCGACGCCCGCACCCGGGGCGAGGCCTGCCGCCCGCTCGACCTCCTCCCCGCTCCCGAGTTGCCCGCCGGGGGTGGGGTGTACCGGCCCGGCGCCCACCTCGCCTACGCCGCCGGCACCGGCGACGACCGGCACCGCCTGCGCGCCTTCATCGAACGCCACCGCTCCGGCACCGGAGACGAACAGACCGCGGCGCAGCCGGCGGCCTGCGCCCAGGTGCGGGAACAGGCGGGCGAGGACGGGTCGGGCCGGGCGTGGGAGCGGCGCTGGCGCTCGTTCCCACGGCTTCTGGTGGTCCTGGTCGGCACGGCGGACGCCGGGTGCGCTCGACTGTGACGGACCTGCGCCTGGCCGCCGAGGAGCACCCGTCCGTCGCCGAGATGCTCACCGCCGTCCCGACCGGCGCCGCCCGCATCGAGGACCTCATCCAGCGCGGCCCCTCGGCCCCCGTCTGGCACCCGCTCGGCAGCCGAGGCGGGCGGGCGGGTGGACCGAGCTGTAGGCGACGAGCGGGAGCCGCAGGTCGGCCTGCCGCCCCGGCCGCCCACTCTCTCGCCCCTCCTCCCGGCCGGTGGCGCCGCGAAGCGGGGCCGCCGGGCCACCGCGCAGCGGACCACCCGTCACGCCGTCGGCGCGCAGCATCAGGTTGCCGGGATCCCGTCCCCCGCTCCTGCTCTGCGCGCCGACTCTTCTGCTCCTCTTCTTCGACGCCCCGGTGCCCGGACTTCACCCGGCACCCGCCGAAGTGCCCAGGGAGAAGTCCCGGTGTCGAGGGGAACCAGGAGCTCGTCGCCGCACGCGTGCGGCGCAGCTCTGGCAAACGGCCCGTCGACGGGCATCTCGCCGATCCTGTCCGCTAGTTGACGACCTTGGCATGGTGCGCGCGGGCCCGTCCGCCGTCGATGACGCTCCCGCAATCCCCAACGTACCTGCTGCGCGGCCGCGTTCGTGCGCGACGGCACTAATCGGGTTGTGGGCGCCCGCCCTTGAGCGGCCCGCGACGGGATGCTTCACTGTGCCGATGACTGGCGAGACGGAGATGACGGAGCTGTTCGGCGCGGTGCTCAGCAGGCACCGGGTGGACACCGGGGCACGGTGGCAGAACGCCCTGTGGGCGCTGCTGCCGGCTGTGCCCACCGGCTGGCTCGGGCTGTGGGCACTGTTCAGCGCGGACGACACCCGCTCGGGCGGCGGCCGGGCGATCGGCCTGGTGATCGGCCTGTCCCTGGGCGCGCTCTACGTCGCCGTAACGCAGGCCTGGCGCGCGGTGCGGGGCGGACCGGGCGAGTACTTCGAGGTCCACGAGCGCGGCCTCGTCCACGGCTCGCGGCGCGGCGCGGAAGGCTGGGAGTGGAGCCAGGTCGTCTCGATCACGATCCCCGGCACCCGGAGGATCCACGGCCTCGCCCGCCGGCTGGGCAACGACTACCGCTGTCGCCTCGCCCTCGACGGCGGTGCGCGCCTGCACATCGACGGGCACACCCCCGGGGCGTCCGGCCTGGGCCGCGCGGTGCTGGCGCACAGCCCCCACGCGCGGCGGCTGGAAGGGGACGAGTGGCAGGAGCGGGCCGGCGGCTGGTTCCTGGCCGGAGCGATAGTCTTCCTGGCCGTGGGCGTCTCACTGGGCGCCTACCTCGTCAGCCACGCCGACGAGGACGCGCAGAACGTCAGCGAAGGCGTGACCATGGCAGTCGGCCTAGGACTGCCGGTGTGCGTGATCGGCGCGATCACCTGCACCGTGCTGTACATCCGCTACCGGATGTACCGCCCCCGCTGACCCCGACCCGCTGGCCTCCCTCCTGGGGCACGGACGTCTCGTGCAGGCAGGTATGCCGGCCGGCCCCGGGCACAGCGTCCAGGATCCGGGCCACCCCTGCCTGGATCTCGACCCGGAACGCGCCCACCTCATCCGCGTAGACCGGCGCCCCGCCCGCGGTCCGCTCGCCGGCCGATCATGCCTGCGGTGCGGTCGCGCAGGTAGGGGGGGCGGGCCGCAGGAGGGCGCCCGGGCGGTGGGCGTGCAGCCTCTTCCTCGAACCCACAGCCCCGGGCCCGGCCGGCGAACCCGCCCCGTCCCCGCGTTCCGGCAGCGGCGGCACCGGCGGCGGCGACGCCCCGGCCGGCGCGCTGGACCAGGCACCGGCCGTACTGCCCTCGGACACCCGCCCTAGGCGGTCTGCGGGGTGTAGGTGAAGAAGTCGATGACGTCCTGGAGCGCGGGGTTGTCGGTGGTCTCACCCTCGGTGGTGGGGCCGTGGGTGGCCGAGCGGAGGAACATGGCGCGTTCGTGGGCGGCGATCGCCGCGTCCGGGTCGTCGGGGTGCGCGGCGAGGGCTTCGGCGAGTTCGGCCCCGTCGAGCATGGCGAGGTTGGCGCCCTCGCCGTCGGGCGGGGAGAGGTGGGCGGCGTCGCCGACCAGGGTGGCGCCGGACACGGGCTCCCAGCGGTGGGGGATCGGCAGGGTGTAGAGGGGGCGGAAGAGCGGCGGAGTGTCACTCGCGGTGATCAGCGCGGTGAGGTCCGGGGCCCAGCCGTCGAACTCGCGCAGGATGCCGGCGGTGGCCGTGGCGGGGTCGGCGAAGTCGATGGCGTCGAACCATTCGCGCGGCTTGCGCAGCGCGACGTAGGTGTGCAGGGTGGAGCCCTTCTCGCGGTGCGCACCGAGCTGCCTCTCGCCGGGGTCGATGGCGAACATCCCTCCGCCGCCGACCAGTTCGGCGGCCGCGGGGTGGCGGCTGTCCGCGTCGTACAGGTAGGTCTCGACGAAGGACATGCCGCTGTACCGGGGCACGGCGGAGGAGAGCAGCGGCCGGACCCGGGACCAGGCGCCGTCCGCGCCGACGAGCACCGCGGCGGTGACGGGCGGGTGGTCGGTGAAGCTCACCTCGTGGCGGCCCGCGCCCAGGGGGCGGACGCCGCTGACCTTGTGACCCCAGCGGACGGTGCCCTGCGGCAGCGAGTCGAGGAGCATCCGGCGCAGGTCGCCGCGCTGGACCTCGGGGCGTCCGCCGGTGCCGTCGTCGTCCTGTTCGTAGCGCACGTTCGCGTTCCGGTCCAGGATGCGCATGGCCTGGCGGCCGTGGAGGACGAGGGTGCGGAACTCGTCGTCGAGGCCGGCGGCGCGCAGGGCGATCCGGCCGTTGTAGTCGTGGATGTCGAGGAGGCCGCCCTGCGGGCGCGCGGTCGGCGAGGCGTCGGCCTCGTAGACGGTGGAGGTGATGCCGTGGACGTGCAGGACCCGGGCGAGGGTGAGGCCGCCGAGTCCGGCGCCGATGATCGTGACGTCAGTGGTCATGATGGCTCCTTGGCTGGTCGCGGCCTGCCGGGAGGATGCCCGGCAGGCTCTGCGACCAAGGTTCCGGGGCCGTGCTGACACCTCACCGGCAGCGTGCTCACAGCCCCGGCAACCGGCTGACACCCTGCCGCCACCCCGCTGACACCCCCTGACAGCGCCCGGGTGGCCCGTCGATCGCCCAGTTCCGCAACCGGGTGTAGACGCCCTTCCACGAGCCGTACTCGGCAGGCAGGTACACCCACTGCGAGCCTGTCTGGAACGTCCACGCGATCGCGTCGATCACCTCCCGGTGATCGCGCCACCGCCCGCCCCGCTTCGGCGTCCGGTCCGGCAAAGAAGCCGAGCGGCAGGCCTCCCACGCGGTGTGGGCCGACGAGTACGGGGCCACGCTGTCCGGCGAGGGCCGCGTCTTCGCCCGCAGCCGACTCCACCACCTCGACGACCCGGTGGAGAAGCAGCGGGCCACCTGACAGCGGGCGACGACGGCGTCCCGGCCCCACGGCGGCGACGGGACGAGATCCGACCGGTCAGCCCTCTTCTGGCGGCTCCCGATCACAGAACGTGCACCAGTCCCGTCCGGGCGGATCGTCCCGGAGGTGCACCGTGGTCTCGCCGCACCGCGAACAGGGCCAGCCCGGCTCCAGCTCGTCGGCGCACGCGTCGAGGACGGCCACCTGGTTCCGCAGGCGCACCTCATCTTCCCGGGACCCCCCTGAGGCCCGCGGGTTCATGGAAACTGAAGGGTTCTCAGCCGGAACCCGGGGATGGACCGCCGTGTTTTCGTGCGATCGGCCTTCGGGTTCAGTTGAACACGCGGGTGAGCACCGAGCGGACCGCCCCTGGGCAACCTTCTTGGGAACGGTGCTGGCATCGTAAAAGTCATGAGACCAGCAGGAACGACACCAGAACCGGAAACCCCGATGCAGAGCGGCCTCACGACGCTGGGTGAAGTGGCGTGCCGTTATCAGGCAGATGAGATCCGCCCGGAGGAGCTGCCGATGATCGCTGCTGAGGCACTCGCGGCCGGGCTGGACGCCCCGACGCTGTGTGAGCTTGCTGGTTGGCCGCGCAACGCGGATACCCACGATATCCGCAACGCGTTCGAGCAAGCACTCTCCGAGTCCGGGATCGAGTTGCCCGATCCGGGCCTGGCGCGGCGCCACGCCCTGCGCCGACTGGCGGCGGGACTTGTCGCTGGAGACATCGCTCCTGCCGACCTGGCGACGGACGACTGGTGGGAGACGGAGGTCGAAACCGAAGAGGAGCGATCATTCGTGCGGCTGATCCCGCAATGCGTGTGCTGCCTTGAGTACACCTCGAGGCTTGACCAGCAGACGTGGGCAGCCGAGCTGCGGATCGCCGCGCTCGCCCTGACATCGTCTGCGCCGATCGGCCCCGGTTGCTGACCCTGCCGTGACGGCATGCTCACCCTCGCCGATGATGTAAATCCCGGTGGACCGGACTTCACCGAAGTGACTGTTCAGTGGCCTGGCCCAACAGCGCCTGTGCGGAGTCCGCGTAGCGGATGGCGGTCTTCTCCGCCAGGCCGAACGCCTCGGCGAGGTGGAGCGGATCACGGGACCGTACCCCCGAACTCGCCCGCCCCGCAGATCGTTTCGGCAACCAGCGTTGACACCGAATCGAATCCGGCGGAGACCCGCGTTCCCCTACCCGGATCCCGCGATGTGCTCCGTACGCCGCGGAGTTGGCTACCGAAGGTAACGCAGCCGTGGTCAAGGGCGTCGCGTGGCCTTTGGGTTGATAGGTGAGCACTACGCAGCCCCTGGCGCCCTCGACGCCTGCCCTACCCATCACGCGGCTCCGGCCGCCTCGTGCGCCTTGTCGGCCTTGTTCGCCGCCGAACCCCGGGGGCAGCTGGCCGGGCGCTGGCCAGCGCCCGGCCACACCACCTTTACCGTTGTTCTCGAAGGCGTCGATGCCGGGATAGCCGACCTTGCCCTCGTTACCTGGTGAGGAGCTGGCGGTGCCAGCGCAGGTCTTTTCGTTGCGGGCCGCTTGCGCACCGGCTCTGGCCTGCGTAAACGCTGTTCAGCCGAGAAGGCGGCCGCAACGTCCGCTGCAATGTACGGCGCGACCTTCCGGCCCACTGTCCAGGCAAAGGTCCAGCACCCCGTTGAGGCAACCGTCGGACGAGCGGTCACGGTCGCCAGTGCCGCGGGCTCGGCGCTACTGGCCGCCCAGATCCTGGGCGGCCAGGCGCAGCAGGGTGATCGCGTCGTCGGGTTGGCGGAGAGCAGTACTCGGTTGTCGGCGGCGTCGGAGACGGGGCGGGTGTCGATGATCGCGACCCAGGCGTTGTCGTCCAGCTCGGTGCAGTCCAGGAGCCGGCGGCCGTGGTCGAGGCCGCGTTCGGTGGGCGGGGTCCGGTCCGGTCGACGGGCCTGGCGTCAGTTCCGGCATCGCCGGTGGCTGGGGCCCCGGCGGTCGCCTCAGCGGGCGGTTGGGGCGGACACCGCGGCCCGGTCCACGATCCCCTCGACGATCCGCATCAGGCGCTCGCCGGTCCGGTGGATGCTGCCGTTCTGCGTGCTGACCTGTGCGCCTTCGAGGACGAAGGTGATCTCGGCCGCGGTCTGCTCGGGGTCGGGCAGCCCGGCCTGGACGCACATGCCGACCAGTCGGCGGGTCTGACGCTCCTTGTGCTCTTCGATCACCTGCCGTGCGGGGTGGGCGCGGTCGGGCAGCTCGGCGAGGGAGTTGATGAAGGGGCAGCCCCGGTGCGAGATCGCGGGCAGCCCGTCGGCGATGAAGCGGGCCACGCCGAGGATCTGTTCCCCGGGTCGGCCGGGGTGCTCGGCCTCGACCCGGTCGAACGCCGTCTGGTAGTCGGCGGCGACGATCCGCAGCCACTCGGCGACCAGTTCGTCCTTGGTCTCGAAGTGGCGGTAGATCGCCATCTTGGTGGTCTCGGCCTTCTCGGCGATCGCCTGAACGCCCACGCGCTGGATCCCCTCGCTCCGGAAGAGCTCCTCCGCGGCGTCGAGGATGCGCTCGCGGGGCGGCAGTTTGGCCACCCGGGTCGGTCGTCTGGCGGGCGATGTCATGGCTGGTCCGGGCCTCCGGTCACTTGCGGGTCGTCCGTTTCCTGCACGTCTCGCTCTTCCTGCTACGGTACCAGTCCGTTCCACGCGATACCGATCGGTATCGTTGAAGACTGATCGGTATCGATCTCGATTCCAGGAGTGACCCAGTGGACGTCAATGAATACGTGGGCTTCGACGCGGTCGGGCTCGCCGAACTGATCGCCCGGGGCCAGGTGACCCCCGCCGAAGTGGAGGCGGCCGCGCGGGAGGCCGCACGGGCCGTCGACCCGCACCTCAACGCCGTCGTGGAGACCTGGCCCGCCGATGACTCGCCCCGCCCCGGCAGTGCGCCGCTGGCCGGCGTCCCCTTCCTGATCAAGGACCTCGGGGTCACCATGGCCGGCCGACGGACGGAACTCGGCAGCCGCCTCGCGGCCGGGAACGTCGCCGCCGCCGACTCCACCCTGATGTCACGCTTCCGCCGCGCCGGCCTCGTGACGTTCGGACGCACCGCGACCCCGGAGATGGCCTACAGCACCACGACGGAACCCGTGCTGTACGGTCCCACCCGCAACCCGTGGGACCTCACGCGCAGCGCCGGCGGCTCCAGCGGCGGCGCGGGCGCGGCCGTCGCCTCCGGGATCGTGCCGCTCGCGCACGCCACCGACGCGGCGGGCTCGATCCGCATCCCCGCCGCCTACAACGGCCTGTTCGGTCTGAAGCCGACCCGTGGCCGCATACCCGTCGGCCCCGATGTCGACGAGATCTTCAACGGCCTGGCCGTGCACGGCAGCGTCAGCCGCACCGTGCGCGACAGCGCGGTCCTTCTCGACCTGATCGGCGGCCCGGCGGCGGGTGACCCCTACGTCGCCCCGCAGCCGCCCCGGCCGTACGCGCAGGAGGTCTCCCGGGATCCGGGCTCCTTGCGGATCGGCGTCCTCACCCAGGCCTGGGGCGGACACCGCACCACGGCGCCCGTGGCCGAGGCGCTGTCGCGCACCGTGTACCTGCTGGAGTCCCTCGGCCACCGAGTGGAGCAGGCCGAAGTCGAACTCGGCGTCAACTGGGAGGAGTTCGTCCTGGCCAACGCCCGCCAGTGGACGGCGAACCTCACGGTGTCGGTCGACGAACTGGCCGCCGCCTCCGGCCGGCCGGTCGACTTCTCGACCCTCGAACCGCCGATCCTCGCCAGCTACTACTACGGGCGGCGGGTCACCGGCGCCGAACTCGTGGCCGCTCTGGCCGTCCGCAACCGGGTCTCCCGGAGCCTGGCACGCTCGCTGGACGCGTACGACGTCCTGCTCACCCCGACCGTGCCGGACCTCCCGGTGCCCCTGGGCACCCACGGCCGAGGGGCGGAGACACTGGACGGCCCCGGCTGGCTCCGCCGGCTCTTCGACCTCTCGCCCTTCACCGCAGCGTTCAACGTGGCCGGCACGCCCGCCATGTCGGTGCCGGTGACGGCCGACCCCGGCACGGGGCTCCCGGTCGGCATGCAGTTCGCCGCCGGCTACGGGCGCGAGGGCCGCCTCTTCCGTCTCGCCGGACAACTCGAAGAGGCCGCCCCGTGGTCGGACCGCACTCCCCCGGTGTGGGCGGGGAACCACCCAGGCCGCTGAGGGCCCGCCCCCGGGCGCCCTGCCCCCGCCCGGCTCGGCGCCCATCGGTATCGGCCTCCAAGATGCACTCGGTGGTGGCGAACCTATGGCTGGCCGCCGAGGAGATCCGGCGACCGGCGAGATGCCCGCCGCCGTCCCGGCCGGGGCCGCCCGGATCGGGAACCTGGTGCAGCGGGCCCGGCCGCGCCGATCCGGCACCCGCTCGGCAGCGGGGGCGGGCGGCCATGCGGGTGGACGGAGCTGGAGGCAGCGGGGTAGGGGCAAGTCCTGAGGTGCGCGGAGGCCCGCTCCGTGTTCCGGAGCGGGCTGGGGGCCGACCGCACGGGCCCGGCGCCGGGGCCGGGCCGCCCACACGGCCGGCGCCTGGCGGCGCCTCAGGACCGGCTGCGCCGTACGACGGGTCGGGTGGCGGCGGCACGGCGGCATTCCCGGCCTCGGCACGTGCGGCGGAGCCGCGACAGGTCGGCCCCGTCGCGGCCCCGCGGATCACGGCCCCGTGCACCCGGCTCAGCTGCCCAGCGGGCGGAGGGCCGAGTCCAGGGGGTCGAGCGACCAACCTCCACCGCCGAGGCGGCAGCTGAGCGCGGTGTCGGCCGTGTCGGCCGTGTTGGTGCCGGTGTTGAAGTTGGCGTTCGGGGTGTTCGGCAGGATGGCCGTGTAGTGCTGACCGGCCGAGAAGTACACGCACTGGTGGACGTTCAGGTAGCGGCCGGCGGCGAGGTCGAACGCCTTCACCGCCGAGTTGGCGGGCGCCGGCCTCCAGCCCCCGCTCCCCGCGCCGCAGGAGAGCGCCGTGTCCGGCGTGTTGGAGACGTTCGTCCCGGTGTTGAAGGGCGTGTCGGCGGTGTTCGGCAGCAGGTTGGTGTAATGCCCACCGGGGCCGTAGTACACGCACTGGTGGATGTTCAGGTAGCGCGCGGCGAGCCGCGGCCCCGGCGGTCCCGCCACGGCGGTGCTCCCCAGGACGAGGGCGACGGCCCCCGTGACCGCCGCCACGATGATCGACAATCTACGCATGGTGCACTCCTCCCGAACCCACGCCCACCCGTCAGGGCGCGCACGCACCAAGCTAGTGGGGACCGGCCGGTGGGTGTTCATGACCGCACATCGGCAACCCGTTCGGCCCATTGGGCAGACGATATGCCCATCAGATCGGACGACCGCCGGACCACCGTCACACGACATCCGCCGCGCGGGCCGCCTGCACCCGCACGCCCATCGACACCCGCGCCGCCCGGGTCCTCGCCCCACAGCTCGGCCCGCACGACCAGGAGCCAGGGGAACCGCTCGGATTCGGTGAGGTCCGGCCGGCGGGCCTTGTCCCGGATCTCCTGCGCGGCCATGCAGGCGCATGCGCGGAGACCTCTGCGCAGGGACCGCTTGCGTGCGCCATGGCCGGCCATGCGCATGCGCGGAGGCCCCACACCACGCATGCGCAGAGCCGTCGAACGGGCGCGGGATGCGGTGCCGGCTGGACCACCGGGCGGCACCGGACCGGCGGCGCGGCCTCGCGGTGCGCAGCGTCGGGCAGGAGTGCGGGCGGGCCCGCATGTGCTCTGCCCGAACGTTCCGCGCTCCGGTGTGGGAGCAGGCAGGACCGGCGGGCCGGGGCCGGGGCGTGGGAGCGGCGCCCGCAGCTGCCGACGGTCCTGGTCGGCACCGGCGCGGCCGGGGCACGCTCGGCGGTGGCCGACCTGCGGCTGGCCGCCAAGGAACACCCGACCGACGCGCCGTGACCCACCAACCACGGCGCCGCAAGGTCACGCCCTGCGGCCCTTCGCCGGTGGGCGCAGACCGGGCAGCGACCCGGCGGGGGCCTGGTCGCGGCCACCCGCCACCCGGACCGCCCCCTTCCCTTTCCCCGGACCGCCCGCCGTGCGGAGTGTCCGGCCAACGACGGGTCAACGTCGTGGTGGGCCGACACGTCCCACGGCAAGGATGGACGCCGAACCGCCCGCCACCACGCGGCAGTCGACACCACCGCCGGCACGGCCGGCTCGCAACGGATCGTTCGTCCCGTCCGAATCGAAGGGGAAGACATGCAGTTCATGCTGGGGCGCCGAGTCGCCTCCCTCGCCGCAGTGACCGCACTGACCGTCACGGGGCTGGGGCTCGCGTCGGGAAGTGCGTCCGCCGCAACCGGATCCGACTCCAACTCCGCGCACGGCGTGGAGATCACGGGCTGGCACACGTCGGACGAGAACCCGTGGGTGTCCGCCCGGCTGTGCAACTACCAGAGCTCGGCGAACAGCTTCTATTTCTGGATCAAGGACACGGCGGGCGACAACGTCACCAGCCCGGGCCACATCACCCCCGTCCTCGCGCCCGGCCAGTGCGAATACATCTCCGGGGAGGACTACGGCAGCACCCCGATCCAGGTCTACGCGAGGTCCGGAAGCTCCTGGACCTTCGGCACCGACCCGATCTACCTCGGCTGACAGCCGCCCCGCACCCGCCCGCCGACCGCCAGGCCCGGGTGTGGGACCGCCGGGCGGCAGCACTCCCGGGCCCCTGGCCCCTGGCCGTGTGACTCGCCCGCCAGGGCGAAGCCCGCGACCAATCCCTCACCCACCGGTCCCTGGTGACCTTGCGCCACCAGGAACCGGAGCATATCCGCTGCTCGGTCGGGGTCCGGCACGGGCAGTGGCGCGCCGGAAGGCGGGCGGCGGCACCGGGACCGCCGCCGCACCGGTTGCGTCGAACCCCGCGCCGCACACCTGCGGATCGAGGACCTGGCGAGAACAACTGTCTGGTCCGGCCGAGTGAAGCCACGGCGAAGCTCTGGCCCGCAGGCGGAAACGCCGGGGTGCCGTCGCGGGTGTACCACTCGTCGGCGCCGCGGGCCGTGGTCGTCGCGACCGGCATCACCGAGAACGGCGGCCGCGAGGTGCTGTGGCTGATGGTCGGCGACAGTGAGACCGAGGTGTTCTGGGCCGAGTTGTTGCGATCCTTGCGCGAGCGCGGCCGGACAGGGGTCCGCGGGTCGTCGGCGACCACCACCTGGGCCTGGTGAAGGCGATCCGCAAGGTCATGCTCGGTACCGCCTACCCCGATCCCGGTCTTTCGAAGCGGGCATCGGTGCCTCTCGACCCCCGGCTCTCCACGGCTCTCCACGGCACGGAACGGCCGCTCACCGGCCGCGCACGTCGGCAGGCGCGTGCACGACCCGATTGGGCCCTGCTGCGGTGCGGGGCACGAATCGGCTTCGCAGTATGGCGTCTAAGCTTGACTCTGAAGCTTCTATAGATCGTCAAGCTGAGGCGTGCACGGCGCTCCGGCCCCGCGCGTCCACGGGGCCGGAGCGCCGTGCACCTGCAGGGAACCAGCCGGGCGGGGAAGCACACGCACTTTCGGAGCAGCGCCCTTGTCGGTGCCGATGGGCGGAGAAATGCTGGGAAGTCAGACAGCGGTCGCCTTGAATCGACGGTCAAGGCTGATCCCTCAGAGCGTGCACGCACGTCGGGTGTGGAAGCCACATTAAATGCGGAGGCGTACGCCTCCTGCGGCCCCTGTGTCGCCGCGGGGTTCGGTTCCCTAAACGACCCACTGGAGTGCATAAGAAGCCGGCCAGCGTGATGGACTGGAAGCGGTCACCCATCGCGCCCAATTCCCGCTGGGACTTGGCGATCCGGTCGTCGTCCAGGGCGGCCTTCGAGGCGGGCGTCCGCGCCGCCAAGCTCGGCTGGCCGGACTGCCCCCGCAACCGACACCCCTTCCGCAGCGTCCATGCTCGTCGACCGTGCTCGTTTTGATCGGTGTCGGGCTGCACTCCGAGACGAAGTGCAAATTCTGCACCCTGTTCCACACCGAGGCCGCGAAGCTCTTCGGCGCGACGGACGAGGAGATCCAGGAGGCTGTCCACTACGCCAAGGCCAGCCTCGGGTGGAGCGCCTACATCAACGGCATGCAGGAGGACTACGACCAGTTCAAGGCCGAGCTTGACCAGGTCACCGAGTACGTCCGGTCCAAGGCGGCGTGATGCACCTGGAACGGGTGCGGCCCCTGGTGCTGCGAGGCACCTTCCACGCGTACGAGCTGGCCGCCCTGGCGGCGGCCGCTCGTTACGCGGTCGAGGCCGCACCCCCCGACATCCCCGCCGAGGCCCTGGACCAGCTGGGGCAGCTGCTGTCCGAGTACGACGAGCAGGTGCGGAACCTGTCGAATCCCGCGTCGCGACAGGACGAGGCCGGCACGCCCTCCTGACGGCTCGTCGGCTATATGGTCCAGGCCACTTGGTCTTCAGGTCGAACAGCGGGGTTGTGCCGACCCTTCCTGGTCCGCACCCGGAGACGAACAGGGGAAGAAGCTCCAGGCTCTTGCCTCCGGCGGAGTTAGTCATCTTAACTATGCATCCATGGTCGAAGATCCACCGAGCTTCGTCGCCGCTGACCTCGACGGCACCCCCATGCACCGCCCCGGTTCGCCTGTCCCCTTAGTTCCGCTGACCGCCTGTCACCCCACTGTCATGCGCTCGGTCGAAGCGATCTGATCGGGGCGCCGATCGAGGCGATCCGGCCCGTACCACCGGGGTCACCGGCCACTCCCGCCACGTGCCGCCACCGCGCCGTCGATCCCTGCAATGACGCTCCCCCACAGGAAAAGGTCTGGCTTTGTCGGAGACGCACCACCCCCACAGCACCACCACCGACCAGGCCGATGCGCCTCCCGCGTGGAAGGTCGACACCCCGACGGCCGCCGGCCCGCAGCTCCCGGAGCTGGCGTCAGGACAGCAACGGCTCTGGGTGCTGTCACAGTTGGACGGCGCCAACGAGGCGTACAACGAGACCATGGCCTTCACCCTGTGCGGCCCGCTGGACCGCGCGGTGCTCGCCCGTGCGCTCGACGAGCTGGTCTCCCGGCACGAGGTCCTGCGCACCCGGCTGGTCGCCACCGGGGGCGGTGTCCACCAGCTGATCGGTCCGCCCGACTGCGGCTACACCCTTGCGACGGACGACCTGACCGGGCTCCCGGACGCCGCAGCGCGCGTCACCGCCCTGCAGCGTGCGGAGTCCGACACGCCCTTCGACCTGAGCCGCGGCCCGCTGGCACGTGGCCGTCTGATCGTCCTGGCCGAGCAGCGCCACGTGCTGCTGCTGACACTGCACCACGCGGTCTTCGACGGCTGGTCCATGAACGTGATGCTGCGCGAACTCGGAACGCTGTACACGGCCTTCCGGGACGGCGCGGACTCCCCGCTGACACCGCTGTCCCGGCAGTACGCCGACTACACCCGCTGGCAGCAGGAGTGGGCGTCCGGGAACGAACCGGCGGCGCAGGCCGCCCACTGGAGGGAAGCCCTCGCCGGCGCGCCGTCCCTGCTCGAACTGCCCACCGACCGCCCTCGCCCGCCGGAGCAGGACTACCGCGGCGGCCGGGTGCCGGTCTCCTTCGACAGGGAACTCGGCGCCGCCCTCAAGGCGCTCGCGCGGCAGCAGGGCGGAACCCTGTTCGTGGCCGTCCTGGCCGGCTGGTCCGTGGTGCTGTCACAGCTGACGGGTCAGACCGACATCGTCGTCGGCGTCCCGACCGCGAACCGCCGCCGCGGCACCTTCTCGGACCTGATCGGATTCTTCGTCAACTCCCTCGCCGTGCGGGTCGACCTGTCGGACTCGCCGACCGGGTCGGCCGTGCTGAAGCAGGTGCGCGGTGCGCTGCGGGCCGCCCTGAAGCATCAGGACCTGCCGTTCGAGCAGGTGGTGGAGCTGGTCAACCCGCCGCGCAGCACCGCCCACACACCGCTGTTCCAGACCATGTTCGCCTGGCACCCCTCCAGGAAGGGCCTGCTGGCCCTGCCCGAGATCGAGGTCGAGCCGCTCGGCATCCCCTACGCCGGGGCCAAGTTCGACCTGGCCCTGTCGCTGGCCGAGGAGGACGACGGCCGGGTGGTCGGCCACCTGGACTACGCCAGCGCGCTGTTCGACCACCAGACGGCCGAGCGCTACGCGGGCTATCTACGCCGGGTGCTGACCCAGCTGGTCGACCGGCCCGACCTGGGCGTGGACGATCTGGCACTCATGGACGAGGAGGAGCGCCGGCGGGTGCTGTCGGACTGGAGCGGCGCCGACCGTGCCCGCCGGGACGACCGCGCCGACGAGCTCGAAGCGCCTGCCGCTGCCGCCCCGATCGGAATGGTCGAGCGCTTCCAGGCCCAGGTCCGCACCCGCCCCGCCGGTCCGGCCCTGGTCTGCGAGGGGGAGCGGCTCGACTACACCGCGCTCGACCAGCGGGCCAACCGGCTGGCGCACGCGCTGATCGCCCGCGGCGTCCGCCCGGACCAGGTGGTCGGTCTGCACTCCGGGCGCTCGACCGAGCTGGTGGTGGGTGTCCTCGGCATCCTCAAGGCGGGCGCCGCCTATCTGCCGCTCGATCCGGGGCAGCCGGTCGAGCGGCTGGCCGCGATGGTCGAGGACGCCGTACCGGCCCTGGTGCTCAGCGACGCCGACGTCCCGCCCGAGGGCTGGCAGTCCCTGAGGGCGGTCGAGGCCGAGGCGGAGCGTGACGACGCGCCGGGGATCACCGTCGGACCGTCGCACCTGGCCTACGTCATCTACACCTCGGGCTCCACCGGCCGCCCCAAGGGCGTGGCGGTGACCCACGGCAGCGTCACCAACCTCTTCGACACCTGGCTGGCGCGGTTCGGGGCCACCCCCGGCGAGGCTGCCTCCGCCTGGTCGAGCATCGGATTCGACGCCTCGGTGCACGAGTTGCTGATGCCGCTCACCACCGGCGCCGTGCTGCACCTGGTCCCCGACGAGCTGCGCGGCGACCCCGAGGAACTGCTGGGCTGGATGCGCGAGCACCGCATCGTGCAGGCGTTCCTTCCGCCGTCCTACGTCAAGTGGATCGACGAGGACCCCGAGGCACGCCTGGACGGGCTGGTGCTGCGTCAGCTGCTGACCGGGGTCGAGTCCCTCCCGGAGAGGGCGCTGCACCGCATCCGGCAGGCGCTGCCGGGCCTGCGCATCTGCTACGGCTACGGGCCGACCGAGGCCACCCTCTACAGCACCGCCTACACCGACCCGCAGCCGCTGGACCGGCAGTGCCCGATCGGCCGCCCCCTGGACAACACCCGCCTCTACCTGCTCGACCGGCGGCTCCGGCCGGTTCCGACCGGGGTGGCCGGCGAGGTCTACCTCGGCGGGGCGAGCCTGGCCCGGGGCTATCTGCACCGCCCGGACCTGACCGCCGAGCGGTTCGTCGACGATCCCTTCGTGCCCGGCGAACGCCTGTACCGCACCGGCGACCTGGCTCGCTGGCTTCCGGACGGCAATGCCCAGTACCTCGGCCGCAGTGACGACCAGGTCAAACTGCGCGGCTTCCGGATCGAGCCGGGGGAGATCGAGGCCGCGCTGCTGGCCCTCCCCGGCGTGCAGGAGGCGGCGGTGTTGGCCGATCGCGACGCCACCGGCGAACTGCGCCTGGTGGCGGGCCTGGGCCGGGGGGACGCGGAGCCGCGCCGACCGCACGAGTGGCGTGCCGCACTGGCGCGGCGGCTGCCGGACTACATGATCCCCGCGCTCTTCGTGGAACTGCCGCAGCTGCCGCTCAACCGCAGCGGCAAGCTGGACCGCGCCGCGCTGCTGGCCGCGGCCCGCTCCGCGACCCGTGCCCAGGTCAACACCGCGAGCCCGCGGGACCACGTGGAGATGGCGCTGCACACCATCTGGCGGCGGGTGCTGATCCATCCCGGCATCGGAATATCCGACAATTTCTTCGATCTGGGTGGTACCTCCATATCCGCCATCAAGGTGGCCCTGGCCGTCCGCGAGGAGTTCGGCGAGACGCTGCCGATCCGCGACATCGTGCAGAACCCGACCATCGAGGCCCTGGCCGAACGGCTTCGGGCGGGGGCGTCGGGAGCACCGGACGGCAACCTCGTCGAGTTCCGCGAGGGGGACGGACAGCAGCGGGTGGTCTGCATCCACCCGGCCGGCGGCACCGCCTTCTGCTACCTGCCGCTGGCCGCGGCGCTGCCCGACCACGTCGGCGTCCTCGGCGTGCAGTCGCCCGGGATCAATCCCGGGGAGACGCCGCTGCCCACGGTCGAGGCCATGGCTGAGCAGTACCTGTCCCTGGTCGACCCCCGGCCGGACGAGTCGCTGGTGCTGTGCGGGCTCTCCTACGGCGGCCTGGTCGCCCACGAGATGGGGCGCCGACTGGCCCTGGCCGGGCACACCCGGCTCAGCGTGGTGCTGCTCGACACCCACGGAACCGAGGACGCGGAGCAGCTCGCCGCGATCGCGCCCGTGGAGATGTCGGACTTCCGCGACAAGCTCATCAGGTTCAACGGGATGTACCCGGGCATCGAGGACGAGCAGATCGACCGGTACTTCCGCATCTACAACCACAACCGGATGACCGCCCGCGGCTACCAGGCGCTGCCCTCACCGGCCCGGCTGGTGCTGGTCGAGGCCGCCGGGGAGAGCATCGGCGACGGCACCGGGGAAGGGCTCCGGGAACAGGAAGAGCAGCAGGCCCAGGAGCAGGCGCGTGCCGTGCGCGCGTTCTGGCAGCGGCGCGCCGGCGGGGGCCTGCTGGTCGAGCCGGTCGCCTGCGGCCACTGGGACCTGTTGGAGAGCGAGGAGGTGCCCCGGATAGCCGAGCTGATCGCAGCCGAACTGGCCCGGTTCCCGGCTCCCCCGCCGCCGTCCCCGGCTGCGCCCGCAACCGGACAGCCGGCCGCCGCGTCCGCCGTGGAGGCCTGATGCGTACCGAGAGCGCCGTACCCGTCACGCCCTCGGCCACCGGCCTGGCCCAGGCCGTGCACGAGCAGGCCCTACGCACCCCGCATGCCGTCGCGCTGGTCGACGGCGGCGTCCGGCTGGACTACACCGGCCTCGACACCGCCGCGGCGGCGGTGGCCCACGGGCTGGGCCGGGCCGGCGTGCGCCCCGGCCAGGCGGTGGCGGTCTGCCTGCCGCGCTCGTGGCAGCTCGTCTGCGCCATGCTGGGCATCCTGCGGCTCGGCGCCCAGGTCGTCCCGCTGGACGCGCAGAGTCCGGCGGACCGCCGGCGCCACATCCTGACCGACTCGTCCAGCGTGGCACTGATCCACGGCGGGACGGCACCTGACGACCTGCCGGGCCGGGTGCGCCCGCTGGAGGCGGCGGCGCTGCTCGCGGCCGGACCCGGCGACCCCGCGGCGGTCTTCACCGGGGCACCGGTCTCCTTCCTCTTCTACACCTCGGGCACGACGGGCCGTCCCAAGGGCGTCGAGGTACGGGACGCCGGCATCCTGCGGCTGGCAAGGCCGGGGTACCTCCGCATCGAGGAGGGCGCCCGCTACGCCTGCCTGTCCAATCCGGCGTTCGACGCCCTCAGCTTCGAGGTCTGGGTACCGCTGCTGACCGGCGGCTGCTGCGTCGTCCTCGGCGACGAAGCCGTCCAGACACCGCATCAGCTGGCGGCCGCCCTGCTGCGGGAGCGCATCGACACGGCGTTCGTCACGGTGGCCCTGTTCAACGCGGTGGTGGACACGGAGCCGTCCTGCTTCGCCGGGGTCGGACAGCTGCTGGTCGGCGGCGAGCAGCTCAACGCCCGGATGATCCGCCGCTGGTACCGGCACAACGCGACGGCCCCCACGCGGCTGCACAACGTCTACGGCCCCACCGAGGCCACCACCTTCGCGTTGTGCCACCCCATCCCGCGCGACTTCGACGGCGACGTGGTCCCGATCGGACGGGTGCTGCCGGAGACCGAGGCCGTGCTGGTGGTCCCGGGCGGCGACCGGGCTGCGGCGAGCGGCGAGGTGGCCGAACTCCACCTGGCCGGTGCCGCTCTCGCGGCCGGGTACCGCAACCTGCCCGAGGAGACGGAGAGCCGCTTCGTCCGGCTGACCTGGTACGACGACGGCCGCACGACGCACTACCGCACCGGCGACCTGGTGCGCGCCGATGCCGACGGCCGGATCGAGTACGTCGGACGTGCCGACCGCCAGGTGAAGGTCCGCGGCTTCCGGGTCGAGCCCGGCGAGCTGGAGCGGCAGATCGTCACGCATCCGGCGGTGCGGCAGGCGTACGTCTGCACCCGCAGGGCCGGGGAGCACGGTCCGAACGAGCTGCTGGCGTACGTCGTGCTCGGGGATGAGGTCCCGTTCGAGGAGTTCGACCGCCATCTGGCGGCGGGGCTGCCCGGCTACATGAGGCCGCATCACATCTATCTCGTGGACTCGCTCCCGCTGAACGCCAACGGCAAGGTCGACCAGGCCGCACTGCTGCGCCGGGACGACCGGCCCTGGCGCCGCCCGGAAGGCGACCGCCCGGACGCCGCGGCCACCACCGCCCGGCAGCGTGAGGTGCTGGACCTGGCGGCCGAGGTGCTCGGGGTACCGGACCTGCGGCTGGACGACCGCTGGATCGCCTCCGGCGGCGACTCGCTCAAGGCCCTGCGGCTGCGCTTCGAGGTGCGCCGGCGCTGGGGCTGTGAACTGCCCCAGGCGCGCGTGCTGACCGGGGACATGGCCGAGATCGCCCAGGCCGTGGCGGAAGCCGGATCCGCCGCCGACTCGCCCTACCCGGTGCCGCCCGCTCCCACCCGGGCCCGCTCGGCGCCCGCCACCAGCGAGCAGCAGCGCCTTTGGCTGCTGCAGCAGCGGGCGCCGCGGTCCCGTGCCTACGCCGTGGAGCTGGCCTTCCGGCTGGACGGCACGGTCGACGCCGACGCGCTGCGCAGTTCGCTGCGGGCACTGGCGCGGCACCACGCGGCCCTGCGCACCGGCTTCGAGGCCGCGCCGGAGGGCCTGCGCCAGGTGGTCGGGCACGGCTACGACCCGTGGACCGACCCCGGCCCGGAGGCGGCCGGCGCCGACGGCGAGGACGGCGCGCGCGCCGTGGCCGACCGCTTCTTCGCCGTGCCGTTCGACCTGGCACACCCCCGGATGCTGCGCGCCTGCTGGCTGCCGCAGGGCGGCGGAGGGGTGCTCCTGCTCCATCTGCACCACATCGCGGTCGACGGCTGGTCGCTCAACGTCCTGCTGGACGACCTGTCGTCCGGCTACCGGCACGCGCACGACGGCGCCGCCGAGGCTACGTGGCGGACGGACACCACCCCGGTGCCCACCCCGCTGGACTACGCCGCCTGGCAGGCCGACTGGTTCGGCAGCCCCGCCTATCTGGCCCAGCGAGCCGAGCTGCGGGCCCACTACGCCCGGTCGGACGAGGCGGCGGACCGGGACCCGGGGGACCCGGCCGGAGCTCCCCCCTTCTCCGGTGCCCGCCTGCTGCACACCTCGCTCGACGTCGTGCGGCGCGCCGCCGTGGACCGGCTCTGTGCCGAACTGGGCATGACCCGCTTCGAGTTGCTGCTCGGCGTCTTCGCCTGGAGCCTGTACGGCGGGACCGGCGGGACCCGGCTGCGGATCGCCGCTCCGGTGGCCAACCGGCCGGTCCAGGAGTTCGAGGGCAGCGTCGGCATGTTCGCCAACACCGTGCTGCTGCCGCAGGCCGTCGCGCCCCGCGAGGACCTGCGCGGCCAGCTGCTGCGCCTGAGCGCCGGGGCCCGCCAGGTGCTGGACCGTCAGGACGTGGCGTTGGCCGATGTCCTGGCCGACCGGGAGCCGGCCGGGGGCGACTCCCCGTTCGACTACCTGTTCGTCCTGGAGAACACCGACTTCGGTGCGCTGGCCCTGCCCGACTGCGCCTCCCGCCCGCTGTGGTGGGCCCCGGCCGAGGCCAAGTGCCCGATGACGCTGTCCGTGGTCGAGCACGCGGGTGGGCTCGACTGCCTGTGGGAGTACGCCGACGACCGCTTCGACGCCTCCGAGGTGGCGGCCATGGCGGGCCTGTTCCGGCGGGGCCTGGACCTGCTCGCCGACGGCGGGACGGCGACCCCGGCCGAGCTCGTGGCACCCTACCGCCGCGGACTGCCGAAGCCCGGTCGCGGCGCCTCGACGGCGCCGACCTGGACGACGGTGGCCGAGGGCTTCGCCCTGCAGGTCGCGCGCACACCCGACGCACCGGCCCTGATGTCCGAAGGCCGGTCGGTGAGCTACGCCGCTCTCGACGCCCACGCGGCGGCGCTGGCCGCCGAGCTGCGGGCCGACCACCCGCTGCCGGAGGGGGACGACGACCGTCCGTGCTGCGTCGCGCTGCACCTGCGTCCGTCGGTCGAGCACGTGGTGGCGCTGCTGGCACTGGCCCGGCTCAACGTGACCATCGTGCCGCTGGACCCGTCCTATCCGCCGGCCCTGCGCCGGCAGGTGCTGGACCAGGTGGAGCCGCTGTGCGTGCTGCTCCCACCGGGCGGTGACCCGGAGTTCGACGCCGTCGACCCGGGCCGCATCGTGCGCCACCCGGTGGTGCTGTCACCTGCCACCACGGCGGCCGCACCCACTGCCGCCGACCCGGCCGGCCCGGCGCACAGCGGCGCCCGCCCGCTCTACACCCTGTTCACCTCGGGCTCCACCGGTGTCCCGAAGGGTGTGCAGGTGTCCGACCGCACCCTGTGCAACCTGCTGCAGTGGCAGGCGGAGTCGGGAGGACTGGCGGCCGCGGCGGCCACCCAGCAGTTCTCCATGCTCTCCTTCGACGTGTCCTTCCAGGAGGTCTTCGGGACGCTGTGCGGCGGCGGCTGCCTGCACCTGGTGCAGCCCGGCTGGCGGCAGGACGCCCCCGCGCTGCTGGAGCAGCTGGAGACGGCCGGTGTGGAGCGCGTCTTCATGCCCTACGTGGCACTCCAGCTCCTCGCCGAGCACGGCGTTCACCTGGGCCGCTACCCCTCGCGGCTGCGGGAGGTGGTCACCGCCGGCGAACAGCTGGTGTGCACCGAGGCGATCCGCCGCTGGTTCGCGGGCCTCGCGGGCGCACGGCTGTTCAACCACTACGGCCCGACCGAGACGCACGTGGTGAGCAGCCTGTGCCTGGACGGTGATCCGGCCCGGTGGCCGGAGCGTCCCGCCATCGGCCGACCGGTGGCCAACGCGGTGCTGACGGTGGTAGACGAGGCCGACGAGCCCGTTCCCCCCGGCCGCGTCGGCGCCCTGCTGATCGGCGGCACGATGGCGGCGCGCTGCTACCTGGGAGACACGGCGCTCGACGACGAGCGCTTCGTCGAGCTGCCCGGCCTCGGCCTGTGCTACCGAAGCGGCGACCGGGCCCGTTTCGACCGGCAGGGTCTGCTGCACTTCCTGGGCCGGGACGACGACCAGATCAAGCTCAGCGGACACCGGCTCGAGCTGGGACAGGTCGAGGCGGCCCTGCTGCGGCACCCGGACGTCGTCAACGCCGTGGTGGTCCGCGACGGTGAGGAACTGGTGGCCTGCCTGCAGTGCCGTGGGAAGGCGCCCACGGCCCAGGACCTCACCGCGCACCTGGCGCCGCTGCTGCCCGGCCACGTCCGGATCGCCCGCTTCCGGCTGGTGGAGGAGCTGCCCAGGACCCCTAGCGGCAAGCTGGACCGCCGGGGCGCCCTGCGCACTGCCGGGCGGGAACTGCGCCGGCCGACGGCCCGCAGCACCGGCCTGTCGGCGCGCGAAGCCCTGCTGACCGAGGCGTTCGAGGCGGTCACCGGTGCGGCGATCGACCCGGGGCAGACCTTCTTCGACGCCGGAGCCTCAAGCCTGGGACTGATGCGCTTCCAGCTCCGCTGCACCACCGAACTGGGCCTGCGCTTCACCGTCGCCGACCTGTTCGAACACGTCACCGTACGGGCGCTGGCCGACTTCCTGGACCGGTCGGCACCGGCCACGGACGACGACGCCCCACGCGCCGCAACCGTCGTCCCCACCGCTGCGCCGGCCGACGCCGCCGGGCAGATCGCCGTAGCCGAACCGATCGCCGTAGCCGAACCCGTCGCGGTCGACGAGCCGATCGCGATCGTCGGCATGGCGGTACGACTTCCGGGCGCGTCCGATCTCTCCGCGTTCTGGCGGATGGTCACCACCGGCGGCATCGGCATCGAGCACTTCGACGCCGCCGACGGCCTGGTCGGGGCGCGCAGCCAGTTGGACGGCCCACTGGCCTTCGACCCGGACCACTTCGGCATCAGCCGGCAGGAGGCCCGGCTGATGGACCCCCAGCAACGGCACCTGCTGATGAGCTGTGTCGAGGCACTGGCACACGCCGGGATCGCCGACCCGTCGGGTCTGCGCGTCGGCCTGGTCGCCGGAGCCGGTGAGAACACCTACTTCCAGTCCATGCTTCGCGAGGCCGACCCCGAACGCCTGCCCGACGGCTTCCAACTGGCCCTGCACCACGACAAGGACTTCCTCGCCACCAAGGCGGCCTATCACCTGGGGCTGACAGGTCCCGCCTTCACCACCCAGGCGGCCTGCGCCAGTTCGCTGGTGGCCGTCCATGTCGCCGCCGGCCTGCTGCGCCAGGGCGATGCCGAGGTGATGCTGGCAGGCGGAGTCCTGGTCGACCCGACCCTGACCGACGGATACCACCACCAGGCGCAGCACATCTTCTCCGTGGACGGTCTCTGCCGGCCCTTCAGCGACGACGCGAGCGGCACCATCGGCGCGAGCGGCGTCGGCATGGTGGTGCTCAAGCCGCTACGCCTGGCCCAACGCGACGGCGACACCGTCTATGCCCTGATCACCGGCTCGGCGTTGAACAACGACGGCTCCGACAAGCTCAGTTACAGCGCCCCCTCGCTCGCCGGGCAACGCGAGGTGATTCGCGCCGCTCTGCGCCGCAGCGGTCGCAGCGGCGCCGACCTCGGCTATGTCGAGGCCCACGGCACCGCCACCCGGCTCGGCGACCCGGTCGAGGTCGGCGCACTGCGCCAGGCCTTCGACCTGGACCGGTCCCGCCACTGCGCGCTGACCTCGGTCAAGAGCCAGATAGGACACCTGGGCGCGGCGGCCGGAGTCGTCGGGCTGGTGCGGGCCGCGCTCGCGGTCCACCACGGCGTCATCCCGCCCAACGTCGGCTTCCGCGCCCTCAATCCGCAGCTCGGCGCCGACCCCACGCCGTTCTACATACCCACCGAGGCCCGGCCCTGGCCCACGGACCGGGACAGGATCGCGGCGGTGAGCAGCTTCGGGATCGGCGGCACCAACGCCCATCTGGTGCTCGAGGCCGACAGGCCGGCCGCGGGGACGGGGGGCGACGCGGGCCTGGCGGCGGGCGAAGCGGCCCCGGACACCTCCGTGCTCCCCTGTCTGGTGCTCTCCAGCAGCAGCGAAGCGAGCCTGCGCGCCGACGCCGCCCGGATCGCCGACTACCTGGAGGCCCGGCCCTCCGCCTATCCGCAGGTGCTGCGCCACCTCCAGGCGGGCCGTCCCGCACGTCGCCGACGGCTGGCAGCGGTGTGCCCCGACGTCTCCGCCGCCGTGGCCTGGCTGCGCACTGCGGACCAGAGCACGGACGCGGGAGCGGTGGAGACCCGTACCGGGGCGCCGGTTCCGATCGAAGGTCTCACCGCGGATGAGGCGGCCGCCGCCTGGCTGTCCGGCGAGCGGATCGTCCGGCCCGCCGGTCCCGCCCAGGCACCGTGGGACTTCCCGCCGCCCGCCTTCGAGCTGGCGGAGTTCGACTTCCCCCGCGCCGCGGCGGCACCGGACCGGACCGGTCCAGCCGCCGCCGACGTTCCGCAGCGCCTTCCGGAGGACGCCTGGCTGCACCAGCCGCACTGGGCACGGCTGCGCCGCGCGGGTACGGCGATCGGCTCGCGCACCTCCCGGCTGCTGGTGCTGCTCACGGACGGACCGGCGCACCCGGACGCGGTCCGCGCCTTCGAAGCCGCCTACGCCCGGGTGGTGCGCGTCAGCGCCGCCGAGGCGTTCGCCCGGCGGGGCGACGACGTCTTCGAGGTCGACCCGGCCGACCCCGCCTCGGTCGGTCGGCTGCTCGACGCACTGGCGGGCACGGGCGCGGGCGACGACGGCATCGACTGGTTGCACGCGCTGCCGCTGGGGATCGGCGGCCCGGTCGGTCGGGACAGCCTGGCCCGGGCCCGCTGGGCCTGTCTGGACACTCCGGCCGCCCTGGTGCGGGCCATGGCCGACACCGCCGGGCCACTTCGGCTGAGGCCGTGGTGGCTGTCGTACCGGGCGAGGCCGGTGGACGGACCGGTACAGCGGCCGGAGGCGGGCCTGCTGGCCGGTGCCGCCGAGGTGGCACCCCAGGAGGGAGCTGCGGAGGGCCACTGGCTCGACCTCCCCGACGCAGACCCGGCCCACTGGGCCGCACCGCTGGCGGCGCTGCTGGCCGAGGCTGCCACCACGGCGGACGCGGCCGGACTTCCGCGCCGGCTGGCTCTCCGCCGGGGCCACTGGTGGGAACAGGTCACGCTGCCGGTGTCCACGGCCGGCCCCGGCCCCGTCGGGCTGCCCGCCGAAGGCGTGCACCTGATCCTGGGCGGCACCGGCGGGATCGGCCGCAGCATCGCCGCCTGGCTGCTGGAACACGGCGGCGCCCAGGTCCTGCTGCTGGCCAGACGTCCTCGGCTGCCGGAGGAGCTGACGCCCTGGGCCGACCGGGTCGAACTGGTCGAAGCCGATCTCGCCGAGTCGACACCCGAGGAGGTCATGGCCCGTATCGGCCGTCGCACCGGCCGCCTCGACAGCGTGATCCACGCCGCCGGGGTGGCGAGCGGCCGCATGATCGCCCGGCGCGACGCCGAGGCGATGCGGCGTGCCTCTGCCGCCAAGCTGCAGGGTGCCCTGCTGGTCGAGCAGTTGATCGAGCGCTACCGGCCGGAGGTGGCGGTCTACTGCTCGTCGATGTCCGCGGAACTGGGCGGCGTCGGCCAGCTCGACTACGCGGCCGCCAACAGCCTGCTCGACGGCTTCGCCCAGTACCGGTCCGGCGACGCCGAGACCACGGTCCGGCTCAGCGTGAACTGGGACGTGTGGAGCGAGACCGGCATGGCGCTGCGCGCGCCGCTGACCGACGCACGCCACCGGGCCCACTTGTCGGTCGGGCTGACCGTGGCCGAGGGAAAGCGGGTGTTCGCGCACGCCATGGGACTGCAACTGCCGCAGGTGCTGGTCTCCACCACCGACATCCACGAGTCCCGCGTGTTCTACGCGGCGCCCGGCGCCCAGGCCCTCGTGCCCATCGGGACCACCGTGCCCATCGGGACCACGCCGGTGTCTGCCGAAGGCATCACGCCGGTGTCCGTCGAAGGCACCACGGCGGCCGACGCGGCAGGCGGGACCGCGGCCGTCCTGCTCGGCGAGTGGCTGTGCGCCTGGCTGGATCTCGACCACATCGATCCCGACGCCTCGCTCTACGACCTGGGCGTCGACTCGCTGACCCTGCTCGACCTGATCGGCGTGGTGAAACGTCACTTCGACGTCGAGCTGGAACTGTCTCGGCTCAGCCACCGGGTCTCCCTCGCCGAGATCCTGACCCGGCTGGCCGAGGCGGCACCCGCCGGGGCGGTCGATTCGGAGGACGTGGTTCCGGAAGTCTGGCAACAGGGCACCGGACCTGACGTGCTGTGCCTGGTGCACCCGGTCGGCGGCGACATCCAGGCCTACCGGTCCCTGGTGTCGGCGCTGGGCCCCCGGCTGACCGTCTGTCTGATCGCCGATCCCGCGCTGGGACGGCCCGGGACCGCGGACTGGCCCCTGGCCGAGCGGGCACGCCGCTACGCCGCCGCCCTGCGAGCGCGCTTCGCGGACGACACCCGGCGGCTGCACCTGGCCGGTTGGTCCTTCGGCGCCTGGGCGGCGATGGGGATGGCCGCGGAGGCGGAGGCGATCGGCCGACCGGTCCACGGCATCCACCTGATCGATCCACCGCCGCCCGGTGCCGGCGCGCTCTTCCAGGACTACGACGAGGCACAGCTCCAGGCGGTGTTCGCACATGAGCTGAGCCAGGGCGGGTCCGCTTCGGCCGGTCCCGAGGCGCACGGCTACGCCGAACGCCTGGTCCGGTGTTGCCGGGCCAACCTGCGGAGCATGGCCGAGTACCGGATGCCGCTGCTGAGCGCCACCCCCAGTCAACTGTGGCTGGCCGAGCGGTCGGTGAACGGCCTGCCCTCGCTGGGCTCACCGGAGAAGCAGCGGGAGCTGTGGCGCCCGCACCTCCCGGAACCCAGCACCTGGCATCGGCTCGACACGACGCACTACGGCATCGTCCGCCCGCCTCATGTGCACGCGGTGGCCGCAGCGATCAACGAGGAAGTGAGCGACGCGGCGTCGGACGACACGCCCGGAGATCGCATCGACCGCCCCTGGACGTGATCCCGGCGCGCTCTGCGCACCGGGATCCGGGCGGCTCCGGGCCCCGTCCCCGGCGCCGCCCGGGCTCCCGGCCACCCGTCCCGGGCGACACCGCGGCACCGGCCTCCGGCCCGCACCAGTCTCCCAGCCGTCCCACACCGACGTCCCGTCCCCCATACCGACGTTCCGTCCGACCTCCGCCGCCGTTCGACCATCGGAGACCATCCCTCGTGAACCCCTACCAGTCACTACCGGCGCGCTCGTTCTGGCGCTCCGCCGTGGCCGAGCCGGACCCGCTCGCCATCGACGACCTGTGGACGCCCGCGTTCGCGATCGGGCAGGACGACCCGGTCCTCACCGCCGGGTCCTGCTTCGCCGCACACATCGGCCGCGCCCTGCTGGAGCGGGGCATGAACTGGTACGACGCGGAGCCGGCCCCGCCGGGGCTGACCGAGGAGGAGCGCAGGGCGCGCCACTACGGGTGGTTCTCGTTCCGCACCGGAACCATCTACACCGCCGCCGTGCTACGGCAGTGGCTCTCCTGGGCCTTCGGCCGCACGACCCCGCCGACCGAGGCGTGGCTGGAGGACGGCAGGTACCACGACCCGTATCGCCCGTCCGTCGAACCCGGCGGCTACGCCTCGGCCGAGGAGATGCTGACAGCCCGCGGGGCGACCCTCGCCGCCATCCGCGACGCCGTCACCGAGGCCGGCTGCCTGATCTTCACCCTGGGTCTGACCGAGGCGTGGCGGGACGACGCCGACGGCACCGTCTTCCCGTCCTGCCCCGGGACCGTGCGCGGAACCTTCGACCCGGACCGCCACGTCTTCCACCAGTTCACCTTCGAAGAGGTCTACCGCGACCTGGCGGACGCCATCGCACTGGCCCGCGAGGCCAATCCGCGGCTGCGGGTCCTGCTGACCGTCTCACCGAACCCGCTGACCGCGACCGCGACCGGCGGCCATGTGCTCACCGCCAACACCTACTCCAAGTCGCTGCTGCGGACGGTGGCCGGGCAGCTGGCCCAGGACCTCGACGACGTCGACTACTTCCCCTCGTACGAACTCATCACCGGTCTCCCGTTCCGGAGCAGGTTCTACGCGCCGAACCTGCGTGAAGTGGCGCCCGAGGGCGTCGACTTCGTCATGCGCCACTTCATGACCGCGCTGTCGGGGCCCCCTGCCGCTGCGCCACCGGTGCGAACCGGCAAGCCGGCGGCGGAGCTGAAGGGAGGCGACAGCTGTGACGACGCCGTCCTCGACTACTACCGCCCCCGCTAGGTTCCTGCTGCTGGGCGACTCGCACGCAGGTCCGATCGGACGAGCCGCGAAGGCGGCCCGGATCCCGTTCCAGGGCGGTCCGATCGGTGCCGGGCGCGAGTTCACCGACGACTTCTTCGAGCCGCGCGAGCACGACGTGGTGTTCCGCAAGGCCGAGGCCGACGAGTACTACCGGGGCTTCCTGACCGACATGGGCGTCGACGGCCTCGGGCGTCTCGCGGTCCCGCTGGTGTCCACCTTCGGTCTCAGCGCGCACTACGTCGCCACCAGCGAGAACTGGCGCATCTACCGCCACCGCGACGGCGGTTTCGCCCCGGGCTTCCTGTCCGGGCCACTGTTCGAGGCCATCGTCCGCGCCACCGTCCGCGACGCGCTGGCCTTCTACCGCCACGCACTCGGTCTGGGCCTGCGGGCGCTGGCCGTGCTGCCGCCGCAGCGGGTACCGGAACAGTCCGACCCGGCGGTGTTCATGGCCGCGCAGGAGACGGTCCGAAGCGCGCTCGACGCGCTCGGCGTGGAGATCGTCGACCTCCGCGCCCGCACCACCGGACCGGACGGCTTCCAGCGCCCCGAGTTGTGCGAGGCCGACGACTCCATCCACGGCAACCTGGCCTTCGGTCGGCTGATCCTTGCGGATCTGCTGGCCCGCGGGCTGTGACGACACCCGATCCGCAGGCTTCGCCACCGACCCCTACACCACAGGAGCACGTCATGGAGCAGTACGAACTGGACGCCGTCAAGGCCGTCACCACCCGACCCGCCAAGGAGTACCGGACCATCACCGTCGACTCGGTCACCCCGGTGATCGGTGCCGAGATCTCCGGCGTCGACCTCTCGCAGGAGCTGTCGGACGAGCAACTGGCCGAACTGAAGCAGGCGTTCCTCCACCACCACGTCCTCGTCTTCCGTGACCAGGACTTGACGGACGAGGACCACAAGCGCTTCGCCGGGCACTTCGGCGAACTGCGCCCGGTCAACCCGCCCCCGGTCGACGCGGATCCGTACATCCTGGAGATCAGCACCAGCGCCGAGGCGGCGAACGTCGCCGGCAACGGCTGGCACGCCGACGGCACCGCCGACGCCGAACCCTCGCTCGGGTCGATGCTCTACCTCACCCGCGTGCCGGAGCCGGGCAGCGGCGGCGACACCCTGTTCGCCAACATGCACCTGGCGTACGAGATGCTGTCCCCGAGGATGCGCGAGCTGCTCGACGGCCTGACCGCGGTACACGACGGCCTTGTCGCCTTCCAGGGCTACACCCCGCCCAAGGGGTACGTGATACCCAAGAGCGAGCACCCGCTGGTGGTGCGTCACCCCGAGACCGACCGCAAGATCCTTTACGTCAACAAGGCCTACACCGCCCGCATCCCCCAGCTGTCGGCCGACGAGAGCCGGGCCCTGCTCGACCTGCTCTTCGCCCTGCCGGCCCAGCGGCCCATGCTGACCTGCCGCATCCGTTGGAGCCCCAACACCCTGGTGTTCTGGGACAACCGCTGCGTTCAGCACCACGCCACGTACGACTACTACCCGCACACCCGCTACGGGCGCCGGGTCGCCATCAACGGCGGGCCGCTCAAGGGCTGAGCCGGCTCGGACCCGGACCCGGAACCCGAACCCGGACCCGGAACCCGAAACCCGAACCCGGGCTCGGACCCGAGCCCGGGTGCCGGGTCGATCCGGCTCAGGCCGCGTCTGCGCGGGCCAGGCCGGCGGCGAGGCCGTCGGCCAGGCGCGCCCAGGTGGCGTGCTCGCCGCGCTCGTCCTGCCGGTCGGCATGTACCCGCACCACTGCGCGGATCCGGGCAGACGGATAGGTCGCGGCATAGGCGGCCGAGTCCGCCGCCGCGTACGCCGCCGCCACGGCGGCCGCGTTGGCCAGGGCGTTCGCGTCGGCATGGGAACGCACGTTGGCTGCGGTGTTGAGCTCCGCGTAGGTCTCGCCGTACCGGGCAGCCGCGGCCTCGCTGTAGCCGTTCGCCAGCGCATAGGAGCCCGCGGCAGCAGCGGCCGTGGCGTAGGCCTCGGCGTAGGGGTACGCGTCGCGGAAGAGCTCCCGCAGCTCCGGTTCGAGCGCAGTGCGCCACGTGCTCTCGTCGATCGGACCGTCGTCCATGGCCCGTGCGTGCAAAGCCAGTACGGCTTGGTGCTGCGCGGCGGACCCGCCACGCCGTGCACTCGCCTCGGTCAGTATCGGGCCGACGGCGGAGCAGTACCAGTCATGGACCACACTGAACGGCACCCTGCCGTTCAACCGCTCCAACTCCCGGTGCACACGGCGCGCCCAAGCCGTCGCCGTGCCGGCGTCCATTCCGTCGAACAGCACCTCCGACACCTGCGCCAGCCAGGGCGGCATGGCCGGCCCCTCCCCTGATACCCCCGCTCCGCCGGGGGCCCGTGCAGCGGCGCCGAGTGACGAGTAGAAGGCCGAGAAGGTCTCGGATGAGGTCATCTGATCTCCTGAGCTGTCTGTATGCTTCGGGCCGTGCCGTGTCGAGTCGTACGGCTGCGGGTCACCTCGGCCCTGGGTGGCGGGCAGTTCGGACCCCCGGCCTACCAATGCTGACGATTTACCGGCAGGGATGGTTCACCAGACCCCTGGCCTGGGCGAAAACTCCGAATCGGTAGCCCGCGCCACCCTTGCACCCGTTGCGGAAGACGGACCTGTCCGGCAGCGGAGGCGGGTCGGGGAACCGGGCCGCGCGGGCGGGGCGTTGCTGGCTGAGGACACCCAGGTGCGGCGGCTGGTAGGCGCGCTGCGGGGTGGCCGGTCCGAACAGGGAAAGGAACTGCACATGCACGTCACCCTCGCCGAGGAGCTGATGCTGCTCTCACTGGACGACGAGTCCGGTGTGGCGAAGGACAGTTCGAGCGCCGGATGGGCGGTGGCGGGAGGCCTCCTCGCCGACCTCGCACTGGCCGGCCGGGTCGCGCTCGACGAAGGCCGGCTCAGCGTCACCGACCACACCCCGACCGGCGACCCGCTGCTCGACGAGCGGCTGGAGCGGCTCACCGAGTGGGTCGCGCGCAAGGCTCCCGGCAAGGCGAAGGCGGCGGACTGGCTGACCAAGGACCACCCCACGGCGGTCCGTGCCACCGTGGAGCGGCTGTGCGAGCGCGGCCTGGTCGTCGAGGAGCGCCACCGGGTCCTCGGCCTCTTCCCGGTCCGACGCTATCCGGAGGCGGACGGCTCGGTCGAGCGTGAGCTCCGCGAGCGGCTCGCTGCCGTGATCCGCCATCACGGGACGCCCGACACCCGCACCGCGACCCTGATAGCGCTCCTGCACGCCGCCCGGCTGCACGGTCTGGCCTTCCCCGACCTCCCCCGCGCGCGGGTCGAGCTGCGCTTCTCGGAGATCGCCGCGGGCGACTGGGCGGGCGAGCCCGTCACCCAGGCGATCCGGAACATGCGCGTCGCCGTCGCGGCCATCACGGCCGTGACCGTCGCCACGGCCGCCACGGCGGCCGCCGGCTGACGGGCGACAGCCCCGGGCTCGGGCGGCTCAGCGGGGCGGGGTGCGGCGGCGGGACTACAGGTGCAGCTCGACCACCACGGGCCGGTGGTCCGAGATCGGCATGCGGGGCGCCCGCACCGAATCCGGCTGGTGCGGCGCGAGTCCGGCCGCGAGGACGTGGTCGAGCTGCACCAGTGGGCAGTGTGACGGAAAGGTTCGGACCCGGGCCAGCCGGCGCCAACCGGGCCGGGGCGGCGGGGCGGCGGGCCGGGCCGTCGAGGACCTCGCCGAGGAGAGGAGCTCGGCCGCGCCAAGCGCGGCGGCGGGAATCGCGCCGACGATGTTGAAGTCGCCCAGCAGGAGGTGCGGCCGGGGCAGGTCGGCGATCCAGCCGTGCACGGCAAGGAGCTGGCGGACGTTCCACCCCGGGACGAACGACAGGTGCAGCGCCACCGCCGTGAACGGGCCGCGCCGACCCTGCAGGACGGCGGCCAGCGCCGCGCGCGGATGGTCGCGGATCACCGTGAGGCCCCTCCGCCCGGCCACTCGCAGCGGCAGGGCGACGGGAGGCGCGCTGAACCGCCGGGCTCGCCAGCTCAGGACCGGCAGTCGGGACAGCAGCGCGATGCCGTGCGAGGGAGCCTCTCCGTGGTGCCCCGGCGCCCGGGGACCGTACACCCGCAGCCCTGGTTCGGACCGGTCGAGGACCCAGGTCCGGCCCGGTACGGACCGGGCGTGGAACGCCGAGGCGTAGCGCCAGTCCGCGGCACCGGTCGCCTCGGCGATCGCCCGCGCCTGGTCCACCCGGCCCGACCGCTCCTGGAAGCGGTCGAGCTCCTGCAGCGCCACCACGTCGGCGTCCAGGGACGCGACGGCCTCGATGAGCGGGTGCACGGTGGTGGTGTCGGAGGCCGTCGTCGGCGGGCGGCCGTCGTCCAGGAGCTGCCGCCCGTGCAGGACGTTGAAGGTCGCAAGGCGCACCAGCGCGGAGCCGATCATGGTTGGACGGTACAACAGCGGTCCGGGCCGCGAACGTTGGAGGGCCGCAGCCGCCTCGCTCGGTCCGGCAGGCGATCGAGCTGCTGAGGTCCGTCACCAAGACCGGGACGTCAGCCAACTCGGTCACCGGGGGCCGAAGGTGTTGAGGAACACCACCGGCCCGTCGGCGAAGCGTCCGGCCGCGTCGAGGTCGAGCAGCGCGGCCATCGCCTTGGCGGTGTAGGTGAGTTCCAGCTCCAAGCCGGCCTCGGACGCCGCCCGGTCGAGGACGGCCCGGGCACGCGCGGTCGGGTGCGCGTAGCCGGGGCCGAGCCAGCCGCGCTCGGCGACGACGTCGTCCGCACGGAGCCGTATGCGGGGCAGTCGAGCGCCCCGAGCCCGCAGGAGCGCCTGGGACTTAGCCGCCAACCGGGTGTGCGCGGCGCTGTCGAGGCGGAGGGTGTCGTTGACCACGACCCCCAGGACGCGGGTTCGCAGGCCGGCCAGCCGCAAGCCCAGGGCCAGCCCGGCCGCGGTGCCTCCGGAGCCCACCGCCGTCACGACCCAGCCGGGCTCCGGCAGCAGTCCCCGCACCACCTGCTCGGCCAGTTCGAGCGCGCACTCGACGTACCCGAGCGCGCCGAGCGGCGAGGACCCGCCGGGCGGCAGGTAGCGGGGCAGGGCCAGGCCGCGGGTGTGCCGGGCGAACAGCCAGGGCGCGGCCAGCAGCAGCCGGGCCTTGGTGTGGGCGAAGTGGAGGGTGGCTCCGGAGTCGTGCAGCCGTCGCAGCTGGGCGCGGACGTGGTCGTCCACCGGGTGGTCGACCAGCGCGAGTGCGACGTCGAGACCCTGCTCCCGGGCGTAGAGCGCGGTCGCCAGGCCCCAGTTGGTGCCGAGGCCGCCGACGGTCAGGACGGTCCGCGGGCGCCCGCGTCGGAGCTCGGGCAGTAGCCACTCCAGCTTGCGGACCTTGTTCCCGCCCCAACCCCCGTGCCCGTAGCCGCTCTCGTCCTTGAGCCACAGCTCGGACCGGCAGCCCAGGCCCGTCAGCGGGCGCACGGGCGTCGGGGCGTCGCCCAGCGGGAGGTGGGGCAGTGACGCGGCGACCTCAGGCCAACGCCGGTGGATGAACGGACGGCGTGTCATGGGCCGACCGTACGGCCGAACGCGGGTGAGCGCGAGGCCGTCGGCCCGGGCGGGCCGACGGTACGGACCGGGCCGGCTGTTGTGCGCTCAGCCGGTGATGCTGGTCCCGCCGGTCTCGACGTGGCCCGCGAAGCGGCGGGACCAGGCGGGGTCGAGGTCGACGGTGACGGTGAAGTCGTACCAGCCGTGGGTGTAGGCGACGGCGTTGAAGTAGTCGGAGACGCTGCCGCCGGCGGGCACCCTGTAGATCCAGGGGCCGTCG
The DNA here is from genome assembly GCF_055576085.1 of Kitasatospora sp. NPDC033851. Lineage (NCBI taxonomy): Bacteria > Bacillati > Actinomycetota > Actinomycetes > Kitasatosporales > Streptomycetaceae > Kitasatospora > Kitasatospora sp. NPDC033851. Next base: position 7,318 of record NZ_JBVIRL010000036.1, on the reverse strand, counting down.
GAGCGGTACTGGTTGGTGGTGATGGTGAAGGTCGCGGTGCGGCCGGAGGCGGCCTGGTTGGTCAGGGTGAACCAGATCGCCTGCTTGCCGGTGTCGGGAGCCGCGGCGTAGGAGCTGGTGGCCTCGGCGTACCGGCCGGCGCCGGTGGCGTTGCCGACGACCCGGCGCAGGAAGCGGTTGGGGCCGAAGAGGCTGAGATCGTACGCGCCGTCGCCGAAGCCCGAGCCGACGTTGAAGTAGTCCTGGGCGGTGCCGTCGGTACCGCTCGCCGGATCGTGGGCGGGGACCGTGTACTGCCAGGGGCCGCCGCCGCGGTGGGCGTTGGCGTAGGCGGAGAAGTGGGCGGGCCTGGTGGCCTGCCGGCCCTCGTTGGACATCCGCAGCCAGAGCAGGATCTTGCCGTTCGGGCCGTACTCGATCCGGTCCACCGAGCCGTTGGGCTGGTACGGCACGGCGCGGGCGGACTTGGTGCCGGGCTCCTGGGCGGGCATGGTGTTGTTGGTCGGGATGGGGTTGGGCAGGAAGGTGCAGCCGGACCGGCCGATCACCGCGCTGGTGTCGGGCAGTGGCGGCAGCCCGTACACCGGGTTGGCGAAGTCGAGGGTGCCGGTGAGGTCGCCGCAGACCTGCCGCCGCCAGTCGGAGATGTTGGTGCAGTGGGCGGGTGTGCCGAGTGCGGTGGTCCACGTCTCCAGGAAGCGCAGCACGGAGGTGTGGTCGAAGACCTCGGAGCTGACCCAGCCGCCGCGGCTCCACGGTGACACCACGATCATCGGGACGCGGAAGCCGAGGCCGATGTTGGTCCCGTTGTAGAACTCCCCCGGGGTGCCGGCGGGCGCGGTGGGCGGCGGGACGTGGTCGAAGAAGCCGTCGTTCTCGTCGTAGTTGAGGAACAGGACGGTGGAGTCGAGCACGTTGGGGTCGGCGGCGAGGGCCTGGAGGACCAGGTTGACGAAGTGTGCGCCGTCGTTCGGCGGGGCGTCCGGGTGCTCGGAGGAGTTCTGGTCGGGGACGATCCAGGAGACCTGGGGCAGGGTGCCGTTGACGGCGTCGGCCCGGATGGCGGCGGCGATGTCGTCGGGGGTGCGGCCGGTCGCCTTGGGGACGGAGGCCATGCCCCGGTCGTGCAGCGGGCTGCCGGCCGGGGCGTTGGCGAACTGGGTGAAGTAGGCGAGAGCGTTGTCGCCGAAATTGTCGTCCGCGTTCTGGTAGACCTTCCAGCTCACGCCGGCGTTCTGCAGTGCCTCGGCGTAGGTCTGCCAGCGCAGGCCCTTTTCCTCTCCGCCGTCGTACGCGGCGCCGCCCGCGCCGGCGGACGGGTCGATCGTGCCGCTCCACAGGTAGGTGCGGTTGGGGCCGGTGGCGCTGAGGATCGAGCAGTGGTAGGCGTCGCAGACGGTGTAGGCGTCGGCCAGGGCGTAGTGGAAGGGTATGTCGGACCGGTTCATGAAGCCCATGGCGCGGTCGGACAGCTTGGCGGAGATCCAGCTGTCCATCCGGCCGTTGTTCCACGCCTTGTGCTGGCTGGACCAGCCGTGGTCGAGCGACTGGTCGCACTGCGCGAACTTCTCGGAGCTGGTGAAGACCGTCGAGGGCGTGGTGCTCAGCTGCCACGGGTACTGGTGGCCCCACAGCAGCCCGGGCTGGGCGAACACCGGGGTGCCGTTGCCGCCGATGGTGACGGCGCTGCGGTCGCCGAAGCCGCGCACGCCCTTCAACGAGCCGAAGTAGTGGTCGAAGCTGCGGTTCTCCTGCATCAGGACGACGACATGGCGCACGTCGCGGATGGTGCCGGTGCCGGTGGCGGAGGTCGCGGCCGCGGCCTTCGGGGCCGCGTCGGGGAGGGCGTCGATGCCCAGCGCGGCGCCGAGGGCGGCGGCCGAGCCGAGGAAGGTGCGACGGGTCAGCGGGGACAAGGGGGGAGCCTCCGGATCGGGGGTGGACAGGGGGAGCACAACCAAGTGGACAGAGTGTCAGCAGCGGGGGCGGCATGAACAGGTCTGATGCCGGGGATTCGCTCAGCCCGCCTGGTTGTTCGAGAGGGGGAGCACCCATTGGCTGGAAATGCGGCAGATTTGCCCAGTGATCGCGCGGCCGCCCGTGGGCGATCCGAGGCGAAGAGGAGCCGGCGCCCTACCCGCCCGGCAGGGCAACCGCCGCCCGTTCACCGACCTGATCACCGACCTCGAACAAGCCCTCGACCTCAAACGCCACCACACCGGCAGCCTTCCCCGCCACGCCCCGTATCTCCACCAGCGCACCGCCGGACGTATCGGAAGCCTCACACGCCTGATCCGCGAAGCCGCCCTGACCGCGATCCTCGACGGCACCGAACGCATCACCAAAACCACCCTCGACAAAGTACGACTGGACCACCTCGCGGAAACCCATCCCCGACAACGCTGACCAGCCGCCCGTCTTCGCTGTCGTGCCACACACCGGCTGAGAACAGCCCGCCCCAACCCCACCGCGAACCACCCACACCACCCAGCCCGGGACCAGAACAGAGGTTCCTTACACCCCATCAACCACCTTCAGACGGAACCAGCACCCCATATGACCAGCCAAAACATGACACCCAGGCGTAACGTCCCGACCACTGACACCAACCTCCCCCCACCATCCTCACGACACCCCCACCAACCCCAGACCAACACCACCAACCCCCACAGCAACCCACCCCAGCCTCGGTCTCAACCAACCCACAACACCCCAGCCCACCCCACCCCACCACCACAACAACACCGCCCTCATGTCACCCTCGGCAGGAACGCGCTGGTGGGCTTCCTGCTGCTCTACGAGCGGCTCGGCCGGGTTCGCAAGACCGCCGGCGGCGAGACGCCCGGCCGCTGCCGGTCGCGCGCCGGACCGCGATCCGACGGCCGGAGGGCCTGTGACCGCCCTCTCGACGACCGCCCCGTCGGTCGTCGCCCGGCTCGCTGCGCAGGCGGCACGGATGGAAGCCGCCACGAACGCCGCTGTCGGCGAGATCACCAAAGCCCTGCCGGTGCTCGGCACCGCCGACGCGGAAGCGGCCCTGGAAGCGGCGGTGCCGATCACCGTACGCGGGGCGGCACGGTTCCTGGAACAACTGGCCGATCACCTGGCAGCCCACCCCGACGCACTGACCTCGGGCAGTTCCCTCTGCCCGCCAGTCCTGCTGCGGCTGGCGCAGGTGCTGCACGAAGCCGGCCATCCGGTCGTTCGCCCCGGATGCGCGCACTGCGGAAAGATCCGGTCTGACCTGCGACAACTCCGTCCCGAAGGGCGGCTCTGCGGATCCTGTGACGCCCGAAGCCGCAACCGCGAAACCTGCGTACGCTGCCACCGAGACGGCCAGCGAGTCGTCGCCCGGCGCCCCGAGGGCCCGATCTGCAACCGCTGCTACCGCACGGACCGCGCCACGTTCGAGGAGTGCGCCGACTGCGGTGAACTCCGACACCCGGTGGTGCGACGCGAGGACGGACGCGGACTGTGCCAAAAGTGCTGGAAACGGCCCATGCACACCTGCGTGAACTGCGGGAAGACCGCAGCCGCCGCCCTCGTCGACGAGGACGGCGCGCTCTGCCACCTCTGCTACAACCGTCACCGCCGACCACGGCGTCCGTGCGGGCGGTGTGGACAGCTCAAGCGCATCGCCCGCAACGCGCGAGACGGGCAGCCGGACCTCTGCGACGGCTGCTACCAGGGCCCCGAGGCGACCTGCTCGATCTGCAGCCGTGTCCGCCCCTGCGTCAGCCGCGACCGGGAGGGCCGGCCGGTCTGCGGCACCTGCTACCGGCACACCCGAACCGGGGAAACATGCGCCCGTTGCGGCCAGACCAAGCCGGTCAACGCCCGATGGCCAATCGGACCGGTCTGCATGGTCTGCTACACCGCCGTGCTCCGGTCACCGGCCGCGTGCCCCCGCTGCGGCACGGTCCAGCCGCTGATCGCGCTGGACGACGACGGCACCGGGGTCTGCGGCCCCTGTGTCGGCTTCGCCGCCGACTACACCTGCCGCCAGTGCGGCCGGGCCGGCAACCCCCACAGCCGCGGCAGATGCGCTCACTGCGTCCTCGCCGAGCGGGTCAACGCCCTGCTGGCCGGGCCCGAAGGCACCGTCGCTCCTGACGCCCGAGCACCTCAAAGTCGGTGACAAGCACACCCACCTGGTCCTGGGCCGTCACCCCGTGCTGCTGCCCCCGTGCCTCGCCGAGCTCCTGCGACGCCTCGCCGAACAGCCCCAGCTACGGCCGCAGCTCTCACGATCCCACCCAGGCCCTCGATGGCTCTTCCCCGCATGGTCCCCGGCAAGCCGATCTCGACACACGGCATGACCCAGAAGCTCAACCGGCACGGCATCCCGGTTCGCACAGCACGCAACGCGGCACTGGCGGCCCTCGCCGCGGATCTCCCCAGCCCGATCCTCGCCGACGTGACCGGGATGCACCGCCACACCGCACTCCGCTGGGTCGCCTGCGCCCGACGCGACTGGGCCGAATACCTCGCAGCCCGGGCCGAGGGCGACGCCCACAAGCGGGCTGAGGAGGCGACCTGGCAGTGAACGGCTTCTCTGGCCCTGGCATTCCTACCGACTCGCCCACACCGGGGCCCGGCAACAGGTCGCCGCAGGTGCCTGACTACACCCGACCCACATGAACATGTACCGGCTGCTACTCGACGCTACCGGTGTGAGAGTTGACTCTCACGAATTGTGAGAGGAGACTCTCACGCCATGGGCTCCAATAATCACCTGGGCGATATCGAGATTACTGACCCCCAAGCCATGCGCGCCTTGGCACATCCGGTGCGTCTGGCGATCCTTGATCATCTCCACCGGCACGGGCCTGCGACCGCGACGCAACTCGCGCCCGACGTGGGAGCGACGCCGTCGGTGACCAGTTGGCATCTGCGTCACCTGGCGAGCTTTGGGCTGGTCCGCGACAGTGAGCCAGGCCCGGACCGACGTCAGCGACGGTGGGAGGCCGTGGCACGCGGCTTCCGATTCGAGGCACCGCAGGACCCGGCCGATGAAGAAGGCCAGTCAGCCGCACGGGTGCTGTCGCAGCAGATGTTCCTGCGCTACGCAGACCTCCCGAGCCAGTGGGCTGCCGAGGTCGAGCCTGGACTCGATCCGGTGTGGCGCAGGCTCGCCGGGCTGGCCAACACCCGCGTCGTCGTTTCGGCTGAGGAACTCGCCGCCATCGAGGACGGGATCGAGCGCATTCTCGCGCCGTACGTGACTCGCGACCCGGCCGAGCGGCCCACGGACGGCCGCGGCGTCCGGCTGATGCGCTACGTCCTGCCGGAAGGTGCCGAGGAGCAGACCGGGCAGACGTCGTGAAGAGCCCGGATCAGGGCGCCGCAATATCGTTGTGGCGGGATCGACGGTTCCGCCGCTTCTGGGCCGGTCAATCGGCCTCACAGTTCGGCGACAGGATCACCGAACTGGCCCTGCCCCTGATCGCCATCAGTACCCTGGGCGCCTCGGCCAACCAGGTGGCGTGGCTGACCGCACTGATTTGGACCCCGAATCTGCTCGCGATCTTCCTGGGGGCATGGGTCGACCACCGGGCCCACAAGCGCCGTCTAATGGTCCTTGCCGACCTGGTGCGCGCCGCTGTACTACTCAGTGTTCCGGTGGCCTACCTGTTAGGGGCGGTGACGCTGGGACAGTTGTACGCGGTGGCGCTGCTGATGGGCGCAGCCGGGGTGCTGTTCAACACCGCCTATCCGCCGTTCTTCGTGCGCCTCGTCCCGCGGGCGTCCTACGTCGACGCGAACAGCAAGCTCAGCACCAGCCGGTCAGCATCGTATGTCGCTGGCCCGGCCATCGGCGGCGCTCTGGTCCAGGCGCTGACCGCACCCGTCACCATCGTTGTGGATGCCCTGACCTTCCTGGTGTCAGCAGCCCTGGTCGGTCGGGTTTCGGTCGACGAACCGCCTGCCGTATCCGGCAATGCAGCGGCGCCCTCGCTGTTGCAACGTGCCCGAGAGGGAATGTCGTTCGTCGTCCGTCACCCAGTACTGCGGGCGGCTCTCGGATGTGCGGCGACCGTCAACTTCTTCACCTTTGTCGCGGGCAGTGGGCTGATCGTGCTGTTCGCCAACCGGGGCCTCGGATTGTCGGCGGGAGCAATCGGCCTCGCGTTCGGGATCGGCGCGACCGGTTCCCTCCTTGGCGCGGTGTCCGCCCCGAAGATCTCGCGACGGTTCGGCGTGGGGCGCAGCATCGTCGTCGGCGCGGTGCTGTTCCCGGCGCCGATCGCTATTGCCGCCGCCGCAGGCGGCCCGCTCTGGCTCCGTGCCGGCGCCTTGACCGCGGCCGAATTCCTGTCCGGCTTTGGTGTCATGCTGTTTGACGTCAACCTCAACTCGCTCCAGGCTGCTGTCATCCCCGACAGCATGCGCAGTCGCGTAGCGGGCGCGTACGGCACGATCAACTACGGCACACGTCCCGTCGGCGCCATCGTCGGAGGGCTGCTCGCCACCCTCATCGGCCTGAGGGCGACCCTCCTCATCGCCGCTGTCGGCGGAGCCCTGTCACTGCTCTGGCTACTGCCCTCACCGATACCCCGCATCCGCTCCCTGGCACCGAACAGCGCTGCGAATGCCGGCGCCGCGGACGACGACCAGCGACCAGTACCTTGTTGACCGGCCGGGCGTGGTCCAGTCCGGATTCGAGCGGATACCTCCCAGATTCGACGGACCGGCACATCCATGCAAGGACGCCGTCGCCCAGCGGCGATGGGCAGGGCCAGACGGTCGTTCAGATTACGCCCCGAAGCTCGCTGTCTGGAGCCATAGAACTCACTCCCCTGGGGCCAATAGGCCTACGGAGCCGGGGAATAGTGCACGGTCGGAATATCCCCCTCCCGCCAGTAGTGCGGGCCCTGACCCGCCAGTGCGCCATCACCACGACAACCGCCACCGGACGGATCCGCCACAAGATCAAAGCTTGTTGTTTTACCTCCGGTGATGATCTTCTGTCGCGTTCGGACTCTCGCCTGCCTGTTCGCTACTGGTTGGTGACCAGGGCGAGTCCGATGTTGTGGTCGGGTGCTCGGTGGCGGTTGGTTTGCCCGGGTGGGGGCCCGGGTCCGGGTCGGGAGGGTCTCGCAACAGCGGCTGGGCAGGGCAGGGTCGTGCGGATGTTGCGGAACCCGCGCCGGACCCGGGCGGGGGTGAGGCGCTCGACGGGCTGGGGTCGTTCCCAGGGCCGGCGGAGGTCGGCGGACAGCGCTCTGGCGAGGCGGAGTTGGGTGTGGGCGGCCAGGACCAGGTGGGTCCAGCGGTCGGCCGCAGCGGGTTCGCGTAGGCGGGGGCGGGTCCAGCC